>DUPG01000035.1 GCA_012838425.1 Clostridiales bacterium | reverse complement strand
GAAACAAACGAAGGCACATACTACCTGTGCGAATCAAAAGAAAACGGGGAATTGGTGCGCTTTCCCACAAAATCGTATCAGGTAACCGTATATGATAAGGATTTTTACCCTAAAAAGTGGTTTACCGACACTATTGCGTATCAGATATTCCCCGACAGATTCAGGCGCGGCACAAAGCGCGGCGGACTTGACCGCATAAGCGCACACACCAACAAGGGCAGGCAGGTATATATTCACGACGACTGGAACGACGAGGTGCTATACACTCCGCTTCCTTCAAAAAAGCATTATGCGCCCATTGATTTTTACGGCGGCGACTTAAAGGGCATTGCGCAGGCGTTGCCGTACTTGGCTAAGCTGAATGTCGGCTGCATTTATCTTAATCCTATATTCGAATCGCCCTCTAATCACCGCTACGACACTGCGGACTATATGAAAATAGACCCCGTACTGGGCGACGAGGCAGATCTATTGCGTTTATACGACGAGTGCCGACGCCGAAACATTCGCATAATGCTTGACGGGGTGTTCTCTCACACAGGCGACGACAGCGTATATTTCAACCGCTATTGCCGCTATGATTCCGTAGGCGCATACAACAGCAAAAAATCAGAATATTACGAGTGGTACGACTTCATTGATTTTCCCGACAGATACAGAAGCTGGTGGGGCTTCTTGAACCTGCCCGAAGTGAATGAGGACAACACAAGCTATCGAGAGTTCATAAGGAAAGTCATAAAGAAATGGGGCTTATTAGCCAACGTTTCGTGGCGTTTGGATGTTGCCGACGAGCTGACGGACTCCTTCATAGAGTTTTTGCGCGAGCAAATCTCCCCATACGACGCAGTTTTAATAGGCGAGGTATGGGAGGACGCCTCAAACAAGCAATCCTACGGCAAATTAAGAAGCTATTGCAGCGGAAAATCGCTTGACGGAGTTATGAACTATCCTTTCCGCAGCGCAGTTATTGACTTTTTGCTGCACAGAATCACAGCGTACGAGCTTGCGAAAATTCTGTTAGTGTTGCAGCAAAACTACCCCAAGCCCTTTAGAATGAGCACGCTCAACATATTAGGCAGCCACGACACCGTGCGGATTATCACAGCATTAGGCGATGCACCCGACAGAGATGCGCTATCCGTCGGGGAACAGGCGAAGTACACGCTTTCAAAAGAACAGCGCACGCTTGCAAAAAAGCGTTTGAAGCAGGCGGTATTGCTGCAATTCTTCCAAGAGGGCGTGCCCTGCATATACTATGGCGACGAATTAGGCATGGAGGGCATGGCAGACCCGTTTTGCAGGCGGCCATTCAACAAGCAACAAGACAGCGACGAGATATTCAGCTTTTATAAAGATTTTTCGAGCCTTAGGGCAAAGCTCACCTGCCTGAAAGCCGGCAGCGCGCTGTATGTGCCGCTGAATGACGATTGCTTTGCGCTGATAAGATTTACCGAAACCGAAAGTGCAATAGCACTCATAAACCGCTCAGCCGAAGCGCAGGAAATAGAAATAAACTCCAAAGCCCTCTGCGTCGGCGAGTGCGCAAGAGATTTTATGCTTGCAAGCGAATACAAGCTTTTCGGCACTAAAAATACTGTGAAAACGGAAAATGATGTGCTGAGAGTCAGGGTAGAAGGCGAGGGGGTTGGGGTGTTGGTGAGTGTATAATTAAGTAACGAGGGGAATACGAAAGCTGAGTTTTTAAGTGAATACAGAATAGACCCTCTCGTACAGAACTCCAAACAGTCTATTTGACCGGCAGCATTTGATAATTGCAAAGAGAAAGTGTCAGCGATTTTACTTGTTTTATACGCAGCCATATATTCTCTGACTTCACCTGAAAGATATGCAAAGGGATCAGCAACAGTCTTTAATGTGTAGTCCCCATTTGTGGGAGTAATCTGCTTTATGTGTCTCGTTGCAAAAGACATACCGGACTTAATCTTTTGATTGTCCCATAGCAATAGCCAT
>DUPG01000034.1 GCA_012838425.1 Clostridiales bacterium | reverse complement strand
TTCGTTTGTTTCTATAATGAAGTAATACCATACAAGCATGGGGGTAGGCGGCATTACAGCTTCAAAGCTGAACAAATACCCCGACATTTCCTCATACACGCATGAGAAACGCTTGCCTGTGAGTATCGCTTCGGAATTGTCTATCCATAATCTCAGCTTTACTGCGTCAACGCTGTCTGTTACTGCGTCTTTTTCGGCAAATACGCGCAGTAAAAGCGTATCGCCGGTTCTTACGGCGCTGAAAGGATAGCGGAAGCATTCGTCAAATGAGCTGTGAACTATTCTTTGCATATCAGTAGTGTATCATATTTTGCGCGTCAGTATGCTTTTATTTGAGTGCGCGCTCGTGTATAATCGCAATATGAAGCATAGAATTAAGACTGTTGAGAAAAACTCAATCGCTGAGGAGTTAGGCATTACTCCCGATAGCTGCTTATTGTCGATAAACGGGCAGGAGGTGCATGACCTCATAGATTATCAGCACCTTACCGCAAATGAAGAATTGTCTTTGCGTTTCGAAACTAAAAGCGGTGAGATTATAGAAGCAGAGGTCGAAAAGGACCTATATGAGCCGCTGGGAATAGAGTTTTACGATTCTTTGATGGATAAGGTACGCTCATGCAAAAACAAGTGCATATTCTGCTTTATAGACCAAATGCCCAAAAACAGCAGAAGCACGCTGCATTTTAAGGACGACGACTGGCGAATGTCTTTCATAATGGGGAATTATATTACGCTTACCAATGTTTCTGATTCGGAATTCGATAGGATACTATCGCGCAGGGTAAGCCCGCTATACATATCCGTTCACACAACGGACCCCGACCTGCGGGTTAATATGATGGGCAATCCGAGCGCAAAAAGCATTATGCAGAGATTGAAAGCGCTGCATGATAAAGGGCTTATGTTCCACAGCCAGATAGTGCTTTGCCCTGATATAAATGACGGTGAGCATTTGTTGCAGACTCTGCGCGACTTATATTCGCTATACCCTGCTTCGCAGTCCGTCGCCGTAGTGCCTGTCGGGCTGACCAAGCACAGAGAGGGGCTGTATCCGTTAAGAACATATACGAAAAACGAAGCAAGAGAAGTGATAGCACAGGTGCATGAGTTTCAGAAAAAAGCCTTGAAGGAAACAGGCACGCGCTTTGTGTTTGCGGCAGACGAGCTGTATATTACAGCAGAGCTCAATATACCCGAATATGATGAGTACGAGGACTTTCCGCAGATAGAAAACGGCGTGGGCCTGTTAAGAACATTTGAGTATGACCTGACGGAAAGCATTGAGGAATTAGCCTTTCAGAAAGCGCCGCGCAATTTTTTAGGCATTTGCGGCAAAAGCGCGTATGAGTTCTTATCACAGCAGTTCTTGCGCTTAAAGCCCTGCAATATAAATATCGATATGCACGCTGTAACTAATAATTTCTTTGGTGAAACGGTAACTGTTTCGGGGCTTGTGTGCGCTTCGGATATAATAGAGTCGCTGAAAGGCAAGGATTTATCCACATATGAGGCGGTGCTAATTCCCAAAGTAATGCTGAGAGAGTTTGAGGAAGTATTTTTAGATTCATACAGCATAAAAGACCTGGAAAGCGCAATAAATAAAAGAGTAATAGCTGTTGATGTATGCGGGAATATACTTGGCTTCTTGGCTTGACTTGCAAATTTTGTGCGGCAGTGCTAATCTATATTGACAAAAAATTATTGGGAGCAATTTATGAAAATCGTAATAGTGGGCTGCGGTAAGGTAGGTGAAACGCTGTCGCACCATTTGGCTTCAGAGGGACATGATATTGTTGTAATCGATGTTAACGAGAGAGTAGCAGGCATTATCGATTCAATGGACATAAATATTATAATTGGAAACGGTGTCATAATAGATGTTCAGAAGGAAGCAGGCGTACCCCATGCGGATTTGCTCTTAGCAGTTACGGGCATGGACGAGGTGAATATGCTTGTGTGCATGATAGCTAAGAAGCTGGGCGCCAAGCACACAATAGCGAGGGTTAGAAATCCCGAATACTCACAGCAAATGCACTTATTGAAGGAAGAGCTTGGGCTGTCATTATCTATCAACCCCGAATTAGCGGCTGCGAGTGAAATATCAAGGCTTTTGCGCTTCCCTTCTGCTATGACGGTTGACTTATTCGCAAAGGGCAGAGTGGAATTAGCGGACTATCGCATAAAGGCAGACAGCCCTTTAGATAATTTGCCCGTACACCAGCTGCACAGAAAGTTCCCGCATAGAGTGCTTATATGCTCGGTAGAGCGTGATGGCAAGGTGCTTATCCCCAAGGGCGATACGGTATTGCAGGCAAACGACAAAATCAATTTAGCCGCACAGCCCAAGGATATGGAGCTGTTTTTCAGAGAAACGGGCGCTTTGGCTAAGCATACTATACGCAGCGTTATGATAGTAGGCGGCGGAAGGATAGCGTATTACCTGGGCAATCAACTTACAGATATGGGTATGCATGTAAAGATTATTGAATCCAACAAGGCGCAATGCTATGCGCTTAGCGATGCGCTTCCCAGAGCTACAATAATAAATGGCGACGGTACAGACCACAGGCTGTTATTAGAAGAAGGCATAGAGAACTGCGACGCGCTTATCACGCTTACGGGCATTGATGAAGAAAACATTATTATTTCGATGTACGCAAAGCAGAAGCTGAGAGGCGCTTTGAAAAAGATTATCACAAAGGTTAACAGAACAATGCTGCTGGATATGCTTGAGAACTCAGATGTCGAAACATTCATTTCCCCTAAGATGATAACCGCAATGCAGATATTGCAGTATGTGCGCGCGATGTCAAACTCATTGGGAAGCAATGTTGAAACACTGCACACGATAGCAAACGGCAGGGTCGAAGCGGCGGAATTCAGAATTAAAGCGGGCGCAAAATGCGTGGGAATTCCTTTAATGAATTTGAAGCTAAAGGATAATCTGCTAATAGCCTGCATAATCAGAAAGGGCAGGGTTATTATTCCCGGCGGTAATGACACCATTGAGGCGGGCGACAGTGTTATAGTCGTTTCCTCTGAAATAAAGCTATACGATATTGACGATATACTGCTATGAATTACAGAATGATATTCAACATATTGGGGCGAACACTGCTGGCTGAAGCCGCATTGCTGCTTTTGCCCCTTTTAGTATGCGTGATATACGGCGAGTCCGTATGGGGCTTTGTAATCACCATACTGATTGCGCTGATTATGGCGTTTTCATTTTTATTGATTCGCCCTAAAAGCAAGACCATATTTGCGCGTGAGGGCTTTGTTATAGTTGCTTTAACTTGGGTTGTGCTGTCCATAGTAGGCTCATTGCCATTTATGTTCTACGGCTATACGAATTTCATTGACGGTTTTTTCGAAACGGTATCGGGCTTCACCACGACAGGCGCATCTAATATGCTGAATGTTGAGGCGCTCAGTCAGGGCGTGCAGTTCTGGCGCTGCTTCACGCATTGGGTAGGTGGCATGGGAATATTGATGTTCGTGCTCGCAATAATGCCTTCGTTGTCGGAGGAACGCCCCATGTATTTGATGAAAGCAGAGGTTCCCGGACCTACCGTCGGCAAGCTCGTTCCCAAATTAAAGCGAACCGCTATGATACTGTATTTAATCTATATAGGATTAACGCTTTTGCTGGCTGTGCTTTTACTGTTCGGCGGAATGTCGCTTTTCGACGCGCTTATACATTCGTTTTCGGTTGCGGGCACGGGCGGATTCTCAAACAGGGCAATAAGCGCTGCGTTTTATTCGCCTTTCGCGCAATATGTTATGGCGGCATTCATGATAATATTCGCCTGCAACTTCAACATATACTTCTTTATTCTGATAGGCAAGGTGAAGGAAGCGCTTTCTGATGAGGAGCTGCGCTGGTTCTTGGGAATTATAGCTGCTGCCGTAATACTGATATTCATAAATATACTGTCGCAGTACAGCGGCGTTGAGGAGGCCTTCCGAATGGCTTTCTTCCAGACAGCTTCTATAATATCAAGCACAGGTGTTACAAATACGGACTTCACGCAATGGCATATGTTCGCACAAGGGGTATTGCTGTTTTTGATGTTCGTTGGCGCGTGTGCTGGCTCTACGGGCGGCGGCTTCAAGGTAGCGCGTCTGGTTATGGTGGTAAAGGGCGTAAGAAATGAGATTCGCCATATGCTTCACTCGCGCTCTATAAATGTTGTAAAGCTGAACAATCATGTTGTAGGCTCAGAAGTGCTGCGCTCGGTGCTTATGTACTTCATTATGTATTTCTTTATTGTGATGATTTCCACGCTGTTTCTGCTTATTGACGGATTTGATTTTTCAACCTGCGTTACTGCGTCGTTATCCTGTATAAGCAACTGCGGTCCCGGGCTTGGCATGATAAGCCCCATAGGCAGCTACGCGGCATTCTCTCCGCTGTCTAAGATTGTGCTCAGCTTCACTATGCTGCTGGGCAGGCTTGAGATAATACCGGTTATAATGCTGTTTTCGCCTGCGGTGTGGAAGAGGCACAGTTAAATTGGGCTTGCGCCCAAATGAAGACGCACCTTCGGAGCGAATGAAGACGGGCTTACGCCCAAATGAAGACAGCGGTAAACCGCTGAATGAAGACGCCCTGCGGGCGAATGAAAGTGGAAGAAGCGCAGTTAAATTGGGCTTACGCCCGAATGAAGACAGCGGTAAACCGCTGAATGAAGACGCCACTTCGGATTGAATGAAAAAGGGATATTGGTTGCATATAAAAAGCCCGCAAAGCAATTAGCTTGCGGGCTTGTGGCATCCCCGGCGCGATTCGAACGCGCGACCTTTCGCTTAGGAGGCGAACGCTCTATCCTGCTGAGCTACGGAGACAAACTGTCCAAAGCATTATAGAAAATTATCGCGTGATTGTCAAATGTGATTTGGAAATTCGTTTATGTGAATATTCTCCGTTCGGCGACCTGTTGCCGTATTCATTCGGACATAGTGTGTATTCATGCTTCTATGCGCCTGCGACCAAAAAACCGGGAGCACTTGCTCCCGATTTTTCCGGTGAAGGGAAGAGAGGTATATGTGGACGGAGGAAAACGGAATTTTCAGCCTTGCAAGCGAATATTTTCGATCTCTGTATTCTTTTGACTGTCCATAATCAGCTTGTCTGCTACTAATGCCACGAACTCGCCATTTGTGGGCTTGTCGTTCTTTCCGTATATGTTGTAACCGAATATCTGGTTTATATTCTCTATTCTGCCCCTTGTCCAAGCGACTTCTATTGCGTGGCGTATAGCGCGCTCGACCTTGGACGCGGAGGTATTGAACTTCTTGGCAATGCCGGGATATAATTCCTTAGTAATCCTATTTATCAATTCAGGGCGGAAATACACCATTCTAACCGCTTCACGCAGGTAGTGATAGCCCTTAATATGCGCAGGTATGCCTATAATCAAGAAAATTGAGGTGATTCTTTCATCAAGAGTTTTTGGTTGAGGAGGTATTGAGTACATTTGATTCTTAATATTCTGAAGGTTCATTGTCAGGTCCATCATGCGTTTGTAAACCGCCTCGGGTTCTGCGGGCTTAATCATGTAGTATTTTGCGCCCATGTTGCACGCGCGGCGCACTATGTCCTCGTTTCTTAGTGAGCTCAGCACCATAACTACCGGAGGATTGTCAATCAACCCGCTTGCTATGTGCTCTAAAATTCCGAAACCGTCAATATGGGAAAGCGTGAGCTCGGTTATCAGAATATCGTATGTCGAATTGTGCATGGCGCTCAATGCCGCCGCACCGTCGGATACCGTATCGACGCAGGCGATTTTGTCCTGCGCGATAAGGTAGTCCCTAATCGCCGTTTGAAATGAGATATTCCCATCTGCCAAAAGTATTCTGAAATCTGTCATTTCATTACTCCTTTTCATTTTTTTCAGCTAATTTCTTTTATAAAATTGTTGTTAATTAGCACAAGGAAATTCTAACATTATAGCTTTTTCGTGTAAAGGTAGGAAAAACTAATAAAACAATAAAATGAATGAAACATATTGGCTAAGAACTGTGGGAAATACCTACAAATACACCGAACATTCCCTATTTGCTCAAATTTTTGACTACTTATTACCTTTTTCGACATAATCTGCACCAAAAATGCAGTCGATGTTTAGCTGTATTATAGAATAGCAGGCGTATTTTTGAACAGCATTATCTGAAATAGTTTGTTACAAATATGCGTACTATTCACTCAGTCAACTACATAATTTACATATATGATTTCACCGTTTTTCATAGCAAAAACTGCGCCTACGCCTTCAAGCTCATTTTCTATGAGTGCACGGGCTTTATTAAGCCCCATTACGAAGAAGGCGGTTGAAAGCGCGTCGCCCATAGCCGCGTCATAGCATATAACTGTTACCTGCTCTATATCGTTCTGCACGGGTGCGCCGGTGTGGGGGTTCATAATATGGTGATAGCGCACACCCTCATATTCGAAATATCTTTCAGATGTGCCGGAGGTCGATACATTCGAGTTAGATATATCCAAAGTCGTAAGCAGGTTCGATTTATCGTAGGGGTTTACAATGCCCACCTTGAAATTTTCTTCCGTTGCGCTCTTTCTGCCTATGCAGGTAACCGCTCCGCCCATTACAAGCAGCACCCCGCTGTCTATGCCCTTTTCTTTGAGGTATTCTCTGAACTTGTCCGCCACATAGCCCTTTGCGAAGCCGCTCAAGTCGATTTTCAGTCCCTCTTTTTGAATAGTAACTCTATTGTCTGTAATCTCGATATACTCATGTCCTGTATTCTGACGCGCTTCGTCTATCTCTGCTTGTGTCGGCGGCAGCTTTCTTTCTGTAACATTCCAAAGCCTGTTTACCGTACCCAATGTTATATCGAAAGCGCCATTCGTCAGCTCGCAGTAGCTTAAAGCCGATTTTATACATTCAAGCAGAGTGTCGCTGACCTCCATGCTGCGCTCCTTGTTCAGCTTGTATAGCTCGCTATCCTCGTCTGTCATTGAGAAGTGGGTTTCAAAGCTCTTTATATAATCAATGCATTCGTTAAGAAAAGCATCTTTCACCCTTTTGCCGTAGAATGTAAGCGAAACAGTCGTGTCATATGCGAAAAATGATACGCTTTTTTTGTCCGAATTTGCGCAGGCGCTTGATAATATGATTGCGGCTATCAATAAAAAAACTAATGCTTTTTTCATGCTTTCCTCGTATGCTTATAGTATTTGCAGTATTGATTTATAGTACACATATCGCATTTCGGGTTTTTGGCAGAGCATACCCTTCGCCCATGAAATATAAGCCGGTGGTGCGCTATTGACCATAGGCTCTCATCTATATTCTGCATAAGCTGTTCTTCGGTTTTATACACATTTTTTGCGTTCGTCAAGCCTATTCGGTTGGATACCCTGAATACATGCGTGTCAACAGCGATAGCGGGAACGGAAAATGCGTTTGACAGCACAACATTAGCTACCTTTCTGCCTACGCCGGGCAGCGTCATAAGTTCCTCACGCGTGTTGGGAACCTCACCGTTGAAATTCTCGCACAGTATTTTACAGGTGGCTATTATGTTCTTAGACTTTGCGCGGTACAGCCCTACCTCGCGTATGCGCCGGGCTAATTCTTCTTCTGAAAGCGTTAAATAATCCTTTGGGGTTTTGAATTTCCCGAACAGCTCTTTCGTTACCCTGTTCACTACCATATCCGTACATTGTGCGGAAAGCATAGCCGCTATAAGCAGCTCGAACGGGTTAGAATACTCCAGCTGCGGCGCGGCGTCGGGATACGCTTCACCCAATAATTCAAGCACCCTTTGTATGTCCTGCTTTTTCATTCTTCCGTTTCGCTTTTCTCGTTTTTCTCGTCTTTTTCTTCTCTTAAATATACCCTTAAACCCTTGGGCAGCTTGTTTTTAAGTAATCCGTCGGACTGTTTTGCATAGCCCAACGGGAATCCGTCGCAGCTGATTAAATAATACCTGCCCTCGTCTGCCGCCGCAAGCGTATTGCCTGATAAATAGCTTCGCAGCTCCTCCGAATCGGGCGAAAAATCAAGCTGATTTCTATACTTATACCCATGCGCCGCCATAAAAAGCGTGTGTGTAGGCTCAATGCGGTTTTTCTTCTGTATGCCTGCCAATACGCCTGAATAAATGTTAGGCACTATGCTTGCTGTTTCTATTAACCCGGGACTTGCCATATAGTAGTTATCGCCTAAAATATACGCTTCTGAATCGAAATCCGTAAATATTTCGCTCATAAGCTCATAGAACGCGCTGTCCTTTACTTTTCGGTATTGGTTTATTGCTTTCGGCTTGCGGGGCGGGTGATACTCCGCTTCCTCTGATTTTCTCATAGCGCAAACGAAATGCCCCTCGCCCCTGTGCGTATGCGGAAAGATTCTCCTTTGGGAAATAAGCTCAAAATCGCTGTTGATATTAAGAAAACAGTCTATCGTGCCTTCGTTTTCAATCGTGTTGAATGTGCAGGTGGAGTATATAAGGTAGCCGCCCGGCTTTACGCAGCTTTTCGCGTGGCTGAGAATCTCTCTTTGTATTTCCGCGCTTGACCTTACGCGCTCTGTACTCCACTCGTATATAACCTCGGGATTTTTGCGGAACATACCCTCGCCCGAGCATGGCGCGTCAACAAGCACCAAATCAAAGTAGCTTGGAAAGTACTCCGCAACCGCCTTCGGATAAAGGTTTGTTACAACGCTGTTGGTTATGCCAAGCCTTTCAATATTGCTTATAAGCTCATTAGCTCTGCTTCTTACCAACTCATTTGCTACTATTACGCTGTCAGAGCTTAGCTTTTCGCCTACGCCTGTGCTTTTTCCGCCCGGGGCTGCGCATAGGTCAAGCACCTTTAAGGGTCTGTTCAATATGTTTAGGCGCTCAACCTCCGCTATTACGCTCATTGCGGAGGGCTCCTGCATATAAAAAGCCCCGCCTATATGGTATGGGTGGTAGCCTATTTTTCTAACTCTTTCTTCTATTATAAAGCCGTTGTCTATTGTGTTGGTGGGGGACAGCTTCCACTTTGACAGGGTTAAAAACCTCTCAACACTTGTCCTTTTAGTGTTTATGCGCAAGCCTCTTAATGCAGGCTGGGAATACGATTGCAAAAACGCCTCGTACTCCTCGCCTAACAGCGCCCGCATATTATTAAGATAGTCTTTCGGCAGCTTTTCTATCACGATTGAGCTAAGAACGCATTTATGAACTCGTCTAAGTCGCCGTCCATAACCGCTTGTA
Source organism: Clostridiales bacterium (assembly GCA_012838425.1). Taxonomy (GTDB): domain Bacteria; phylum Bacillota; class Clostridia; order Christensenellales; family CAG-138; genus DUPG01. The sequence goes on along the minus strand of DUPG01000034.1, from coordinate 22,963 downwards.
TGTTGCCGTTCTCGACGCCTGTTCTATGGTCCTTAACAAGCGTGTAGGGCTGGAATACGTACGAGCGAATCTGACTGCCCCATTCTATGCGCTTCATCTCCCCTTTTATTGCTTGCATCTGCTCCATGCGCTTGCGTTCTTCCAATTCTAACAGCTTACCCTTCAGCATGCGCATAGCCGTTTCTCTGTTCTGAATCTGACTGCGCTCGCTTTGACACTGTACAACTATGCCTGTGGGCAGGTGGGTTATGCGTATGGCGGAGGAGGTTTTATTGACATGCTGACCGCCTGCGCCGCTTGAGCGGTATGTATCTACCCTTATTTCGTCGGGGTCAATTTTTATATCCTTTGCATCGTCATCGAATATAGGCGCCACATCTAAAGACGCAAATGAGGTATGCCTGCGCCCCGAAGCGTCAAACGGCGATATGCGCACCAGCCTGTGCACGCCCTTTTCTGCCTTTAAGTAGCCGTATGCGTTTTCGCCTATAACCTCGAATGTAACGCTTTTTATGCCTGCTTCGTCGCCGTCTAATAAATCAAGCACCTTTACTGTGAAATCATGCTCCTCGCAATAGCGCGTATACATTCTGTACAGCATTGAAACCCAATCCTGCGCTTCCGTGCCGCCCGCGCCCGCGTGCAGGCTTAACACCGCGTTTGACGAGTCGTATTCGCCCTTTAACAGCGTTTCTATCTTCAATTCGTCAACCTTTTTTGAAAGAACGGCTAATTCCCTGTCTATTTCCTCTACCAAGCTCTCGTCATTTGTTTCTTCGGCTAAGTCAATGAGCGTTTCTATATCCTCGCTTTGAGAATACAGCCTGCTGTACTTGCTCAGCTTATTGTCTATGGACTTTATGCGCGCGTTAACCTTGTTCGCGTTGTCAACATCGTCCCAAAAGCCGTCCTTCGACATTTCTGCCTCTAAATCCGCCTTTTCCTTCTTCAAGCCCTCCAAGTTAAGCGAAACGCCGGCTTCTTTAAGCGTCTTTTGCGTTTCCTGCAGCTTTATTTTGCGTTCGTCAAGTATTACCATAGCTCCCTCTCTCGATTTTTCTCTTTTTACCTGAATATTAGTTTGCGCCGCAGCAGTATTTGTATTTCTTGCCGCTTCCGCACGGGCAGGGGTCATTTCTGCCTATCTTTTGCTTTGTGTAGTAGGTAGCGGGCTTCTTGCCCTTTTCGTATAGCTTCTTTTGATATTCCTCGCGCTCTTTTTTGGATAGCGTGCGCTTGGGGGCATTGTAGTTAGCTTGACGCTTTGTGGTTACGCGGAATATAGAGCGCACAACCGATTCGCGTATATTCGCTACCATTTCGTCGAACATGGCGAAGCCCTCTGTTCTGTACGCCACCAGCGGATTGCTTTGCCCGTACGCCCTCAGCCCTATGCCGTCGCGCAGACTGTCCATAGCGTCTATGTGCATTGCCCAATGCCTGTCAACCGAGCGCAGCAGTATTATGCGCTCCTCCAGCCTTAATGAGCGGTATACGCCCTCATGCGACTGCGTGTATTCGTCAAGCTCCTGTTCTATTTCATTATACCTGCGTAACACCTGCTCCGTAACCATTTCCAAAAGCTCTTTATGCGAGGTCGCCTGCCTGATACCCTGCAGCTTGAAATTGAATATTTCTGAGAATGAAGTCGACAAGCCTGCCAAATCCCATTCCTCCTTTTTGGCGTGGGGGCTTGCGTAGGTTTCAAGCACTATGCCTATCATCTCATGCACCATATCCATTATGGAATCGTGCACGTCCTCCTCCATAAGCACCTTTCTGCGCTGGGCGTAAATGATTTCGCGCATTTTGTTCATTACATCATCGTATTCGAGCAGGTACTTTCTTATGGAATAGTTATTAGATTCTACGCGCTTTTGTATTATCTCGACCGTCTTGCTTATAAGCCTGTTGTCTATAGGCGTACCGTCGGATTCAGTCGCGGTTATGGCTAACATATTTGTCAGCTTATCCGCACCGAAGCGCTTTATCATATCGTCTTCCGCTGATATGTAGAAGCGTGTAATGCCGGGGTCGCCCTGCCTGCCTGCGCGGCCCCTCAGCTGATTGTCTATTCTGCGCGCCTCGTGTCTCTCCGTACCTATTATGCACAAGCCGCCTACCTTTACTACCTCGTCATGCTCCTTGTCGCAATCAACCTTGTGCTTGTCAAACGCCTTTTTATACATTTCGCGCGCTTCAAGCACTATGTCGTCATTGGTTTCGGAATGTGATGTGGCTTCCTCTACCAATTCCTCAGTCAAGCCCATGTTAAGTAAATCCCTGCGCGCCAAGAAGTCGGGGTTGCCGCCCAACAGAATGTCTGTTCCGCGTCCTGCCATGTTCGTAGCTATGGTAACGGAGCCCAACTTGCCTGCCTGCGCTATTATCTGCGCCTCTCTGGCATGGTTCTTGGCGTTCAATACCTCGTGCTTTATGCCGTTGCGCCCAAGCAGCTTAGACAGCTTTTCACTCATGGAAACGGTAGTAGTACCTATGAGTATGGGCTGACCTGTTTTGTGGATTTCTGCTACATCTTTTATAATCGCCTTGAATTTATCGTCTGTTGTCTTAAAGAAAAAGTCGTTAAGGTCTGTACGGATACAGGGCTTGTTTGTGGGAATCTCCACGACATCTAAGCCGTAAATGTCCTGAAACTCCTCCTCCTCGGTCTTTGCGGTACCCGTCATACCCGCTAATTTCGGGAAAAGCCTAAACAGGTTCTGATATGTTATGCTCGCCAATGTCTGATTGTCGCTTCTTACCTCTACGCCTGAGCCCAATGCCTTTTCCTTAGCCTCTATGGCTTGGTGCAGACCGTCGGAATACCTTCTGCCGTGCATAAGTCTGCCTGTGAACTCGTCAACAATTATTACCTGACCGTCCTGCACTACATAATCCCTGTCGCGCTCGAAAAGTGCGTGCGCCTTCAAAGCCTGCAATATGTAGTTGTTGGTTTCGTTCATATCGGCGTCGGAGAGGTTCTCTATGCCGAAAAACTGCTCCGCCTTGTGAATGCCCCTTTGAGTTAAAACGACTGTTCTGCCCTTGTAATCCACCATGTAGTCGCCCTGCTCCTCGGGAAGCGCCTCGCCCGAGGCTAAGCCCTTTATGCCCGACGCTGCGGATTCCTTTTTCAAAAACTCCTGTAAGTCGCCGCCGTATTCAAGGCGCGATACGAACTGCTCCGCCATATCGTACATACGGGTATCGCCGCCGGAAGGACCCGAAATTATGAGAGGAGTTTTCGCCTCGTCGATTAAAATTGAGTCAACCTCGTCAACTATGGCGTAATAGAATTCGCGCTGAACCAACTGCTCTTTAATAATCGCCATATTGTCGCGCAGGTAGTCGAAGCCTACCTCTGAGTGTGAGGCGTATATAACATCGCAATTATATGCCTGCTGCTTCTGAATTCGCGCCTGAATTGTGTTGGCGTTCAGAGGGTCTGCCACTATTGTTCCTACGGTAAGCCCTAAGAACTTGTATATCTTGCCCATCCATTGAGCATCGCGCTTTGCTAAGTAATCGTTTGCGGTAACTATGAATACGCCCTTGCCCGTAAGCGCGTTAAGATACGCGGGCATAACAGCTACAAGCGTCTTGCCCTCGCCCGTTCTCATCTCGGCTATTCTGCCCTGATGAAGCACCATGCCGCCCAACAGCTGCACATCGAATGGGCGCATGCCCACTGTGCGCTTTGCGGCCTCTCTCACTGTGGCGAATGCCTCTACCAATATGTCGTCTAATGTTTCGCCACGGCTTAGCCGTTCCTTGAACTCCTGCGTCTTGTTCCTTAACTCTTTATCGGTTAAAGCCGAAATTTCCGGCTCTAATGCGTTTATCTTATTAAGTAAGGGGCGCAGCTTTTTAAGCTTGCTTTCGCTTGTGTTGCCTAAAAGAAAATCAAGAAGTCCCATTTTACCCCCAATTTAGTTGTTGTCAAGCGTTTATTATACTATTTTGGAAATGGGTTTGCAAACAGAGTGAGGAGTGTGGAGTGAATACGTGCTGCGACCGAATGAATACACGCTGTGCATGAATGAAGAAGCCTGCGGCGCGCCAACTCCACACTGTTTGACTTTCCCGTTCAGAAGCGTTATCATAAATTGAGAACGATTCTCAAATTGGTGAGGGATATGAAAAGGACCTACATGACAGAGCAGAAAAAGGCGCTGTGGAATTTTTTGTCCGAGAATGCGCACACGCCGCTGACCATAACAGATATTGCCGAGGGCTGCAGCATTGGCAAGAGCACAGCGTACAGGCTTATGAACGGGCTTGTGAGCGCAGGCTTGGTAAGTAAAATTTTACGCAAGAACGGTTTTGTGTACCAGCTTTCCGCGTGCGTTGACTGCTATGGGCATTTGCACTTAAAATGCGTTACCTGCGGCAAAATAATTCATCTGTCGAATTCGCGTTCGAAGCTGTTGAAGAAAGAGATATTAGAGCATTACGAGTTTGACCCGCAGGACAATAACGCTATGCTTTACGGCAAATGCAACGAATGTATGCACGAACAGGAGACGAAAAAATGAAACGAATCATCGCTTTTATGCTTATTATAGCTTGTGTATTAGGCGTTATTGGCTGCGATTTTATAAATTCGGGCGAGGATAGAGAGGTTTTCAGCATAATAGCCACTAATTTTCCGCTATATGATTTCACAAGGCAGATTATAAAGGATGTTCAGGGCTTAGAGGTCAGAATGCTGTTGCCATTCGGCGCGGAATCACACGATTTCGAGCCTACTCCGCAGGATATAATAGAAATATCCGATTGCGATTTGATTCTCTACATAGGCGGAGAGTCTGACGCTTGGGTGGAAAAGGTGCTTAACAGCATTGATAATGAGATAAACACATTGAAGCTGATGGATTTTGCGGATTTGGAGGAAGAGCCCGAAGCTATAAGCGACGATTCGCACGACGAGCACGACCATGAGCACGAAGCGGACGAGCATATATGGACATCAATAGCCAACGCCAAGAGAATGGTTCAGGCGATTACAGACAAGCTTTCAGAATCAGATAAGCTGAATTCGCTTTCGTATAAACTAAACTGTGAGCACTATCTTCAGCAGTTAGACGCGCTTGACCAAGAGTTCAAAGAGGTTATAGCGCAGGGCAATAAAAAACCGCTTGTGTTTGCGGACAGGTTTCCTTTCGTGTACTTCGCGAAATATTACGGATTGGACTATATCGCGGCATTTCCCGGGTGCGCCGCGGAGGTTGAGGCTTCCGCCGCTACTGTTGCCGAGCTTATAAATTGTGTTAAAAGCGAGCAAATAGGCGTTGTGTTCTATATAGAGTTTTCGAATCAGAGGTTAGCCGATACGGTTGTTGAAGCGACAGGTGCTAAGAAGCTGCTTTTCCACACAGCGCATAATGTATCAAAAGAGGAATTCGAAAACGGCATTACCTATATTCAGATAATGGAAAATAACCTGCGGGCTTTGAAGGAGGCGCTTATATGATTGCTTGCGAAAATGTTTCCTTTGCGTATGACGGTGTAGTCGTGCTCAGCGATTTGAGTTTTAATATAAATAAGGGCGACTATGTGTGCGTGGTCGGCGAAAACGGTTCCGGCAAAAGCACGCTTATAAAGGGCATATTGGGGCTTAAAAGTCCCATAAAGGGCAGCATAGCTTTTGAAGGCATGGATAAGAGGGACATAGGCTACTTGCCGCAGTCGGCGCAAATGAGCAGCGATTTCCCTTCGAGCGTGAATGAGGCTGTGCTGTCGGGCAGGCTGAATTCCATGGGCAAGCGGGCGTTTTTCGATAAAAAAGACAAGCAGGAAGCCAAAAAAGCTATGGAGCTTATGGACATATACGATATTCGCGGAAAAAGCTTCGGCGAGCTGTCAGGAGGGCAGAGGCAGAGGGTATTGCTTGCGAGGGCGCTGTGCTCTGCAAAAAAACTTTTAGTGCTTGACGAGCCTGCCGCCGCGCTTGACCCCAAGGCTTCATATGAAATGTATCAGTTAGTTAAGCGGATAAATGACGAGATGGGCATTACAATACTGATGGTTTCGCATGATTGCCGTTCTGCTATTGAGTTCGCGAGCCATATTTTGCATCTTGGCAGGACGCGCTACTTTTACGGGCTTAAAGAGGACTACATAGAAAGCGACATAGGCAAGAATTATCTCTGTATATGGGGGTGCGAGCATCATGTTCATTAACGCTATACAGGAGATATTTTCTCACGCCTTTATGGTTCGCGCGCTTATAACGGGGCTTTTCATATCCGTAACGGCCGCTGTCGTGGGGGTCAGCTTGGTGCTGAAACGGTATTCAATGATAGGCGACGGGCTTTCGCATGTGGGCTTCGGCGCCTTGGCCGTATCAACCGCGTTAGGCTTTGCGCCGTTGGCTGTGGCTGTTCCTGTTGTTATAATCGCGGCGTTCTTTCTTTTAAGATTAAGCAACAGCGCCAAGCTGAAGGGCGACGCGGCAATAGCGCTTATATCCACCGCTTCCTTGGCAATAGGCGTGCTTGCGGTTTCTTTAAGCGGCACAAATGCGGATTTGAACAGCTATTTGTTTGGAAGCATAATAGCGGTAAGCAAGCCGGATATGTACTTGTCTGTCGCGCTTTCCGTTATAGTCGGGGCGATATATGTTGTGCTGTATAACAGGATTTTCTCAGTAACGTTCGACGAGGAATTCACCACAGCGACAGGTGCCAACACGGGCGCTTACAATATGCTTATCGCAATTTCAACCGCTATAACGGTAGTGCTGGGAATGCGTGTAATGGGCGCCTTGCTTATATCGAGTCTTATAATATTCCCCTGCCTGACAGCTATGCGTGTGTTTAAGACCTATAAGGGCGTTATGCTTTGCTCCTGCGTGCTTGCGGCGTTTACATTTTTTGCGGGGCTTGTCGCGTCTTTCATGCTGAAAACTCCCACAGGCGCCACAATAGTGCTTGTGAATTTGGTTGCGTACCTGGTTTTTTATGCGGTTGGAAAGCTAAGGGCCGGCGTGTTGAGGTAAAGGCGAAAAGCACAGTCCTATAATCAGTGCTTAACGCGCTTGCAGGATAGCTATAATAATGGTATTATTTGCAGCAGAGGGGGCATAAGCTTTTTCATATCGCGGTAAAGTCATATTATGAATGCAGGTGATAATATGAGAGAAGAAGAGGAATTTTTCAGGTATTTGCTTATAAACGAGCCGGAAGAATTGGGCTTTGAGGACGATTCAGACGACGAGCCAAGCGATGAGTTCGCTGACGATTTCGACGCGGAATTTGACGATGCTTTCGAGAACGAGTCAGATGACTTCGACGACGACTTCGAAGATGACTTCGAAGATGACTTTGATGACGAGTTCGACAGCTTCGACAGGGATTCAGATGATTTTGACGATTTTGACGACGACGTTGACAGCTTTGATGATTTTTGATAGGCAGAGCGTGTATTTTTGAAAACACATATTAAAGCACAATATGAATAGCATAATCGCAGGTTGTATGACTAAAAATTTTTAACGCTTAAAAACACATTGCAATCGCACAGCTTTAAGACTTATAATTAGCTATCACAACTTGGGAGGGTAATATGCCTACGCCTAACAGTCTTTACAGAAGTCTTTTTGTAAATTGCAGCTGTGCGGATTGCGTTCATGCGGAGTATGATGAGGACAGAGCTGAGTTCTATTGCAGAATAGACGGTCGATACAGAGAGCCCGATAACAACGCGCCATGTTCATATTTTAAGGAAATGGACTGGCGCAGCGAGCGCGACACACGCAGGTATTAAGGCGCCGATTTTCAAGTATTTTTCGCTAATTTGATGTGAACAGCACTTGCCTTATGACAAGCTGTGTTTCCTTTTGAGGTTTATACATCAGCATCGTTTATTACGAAAAAGCAATCTGCACAACAGACTGCTTTTTTATTTTATGGGGCGCTGCCCCAAACCCCGATTCTTTTCTTGAAAGAAAAGAATCGAAAGAAAAAGCTATTTTTTCAGCGTTGCAAAGCAACATTTAGCTATTTGCGAAGTGAATTATTTAGCTGTTCGCGAAGCTGCCCCCGCCCTCTGCTTTTCTTGAAAGAAAAGAATCAAAAGAACAAACTATCATTTGCAGCGTTGCAAAGCAACATTTAGCTATTCACGAAGTGAATAATTTAGCTGTTCGCGAAGCTGCCCCCGCCCCGCGTGTCTTCATTCGGCAAACTGTTGCCGTATTCATTCGGGCGCATAGCACTGTCTTCATACCCGCCTACTCCACAAAATCAAACTCCCACTCGCCCATTTTCACAGTATCGCCCTCTTGTACGCCCTCTTTTCTCAACGCATCTATGATTCCTTCTGCTATTAAAAGCTGCTGGAAGCGGTGCATTGAGTCGGGGTCGTTGGGGTTGGTGGTGTCCAATATGTAATCGACTGAGCCACCGGACACGACATAAACTCCGTCATCGTCGACTTTTACCTTCAAAGGCTCGGAATACGGGGCCTCGTCGGGCAAATGCTCCTCGTGATATTCGTACGCCTTCGGAATCCTGTCCAGCATATTCACAAGCGCGTCTAACAGCGGCTCAAAGCCCTTGTTAGTTGCCGCCGAAACAGCGAACACGGGGCTATCAATACCGGCTTGGCGCAGCTTCTGCTTGAAAACCTCCAAATTCTCGTCTGCGCCTGTAATGTCCATTTTGTTTGCGGCAATTACTGCGGGCGTATATGACAGGCGTTCGCTGTATGAGGCAAGCTCTTTCGTGATTTGCAGATAGTCGTCGAAGGGATCTCTGCCCTCGATGCCCGAAATATCCACTACATGCACAATTACACGCGTGCGCTCTATGTGGCGCAGAAAATCATGCCCCAAGCCCGCGCCTTCCGACGCGCCCTCTATAAGCCCGGGAATATCCGCTAATACGAAGCTCTTGTCATAGCGCTTTGCAACGCCTAAATTCGGTGAAAGCGTTGTGAAGTGATAGTTCGCAATTTTAGGGCGCGCGCTTGTAAGCACGGAAAGTATGGTCGATTTACCCACATTGGGCAGACCGACAAGCCCTACATCTGCTATCGTTTTCAATTCAAGAAGGAATCTGCGCTCGCGTGTTTTCTGCCCCGGCTGAGCGTATCGCGGCGCCTGCTTCGTAGGAGTAGCGAATCTTGCATTTCCCTTGCCGCCCTTGCCGCCGCGCAGCACTATGCGTTCCTTGCCCGGATAGCTCATATCGGCGACTATAAGGCATGTTTCCATATCTCTTACTATGGTTCCCACAGGCACGCGGATTATCAGGTCGGCGCCGTTCCTGCCTGTTTGATTGTTGCCGCGACCGTTTTCGCCGTTCTCGGCTCTGTAATGTTGCATATATTTGAAGTCTAACAGCGTGCTCATATTCTCGTCGGCAACGAATATTATATTGCCGCCGCTGCCGCCGTCGCCGCCGTCGGGACCGCCTCGGGGAACGTACTTCTCTCTATGGAAGGAAACAGCACCGTCTCCTCCGTTGCCCGCCTTTACATAGATTTTCGCAATATCGACAAAGTTCATATTTACCTCGTTAAGTTATGTTTACACCAGCTTTTGCTTTTTTTCGCATATGCTGCAAAGCCTGCGGCGTAATGCAATCATAGGGGAATATCAAGCGCATTATTTACAAAGCAATTGCACAGCAGTATGCAGCAATTCCTACACCCCTGCCAAGGGGCCTTGTGCATAATCCCCACTATTCAGTATTATAGCATATTTCTTCGGCGAAAATTACAAATACAAGGATATGAATGAGTATATGGCGAACAGCGAGTAAACTCCTATCGCAGCCGCAACAGCAGTGCGCGGAAATTCGTCTGCTTCTATATGCTCAAGGTACTCAAAAGTCTGCTCGGGGGAGTCTGAGGGAGTTTCTGCGGGGAATACTTGCGCCTGCTGCTTGCGCGCGGTTTTCCGAATAAGCAGGTATATGCCTGCACATATTGCCATAGCCAATACAGCAATCAGCGCGTGACCTAAAATGTTTTCCCAGCTGTTCGATATGTATTCCTCACCCAGATTTGCAAACGCGGCGAACAGCAGGCTCAGCAGATTGTTCATAAAGTGAATTATAATCGCCGGTATTATAGACTTGGTTTCATATGTAATGCTCGCCAAGAAATAGCCCAGTATAAACAGGCTCGGGTATGACAGCACAGTTGAATGTGTAAGCGTGAAAAGCAACGCGGTAAGCATTAAGGCGGTGTTTTTCTTTATATCGCGCCATGAGTACAGTATTACACCTCTGAAAAACAGCTCCTCGAATATTGCAGGCATTATTGCTATCGCGATAATAGATATAACAAGATTTACAGGCTGGCTGAGGTCGGGAATTATGGTTCCGCCCTGCTTTGTAAGGTCTGCGCCTGTTTTTTCGAAAAATAGCTGAAAGGCCGTGTTGAATTGCAACAGCGCATAGAATATCGCCGCTCCGAACGCAAAAGCCAGCACAATCTGCAAAAAACCAACGCGCTTTATGTGGAATTCGCCGTATTCGCCCCTTCTGTTTCTTTTTATGAAAGCAAGTGCCAGCCCTCCGAAGCAGGCAAGCGTTATGAGCAATGAGTTAAGTATAACTTTTACAACGGGGCTTGCGTTTCCGAACAGCAAGAATATGTTTGACACGACTAAATGAAATGCCAATAGCAATATAAGCAGATTGCCCGCACGTTTTTTCATATATTTACCTCACACCTCAAACATTCCGCATATTCTGTCCCTATGAGCTATGCGCAGCTGCATATTCGTTTCAGTTATATCTGCGCTTCTTAGGATTGAAGCCACAGTTTGCAGCGCAAGCTCCTCTGTGTTGTTCTCTTGGCTCAAATGCCCTAATATCGCACGATTTACGCCCGCCTCATGCAGCTTTACAAGCAGCCTGCCGCAGGCGGTGTTTGATAGATGACCGTTATTGCCTAATATTCGCTTTTGAAGATATACGGGGTAGCGCCCCGTCTGCACCATATGCTCATCGTGGTTGGATTCAATGAGCAGCATATCGCTTCCTGCCAATATGTCCTCAATTTCCTGCGTAGTATGCCCAATATCTGTTGCGACGGACAGCTTCCTTCCGTCAGCGAAGAATGAAAAGCCAACAGGGTCGGCCGTATCATGCGGAATAGGAAAGGGGAATACGCCTATATCGGATATGAAAAAGTCTTTATTTGTTTCGAACACGCGAATATTCTTATCGCGAATCCTGTCGCGAACACCTTGCATTTTCTCCCATGCCGCCGCGTTCGCGTATATGGGAATATCAAGCTGCTTAGATAGAATTCCTGCGCCCTTAATATGGTCGCTGTGCTCGTGAGTTATTACTATTGCCGATATGCTTTCGGGAGAAATCCTGCATTTTAGCAGCGCGTTCTTTATTGTGGTTGCTGAAAGTCCCGCGTCAACGAGTATGCGAGTGCCGGAGTCGCTGCACACAAGCGAGCAGTTACCCGACGAACCCGAATATAGCGGAACGAAAAACATCTCTTTCTCCTTTCGGTAATGAAATATTGCGCTGGTGCGCAACATTAAACAGCTTGCGGGTATGAAGCAATCCGCTTGCGCGAATAACGAAAATATTTCCCGGGAAATAACAAAAACTCTTTATTTGCGCAGGGTATTTATTAGGCAGCTTTTCGCCTGCTTTTGCTTCATTCAACAGCTTGCTGTTGTATTCATGACGCAAAGCGTCTTAAAACTCCAGCTTCTTTTCAATATACGGCACTAACTCATCAATGCTGAGCCTGATCTGCCCCATAGTATCCCTGTCGCGTATGGTTACTGTGTTGTCCTCTAATGTGTCGAAATCTATTGTTACGCAAAGGGGAGTGCCTATTTCGTCTTGCCTGCGGTAGCGTCTGCCGATAGCGCCGGATTCGTCGTAATCGGTCATGAAGCGCTTGGACAGCATACTATATACCTCTTGCGCTTTCTCTGACAGCTTCTTCTGCAAGGGAAGCACAGCCACCTTGAAAGGCGCTAACGCCGGGTGCAGCCTTAAAACATTCCTGACATCGCCGCCCTCAAGCGTTTCCTCGTCATACGCGTCGCACAAAAACGCCAGCGCAACTCTGTCTGCGCCCAATGAAGGCTCTATGCAGTAGGGGATATATCTTTCGTTGGTGAACGGGTCCTGATACTCCATATTAGTACCCGAATGCTCAGCGTGCTGCTTCAGGTCGAAGTCTGTTCGGCTCGCAATTCCCCACAGCTCGCCCCAGCCGAACGGGAACAGGTACTCAATGTCCGTCGTGGCGTTTGAGTAGTGGCTTAATTCTTCCTTTTGGTGCTCTCTCAAGCGAATGTTATCCGCCTTCAGCCCCAAGCTCAGAAGAAAATTCTTGCAGTAGTCCACCCAGTACTTGAACCAGTCTAACTCTGTGCCGGGCTCGCAGAAGAATTCAAGCTCCATCTGCTCGAACTCCCTTGTTCTGAATGTGAAGTTGCCGGGAGTTATCTCGTTTCTGAACGATTTGCCTACCTGCGCTATTCCGAACGGAATCTTTTTGCGTGTGGTGCGCGCCACATTCTTGAAATTCACGAAAATACCCTGCGCTGTTTCGGGGCGAAGATAAATTTCGCTTGCCGAATCCTCGGTAACGCCCTGGAATGTTTTGAACATCATATTGAATTTGCGAATGCTCGTGAAATCGTGCTTGCCGCATTCGGGACAGGGGATTTTGTTATCGGCTATATATGCCTGCATCTGCTCATGCGTCCAACCGTCCGGGTGAAGCTCCAAGCCCTTTTCTTTTGCGAAATCTTCTATGAGCTCATCTGCTCTGAACCTTGCCTTGCATGCCTTGCAGTCCATTAAAGGATCGTTGAAATTGCCCACGTGGCCCGACGCCACCCACGTTTGCGGGTTCATGAGTATCGCCGTATCCATACCCACATTGTAGGGGCTTTCCTGAACAAATTTCTGCCACCATGCTTTTTTTACATTGTTTTTGAACTCAACGCCTAAAGGACCATAGTCCCAAGTGTTCGCAAGTCCTCCGTAAATCTCTGAGCCCGCGAATATGAATCCGCGATTCTTGCACAGCGCTACGATTTTTTCCATTGTCGGCTTTTCCATTATTTTATCTCCTATTTTTGTTTCGCTTAAAATCCTATTTTCTCAAATACCTTGTCTAATATCTTTTGCGCGGCTTCGCTTGCCTGCTTTCTGCCTTTTTCCAGCACTTCGCTTATATAATCGGGGTTAGCCAAGTATTGCTTGAAAGCGGTTTGTATGGGGGTTAGCTCCTCTATAACCGCTTCGGCGACCTTTATCTTTAATTGACCGTAGCCCATACCCTGAAATTCTGCGACTGATTCTTCTATGCTCTTGCCGGTTATAGTCGCGTATATCGTAAGCAGGTTTGATACGCCTAATTTGTCCTCCCTGTACTCTATTACGCTTTCCGAATCAGTTACGGCGCGCTTGAATTTCTTCATTATTACATCGGGTTCGTCCATTATGGCTACGAAGCCGTTGGGGTTGGGGTCTGACTTCGACATCTTCTTGTCGGGGCTTTGCAGGCTCATAATTTTAGCTCCCACACGCGCAATCATAGGCTCAGGCACCTTGAAAACTTCACCGTACGCGTTGTTGAAGCGAATTGCTATATCCCTGCACAGCTCTAAGTGCTGCTTCTGGTCAACCCCCACAGGCACATAGTCTGCATTATACAAGAGAATATCCGCCGCCATCAAAACGGGATATGTGAACAGCCCAGCGTTTATGTTTTCCTCATTTTTTGTTGCGCTCTTGTCCTTGAACTGAGTCATTCTGGATAATTCGCCCATGTATGAGTTGCAGCACAGCACCCAAGATAGCTGAGCGTGCTGCGGTACCTGCGATTGTATGAAAAGCGTGGATTTATCAGGGTCAATGCCGGCGGCCAATAAAAGCGCCGCGGTTTCGAATGAGCGTTTTCTTAACTCATTCGGGTCCTGCCTTACCGTTATTGCGTGCATATCGGCTACGCAGTAAAAGCAGTAGGTTTCATCGGTTTGCAGCTTTGCCCAGTTGCGTACAGCGCCTACATAATTGCCTATTGTCAATGCGCCCGAAGGCTGTATTCCACTCAAAATTATCTTCTTCATGCGCCCTCCATGAGATATCACTAATAGAAAAGAATATTATTTTTTGGGAGGTTTGTCAAATGGAAATGAAGACGGCAACAGGTTGCCGAATGAAGATGCCCTGCGGCGAATGAAGACACGCTGACGCGCGAATGAAGACGCCTGCGGCGAATGAAGACACGCTTTGCGTGAATGAAGACAATGCTTACGCATTGAATGAAGACGCTCCTTTGGAGCGAATGAAGACACGCTGCGCGTGAATGAATCCAGCGACGATGGCGAATAATGAGCAGGGGCGCGCATTGCACGTCCGCTTTTTAGTGTGGAGTTTCCCGCTCAAAGCGTGGAATGCAGAATGCAAAATACAGAAGGATAGATTATTGCAGGGTTTGGTTCGCTTGCGCGAAAAGCTAAATTATTTGCTGACGCAAATAGCTAAATGTTGCTTCGCAATGCTGTGAAAAGGTTTGATCTTTTGCTTCTTTTCTTTCAAGAAAAGCAGCGGGGTGGGGCAGCGCCCCATAGAATAGAAAAGCAGCTTGCCATACGGGTAACGCCCCGTGTGGTAAGTCCTGACTAAAAAAGCGGGTTTCCCCGCTTTCATTTTTATTTTGCAATTACTTTGCGTTCTGCATTTCCTTAACTATCCTTGCCGTATCCTTAGCTATTACCATTTCCTCGTCTGTGGGTATTACGAATACGCGCACCTTGCTTGAGGGTTTTGCAAGGTCAACGGTCGCGCCGCGGGGGCAGGTCATATTAAGCTCAAAGTCGGCCTCAACATTTAAGAACTCCAAGCCTTCAAGCACCAGTTCGCGCACTCTGCGGTCGTTTTCGCCTACGCCCGCCGTGAAAACTATCGCGTCAAGTCCGCCCATTGCGCAAGCGTACGCGCCTATGTACTTCTTAACCTTGTAGGCGAACACCTTGAGGGCTAATGCGGCTCTTTCGTCTGTATGCTCAGCGTCCGCCAAATCCCTGAAATCCGACGAAATGCCCGAAATGCCGAATACGCCGCTCTTCTTGTTCATGTACTCGGTAACTCCGGCTACATCAAGATTCAGCTTTTCCATTAAATATGTAACTATCGCGGGGTCAATATCGCCGCAGCGCGTTCCCATAGGCACGCCCTCTAAGGGAGTGAAGCCCATAGACGTATCTATTGACTTTCCACCGTCAACAGCGGCTATTGACGAGCCGTTGCCCAAGTGGCAGGTAACTATTTTTGTCTGCTCAATAGGCTTGCCCAACAGCTCCGCTGCTCTTCTTGAAACATAATAGTGCGAGGTGCCGTGGAAGCCGTATCTTCTTATCATTAAATCGGTGTATGCCGAATAGGGCAGTGCGTAGAGGTATGCTTCCTTGGGCATTGTCTGGTGGAACGCAGTATCGAAAACGCCTACCATGGGAACATCGGGCATCAGCTCCTTAAATGCGCGAATACCTGTGAGGTTAGCGGGATTGTGCAGGGGCGCTAAATCGGTAAGGCTTTCTATTACATCTATAACTTCGTCGGTAATAAGAACGCTTGACGCAAACTTTTCGCCTCCATGAACTACCCTGTGGCCTACCGCGTCAATCTCTTTAAGCGACTTTATAACGCCGAACTCCTTGTCCTCCAACGCGTCAAGCACAAGCCTTATGCCGGCGGTGTGGTTGGGTATGGGGGCTTCCTTTACTATTTTGTCTTTTCCGATAGGCGCATAGGTGATTTTTGAGCCCTGCATGCCTATTCTTTCGCAAATGCCCTTAGCTACTGCTTCGTTCTTTTCAATGTCTATGAACTGATACTTCAAAGACGAGCTTCCCGAGTTGATGACTAATACTTTCATTATATTTCCTCCGTTTTTATTGTGCCTGCAATGCGGTTATCGCTACAACCGATACTATATCCTCAACGCTGCAGCCGCGTGATAAATCGTTTATAGGCTTTGCGAAGCCCTGGCATATAGGACCGATAGCCTCCGCCTTAGCCAGTCTTTGCACTAATTTATAGCCTATGTTGCCCGCCTGCAAATCGGGGAAAACAAGTATGTTCGCCTTGCCCGCCACGGGACTTCCGGGAGATTTCAGCTGACCTACCGATTCCACAAGCGCGGCGTCGGCCTGCAATTCGCCGTCAACCATAAGCTCTGGCGCGCGCTGCTTTACAAGCTCCGTCGCCTGAACTACCTTATCGACGTTATCGTGCTTTGCGCTTCCCTTAGTCGAGAATGAAAGCATGGCTATACGCGCTTCCATACCTAAAAGGCTCTTTGCGGTCTGCGCCGAAGCTATGGCAATGTCCGCTAACTGCTCTGCCGTCGGGTCGGGAGTTATTGCGCAATCCGCGAACAGGAATACTCCGTTTTCGCCGTACTCGCAATTCGGAACCTCCATTATAAAGCAGCCCGAAACAGTATTTGCATTCTTAGTTGTTTTTATTATCTGAAGCCCCGGGCGCAGCGTGTTGCCTGTGGTGTTTATAGCGCCTGCCACCATACCGTCGGCTAAGCCGTTCTTAATGTGCATGCAGGCAAAAAATAAAGGGTTCTTCATCTGCTTATGAGCTTCCTCTAAGCTGAGACCCTTTGCTTTGCGCATTTCATAAAATTGCTCGGAATATTCTTTCAGACTTTTGTGTGTTTCGGGGTCAATTATACTGATACCGTTTAGATTTACGCCTAATTCCTTCGCCTTTTCGCGAATCTCCTGCTCGTTGCCTAAAAGCGTAATATCCGCTATACCCTCGCGAACTATAATCTCGCTTGCCTTGAGTGTGCGCGGTTCGCTGCCCTCGGGTAAAAGCACATGCTTCTTATTTGCTTTCGCCCGCGCCTTGATTACATCAATAACTGCCATATGTTCCTCCTGAATCACTCGTATTTCCAATAAAGCATTATAACACATATATTTGCTTCATAAAAATATATTAGCGAAAAGACGCGGAGAAAAAGAGAAAGGCTTTGTAAGCGAAAAGGTGCAGATTACTAAATCATGGCTGACTTTGTGCGGTATAATTTGTAATAGATTTTTATCGGTGTGGAGTTGGCGTGTTTGGCGCATAAATACGGGCTGCGCCCGAATGAAGCTGTTAACGCTGATAGAGCTGTTCTTTCGAAATTTATCATAAATAGCGATGAATTGAAGGAAATCCCCCCAAAAAGCACATAAGGAGAGCACCATGAAAAAAGCATTCTCGATAGTTGAGCTTATAATCGTTATTGCGGTAATAGGCATATTGGCGGCTATTCTGATTCCCTTAATGTCAAATATAATTGACAGCGCAAACGCTAAGTCTGCCCTTGCAGATGCGAAAAATACGTTAACAAATTATGTAGCGTATTGCGAAAGCGACCAGAAATCAAGGCAAGATGTGTGCATAATCGCAGAGAAAGCGAAAAAGTTTTATGCTTTTTCATGCGAAGCAAGCGAGGGCGAGCTAAAAGCCTCCGAATACAACCCCATAGAAGCGGAAAGCCTTGATGAAGCAGCCGATTTGCTGTACGAGGTTAACGTGCTTGTTGCGTCAAGCGAGAATTCAATATTCGTTGCGTTGCCGTTGCCGGATTCATCAGACAACGTGCTTTTGTATGAGGGGTATAGGCTAAAATCAAGTTCACAGCTCATAACGCTAAGCAAAGAAAGATACGCGATAGGATTAGACGAAACATATACGCTTGTGGCGACTACGTTTCCGCAAGAGCAGGTCGTTGACGTAACCTGGGAGAGCACGAACCCCGGTGTAGCGACCGTGAATGACGGTGTAGTTACCCCTGTCGCAGTAGGAGAAACGGAGATTATTGCGCGTTGCGGTGATAATACGGCAAGCTGCAGGATAATAGTTGACGAGTTTATAGAGTTTTCGGGCAGCATGGCGGAGTTGAAAGCGCATATCGAGGACAATGCGGACAACGCGCTTTTGTTACGCCTTATGGCGAATGCAGATGAAAGGGATAACGCTTCGCTATTCCCCATAGTAGTTCCCGAGGATAAAATAGTGAGAATAGACTTTAGTAAAAAAGAGCTGAATTATAATTTCACATCAGACGAACACGGTATCCCCGCTTTTGTTGAAAACAACGGCGGAGATTTTTATATTTATTGTTCGGGCAACCCGGAGCTTGATTACGGCTTTATGCGCATAGTAGCTGAAGGTCAGGGTGTTTATGAAGGGCCTGTTGAAACCGAAACGTGCGGTCATCTGCTGGCAAACAAAAATGACGGATATGTGCAGATAGGTAATAATATGAGTTTATATTTGGATATGATAAGCGATTCAAGCTATGTGGTTTATAATATTGACGGTTATGCAGAGTTACTTATAGGAGATAGCTTTAATGCTTATGGAGCGGCTGTCGTGAGAAATGACGAGAACGGGCGAATGAGCATAAATGGGCAATACTATGTTTGTGAAAATATTGCTATTATCAATTATGGCGTAATTGAGTCTATTTCGGGTTCATTGATAAAAGGGGATAAGGTCGCAATTCAAAACCATGGTTTGATAAGGTCTGTTTCAAGCGGGATTATACAATCGCATGGCGGAATTGTTTTAGAGAATACAGGCAGGAACGCTATCATTAAAGAAATAAGCGGAGGCGGTTTTTACTCAACCGGAGATGATGAAACAGACTTCAGAAAGGAAGTGCTGGTATTAAAAGAGGGAAGCAGAATCGAAAGCATAACCGGCGGAAAGTTTTCAGGAAGAGAAGAAATTGCTTGCGATGAGAGTTCGTCAATATATAGCATATCGGGCGGCGAGTTTGAACACCCAGTTCCCGAAGAATACTTGGCCCCGGGCAAGGCATGCGTGTATGACCCTGAGAGTGAAAGGTATGCGGTTAAGTAGGTAGCGCATACCCCGTACTGCTTTATATGCAAGGCGGGCTTAAGCCCGCTGTTTGTTATTGCGAAGCTGCTATTCATGGTTTTATTGAGCAAAAAGCTGTACGGGAAGTCAACAGCTTGAAGCTCATATGCTTTGTGTCATGCTTACATATCCTTTATTCTGCATGGTTTCCCCATTGTCTTTTAGCCTATTTTGTGCTAATATTATTTAGTTGGATTGTAAGGTGGGTTACCATACGCAAGTGGTGATAGTATATTCTTTCCATATGATCCGATAATTTTACGCTTTCGGAGGATAGATTTGAAGAAATATAAGGTAATACTCCTATATCTCGCCATAGCATTAGCAATATTCATTGTATTAGAGAGCATAGACGGCTTTGCAAACTTTGGCGGCGAGAAAAAGGAAAAGGAATACCAAGAATTCATACAAGAAGTAAAGGAAGATAAAGTTGGAAGAGTCGTATTTCATGACGGCAAGAACTTAATAAATTACTGGTACAAGGACAGCGTTGACGAGGAGGGCAAGTATAATGAGAAAAAGCCCGACCATTATACGATAGTACCTTCTTTACAGACGTTTACAGACGATATGAACGCAATATTCGGCGACGGAACGGCACATATACCTTCCGACCGGTATTCGTTCACTTATGTATATGTTCCAAAAGAGCCTGAATCGATATTTATATTGATGCTTCCGTACATTCTCATAATCGGCATAGCGCTTATTTTCATGTTCATATTTATGCGCGCGCAAACCGGCGGAAGCGGAAATGTAATAAACTTTTCACGCAGCCGTGCGAAGATTCAAAGCGGAAACAAGACCAAGTTTGCTGATGTCGCAGGAGCTGACGAGGAGAAGGACGAGCTCAAAGAAATAGTTGACTTTATGAAGCGTCCCGAAAGGTTTACATCAATGGGCGCAAGAATTCCTAAGGGCGTGCTGCTTGTAGGCCCTCCCGGCACAGGCAAAACGCTGTTGGCAAGAGCAGTCGCAGGCGAAGCAGATGTGCCCTTCTATTCTATTTCGGGCTCGGATTTTGTGGAAATGTTCGTGGGCGTTGGCGCGTCGCGCGTGCGCGATTTATTCAACACAGCTAAAAAAACAGCTCCCGCGCTGATATTCATAGACGAGATAGACGCGGTTGGCAGACAGCGCGGCGCAGGCTTAGGCGGAGGACATGACGAGCGCGAGCAAACGCTAAACCAGCTGTTAGTCGAGATGGACGGCTTTGAGGCGAACGAGGGCATAATAGTTATTGCGGCGACAAACCGTCCCGATATATTGGACCCTGCTCTGCTGCGTCCGGGCAGATTCGACCGCAGGATAACGGTTCATATTCCGGATATTCGCGGCAGGGAGGAAATACTCAAGGTTCACGCAAAGAATAAGAGGTTCGCAAGCGATGTATCCTTCTCGTCACTTGCGGCGGCTACTCCGGGCTTCACAGGCGCAGACTTGGAAAATATGCTCAACGAAGCTGCTATATTAGCAACGCGCAGGGGCTTGAATGAGATAACGATGGCAGAGCTTAACGAGGCGGCTACCCGCGTAATGATGGGGCCTGAGAAGCGAAGCCGCTTAATCACCGCACGCGATAAGGAAATAACAGCGTATCACGAAGCAGGACACGCGGTTGCGTCGCTGAAGCTTGAAAACTGCGACCCCGTTCGCGAAATATCGATAATTCCGCGCGGGCAGGCGGCAGGCTATACAATGACATCGCCCGGCAACGAGTATTCGCATATATCAAAGAGCAAGCTGTATGATGAAATCGCAATGCTGTTGGGCGGCAGAGCGACAGAGGAAATAATATTGGGTGAGGTTTGCACAGGTGCGCATTCGGACTTAAAGCGCGCGACCGAAATAGCACGCAAAATGGTAACCGAATACGGCATGAGCGATAACTTAGGGCCGCTGTTCCTGGGCGGAGATACGGAAGTGTTCGTAGGAAGGGATTTCGCACAGCATTCGAATTTGTCTGACGCGTTTGCCGCACGCATAGACGACGAAGTGAAGGCTATTATAGAAACACAATACGAGCGCATTAAGAAGATAATTTCTGAGAATATCGATGGCATTAAGCGTGCATGCAGTGTGCTTATTAAAAGGGAATACCTCACAGGCGAACAGTTCGAGCGCATATTCAATGGCGAGGACGAAGAAGCCGTGTTTGCAGAGCCGGTTATGGCTTGATGTATGCAGATTCAGGAAAGCAGGCGAAGGCCTGCTTTTTTGTTTGGTGTGTGGAGTTGGCGCCTATGGCGCATGAAGACAATGCTTTGCATTGAATGAAGACAGGCAAAAGCCTGAATGAAGACGCCCTATGGGCGAATGAAAGTGACAAGTTAATAGTGAGGAGTTGGAGTGTGGAGTTGGCGCCCATGGCGCATGAAGACAATGCTTTGCATTGAATGAGGAGTTAGTAGTGTGGAGTGTGAAGCTTGCGCCAGAGCGAGAAATACAAAGTGCTGCATAGAATGGTTATTCGGTAAGATAAATTAAGTATATAATATAGTATATTTCGCCTTTCCGTTTCATATAAAGAAAGGAGCATACCTATCCCACACTCCTTTTCTCATAATATTGCATTTTGCTTTTACGCGGCGAGCCCACAGAACATTCTAACAACATTTTTTCCATTAGCCGCAGGCGTCTTAATTCAACAGCTATGCCGCTGTATTCATTCCGCGCTCTGCGCGGATAACTGCTCCACACTCAACAAACTATTTTTTCGCGCAATTTATTAACCCCATAAACATATAGTCCGCCATCATAAGCGCTTGCGACTGGATATTATCAAATGTGGCAATGCTTGCTTGGTAGTTTCCTCCTATCAGTTGACCTGCTTCGTTTTCGGTGAGCCTTAGGTGCTCAAACAGCATAGATTGCCACCTTGATCTGCTCCAAAACGGATTGATTTGCGAGAGGAAAAGCGCTATTTCGTTCGCGTTGCGATACCATTTTCTGCGCTCTGCTTCGGCGCGAATTGTATCGCCTGCCGCTGCTGCTTTCACGAGCTCCGCCGCTATTGTCAAGTGCTCGGTGAAAAGCTCTTTGAACCTGTTTGCGATATTGCTTCCGAAAAATGGGCGAAGCGCGTTCGCAAAATCAACCGGATTGCGCAAAAGCCTTTGCAGTGTTGCGTCTGTGTCGGGAGTTCCGAACACTATGCCTTGAATAGCCAAGCGCGTCCAATATACATGCTCTAACCATAATAGGTTTAGCGTGTCTTGAAGCATATTCTGCTTCGGCGTTATGCAGTTGTTCATATTATCCTCCATAATAATTGCTGCTATATACTATGATGAAGGGAGGATATTTGCTAATAAATGCATTGAGCCTGTTGCGAATGCCGGTGCAGAAGGAAACACTCGGAAATAAGGAGTTGCTCTACGCTAATCGCTTGATTTGCGCGAATGTTTATATCTCGAAAGCCAAAGGATAATGCGCTGATTATCACTTGTGAGTTATAAATGCGTGGAGGCATGAGCTTCGCAAAGCTGCATTGGATAGCATTAGCTTCGTGCAATATGCTATATATTATATACCGACTCTCTCCAGACAGCACCCAATCAACTTTTTGCTTCGAGGTATTCTCCCGTATAAACCAAAACCCTGTAAGAATAACAAGCTGATTTGCTTTTTTTACAGCGTTGCCGTCTGAATTGCAAGAAAGGGCATACTTGCATAAGTGGTTAAATCTGCATGGTGTAGACTGTTTATAATCAATGTCCGAATTCCAAGAGTATTAGCAGCTTTGCATAGTAAATGCGTTAATCGAAAAAGCAGCTGTGAATGTGCCACCCCTACTTAAACACCAGCCCCCTATCCTCGTCCTCGCTTCGTTTCTCTAAAAGAATAGGCAAATTCGGGCGTTGAGTTTTTTATAAAAGAACAAGCGATAAGACAGCACATTCTATATTATATATCGGCATTATTCAACACATCATACTTGCTGATATGATAGACTGAAAGCTTGAAAAAATAGGCGGTTTGCTTTTCTTTTTTCATAGATAGTCGTGTAAAGCTTTGAGAAAGCTGTTTGTGTTAAGCCGCCTACTTAAACACCA
>DUPG01000033.1 GCA_012838425.1 Clostridiales bacterium | reverse complement strand
GATTATCAAAAAACTGAAAGTGTTGTCAAATGTAGAACCGACAGGGATTATTAGTGCATCTACGAACTTCTCGGAAGGAAGAATGGAAGAAAAAGGTGAATTAGATCATTACATCGGGGTAGCAACATTAAGTAATGAAACTGCAGGTTTTGATGTATTAGAAATTGATGCTAGTACCTGGGTTGTATTTGAATCGATTGGACCATTTCCGGAAACACTTCAAAATGTGTGGGGTAGGATATACTCAGAGTGGTTTCCGTCTTCAGGATACGAGGCAGCCCCAGGTCCTGAAATTTTATGGAATGAGAGTTCAGATACTGGAAATCCAAAGTATCGAAGCGAAATCTGGATTCCAGTAAAGAAAAAAGACTATTAAATTACATTAATGTTTATTATTGAGGGAGCTCTTGGTAAGAGTGTCCTTTTCGTAAATGGAACGACTAGTCGAAATGTTCCCATCTACCGATAGTGCAAAAAGTGTCTTTGATTTGTTTTCAACTACCGACAATGTAAAGACATCAATTCACCTCGCTCGTTGCAGGTTGTAACTCTCAATATATTATCTTAGCAACATGTGGGGTGTGGCAAAAATTAAAATGGGGGGATTATTATGAAAAAACTAAAATCAATACTCACACATATTCTTATTGCTGTTCTTCTATTTGCTATCAGCTTCCCAACTCTTGCAGAGAACGAACTCATATTAGGCGATGCGAATGGCGATAAAAGCGTGAACACAGCTGATGCAATGGTAATACTTTTTCATATTACCGGCAAAATTGAGCTTAGCGAAAGCAGATTAGCCGCCGCAGACATAAATCAAGAAGGCAAAGTGAACACCGGCGACGCTTCCTTGGTTCTGTTGCGTCAAGTGAAAGACTATTTTGATTATCAGGCGTACCAGCTTTATGTTTCCCATGATACAACCCCGCGAGAGTGGATTGCGGAGGACTGGTTCAACAGATATAGAGAAAATAACGCAGACCGTTCGGGGCTGATAATGGTCATAGAAGATGCTGATACCTTGCAAGCACTCGTTGATACTGAAGTATGCAGGCTGCGTGTTCAAGAATGTGAGAGGCATGGATATACATATTCAGGCACACCTATTTTTCCGATTATGAATTTAGTCGATGTAACAAAGCCCTATGATGAAGCGTTTTTTAAGGACAATATACTCGTATTCGCTAATCTGTATGAGGCGACGGATTCGGAAACAATAGATGTTCAAGATGTAAGGCTGAAAGGTTCGACCTTGGAAATTGCTGTGAATCAGTATAATTACCCACTCGTTGCTGCAGTTGACGGTAATAAGCTCATTATTCTCGAATTGAGCAAGAAGCAGTTCTCGAATATTGAAAGCATTGAATTCACGCTTAATCACTTTGTGATAACACCAAATGAGTGAGCAAAAGCAGAAGCGCCTTTGTGTCCGCTTTCCGCATAGTAAGTTATTGATTACAGATACCACTCCGTTCAGTATCCGACAAAGCAGAGCACCCTGCATTGTTGAGGAAAAACAGTCGAAAGGCTTTTCGGGTGGTATCTTTTTCTGAAAAATAAGCATTATATTCAAAGCAGGGAAAATAAAGTGTTCCGTATTTAATCAGCTGTTGAGGGCAGACACGATTTCAACAGCTTTTTTTGTTGTTTCTTCGGATAAATTCTTCTAAAATATGCTTCATCAAAAATACTTTTTCATATTTTCTCTTTATAGTTGCAAATCATAATATATGCTGTTAGAATAGCAATGCAAAAAATTATGAGGGGGAATATGGAACAGTTTGCGATAAAAAAAGCGGTATTCGTTAAGAGTGCGGCGCACAAGGGCGAGTTCCCGCAGGAAAGAGGCATGGAGATAGCTGTTGTTGGCAGGTCTAATGTAGGCAAGTCCTCTCTTTTGAATTCGCTGTGCAACAATTTCAAGCTCGCAAGGGTTTCGCAGTCCCCGGGTAAAACACGCAACATAAACTACTATTTAATAAATGATGCTTTTTACTTGGTCGATTTGCCGGGCTATGGCTTTGCGAAGATTTCAAAGCAGGAGAAGCTGCGCTGGGCAAAGCTGTTAGAGGAATATCTTGAGTCGGGCAGAGTTAAGCATATTTTTCTGCTGTTGGACATAAGACATGAACCAACGGCAGAGGATAAGCAAATGTTTAACTGGATACTATACTATGGAGTGCCGTTTACATTAGTAGCCACGAAAGCGGATAAGATAGCAGTATCAAAAAGGCAGAACGCCGCCAATATAGTAGCGAAGAGTTTAGGTGCGCCGCCGTTTGCCTTGCCTTTTTCATCTCAAACGCGTGTGGGCAGAGATGAGCTGATTAAGAGGCTTGGAGAGATAATTGCAGATACTGCACAAAATTGCACAAAAGATATTGATTCTGAATAGATTTTAACTATAATATACGCTGTATAGCAGCCAATACTAAATTTTTACGAGGTGTGGAACATGGGATTAAAGCTTTGCCCCATTTGCGAACTCAACTATATACTCACGGAGAAAGATATTTGTGATGTTTGCGCGCGCGGCAGAAGAAAAGTAGAGGTCGAGGAAGAGCAAATCTGCGTCGTTTGCAAGGAAAACACAGTCGTTCGCGGCGAGAATATGTGCGTGTCCTGTCTGCACGACAGAGAGCTGAGCAAGAACTTAGAGCACATAAGACCCAAGCCTGTAATCAGAATAGACGACGACGATGTTATAGACGATATTGATATTGAGCCCGATTTCATAGAATTAGACGATGATGAAGAGGATATTATCCCCGAAGTTGAGCTTGACGATATAACGCTTCCTCTGGATATTGTTGATGACGATGTTGAGGACGATGAGGACTTAGGTGCGCTCGGTTTCGCGTTAGATGATTTCGATTCAGAGAACGAAGAAGAGGATTTAGAGGGCGATCCGCTTGACATACCTATACGAAGGAATCCTACCAGCTTCAGATAAACCGCTAAGGAGATTTAATGAGAATATTCGCGATAGGGGATTTGCACCTTTCAAAGCAAGACAAGCCCATGGATATTTTCGGCAGGGAATGGATTGACCACAGCCGAAAAATTAAGGAAGCATGGTTAAGATTAGTTGCAAATGACGATGTCGTGCTTATCCCCGGCGATATTTCATGGGCTATGGGCTTAGAAGACGCCTATGAAGACTTAGCTGATATACTCACACTGCCCGGCGAGAAAATATTTATAAGGGGCAATCACGATTATTGGTGGTCGTCATATCGTAAAGTAATAAATGCTTTTTCGGAATTCAAAAACGCTCATTTTTTACAGAATAACTCAATATCAATAGGTGATTACGCCTTTGTGGGAACGCGCGGCTGGCTAATTCCTTCCTGCGCAGGCTACACAACTGCTGATGAGCGCATATATAAGCGCGAGCTAATACGCTTTGAAATGTCTTTGCAGTCTGCGCAAAAAGACAAACGAAAAATTGCTATGCTGCATTTCCCGCCCCTGTTTTCAGATCAGGTCATATCCGGTTTTGTAGAGCTATTAGAAAAATACGAAGTCGATACTGTTGTATATGCTCATCTGCACGGCAAGTCGTGCAAATCAGGTTTTGAAGGCATAAGAAACGGTGTGCGCTACATACTCTGTTCGGCAGATTACATCAATTTCACCCCTGTTACGATAAAAAATTAGTTTTTCTTGACATTGTTTTAATTTACTAATAGAATAGTATAACATTATGAATTCTTGGGATGGGGGGAAATATGATATTTAAGTACAGCTTAAAAAGTTTGTTTCGCACGCCATTTCGAACTTTTCTGTTCTTAATTCTTATCGCTGTTGTAACTGCAATGATGATTTTAGGTGTCAATATGCGCGTTACCAGCGATAATCTTTTAGAGGAAGCAGATAACAAGTTCGATACGGTAGCAACATTAGAGTATATCGGCAAAGACTACCCTAATGATTCAAAATTCGATGTGGATTTAGACAAGCTGCTTAAAGAATACGATTTCGAAAAGCTGAAGAATGCGCCTTATGTATTAGACTATGAGCCAAACATAAGGCTGCGTGCCAAGGTCGATAATTTCGTAATGAAGGTATTAGATCTGCCGTATAAAGACATTTCGATAATTGAGTTCAGGGTTCTTTCAGTCAACGAGAAAGAAAACTATGCCAAATGTATGCTGCTGAGAAACTATTATGCGTATGATGCGCGCCCGGAAGGCTTAACGTTTTTGCTGCAGGATTACGCTAACATAGACTATCAAATTGGCATAAGGGTAGGCAGCAGGTATGTTGGACATGGCAGATTTGTTAACAAGGGTTCGTATTATTACTTTTTCCCGGCTGTGTTTGACACAAAGCTGATTACTGAGGAAGATTTCACAGGTTTAATACAAAGAGTCTATCCGTATTATTCGGGAAGCCATGAGCTTATACGAGAGCTTTACGGAATATTGCTTAATGGTTCGGTGCAGCACTATCCTGTACTGAAAGACTTGTATAATGGGGTTGATACAAGCGAATATGAATGGGGCAAATTCGCTAAGTACAATGAAGCGGTAATATGG
The DNA here is from genome assembly GCA_012838425.1 of Clostridiales bacterium. GTDB lineage: Bacteria > Bacillota > Clostridia > Christensenellales > CAG-138 > DUPG01. Next base: position 49,198 of record DUPG01000033.1, on the reverse strand, counting down.
CAGTATATTATCGATACATACAAGGCTTTACACAACTCAGTTCCGGTAATTGCAACTGATGATATAGAAACATTACCTGAGTTCCATCAAGGAAAAGTAATTTTCAAAGAGGGCGGAGCATACACAGCGGTTGACGGCGCAAATGCTGTGGTAATAAGCGACACTATGGCTAACCAATTAAAGCTGAAGGTCGGCGATACCATAGAATTAAGCATGCACTATGCTAAGAACAATGCCGACTATTTGGATAGCTACTGGTCGCCATTTGGCTTTGACCATGTTGCCGAGTATAAGATTACGGGCATATATAAATCAAATACGGAAGTATACGCTAACATATACATTCCGCAAACGGGCAACGAAGCTTGGCTGCCCGAGTACACAAACGGTTATAAATTAGGGCGTTTCTTGATTAAGAACGGCTATGGCATGGAGTTTATAGAGGAAATAAAGCCCTACTTAGAGTCACGCATGGTAACAACAGCATATGACCAGGGCTATATGCCCGTCTCTCAGCCGTTAAAGGCTATGCGCGAAACATCAATTATACTGCTTGCGGCTACATCTGGCTGCTGTGTTGCGATACTGTTCTTGTTCGCGTTTATATTTATAACGAAGCATAAGTCAAACATAAAGATAATGCTTTCATTAGGTACGGGTGAAAGACGCGCGCGTAGCTATCTGTTCTTATCTGTGCTCGTTCTTGCAATCGTATCAGTTGCTTTGGGCGCGGCGCTTGGGCATTTCCTGTCGGATACCATAATCCAAACAGCTTATGAAACGGCTGAGCAGAACAACGCGCTCGATTTGCGTTACAGCCTTATTTATATGCAATCGGGAACTGTTGATTTCCAAGTCAACTTCAATTCAGATTATCGCTATGCGCTAATGGTCGGCGGCGGTATGCTTATACTGCTGTTACTTATTAGCTTAGCCTTTATGAATTCCACTCTGAACTTCGATAGGTTTAATGAGTATAAAACAGTTTCCGCAAGAATGAGAAGATTCATAGGCGCATTCCGCCACAGCTTCGTATCCATATTCAGAAACATAGGCAGAAGCATTATAGTACCCTTAGTTTCGGCAACTCTGGTACTGCTTCTGATAGTTTATGCTACAATTCTTTCCGATAACAAAGCCAAAATCGATGGTTTGTACGATACAGTTCCCGCACGCGCATATTTCACTTCACTAAACGGCAGGGATATAGACGGCTTGCTGCTTTCAGGCGAACTGGCTAAGGATATAGTAGATACAGGCTTTGTAAAGAGCGTGAGCTTCTCATATTCTGCGCGGTATAGGCTATTAGGTTATTACTTCGGCGAACCCGATGAAAACGGCGAACAGGGCTTCAAAGAATTATATAAGCTGGTAATCCCCGAAGGTCAATTCGCTTATGAGGATTTCATCGCGGAGGTATTTGATTGGGATAAGCTGGTATTCACGAATAATATTTACACAGCACCTGAATTCTTCTTCGCAAATGAACCTCAGATGAACTTCTTGAAAGGCTATGACGCCTCTGTGTTCAATAAAATAGAGCAGGTTTGTGCGGTGTCCTCCGGATTTGCGTTAGAGCATAATTTGAAGCTGGGCGATAAAATAAAGGTTTCCACTGCATCGCGCACAGAAGATGGCTATATATTCAATGAAGCCGAGCTGACAATAGTGTGCATTTATGCAAAACAGGGCAGCGGTGAAAACATATACTGCCCCGCGCCGCTTCTCTCTACGCGTATGATTTCATACAACTTCCAATTTCATACACCGGAGGGCAGGTACGAGCTAAAATTCGATGAAGAAACGCAAACATATTACATGGTGTATGTAATAGAATCAAGGGGCGATGCTTCCGAGCTGTTCGGCGCTCAAGAAATCGAAGCGAAGGATTTAGACATATCCGCATATACTGATATTCACTCGCTGAGCTTCGAATTGAAGAACAAAAAGAATCTAAGCGAGCTAAAAGCCTACTTGGAAGAGAAAGGCTACAGCTCGCGCGGAAGATGGGGCAACATCAGAAAGTGCATAGCGATTGACGATAATGCGCTAATACTCGCCGTATCGGGCTTGAATAAGAATGTAGGCTATATGGAAGCGCTGTACCCTGTGATATTCACATTAGTTGTCGCGATAGGCTTTGTAGTATCGTATCTCTTAACAAAGAGCAGAAGGGCAGAGCTTGCAGTAATGCGCAGCATGGGCGCAGGAAAGCTAAAAACATTCTTTATATTGTTTATAGAACAGCTGATTCTCTGCATATTCGGCGCAATAATAGGCATTTTGGCATCGCTTATATTTACAAATACATTTGTGTTTGACAGGTATATAAGCATTGCGATTTACTTGGGCTGCTATACCTTAGGGATAGCGATTTCGGCAATGTTAATGAACAGGCTGAATGTTCTAAAAATATTGACAGCAAACGACTAAAAGCATTGGAGGTAATTATGGCTATTTTGAAACTTAACGATGTATCATACACTTACAGAAACAGGTATCAGTATGTTGACGCTGTAAAAAATGTGACCTATGAATTCGACAGAGGCAAGCTGTATGCGATAATCGGCAAGAGCGGAAGCGGAAAAACTACCTTGCTTTCAATGCTTGCAGGCTTAGATATTCCCACAAATGGCGAGGTAGTGTATGGCGACCTATCAACAGCTAAATTGAATAGAGATTTATATCGCAGGCAGGATGTTGCGGTTATCTATCAAAGCTTCAACCTGTTCCCGCTGCTGACTGTGCTTGAAAATGTTATGTATCCCTTAGAGCTATGCGGAGTGCGCGGTAAGGACGCAAAAAAACGCGCAAAGGAGAAGATAGCGGAGGTAGGGCTTCCCGAAACTGTGTATAGGCGTTTCCCTTCAATGCTGTCAGGCGGTGAGCAGCAGCGTGTGGCTATTGCAAGAGCGCTTGTTTCCTCCGCAAGAATAATATTGGCCGACGAGCCAACGGGCAACTTAGACACAGAAAACAGCAGCAGGATAGTGCAAATATTAAGTGATTTAGCGCACAAGCAGGGCTATTGTGTTATAATAGTAACGCATGATTTAAGCATTGCGGATAAAGCTGATGTTGTTCTGCGAATGCAGGACGGCAAGATAATAGCTAAGGATGAAAAGCACTAAGCATGAATAAGCCGGTTAAGAACCTAATACTCTGCGCATTGTTCAGCGCGCTGATCTGTATAGGCGCATTTATAAAGATTCCGTTTATCATAGTGCCTATAACATTGCAGCTGCCAATTTCAATATTATGCGGATTGCTATTGGGTTCAAAGCTTGGCTTTTTGTCTGCGGCAGTCTATGTCATATTAGGGCTCATAGGACTGCCCGTTTTCACTCAGGGCGGCGGAATAGGCTATGTGCTGCAGCCCACATTCGGCTATATAATAGGCTTTATGCTTGCCGCCCTGCTTTCAGGCTATGTAAAAGAAAGGCTAAATAAAGCAACGTATTGGTCGTATTTCCTCAGCGCGTTGGTGGGTTATGCGGCAATCTATATAATAGGCGTACCGTATTTCTATTTAGTATATACGCTTCATTTGGGAAACGATATAACTATTGCAAAGCTATTGCTCTCATGCTTCATAGTATTTATACCAAGCGATATATTAGGCATTGCCGCAGGGGCATATTTAGCAAAAAGGCTAAAGCCCATTGTTGATAAAGAGTAATCTGCATCTACTGTTCAGTCTTAGAAATTACAGCGAAAGCATTGTATTATCTATAAATACAGTTACAGCAGAGGCAGTCATAAGAGTCGGCGTAGATATAGGCGGTTACAAAGAGTTTCAATCGGCATACTTAGATATTACATTCGAGTTCGACAGGATTTTGCATACATATAAAATCAAGCATGTTGACTTTGCATACGATGACGGAGCAAATAGCTATGATTTTTATTTAGAAGGCTATTACGAGGAACACGGTACGCATTATATCACCCCATAAATACTCAATTTCCATTTAATATTATTTATTAGTGTGATATACTGTTTATAGCAATTTCAGGGGGTAGAATCATGAAAAAAGTATTATCAGTATTGCTTATAGTATTAGTATTATTCGCATCTGCCTGCGGAAAGCAGACAGATGCACAGCCGACATCGAGCGTTATTGATATTCCGGTAACTGAATCGCTGGGTGAAAACGGTGAAGACACAACCCCTGCGCCCACACAGAACCCTCAACAGCAGGAGTCATACTACACAAGCGAGGAATACGGCAAGAACTTGGGCTTTTTCACATTGTCGTATGATGTGGATAAAGACGGGGAAAATGACCTTATCTGCGTATCGTATCAGGAGGGCACGGCGGGCGATAAAGCAGGGCAGAAGCGCAAAATAGTAGCAATAGAGTATGGCGGTGCGGGCAGCAAACCGGATAGCGTGTTGATTCAGGATGACGAGGAATTATTCAAGGTGTCCGACAGCTCACAGCTTACTTGCGTGGCGCTTGACGACGGCTATTTAATATTAGAGGATACAAACGACATAGGCGGCAGCAGAATTTTTGAAACGGCTTACCCCTATTATTTCAACGGAGAGGAAATCACAGCGCTTCCGCCGTTAGACGATTTGGTAAAGGACTCCGTATCGATTAAGTTCAAAAGCGATAAGCAATATGAGCTTACATTCAAGCCCACAGGCGAGAAGTTTACTGGTGTAGTGCCTGATGCGCACCTGCAATCAGAACAGGGCTTTGATAAGGAGTATTGCAAAGTAGGCGAGTGCGTAGTAGTTTTTGTAAACGCGCTTACCGGTGAGGTAGCTATGCGCTTTGCAATAGATATAGGCGGATATAAGTTCTTCAAGTCCGCGCGCTTGGATATTGCGTTTGAATTTGATATTTTGCAGCATACATATAAGATTAAAAGCGTAGATTTCGCCTATGATGACGGCACAAACAGCATGGATTTTGATTTAGACAGCTATTATGAGAATCAAGGCACGGTATATATAACACCTCCGCCGACTCCGTAAATAAATATTGCGACATCACTATAAAGACTAAGGCGGGCAACCGCCTTTTATTCACAAAATTTTTCTCATAAAACAGTTGACAAATAATATTTTTGGAATATAATTAGTTTGATTAACTAATTAAGGTGAAGGTAATGGATGATTTTGCTTCAAAAATGAATGAGCTGCTGGTGGATACGTTCCACTCTATATTGAAGGTTGAGGAGAATATGCTTTCTCAGTTCCAAAGCAACCTTTCAATAAGCGAAATGCACTTGATAGAAGCAATAGGGAAGAATAAAGAAACAGGCAGGACAATTAGCGATATCGCCAATGAGCTGTCAATAACCTCCGCGTCCGTTACCGTTGCAATAAACAAGCTTGTCAAGAAGGGCTATGTAGAAAAGGTGCGCTGTAATGACGATGGCAGGGTGGTATATGCAAAGCTCACACGCTTAGGGCGCAGAATGGACGCGGCGCACAGGTATTTTCACGAGCATATGGTGCGCAAAATAAGCGAGGGCATGACAGATATAGAAAAGCAAGCCCTGATGCGCGGGGTTGACAAGCTGAATACCTTTTTCAAGCAGAATTTGGAGGATAAGTAGTTGAGCTTCAATATACTTGGCACAGGCAGCAGCACGCCAAAAAGGGTTGTAACAAATAATGAGCTTAGCGCGTTCTTGGATACATCTGACGAGTGGATATTCACCCGTACAGGCATAAAAGAGCGCAGAGTGCTAACAGATGAAAGCCTTATAATGCTTTCTAAGGAAGCGTGTGCTAAGGCGCTGGCTGACGCGGGCGTTATGGGCAGCGAAATTGATATGATAATCTGCTCAACCGTAAGGGGCGACTTTATCTCTCCTGCTATGGCGTGCTTAATAGCGAAAGAGGTCAATCCGAATTGCCGCTATTTTTACGATGTAAATATGGGCTGCTGCGGCTTCATATCCGCGCTTGATATGGCAGACGCGTTTTTCAAGGCGAACAAGGTCAAAAAAGCGCTTATAGTATGTGCCGAGTCGATTACAAGGCTATGTGATTGGCAGGACAGGTCAACCTGTGTGCTTTTCGGCGACGCGGTGGCTGCCGTAGTATTAGGCGAGGGCAACTCTATGCGCTCAATCAAAATGAGTGTATATCCAAGCTATGAAAACTTATACATTACCGCAAGCACAGGAAATAACCCATTTGTTGAGGAAAAGTTCAGCAACGACTATATTGCTATGAACGGTCAAGAGGTGTATAAGTTCGCGGTATCATCAATATTGAAAGACATACATGAGGTGTTAGAATCGCTTGGTTTTGCATCGAATGATATTTCGTTCTACCTAATGCATCAAGCGAATATGAGAATAGTCGAAGCGGTTAAGAGCAGGCTTGGCTTAGCTTCGGAAAAGTTCCCCTGCAATATAGAGAAATACGGCAACACTTCGTCTGCAAGCATACCGTTGCTTTTAGACGAATTAAATAAAGCTAATACAATTACAAAGGGCGATAAGCTGCTGTTCGGAGCATTCGGGGCAGGGCTTAGTACCGGAGTATGCGTATTAGAGTGGTGCAAATAAATTTTTTGGAGGAAAGTATGGTATTAGACAAGGTTATCAAGATTTTAGCAGACTACAAGGGCATGAGCGCAGACAAAATCACAGCCGAGTCCACTTTTTCGGATTTAGGCTTGGATTCGCTCGACATAGTTGAGCTCATAATGACGCTTGAGGACGAGTTCAACATTTCGCTGGAAATCAACGAAGAGTTGACCAATGTAGGCGCAGTCGCAAAGCTAATCGAGGAAAAGGTAAATTAACGAGGATGAAAACACCCATTTGCGATATTTTAGGCATAGAATATCCGATAATTCAAGGCGGAATGGCTTGGGTAGCAAACGCAAGCTTGGCGTCTGCGGTTTCTAACGCGGGCGGCTTGGGGGTAATTGCCGCTATGAACTGTTCCGCCGAACAGCTAAGAGATGAAATTCGCAAGTGCCGAGAGCTTACCGATAAGCCCTTTGGAATAAACATCATGCTCCTTAGTCCATATAAAGACGAGGTTGCCCAATTAGTCATAGAAGAAAAAATACCTGTCGTTACAACAGGTGCGGGCAACCCGTCTAAATATATGGACGCGTGGCTAAATGCAGGAATTAAGGTTTTGCCCGTTGTAGCTTCGTCGGGAATGGCAAGAATGGTAGAGCGTTACGGTGCTACGGCCGTCATAGCCGAGGGCTGCGAGGCGGGCGGCCATATAGGCGAGCTGACTACAATGTGCTTGGTTCCGCAGGTATGCGACGCGGTGAAAATTCCGGTAATAGCGGCAGGAGGAATAGGCGACGGCAGAGGAATAGCAGCGGCATTTATGTTAGGTGCTGCTGGCGTGCAGTTAGGCACAAGGTTCTTAGTAGCGCACGAATGTACTATTCACAGGAACTATAAAGAGCGCGTGCTAAAAGCGAAGGACATAGATACAATCACGACGGGCAAGCGCTTGGGGCACCCTGTCCGTGCGTTAAAATCGCCTTTCACGCATGAGTTTATGAAGCGCGAATACGACCCTGATTTCACGAGCGAGGAGTTAGAGAGCATGGGCGTAGGCTCATTGAGACGCGCGGTAATAGACGGCGACGAGGAAACAGGTACATTTATGGCAGGGCAGATTGCAGGGCTTGTTAAGAAAGAGCAGCCGGTTAAAGAAATGATAGAAGAGCTGTTTTCAGAAGCCGAGCAGGCGCTAAAAGGGGCAAGCATATGGGCAAAATAGCGTTTGTATTCGCAGGGCAGGGGGCGCAGTATTCCGGCATGGGCAAGGATATTGCCGAGAGCTCACAGGCCGCAAAAAGAGTTTTCGAAATGGCTGACAGCATAAGAAAAGACATCTCCCCTCTCTGTTTCTTTGGTACAAAGGAGCAGCTTTCAGTTACGAAGAACACTCAGCCGGCATTGTTCTTAGTGGATTTAGCGTGCGCCTATGCCCTGAAAGAAAAAGGCATTAGTCCGCAAGGCGCTGCGGGCTTCTCGTTGGGAGAAATTCCTGCATTGGCGTTCTGTGGAGTGTTATCCGAGCAAGACGCGTTCAGATTAGTAATAAAGCGCGGCGAATATATGCAGGAATGTGCCGAAAAATACGGCGGCTGCATGGCGGCAGTATTGCGCTTGCCTAATGAAAGAGTAGAAGCGTTATGCGCCGAGTTCGAAAACGTGTTCCCTGTTAACTATAACTGCGAGGGTCAGTTGGTAGTCGCCGGGCTAAAAGATGAAATGGACGCGTTCTTACAAGCGGTCGCAAAAGCAGGCGGAAGAAGCATAAAGCTGCAGGTAAACGGCGCCTTTCATACTAAATTTATGGAAGAAGCCGCTAAAAAGCTAAGCGCAGAGCTTGACAGGATTGAGTTAAATCCGCCCGTAATTCCCCTGTATTCAAACCTAACCGCCAAGCCCTACACCAGCGATATAAAGGGGCATATCACAGCGCAATTAAAAAGTCCGGTATTGTGGCAGAAAACCATTGAAAACATGATAGACGACGGCTTTACAACATTTATTGAAGTAGGCGCAGGCAAGGTATTATCAGGACTTATAAGTAAAATCTCAAGCCAAGTATCTGTTTTTAATGTGGAGGATTCAGCAAGCCTAATCAATACCGTAAAGCTATTGGAGGAAACATGCTGAAAGGAAAGGTAGCGCTAATCACAGGCGCGTCAAGGGGAATAGGCAGGGCAATAGCGTTAGCTATGGCAGCGCATGGAGCAGATGTAGCACTTATATACGCAGGCAATGACAAAGCTGCAAGCGAGGTAGAACAGGAGGCCGCTTCGTTTGGAATAAAAGCAAGGTGCTATAAATGCAATGTTGCCGATTATTCCGCCACAGAAGCATTGGTCGCCCAAATTACAGAGGATTTCGGCGGCATAGACATACTTGTAAACAATGCAGGCATCACGCGTGACAAGCTTATTATGCAGATGAGTGAAGCGGATTACGACGATGTGCTCAGCGTAAACCTGAAAGGTGCTTACAATATGATAAAGCACACTTCGAGGCAGTTTATCAAGAAACGCTATGGCAAAATCATAAACATTACTTCAGTTTCGGGAATTATGGGTAACGCCGGGCAAGCTAATTATTCGGCTTCAAAGGCCGGCATGATTGGCTTAACGAAATCCGTCGCGCGTGAGCTGGCAGGCAGAGGAATAAACTGCAATGCCATAGCCCCCGGCTTCATAGGAACGGATATGACAGACGCAATGCCTGAATCAGCAAGGGAAGAGCTAATAAAGAATATTCCCTTAAAAAGAATAGGCGAGCCTGAGGATATAGCAAATTTAGCTGTGTTCTTGGCTTCGGATTTAGCGAACTACATAACAGGCGAAGTAATTAAGGTTGACGGCGGACTGTGTATGTAGCGCTTCCTAAAAAGGAGGAAACTATGCGTAGAGTAGTTATTACAGGCTTAGGTATAATATCCCCTGTCGGAAACGATGTAAATTCATTCTGGACTAATATAATAAACGGCAACTCGGGGATAGATTACATAACCAAATTCAATACTGATGATTTCAAGGTTAAGGTCGCAGCAGAAGTGAAGGACTTTGACCCGTACAAGTATTTCGAAGAAAAAAGCGAGGTTCGCAGAACGGACCTATATGCGCAATACGCCATAGCCGCGGCAGCTCAAGCTATGGAGGATAGCAAGCTTACGGATATAGACCCACATAGGCTTGGCGTATATGTCGGCTCAGGTATAGGCGGCATTGAAACATTCGTAACCGAAACCGAAAAAATGCTTACGCGCGGGGCATCTCGCGTATCACCGTTTTTCGTGCCTATGATGATTGCTAACATGGCGGCAGGCAACATATCAATAAGGTTTAACGCGCAGGGGCCCACATTGGCGGTTGTTACTGCCTGCGCTACTTCAACTCATGCAATAGGCGAAGCGTTTCGCGCTATAAAGCATGGATACGCCGACGCGATAATTGCGGGCGGTTCGGAAGCGGCGATATGCCCGTTAGCTATTGCCGGGTTTTCAAGCTGTATGGCGCTGTCTTTCAGTCAAGACCCTAAATCCGCGTCTATACCGTTCGATAAGCGCAGAGACGGCTTCGTAATGGGCGAGGGTGCAGGCGTTTTAATTCTTGAAGAATATGAGCACGCAAAGGCAAGAGGGGCAAATATTTATGCCGAGATATGCGGTTATGGCAATACAGCAGATGCCTACCATGTTACGGCCCCTCATCCCGAAGCGGAAGGTGCCATAAACGCTATAAAGCTTGCTCTCAATGAAGCAGGCGTTACCGATTATAGCAACATCTATATAAACGCGCATGGCACGAGTACGCCTTTGAATGACAAGGTCGAAACCAAGGCAATAAAAATCGCGTTGGGAGATAGCGCTAATAATGCGCTTATCAGCTCAACAAAGTCTATGACAGGGCATATGCTTGGCGCGGCGGGCGCTGCGGAGGCTATAGCGACGGTGCTGGCGGTTAAAAACAACATAGCCCCGCCCACAATAGGCTATGAGGTGCCGGACCCCGAATGCGACTTAGACTACGTGCCTAATGTAAAGCGCGAAGCGGTAATAGATACCGCGTTGTCAATCTCTTTGGGCTTTGGCGGGCATAACGCTTGCATAGCACTAAAAAAGTATGAGGAATGACTATGGATATTAAACAGATAAAAATGCTTGCAAAAATATTAAACGAGCAGGATTTATCGGTGATTGAATTCTGCGAGGGCGAAACTAAAATCCGCTTGGAGAGAACAAACACGCAAGCAAGCAGCGCTCCGCTTTCGCAGCCGGTTACCGTTGCTGTTCCTACACCTGCTAATAGCGCGGAGATGACAGAGAACATACCTATTATAAATGGCTCAGTGGATTTCAACGAGATTCACGAGGTGAAATCCCCCATGGTTGGCGTGTTCTATCAAGCCCCTGCGCCGGACGCTGAACCATTTGTGAAAATTGGCAGCCGAGTCAAAAAGGGCGATGTGCTTTGCATAATAGAAGCAATGAAGGTTATGAACGAGATAACGTCAGACGTTGATGGCGAAATAGTCGATATTTGCGCCGAAAACGGTCAGATAGTCGAGTATAGTCAGACATTGTTTAAGATATTTTGAGGATAGCATGAACAGAGATGAGTTGAAAAGCATATTGCCTCACAGAGAGCCTATGCTGCTTATTGACGAAGCATATATAGGCGATGACGGCATAGCGTATGGCACCTCTCATATCAGGGGTGACGAGTGGTTTTTGCAGGGGCATTTTCCGAATGAACCCGTAGTGCCGGGCGTGATTCAATGCGAAATGGCTGCGCAGGCCTGTTGCATGCTGTTAGCGGATAGGTTGAAGGGCAAAATACCGCTTTTTACGGGCATGAATAAGGTAAAGTTCAAGGCGGTAGTCAAGCCGAACGACACTATTCGCTTTGAATGTAGGTTAGTTAAGGAAAAAGCTGTGTTCTACTTTGCCGAAGTTAAGGGCTTTGTAGGCGAAAAGCTGTGCTTAGAGGGCGAATTATCGTTCGCGATATTGGATTCGATAGGGTGATTGCGTGTTTTCAAAGATTTTGATAGCGAACAGAGGCGAAATAGCGGTAAGAATCATTCGTGCCTGCAAGGAAATGGGCATACAGACGGTTGCGGTGTTCTCCGAAGCGGATAGAGAGGCGCTGCATGTTAGCCTTGCGGACGAGAGCTACTGCATAGGCTCTGCTATGGTTCGCGACAGTTACCTTAATATGACTGCGCTTATATCATTAGCCGCAGGCGTTGGCGCGGAAGCCATACACCCCGGCTATGGCTTGCTGGCTGAAAACGTGAAGTTCGCAAAGCTATGCGAGCAGTGCAACATAAAGTTCATAGGCCCCGGCAGCGAGGCAATTCAGCGCATGGGAGATAAGGAAGCCGCAAAGCGCACAATGCGCCAAGCGGGAGTTCCCGTAATACCCGGAAGCGAAATGCTCATAGATATAGACCACGCAAGGCATGAGGCGGCAGTTTTAGGCTACCCCTTGCTTATAAAGGCGCGTGCCGGCGGTGGCGGCAGAGGAATACGGCTTGTAAGGTCTGAAAGCGAGTTCGATTCGGCATTCTTAGCAGCGTCAAGTGAAGCGTTGGCGGCATTCGGCGACGGTGCTGTGTATTTAGAAAAGTTCATATCCCCGGCCAAGCATATTGAGGCGCAGCTTTTGTGCGACAACTATTCGAATGTCGTGTGCTTAGGCGAAAGGGAGTGCTCTATTCAGAGGAAGAACCAAAAGCTTATAGAAGAATGTCCGTCTCCCGCTATTTCAAACGATATTCGCGAGCAGCTCATAGCTGTTGCCGCAAAAGCCGCAAGGGCAGTTAACTATACAGGCGTCGGCACAATGGAATTCCTGTTAGATAAAGACAAAAACTTTTATTTTATGGAAATGAATACGCGCTTGCAGGTCGAGCACCCCGTTACCGAGATGACTACGGGCATTGATATAGTGCAGTGGCAGATACGCACAGCAGCAGGGGTAAAATTGCCTTTCAGACAAGAGGATATTGAGCTTAAAGGTCATGCCATAGAATGCAGAATAAACGCCGAAAACCCAATGGAGAACTACCGCCCGAGCAGCGGCAAGATAACACTACTGCATGTTCCGGGCGGTCCGTGGGTGCGATTCGATACTGCGGTGTATCAGGATTACACAGTACCTCCCTTCTATGATTCCTTAATAGGCAAGCTTATAGTCCACGCCTCCACGCGTGAGGAAGCCATACGCAAAATGCGCGCGGCGCTATGCGAGTTAGTTATAGAAGGAATAGACCATAACGGCGAGCTGCATAACGATATTCTTTCTGACAAAGCGTTCCAGTCCGGCGACTACACAATAGATTTCTTAGATAAAAGGCTAAGGAGGTAGTCTATGCTGAGAAAGGGTATATTCAAAAAACCGAAAAACGAGCTTGAAGGCAACAGAAAATTGAAGCAGAAGCCTATAATACCCGACGAAATGTGTGTAGCCTGCCCAAGCTGCAAGAAAATGCTTTTAACAAGCGATTTAGCCGAGCATTTTAACGTGTGCTTTTATTGCGAGTATCATTTCCGCATGAACGCGCGCCAGCGTATAGACTATATTGCCGATAAGGATACATTCATAGAAGTCGATTCGGATATGACCTCTTACAACATAATTGATTTTCCGAATTATGATAAGAAGCTTAAAGCCGCAAAGCTTGAAAGCGCAGAGAACGAAGCCGTGGTGTGCGGTTTCTGCAAGATTGGCGGCTACAACACCGCGCTTTTCGTTATGGAGCCGTATTTCATGATGGGCAGCATGGGAACTGTAGTGGGCGAGAAGCTCACAAGGCTTTTCGAAGCCGCGACAGAAAAGGGCTTGCCCGTCGTTGGCTTCACAGTATCGGGCGGGGCAAGAATTCAGGAGGGTATCCTGTCGCTTATGCAGATGGCAAAGGTAAGCGGCGCAGTAAAGAAGCACAGCGACGGAGGCAACCTGTACTTAACCGTATTGACAGACCCCACAACAGGCGGAGTTACCGCAAGCTATGCCATGCTGGGTGACATAATTGTAGCCGAGCCAAACGCGCTTATCGGCTTTGCTGGCCCAAGAGTAATAGAACAAACCATTCACCAAAAGCTCCCGCAAGGCTTTCAGCGTGCTGAATTTTTGCTTGAAAAGGGCTTTGTTGACGATATAGTTCATAGAAAAACGCAGAAAAAGTATATTACAACGGTTTTGAAGCTTCATTCGAAGGGCGGTGAGCAGCATGAATGCATTTGAAAGGGTGCAGATAGCAAGAAGCACAAACAGACCCACAGCGACCGACTTTATAAATACGCTGTTCACAGACTTCTTGGAAATGCACGGCGACAGGAGATATGCCGACGACAAAGCGGTAATAGCCGGAATAGCAAGCTTAGAGGATATGCCCGTTACGGTAATAGGTCTTGAAAAAGGAAAGAACACGAAGGAGAAAATAGCAAGGAATTTCGGTGCGGCGCACCCCGAGGGTTATAGAAAAGCCTTGCGCCAGATGAAGTTAGCCGAAAAGTTCAACCGCCCCATAGTGTGCATAGTGGATACATCGGGTGCTTTCTGCGGAATAGGCGCAGAGGAGAGAGGGCAGGGGCAGGCCATAGCCGAAAACCTATACGAGATAATGGCTCTAAAGGTGCCTATCGTATCAATACTCATAGGCGAGGGCGGCAGCGGCGGCGCATTGGCGTTGGCGGTAGCAGATGAGGTATGGATGCTTGAAAATGCGGTGTATTCGGTAATATCACCCGAGGGCTGCGCGAGCATATTGTGGAAGGATACATCAAAAACCAAGGAAGCTGCAGAATGCCTGAAGCTGACTGCCGAACATCTTATGGAGTTCGGAGTGATAGAAGCGATTATTCCCGAAAGCAAGGGCTTTGAAGCCATGTGCCAAAGCATTAAGGCAGAGCTTGTTAATACATTCAACAAGAAAAAGGGCGAAGATATAGCGCTACTGTTAGAAAAAAGATACAGGAAATTCCGCAAAATAGGAGAGAGGACACAATGATAGCGATAGTAACTGACAGCTCGGTTTATATGACCCGCAACGAAGCAAAAAGTCTTGGCGTTTGGCTGGTGCCATTGACCTACACGGTGAACGGGCATATATACAACGAAACCTTCATTGGCGAAAACGGCGACTTTCAGCGACTTGTTTTCAGAAGCAATGTAGCCTGCCAAACCGCACACGCGAATATCGCTGCATTTATGAGCACCTTTTCAGAGCTTGTTAACAGCGGTTTTGAGGTGTTGTGCATAACCATTTCATCAAGGTTAAGCGGCACGTATTCAAGCGCGTCTATAGCAGCAAGGGAGGTTAGCAGCGATAAGATAACGGTAGTCGATTCGCAGTCAACAGCAGGTGGAATGTATATGCTGGTTGAAAAGGCGCGCGCAATGGCATTAGCAGGCGCAAGCGTAGAGGAAATAGCGGAGGAGATGCAGGATTTGCGCTCAAAAATCACCATAGCTTTTTCGGTTGATGATATGACGCCCTTGCGCAACAGCGGAAGATTAGGCATAGTAAGGCAATCTGTAGGAACTGTGCTTAACTTAAAGCCCATGCTGAAATGTGTTGACGGCGCTGTGATTTCCGACGGTATGGCGCGTGGGCGCTACAATCAGATAAGCAGAATGGCAGGGCAAATACCTGAGTATGCAAATAAGGTTTTCGTTCATTATGTTAAGGACTCCGATACGGTTTCTGCGCTTTACAACGAAGTAAGGCGCAGATTCCCCGCTATCGAGGTCAAGAAAAGACAGTTAGGTCCTGTGCTTGCAATTCATTTAGGACAATCGACAGTAGGTGTAGTCTGGAGCTAATTCCTCTCTTAGATATAGTTTCGTGCAAAAAGCGGGTGCTTGCCGCCCGCTTTTTATTATATGTATTTGATGTTTGATTATAGCTGCAATCTTGCTTCGATATCCTCAATAGCTACTTTTAATTCCCCGCGTGAGCTCTTTTTCAACTCCTCAGCAATCTTCTCGCAAGCGTACATAACGGTAGTGTAGTGCTTGCCTCCAAGCACAGTGCCTATATCCTCATATGATAAGTCCAATATTCTTCTGCACAGGTACATACAAAGCTGTCTTGCGGTGGATACGCGTTTGTCGCGCTTTTTGCCCGTTATATCCTCTGTTGAATACTGATAGTAGTCGGATACCGCCTGTATTATTATCTCGGGAGTAATTCTGCGCGATACGCTGCGCTGCAAAAGGTCTGTCAGCACCTTATCAACAAGCGTGTTGGTTATCCTTTCGCCCGATAGCTGCGAATACGCCACAACCCTTGTGAAAGCGCCCTCAAGCTCACGAATATTCGATTGAATCTTCTCGGCAATATAGTTTATTACTTCATTCGAAATCTGTATATTGTCCATATCCGCACGCTTTCTTAAAATTGCGGCGCGCGTTTCAAAGTCGGGGGCATTTATGTCAGCAACTAAGCCGCATTCGAAGCGCGAATACATTCTTGCGTCAAGCGTGGGTATTTCCTTAGGCGGTCTGTCCGAAGTCAACACAATTTGCTTGTCTGCCACAAACAGCGTGTTGAAGGTATGGAAGAACTCGCTCTGTGTAGATACCTTGCCTTGCAAAAACTGCACATCATCTACCATTAGCACATCTATATCTCTGTACTTTTTTCTGAACTCGGCGTTAGAGTTATCCCTAACGGATTGAATAAGCTCATTCGTGAATGCCTCGCAGGTAACATACATAACCTTTGCGTTGGGGTTGGCTTCGTATATAGCGTGGCCTATCGCGTGCATGAGGTGGGTTTTGCCCAAGCCTACACCGCCGTATATAAACAGAGGATTGTACGCCATAGCGGGCTTTTTGGCTACAGCTGTGCAGGCGGCATGGGCAAATTTGTTGGATTCGCCTACAACAAAGGTATCGAATGTGTACTTAGGATTCAGCATGGGCGGAGGATTGCCATTATTCGTGGGCGTTTCGGGAATGCTCTCGTTTTCAGTAATAAACGCTACGGATAGTTCCCTGTCGCTTACTGTGTTCAGCGCTTCGGTGATGGCTTCGGTATATAGGTTGGTAAGCGTTTTCTTTGCCAGCTCGCTTTCGGCAATCAGATACAGCCTATTATTCTCTACGCGTGCAGGCACAAGGTTTGCAATCCAGTTGTTGTAGCTCAAAGCGTTCATCTTTGGTTTCAGATACTCCGCTGCCTCTTGCCAAAGCCCTCTGATATTGTCCATTTCATCCTCCGTTTTAATAAATAAGGTCATCGTTATTAAACTACACAAACTTTTTAATACCTTTGTGCAATGGTAAAAACTATGTAAGTTTTTATGCTGTGGACTTTCATTATAGCAAAAAGAAATGGGCTAATCAATTAAGAAAATAGCCCTTTTAGTGCCAAAAATCCGTTGAACCACAACATATAGTTGCGCTCTAAAATTCGATGAAAATTATATTTATTTATGAATTTATTATTACAACCCTGTTCCTCAATATACCAATTCCCTCAATTTCAACCTCTACCTCGTCGCCTGCCTGCATAGCGCCTATGCCCTCGGGAGTGCCAGTCGCTATAATATCTCCGGGCAAAAGCGTCATGACCTGTGATATATAGCTTATAAGCTTTTTCACCGAATGGGTCATATGCGCGGTGTTCGACTTTTGCTTAATCTCGCCGTTCAAGCGTGTAACTATTTGCAGTCTGTCAGGCTTAAGCTCTGTTTCAATGAATGGCCCAATAGGGCAAAATGTATCAAAGGATTTCCCCCTTGTCCACTGCATATCGCTTTTTTGAATGTCCCTTGCGGTTACATCGTTCAGGCAGGTATAGCCAAGCACATAGTCAAGCGCTTCTGCTTCGCCGACTTTTTTGCAAACCGCTCCGATCACCACGCCCAGTTCGCCCTCATAGTCAACGCGCTTTGAAATGGAGGGATATTCTATCTCGCAGCCGTCGCCTATTATGCAGGTGTTCGGCTTTAGGAACAATAACGGCTCTGCCGGCTCTCCCTCGTTCATCTCCTTTGCGTGTTCAGAGTAGTTTTTGCCCACACAAACGATTTTAGAGGGCATGCAGGGAGCCAGAAACTCCACTTCGCTTTTGTGATAAGTGTTTAAGGTCTGATATGTGTTGTCGAAAATCTGCTCTAAACCGCCGCTTAATCGGATAACGGTTGAGCTCTCGACTATGCAATAGAATTCTTCGTTGCCTTTTCTTGCTCTTGCTATCTTCATGTTACACCTCGCATATGATTATGAGCTATTTTTGGCTATTTGTAAAGCGAATATGCTTGACATTCTATCAACTCAAAAATATAATCATATAGGAAAACGAAAGGAGAAGTATATGCGCCGCAAGAATTCAATCAATATACATTATTACTGTATATGCCGCTGTATGAGTTCTGTTTAGCCCCTGTGCTTTGAATTCAAATAAATCAAGCGTGCAGGGTTTGCCTGCATTATTTTTTTAGGAGGTAATAATGTATATACATAATGATATTCTTTCAACTATTGGAAATACGCCGCTTGTCAGGATTAACAGAATATTTCATAAGCCCGGCGTCGAGATATTGGCAAAGCTTGAGGGCACAAACCCCACAGGCAGCGTAAAGGACAGAATCGCTTTGAAGATGATAGAGCAGGCCGAGCGTGAAGGCGTTTTAACGAAGGATAAGATTATTATCGAAGCTACTTCGGGCAACACAGGCATAGGGCTTGCTATGATAGCCGCAGTAAAGGGTTATAGACTGCAAATCGCCATGAGTTCAGCTGTTTCGATAGAAAGACAGAAGATGATACGCGCTTTCGGCGCAGAAATCATACTCACAGATGCGAAGGACGGTACAGATGGCGCAATCAAAGAGGTTCGCAGGCGCATAGAGGAAAATCCGGAGCTGTATTTCACACCCGACCAGTTTACGAATAAGTACAATAAATTAGCGCATTACACAACCACAGCAGAAGAAATAATACGCGATACAGACGGCAGAATAACGCACTATGTTTCCGCAATAGGCACATCTGGAACGCTTATGGGCGTAGGCAAACGCTTAAAGGAGTTAGATGAACGCATAAAAATTGTTTGCGCGCACCCCGTTAAAGGGCATTACATACAGGGCTTGAAGAATATGAACGAAGCCATAGTTCCTTCTTTATACGACCCCAATGCCATAGACTATACCATTATGATTGAAAGCGAAGTCGCTTTTGCTATGACGCGCCGCATAGTGCGTGAGGAAGGCATATTTGTAGGAATGTCGTCGGGCGCTGCTATGCTCGCCGCGGTTGAGGTTGCTAAAAAGCTTGATAGCGGCGTAATTGTCTGCATATTCCCTGATAGAGGCGAAAAATACCTCAGTACCAAGCTGTTCGAAGCAGATTGAGTACTCCTATTACCGCTTAGCCCTCATTGTGAGGGCTTTTGTTTTTATTGGCGTATCTTTTGCACCTTCCGAATTATATTCGAACAAAAATGCGAAAATATGTTTGACAGCAGAACAAATGTTTGATACTATAATAAACGAACATTCGTTTTGGGAGCAAGCTATGGAAAGGCATATTGTTCATGCAGACTTTAATTCGTTTTTTGCTTCGGTGGAATGCTATAAGAATCCCGAACTTAAGGATAAGCCTGTCGCTGTAGCGGGAGACCCTAAAAAGCGGCACGGTATAATACTTGCGCGCAATGAGCACGCGAAGAAGTTTGGAGTTAAGACTGCCGAGCCTATTTGGCAAGCTAAAATGAAGTGCAAAAACCTCATACTTGTAGAGCCACATATGAACGAATATATGGAGTTCTCAAAAAGGGCGTATAAAATCTATACCGATTATACTCCTCGTGTCGAAGCGTTTGGCTTAGACGAATGCTGGTTAGACATATCCTATCCGAAGCAAACTATGGAGCAGGCTACTCAGATAGCCGATGAAATACGCAACAAGATAAAGAGAGAGTTGGGCATTACTGTTTCGGTAGGCTTGGCTAACAACAAGATATTCGCGAAATTGGCGAGCGACCTTAAAAAGCCCGACGCGCTGACCGTAATAACCCAACAGAACTATAAAAAGGTGCTGTGGGGCTTGCCTGCGGATATGCTTTTGTATATAGGTGAATCCACATACAGAAAGCTTAGACGGTTCGGCATATTCACAATAGGCGATTTAGCTAATACGAGCACACACCTTTTAGAAAGCATGCTTGGCAAGCATGGCTTGGTGCTGTATAATTATGCCAACGGATTAGACGACAGCGAAGTACGCCCCTTAGATTACAAGGCTGTACCCAAGAGCATAGGCAACAGCGTTACTTTGCCTCGAGATTTAACTACTTTAGATGAAGTGCGTTCGACTTTTATGCTTTTATCTGATAAAGTAGGTGCAAGGCTGCGTGAGCAGGGGCTATGCTGTTGTGTACTTCAAATATATGTAAGGGATTTTGAACTGAATACTGGCGAGCGTCAAATGCGTCTGCCGTATCCTACGGATATAACCGACGAAATAGCGAATGCGGCTATGGAATTGTTTAGGCAGCATTATCCTTTCGGGTTTCGCCCTATAAGAAGTCTTGGGGTTAGGGGAACTCACCTTGTAGGCGGGCAAACTCCTATACAGATGACGCTTTTTGACGATTTAGCCCGCAGAGAACGCCACAGGTTATTAGATAAAGCCTGCGACGAAATAAGGCAGAAGTATGGAAAGTGCATAATTCAGCGCGGTTCGGCAAAAGTCCTTTTGTGAACTTTCAAAATATGGGTTGACAAAGTAAAATGGTGGGTGTACTATGCACAATAGAGCACTTAGAAGGGTGATTATTTTAATATTGAGGATATATAGATGAAAGCTATAGAAATATTAAAGGTGCTGTTTACAGTACTAAGCATTACGAGCACAGCTATACTTGCGTATCAGTTGTTCTTAGTGCTCTCTACTTTTTTAATCAAAGAAAAGAAAAAGCCCAAGGTCGAAATAACTAAATACAATAAGTTTGCAATCATAATAGCTGCGCGCAACGAGGAGATGGTAATAGGCAATCTCATAGATAGTCTTATGCAGCAAAACTACCCCAGAGAGCTATATGATGTAATAGTAATAGCCGACAACTGCACAGATAAAACTGCGCTTATAGCGGCCCAGCATGGCGCACAAGTAGTCGAGCGTGAAAACCTCAGAGAAAGAGGCAAGGGCTATGCGCTAAACTGGTTTTTCGACTTGCTGGGCAAAGAAGGCATAAAGCAGTACGATGCTTTTTGCATATTCGATGCGGACAATCTTGCCGACGAAGACTATTTAGCCGCAATGAACTGCCATATAAATGCCGGCGATAAGATATTGCAAGGCAACAGAGAAACCATGAACCCGAGCGACACATGGGTTTCGGGCAGCTATGCCATTTATTTTTGGACAATCATTAAAATATTCATGAAGGCAAGGCAAAAGCTGGGCTTATCGGGAACAGTGGGCGGCACAGGCTTTGCTTTTACCTCTGATTTGATTCAGGAAACCGGCTGGCGCACCACTACTTTAACAGAGGATATTGAGTTCTCATTGCAGCAGATATTGAAGGGCTATGAGGTCGTGCCCGCATACGACGCTGTATTCTATGACGAGCAGCCTACTACCTTCAGGCAAAGTGTTCGTCAAAGATATAGGTGGACATTGGGCTCCATTCAATGCATGGAGAAGTTCATAGGCGCGTACTTGAAGGGCGTATTCAAAGGAAGTCTGAAGCAGAGATTCATATGCTTCGACCAAGTTTTATCGCTCGTGTCCGTTCCATGTACTGCTGTGTTTGCTGTAAATGCCGCAATAGGCATTACGCTTCAATCCTTCGGCAAAATCGCATGGTACAACCTTCTCTTTCAAGAGCTGCTTGCGGTATTAGGTACATTCGTGTTTATTTTCCTATCCGGATTGATAATAGTGCTTCTGTGCAAAAAGCCTGTTAAGTTAGTAAAGAAGGGGCTATTTGGCTTCCCGCTGTTTATGATGTCATGGCTTTACATAAATTTAGGCGCTATTTTCTACCGCAATACGACTTGGAAGCCCATAGAGCACACCAACAAGGCTTCTTTGCGTGAGTTGAAAAAGCAATTAGCCACAAAACCCATAGAATAAGCGAATAATAGCTGTGCATTTGTAGAGAAAAAAGCTAAGTCAATGTAATTAAATGAATTTGAATATGTTTGCGACAGGGATTTGCATGGCGCATTTCATATAAATTCCAAAATAAAGAATATACTCGAAAATCTGCTTGCAACACAAAAACGCGTGTGTTATAATTAGTCGCTAACATCCTTCTTGCTCCGATTATATCGGGGCCAAAAGACCATAAGGAGGTGAAAAGGAATGAACAAGTACGAAAGCGTTTATGTAATCAACACAGCCATTGGGGAAGAGGCGATAAGCGGCAAGGTCGCTAAATTCAACGAGCTTATCACTTCGAATGGCGGCAGCATTACAAAGGTCGATGAATGGGGTAAGCGTCGTTTGGCATACTCTATCGATCATTTGACCGAGGGTTATTATGTTGTCATCAATTTCGAAGGCGATACCGAGCTTCCCAAGGAGTTAGAACGCAATTTCAGAATTGATGAAAGTATCATTCGTTTCCTTGTTGTTCGTATTGAGGACTAACAATAATTCGAAAGGATATTAGTTATGAACAAGATTATACTCATCGGAAACTTGACGAGAGACCCAGAGCTGCGCACAACACCGAGTGGAGTTCCGGTATGCTCTTTCACAATAGCTGTAAATAGGCGATTTGGCAAGGACGAGCAGGGCGAATCCATTACCGACTATTTCAGGATAACAGCTTGGAGAGGTTTAGCTGAGAATTGCGCAAAATTTCTTTCTAAGGGAAGAAAAGTGGCAGTTACCGGCGAGGTATCCGTGCGAACCTATGAAACTAAGGACGGTAAGTTCGGTGCTTCTTTGGAAGTGCAGGCAGGTGAAATAGAGTTCCTTTCTCCGCGTCAGCAGGACGGTGAGTATAACGATTCAAGCGAAAGGTATTCACCGCAAGAACCGTCAGATTATAAGGCATCTGATGGCTTTGTGGATGTCGATGACGATGAGTTGCCTTTTTAATAGGCTATGAAAGGAGATTATAGTAATGGAAGAACGCAAGTTTAAGCCGCGCCAGCATAAAGCAAGGCGTAAAGTTTGCACATTCTGCGTTGAAAAAGTTAGTACAATTGATTATAAAGACTATACTAAGCTCCGCACGCACATAACAGAGCGTGGCAAGATTAAGCCCCGCAGAATGTCAGGTGTATGCGCAAGGCATCAACGCGAATTGGCAATAGCAATTAAACGCGCACGCATATTGGCTTTGCTTCCCTATGTTGGTGAGTAAGACTTGATAGCGCAATACCCCTTCATAATGAGGGGGTATTTTTATACGCATTATATACTTTTTCATTACGAAAAAACACTTGCTTTATTTGCGTAAAAAAGATATAATAGCGTGCGTGCTGATGTAGCTCAGTAGGCAGAGCACCTCATTGGTAATGAGGAGGTCGGCAGTTCGAATCTGCTCATCAGCTCCACATCAAGGCGGGAAACGCCTTTTTTAATATCAATCAGGATAAGCTATGAAAAAGCCAATAAAAACAGTATTCATAGATTTAGATGACACGCTATTAAACAGCGAAGGTATAATTACCCCATACACGCTGTCTGTATTAGAAGAATGTAAGCGTCGCGGAGTTTACATAGTATTCGCTACCGCAAGGTCTGAAACCTCTGCTAAGCGATATATAGATGCTGTGCGCCCAAATGGTGTTATATCTAATTGCGGCGCTCAAGTGCGTATAGGCGATACGATAATACATACGCAAACCTTGGATAAAGCCACTTCAAATGCGCTAATAGCCGCGCTATTGGGATGTACTGCGCTTCAAGTGCTAACCGTTGAAACAGAGGGCGGCTACTACCTATGCCATAATGGCGATTTATCAACAGCATACGGCTTTGCGGAGCGCTATGATTTCACAAATCCCCTTGATGAAGCCATATATAAAGCGACAGTTTATTTTCATGACATCAGCGCGGCGGAAAACATAGCTTCTCGGTTTGATAATGTGAAGCTATCCCCGTTTTCAGATAAAAACTGGTGCGCTTTCATGCATATTGATTCAAGCAAAATGAATGGCGCAATAAAGGTTATTGAACATTTAGGCATAGATACTTCAAACACTATTGCTTTTGGCGATGATTACAATGACATAGAGCTATTGAAGCATTGCGGAATCGGTATAGCTATGGAAAATGCAATACTTTCTGTGAAAGCAGCAGCTGATGTTATTTGCGAATCCAATGATGATGACGGGGTTGCAAAATGGCTTGAAAAGCATGTTTTATAATCACAGCCGTATGCAAGTCCATTTACAGCTTCTGAAGCGTATAATATTCAATACAAGTCTTGTAAACTGGTCAGCGTATAGCCCAAGCCATGCGCCGAAAAGCCCCAAACCCAATGTATAACAAAGGAAGTATGATAGAGCAGGGCGAAGTATGCCTATGCTGATGAATGATGTCAGCGCGACATATCCCGAATCTCCTGCGCCGCGCAAGCAGCCGGAAATCACCACCTGCGAGGGCTGTATTTGGCACACGAAAGCAAGAATAATCATTATTTTAGAGCCTAATGCTATTACATCAGCTTCATTTGAGAATAGGTGCAGTAATGGTACGCGCAGCAGTATGAACAAGATGCTTAGTATAAACCCTAACACCATAGCCATGCGCTGACCTACCTTTGCGTACATAATAGCCAAGTCAGAACGCTCGGCTCCGAGATTCTGCCCTACTAAGCTTGTAGAAGCTACACTGAATCCATCTCCCAGCGCAAAAGATATGGTAATAATTTGCATACATATTTGATGCGTCGCAAATTCGGTAGTGCCCAACGCCGCAACCATAGCCGCATACAAGAAGAATCCGATACGAATGAATATCTGCTCAATAAAGCTGCCGCTCCAAACCTTTGATATGCTGGTAAGCGTGTTTTTGTCGAACCTGATTTTGAAATCCCTAATTGCTAATGGAACATCGCGTCGCGTAATAGAGCGTACAGCTATCAAGAATGCCGCTACATAGCCAATGCTTGTTGCGATTGCAGCGCCTCTAACACCAAGCCGCGGGAAGAACCAAATGCCATTTATTAAAAACCAGTTGAATAGTATGTTCACAAGGTTTGCGCTGGTGTTGGTTATCATTGATATACGCGTGTTGCCAAAGCCTCTTTGCGCCGCCGTCATAGTAAGCGACATCATGTAGAAGAAGTTTCCTGCTAAGGTTATTCTGAAATAATCTATAGCGTCGCTCAAATAATCCTCGTTTGCGCCTGCTAAAACAAGCAGGTCCTTTGCGAATACTTGTCCTATTATTGTGATGATGACCGAAAGCGCAAATGATATAACCAAGGCCTGCTTTAATGCGTCAACCGCGTCTTTATAGTTTTTTTCGCCCTTTCTACGCGCTACTACCGCGGTAACGCCCATATTCAGCGTAAGAACAGTCGCAAGTAAAATATAACGGGGTTGGGTACATATTCCAACCGCCGCTATTGCCGATGAACCGAGCCCGCCTACCATCATCATATCAAAGGATGAGATTACGGCAACTAACAGTGCTTCCAAAGCACTCGGCCACGCCATGCTCAAGCTTGTTTTATATGCTTGCCTGAACGATGGTAGCTCTCCAAGACGCATGGAGGGCTTAACCATATGCTCAGGCAAGAAAAAATTACGCAACACCATGTGTTTATTATAGTCTATTCATACTAAATAAGCAAATCACAAGTATATACTATTGGATATGCGTTCTATTTCTTACGCGAATGCTTTTCTATAAACCTGTCCCAATCTCTTTGCATATATCGTGTAATGGGGTAGGGCGTGCCTATGTATTCCTTCTCGTGCTCGTAATTTTTCAGAAACTCGTCTAAAACCTCTGGCTCGCCTACTGTGTATTTTACGGGGATTCCTAATTCCTTTGATACATCTTTCACAATCTCATAGCCTTCGCTTAGTATTTCGGCTGTTGATTCATTTGAAAGGTTGGTGTTGTTTACAAGCCCTGTGATTTTCAGTCTGCTTGCGGCTTCTATCTTCTGTAATTGCGCAATATTTTCCTCAACAGTGGCAGATAAAGCCCTCTTAGTATTTATCACGAACAGCACCTCAAGATTGTCCAACATTTCGAAATAACGCTTATACTGCCCCAACGCAATTGCGCCGGTCATATCTCCGCCAACATCGAAAATAACCTTTTCGTGTGAGTCTATAAATACAGAATAAATATCAGCAGGCAAGCTAAGGCTTTCAATACCTGTACCTGCGAAGTTTGGCTTAATTATGTCAATGCCTTGTTCCTTCAGCTCATTTTCAATATCAGATGAACGGAAGTATGGGTTCACCATATCCAAGTCTATCAACACAGTTGGTTGAGTCTTAATAGCTTCAAGCGCAAAGTTTATAGCAATTTCAGATTTACCGCTGCCGAAATGCCCAATCAGCACGATAGTATGCTTGTTTGCTGAGTATTCTTTATTCATAATGCTCCTTATTTTTCGCTTATTGTTACGGTAACAGATGTAGCATCAAGCGTTACAGTAACTTCGTTAAGCAATGACGAGCTGCCTAAGTCAACGCTTATAGGCAATACTCCGGTGTAGGGTGCTTTCAGTCCCTTCAAATCTACATATAATTCAATATCCCCACGATTAATCTTGTTTATTACAGATATTCTTCCTGAAATAGTGATTGTAGCAGAAGTAGTTGAGAGCGTATAATCAAAGCCCCTGCCCAAATTCTTAACAGAAATGGGTATCGACTCGAATGTCTTACTGATTACTTTTTCTTGAATGGTAATATAAGCCGTAGCGGTTTTTATATCCTCTAACACTGTAACCCCTTCGGGAATTACCAGCTTGAGCTCGCGCTCTAAGCTTTTACTTGCTCCTGTTATATCCAAGTGCTCAAGATGTATTCTGGATATGCTATCAAGTATTGCCTTTTCGCCTATAATGGTTACAGTAGCTGGCGAAACCGTAATATAGTAAACCTCATAGTTGGTTTTTAACGCGTCTGCGCCAATCAGCGAGTTTATTACATCTAACATAACCGTTTTCTTTGGAAGTATAGTCAGCGATACGGTAACGGAGGGCAAATCGCCGTAAAGCAGGTTAGAATTAACCAAATGCCCGTTAGAATCCACCAAGCTCAGCGAAATCGCGTTTGAAAAGCTTTCGGTGCGCGTAGCCAATGGAATTTTACATATAGCGCTGGTAATAGATGATAGAATTGAGTATGCGCCCTTAATTTCAACATCAGTTTTAGAAAGTACAGGCTCGCTATGCCAGTAATTCTGAGACAATTCGCCGTCATATTCAACTTGTATGGGAACGCGCTTCGTAGTTAACCTATCCACCTGAATTGTAACGGTTGAAGGCACAACCTTTAATATGGTTCCGTTAGAAGTCGTCGCACGAATATCTAATGTATGCATTCCTTCGCCCGTTATTGAGCGCAAGCTTACGGTTGCGGTTACCTTTGAGTTATTCAGGTTTGCGTAGTGCAGTAAATCAGCGCTTACATATACGGTAGCATCGGGCAATATGGTTGACCTGTCGCCCACTATAACTAAGCTACGGGCTATTAGATCTGCTTCGCCCTCAAAGGTTACCTTTATGCCTGTTAAAGTCTTGGTTCTCTCGGGATTTTGGCTTGCCAATACAAAGCCCCAAAGCACAAATGCGGTTATAAAAGATACTATTATAATGAACAGATTGTTCTTTATAAACTTAGGAAGTCTATTGTTAAGCTGTATTTTGCCCCTATTGCTCATGAGTCATTCTCCTTTCGAAAGAGTTTTTCGAAAAAGTTGCCTTCTGAATTATTTGCGCCGTCAGGGAACAGCTCAGTCAGCAGATCCATTAAGGATTGAGTGTCTAAATCCTTATATAGCACACCGTCTTTTGCGTATGATATTTTGCCCGTTTCTTCGCTTACTACCAATGAAACACAGTCGGAAATCAGAGTAGCGCTTACTGCGGCTCTGTGGCGCGTGCCCAACTCCCTGTCTATATCGACATCGTTTGTTAGCGGAATAAAGCACCCGGCAGCGGCGATTTTAGAATCGGAAATGATTATAGCTCCATCATGCAGTGGGGTATTTGGCTCGAATAAGCTTTCCACAAGCTCTGCGGAGATTATTGCGTTCAGCCTTGTACCTGTGTCTAATATATCGCCTAATGGAGTTTTCTTTTCGAATATAATCAGTGCTCCGACTCTTCTTCTTGAAAGCTTTGCTATTGCTCTTGCAAGGCTTTCGCGCGGGCTTGTTAGCGCTTTTTTATCAAACAGCTTGCTGCCTCGCCCTATATGCTCGAAGGCTCTGCGCAATTCAGGCTGGAATATAATGGCTATGAAGACTACGCTCGAAAGCAGTACAGTATCCAAGAACCAGCTTAAAGTGGTAAGCCCCAATACTTGACTCAAAATTAGTACCACGAATGCGATAGCGACACCGCGAAGAAGCTGATATGCGCGTGTTTTTCTTGTCAGGCGAATAACCCAAAATATAAGCAGCGCAATGATTAGAATATCAATAGCATCTACAAATCTAAAGTTTGAAAAACCAGTTTTTACAGCATTTAGTATGTCGCTAAATGTCATCGGCGTTCGCTCCTCTATAGCATATATTTATTATACTACATAGAGGTTTTATTAGCAATAAAAAAAGCTTAAGAATATATTTTTTGTTTACGCTATGCGCGTGCTATAATGTTTTGCGGAGAGGGGTATATGAGCATGCAATCACAACCTTTATGGACTAAGAACTTTACTATCATAACATTAGGTACAGTAGTATCTATGTTAGGTAATGCGATTTCCGGCTTCGCGTTGGGCTTGATAATTTTAGATTATACAGGCTCAACCTTGCTTTATGCGATTTCAGCAGTCGTAACGAATCTACCAAAAATTATAATGCCAAGCTTGGCAGGTCCGTATATTGACCGTTTTTCACGCAAAAAGGTAATATATACGCTTGATTTTATATCATCATTCTTATTCCTGGTAATATTCTTTGTACTGCATTTTAAGCTGGCGAACTATGTTATAATGCTGCTATTTGCAGCAATAATAGGCACCATTGACAGTATATATGGCGTAGCATACGAGAGTCTGTATCCCATGCTCATAAGCAAGGGCAATTTCCAAAAAGCCTACTCTATTTCGAGCATGATATATCCCTTAGCAGCGTTTATGACGCCTATTGCGGCATATGTGTATAACATTGTGCCTAATGGTGAAGGGCTTACCTATCTGATACTTTTCAATGCGCTTTCATTCCTTATAGCAGCGATATTCGAAACTCAGATAGACATAAGAGAAATGCACGCCGAAGCTACAAAAAGCATGGGCTATGGCATACAGAAGTATATAAACGACTTCAAAGAGGGCATAAAATATCTGAAAAACGAGCTTGGGCTTTTAACCATTACAGCATACTTCACAATAAACAGCTTTACCAACAGCGCTTCGGGCATACTGCTTTTGCCGTATTTTAAGTCGCAGGACAGCTTAGGCGTTATGACATTTACATTTGTAACGGGCGCAAACCTGTTGGGCAGGCTTATTGGCGGGCTGTTCCATTATAAAAAGGTGTTCCCGCAGGACAAGAAGTTCACAATAGCCATGTTCGTTTATGTTACATCTAACCTAATAGGCTGCGCATACCTGTTTACGCCTATATTCGGAATGCTTGCCTTGCAGTTTATATCGGGCTTGATATGCGTAACATCGTTCAATATTCGCATATCTTCAACGCAGAACTACTTGCCCGATACAGTTAGGGGAAGGTTTAACGGCACATTCCAGATGCTTACTATGTTAGGAACAGTATTAGGACAAGTATTAGGCGGAGCGTTAGGCGACACAGGCATTCCTATGCGTATGATAGTTGTAGCGTTTTGCGTAACAGATATAATAGCCGCAATGCTCATTATGTATCGCGGCCGTGAACATGTTAAGAAGATTTATAATGTAACCATTTAGACTTCCATAACCACAGGAATTATCAACGGAGTGCGCTTAGTCTGCTCGTGTAGATAATTCTTCAAAGTCGAGCGAATGTTTGCCTTGGTGTTCGCCCAATCCGTTTTCGGAGTTTCAGCAAATTTCTGCGCGACTTTTTTTAATTCTTCCTTTGCGTTAGCTATCAGCTGTTCGGATTCCTTAACATAAACGAATCCGCGCGTTATAAGCTCCGGCTCAGCCAACAGTGCGCCGGTCGCTTTTGAAATCGTGATAACTGCCACCACAACGCCCTCTTGTGAGAGTATGCGCCTGTCCTTCAGCACAGTGTTTCCTATGTCGCCAATGCCAAGCCCGTCAACCAATATGCTTCCGCTCGGAACGGTTTCGGTAATGTCAGCGCCCTTATCTGAAAATTCAAGCACATCGCCTAAGTTCAGTAAGAATATCTTTTCAGGGTCAATGCCCATGTTCCTTGCTAAGCTTGCGTGATGGTATAGGTGCTTGTATTGTCCATGTATAGGCACAAAGTACTCAGGGCGCGTAACAGCTAACAATATGCCAAGCTCGCCCCTATGCGCGTGACCTGATACATGCACATCAGCGGTTTTGTCGTATATGACCTCTGCGCCCTTTTGGTATAGCTGATTTATGATTTTAGCCATGCCTACTTCATTTCCGGGTATTGCAGAAGCGGAAATAATTATAGTATCGCCATAGCCGATATTCAGCTTGTGCGTAGAGTTCGCCATTCTGAACAAGCCGCTCATAGGCTCGCCCTGACTGCCCGTCGTGATTACGCACACTCTCTCATCGGGATAGTCCTTCAGGCTTTCAACATCTACAATGTATTCATCGGGAATATTGAGATACCCCAAAGAGCGCGCTATTGCACATATGCTAAGCATACTTCTGCCTTGGAAGCATACAATTCTGCCCTGTGCGACTGCTACATCAACCACCTGCTGAATTCGATATATGTTCGAGGCGAATGAAGCGACAATAACCCTGCCATGCGCTCGCGCGAAGCACTCCTCAATATTTTTGCCTATCTCCATTTCACTCTGCGTATAGCCGTGGGATTCAGCGTTTGTGCTGTCCGAAAGCAATGCCAGCACCCCGCAGCTTCCGTAATCCGCAAAGCGCGCTATGTCTATGGGCTCGCCGTCCATGGGCGTAAAGTCCATCTTAAAGTCGCCTGTATGAATTATCACGCCCGCGGGAGTAGTTATAGCCAACGCCACAGACCCCGGTATTGAGTGACTTGTCTTTATAAACTCAATGCTCATACACCCAAGCTCAATTATGTCCCCGGGCTGTATGTTTACTAACTTGGCGTGGTTTACATTGTGCTCCTCTAACTTGTTCTTAATCAGCGCGATTGTCAGGTCGGTGCCGAACACAGGCGCGTTAAGCTTCTTCAAAGCGTAGGGTAGTGCGCCTATGTGGTCCTCGTGTCCATGCGTAATCAAGAAGCCGCGAATCTTATCCTTGTTGTTCTCTAAATATGTCATGTCGGGAATTACCAAGTCTATCCCCAGCATATCTTCATCAGGAAAGCTCAATCCGCAGTCAATCACTACAATATCGTTGCCATATTCTATTACGGTGAGGTTCTTTCCAATCTCGCCCACACCGCCTAATGGTATTATTCTTAAATTTGCCAATTTTATCTCCTCTAATTTGTTTTTATGCTTCTGCAGCTATGCTGCCTATTCTTGCCGAAACGACCTTCGAAATACCCTTTTCCTGCTGGGAAACCCCGTACAGTGCATTCGAAGCCTCCATGCTGCCTTTTCTGTGCGTTATTAGTATGAACTGAGTTTTCTTTGCATACGACTGCAAGTAATTAGTAAATCG
Organism: Clostridiales bacterium; assembly: GCA_012838425.1. Lineage (GTDB taxonomy): Bacteria > Bacillota > Clostridia > Christensenellales > CAG-138 > DUPG01. The sequence continues at coordinate 17,817 of DUPG01000033.1, read as the reverse complement.
TGTTACATTCGCTTCGTCTAATGAAGCGTCTATCTCGTCTAACACGCAGAAGGCAGTAGGCTTTAAGTCAAGTATTGCAAACTGCAAGGCTATTGCGGTAAGCGCGCGTTCTCCGCCCGATAATGGGGCAAGCCCTTGCAGCTTTTTGCCGGGTATTTGCGCTAATATATCAATGTCGCAGTTAAGCACATCGTCTTCATCTGCCAGCACTAAATCTGCGCTTCCGCCTTGGAACAGCTCTACGAATACTCGCTTGAAGTTTTCCCTAATCTGCTCGAACTTCTCTTTGAAGTTCTCCTCCATAGTTATTGTAAGCTCCTCAATTAGCTTCATCAAATCTATTTCTGCGCGTCTTAAATCCTCGTATTGCGTGTTAAGCGTGCTGTAACGCTCACTCAAGTCCTTGTAATCCTCAATAGCGTTTACATTCACATCGCCAAGCTCGCGAATAGCGCGTCTCAACTCGTCGGCTTGCTGGTGTGAAGCCGTTATCGCGATAGGCCTGCGGTAGAATAATGCGTTTTCGTATGTAAGCTCATAATCCTGCCATATTTTATCCTGCATTGAGCTTAAGTCGACCTCGCACTTATTCAGCGCAGCCTCCTGCTTATATAGCCTTTCGCGTTTCTCATTCAATATGTCGCTAAGCCTTTCGCGTTCGCTGCGAAGCTCGCTCAGAGTTTCGCGCAACGCTTCTCTTGCCTTTTCAAGCTGTGAATACTGCGCTTGGAAATCCTCGTTCTCGGTCTTGTTATTAGCTAATTCCGCTTCCAAATTTTCTTTTGCGGCGATTAGCTCCTGCTTTTCATATTCAAGCTGTGAAACCGCCTTTTCGTCTATATCTAACATGGATATAGTCGCGTTCAGCTCCTTTGATAAGCGCTTCTGCTCGTTCAGCTGTGAATCCGCGTCTTTCTCTAATGATACTATCTTTATTTTCAGCTCCGTATGCTTGTCATTCAGTTCGTTCAGCTCATTGCGCAGACGGTTCAACTCAGCTTGCGCCTTGCTTACATCTTCCTGTGTTACAGCCTTGCTCGAATCAAACTCTAATTGCGATTCCTCGCATTGCTTTATCTGCGCTTCTATGTCTAAAATACTGTCGTCTATGCGCTGCAGCTCCGTATCTGCCTGTGTTAGCTGCTCCCTTTGCTTTTCAAGCTGCTGGGCTATTATATCGACCCTATCCGCCTGTTGAGCGACCTTTATTTCGGTTGCGTGCTGCTTTTTTACACATTCCGCTACAATAGAGTTTGCCTTTTCAAGCTGACGGACTATTTCCTCTCTCGCATTCCTTTGTGAAACAAGCTGCTTCTTCTTTTGATCTAATTGCGAAAGCAGGTCTATACATTCGCGCTCGCGCCCTAATAGGCTGAACTCCTTTTTCGCATTGCTGCCGCCCGTCATTGAACCGCCGGGGCTTATAATATCGCCGTCTATTGTCGCGATTTTAAGGGCTTGTCCGACGCGCTTGTTTATCAAAATTCCAACATCTAAGTCCTCAACTATAATAGTCCTGCCTAAAAGATTCTCAACAACATTCTTGTATTTTGGCTCATAGTCTATAAGCTCTGAAGCTACGCCATAGCAGCCATTAACCTTTATAGCGTTTCTTTCTTCACTTGTAAGCGTCTTAGGACGCATAGAGGTTATGGGCAGGAAGGTAGCTCTGCCGTAGTTCTTCTCCCTTAAATAGTGTATTAAGACCTTTGCTGATTGCTCGTCCGGCGTTACAATGTTCTGCAAAGCCGAGCCAAGCGAATTCTCAATCGCGTTTTCATATGCTTCCGGAACGCTTATTATTTCCGCGACAACGCCCTCAATATGCTTTGAAAGTGAGGTGTCATTCTCCGCGTCCTGCATAAGCTTTTTAATGCTCAGATAATAGCCTTCGTGCGCGCGCTTCATTTCAGTCAATACGTTCAGGCGCGAACGCATACCCTCAATATTCTGCTCTAATGCTTTTATTTCGTCATTCTTTTTGTTTAGATAGTAATTGCAATCATTCACAATGCTTGAAGCCTTGCCGACCGCCGCTTTGTCGTTTTCAAGCTGTGTGTTTAGCTCGCTAAGCTCATTTTGCGCTTGCAGTAATTCTTCCTCAAGCTCTATAACCTTTTGAGAGTATGTTTCGCGCAGCGACTGTATTTCGCCTTTTCGCTCTATAAGCGATTGCTTGTTGGCGGTAAGGCGCGACATATTGCTTTTTGCGTCGCTTATACGGTTCATAGCGTCGATAATGGCGTTTTTCAGGTCCTCAACCGCTTGCTCCTTCTCCATTACCTCTGTGTTCAGATTTATAATCTGCTTCTGAACCTCGTCTCTTTCGTTTCTCAGTAGATTTAACGCTTCTTCGCGCTCAACAGAAGAACCGTCGTGCGATGAAAGCATTTCAGCCAAGCTTGTCTTGCGCTCAGTGTTCTCCTTTATGCGTTCAAGCAGCTTTTCGCGCTCTTTCTCCGCGCTTATTATGCGTTCCTCTAATACCTTTACTTCACCAAGCTGTTTTTCGACACCCGCTGTCATCAGAACAAGCTCGTTGTGCATCTCTGACAGCTTATCGGAAATCTCCTTTTCGCTTTGCTCTATATTTTCACATTCTGCATTTATGCTTTGCCGCTTTTCCTCTATCTCTGTGATTTCGTTGGTTAATTGCTCTATTGTTTCCTTTATGCTTTTGCTGCGCTCTAATATTTTGTCGTGCTGGTGCAGGAAAAGGTTTACTTCAAGCTCCTTCAACTCCTCGCGCAGCTGCAAATACTTCTTTGCGGCCTCGCTTTGCTCCTTCAATGGTTCAAGGCGAACTTCAATTTCGAATAGAATATCGCTTATGCGTGTCAGGTTTGCGCGCGTGTTCTCTAAGTTTCTGCACGCTTCCTCCTTGCGCACTCTGTACTTCATAATGCCGGCGGCTTCCTCGAATGCCTTTCTGCGTTCATTAGATTTATTCGAAAGTATTTCCTCGACCTTGCCTTGACCGACAATGGAGTAGCCTTCCTTGCCCAAGCCTGTATCTCTTAATAGCTCATGAATGTCTTTCAGCCTGCAGGGAGTATCGTTAATGCAGTATTCACTTTCGCCCGAACGGAAAACTCTGCGCGTTATAGAAACCTCGGAAAAGTCTATGGGCAGTCGGCCGTCAGAATTGTCAAATAAAAGTGTTACTTCGCAATAGCCCTGCTGCTTCCTTGTGGCTGTTCCTGCGAATATAACATCCTCCATGCGTGAGCCTCTCAGCGTTTTTGCGCTCTGCTCGCCCAGCACCCAGCGTATAGCATCGGCTATATTGCTTTTGCCGCAGCCATTAGGGCCAACAATTGCGGTAATACCTTCATCGAAGAATATCTCAGTTTTATTAGCAAACGATTTGAACCCGTTAAGCTCTAATTTTACAAGTCGCAATTATCAATCCTCCGTTTGCTTGCTGTGTAAGCTTTTCAGCATATCTATAGTTTCTTTTGCGGCGTTTTGCCCGGCTTCAGCCTTGGTATGCCCCTTGCCTATTCCGTATGGCTTATTTGCAATGCGTACCTGCATAGTGAATACAAGCTTATGCACAGGACCGGATGTTTCTATTACATCATAGCGTATTTCGCCTAAACGCTTTTCTTGAACATACTCCTGCAAATAGGTTTTATAATCCTTGTTGTTAGCGTCTTCAAGCACCTTTTCAATATCAAAGAACTTGTATATGAAGCTTTTGGCGTTTTCAAGTGAGGAATCCAAAAATATAGCGCCTATAACAGCCTCTAACGCGTCGGAAAGTATAGAGGGCTTATCTCTGCCGCCCGACGCTTCTTCGCCTTGACTCATAAGCAGGTATTCGCCCATGCCAATACGCTTTGCGACTTCATATAGCGTTGACTCGCGCACAATTTTAGCGCGTGAACGCGTCAACACCCCTTCATCAGCCTCTTGAAAACGCTTGTAGAGCATTTCGCTTATACACAGCTCCAACACCGCGTCCCCTAAGAACTCCAACCGCTCATTGTTAGGCATATTTTGATTTCTTAGGGTATATGAACTATGTGTAAGAGCTGTAGCTAATAGAGTCTTATCCGAAAAAGAGTACCCGATTAAGCTTTCAAAACTATCTGTTTGCAGCACAATCAACCCTTCAGCTTATCAATAGCATTTACAATTTCACCAACGGTGAGAGTCTTCATATTCGCAAGCATTTCTTCGGGAATCTCTATCGAGTATCTCTCCTCAATAATAGATGCAATCTCCATCATGTTAATAGAGTCTGCACCTAAATCATCAACAATCTTGGTTTCTAAGCTTATCTTATTCTCAGGAATTCCCAATTCCTCAGAAAACAGTTTTCTTATTTCCTCAAAGCTCGTCATATACTACCTACCTTTTGTTTATATAAGCATAATTCCAATAATACAGTATAACCCAGCTATTAAATAATGTCAATTATGCTAAGGCTGTATAAATAATGGAACTTTGTCGAATATCCGCCCATCTCGTTAATCACTTGCGGTTAGCAACCAAAACCTTGAATAAAAAAACGGGAGCTTTCGCCCCCGTTATACCAAGCGTTTTTGTTATGATACGCAGAATATAAGTATTTGCGTTGCGTCGCCTGTGTTTACCTTGCCGTCAAGGTTGAAGTCTGCCGCAAGGTAGTCTCCGCCCTGTAATTTGGTCAAGCCGGTGGCGTGCATAAGCACCATAATAGCGTCGCCTGTGTTTACCTTGCCGTCGCAGTTCGCATCGCCCAAAATGTATGTGGGCATTTCATCTGTGCTCGTTTTATAGCCGTTCCATGTAGGCGAAGTCCAACCGCTTGTGTTCTTGCTGTAGTAAATCGCGAAAGAAGGTGCGCAGTCGTCAAATACCTTGCTGCCGAAGCTCGTAGGCGCGTTGCCTAAGAACTGGGCGCCGACCAGCATATCGCACGAATTGAAAGCGAAGTTCTTTATAACCGATACATTCTTAGGAATTACAACATTGTAAAGACTCGTGCACTTGTTGAAGGCATATGCGCCTATTTCCTCTAATTTTTCGGGAAGCTCAACACTGCGCAGGTTCGTGCAGCTTGTGAACAGGTAATCGGGTATTATCTTCAGGTTTTTTGGCAGTATTGCGCTTGCCAAGCCCGAGCAATCGCGAAAGGCGTTTGTGCCTATTGCAGTTACTGAATCCGGTATTGAGAGTGATTTCAGCGCAGAGCAGCTTCTAAATGCAGCAGCGCCAATGCTTTGCAAACCGTTGTTCAGTACTACCTCCTTCAAGCCCTTGCAGTTGAAGAAGGCATTGTCCTGTATGGTCTGAACGGACAGCTCAATTTTTGTAACCTTCAAGCAGTTTTTGAATGCCGAGTTACCTATCGTATTTGCTTCGGGTGCAACTGTGAATTCACCAGCAAAGCCGGGCGGGCAAATCAATAGTGTTGAAAGGCTTTTGTTATATACAGCGCCTGAATGCGAGCTGAAATTCGTGTTATCCTTATCAATGTTTATTGCTGTCAGATTTTCGCAGTCTGCGAAAGCTGAAGTATCCAACGCGGTAACAGACTTTGGTATGTCAATCGATTTCAACCCAACGCATGAAGCGAATGCGCTTCCGCCAATCGTCTTAACGCCTTCGGGAATAATAACGCCCGTTACTGCCGAGCATCCGCTAAATGCTGATGAAGCGATAGCCGTTACAGGATATGCCTGTATGGTTTCGGGTATTGTGATAACGCCCGCAGCACTCTTTGAGCAGTTTGTAATGGTGGCTTCGTTATTAACTATTTTATATGAGAGATACCTTGCAGAAGGGTTATCCACATATGTAGGTATGCTGTATAAGCCATGCACTTCACCTATGTTGCTTCGGATTATAAATGCGTAGCTGTCAACGGTGTTCACAATAGCCAATTGACCTTCGCCTTCGCCGGTTCCGCTTGCCAAATACAGTATTCCGTTATCATGGTCATAGTTCAGCACTTGTGAATACTCGGTAACAGCCAGCTCTGTGCTTCCTATATTTGTTGCCTTGCCTGTGCTCATATTTATTTCGCACAATATCGCTTTATTTGATTCGTTTGTAAGCGCATAAAGCTTGCCATTGCTGTCAAAAGCGATTGATAGGGGAGTGCCTGTGCTGTCAATATTCTTTACAAGAGTCAACTCGCAGGTGTTGAGGTTCATCGAGTACAAGGCGTATTTTGCGCCCGATTTTCCCAATACATACATGGTGTTTGTGCTGTAATCGTAGCTCATGTCGTAAACTTCTATGGATTTGTCATAGAAAACAGGCTGCATATCCAAGTGATGCATTATAAACGCCTTGTCATTAGTGAAGCCGTACACATTGTTTTGATAAATTTCAGCCGTGATAACTTTTTTGCCGTTAAATTCAGCGGCTTCTCTGTTTACAACTTCACCGTTGTCAGCGTTAATAGCAACCCAATCTGTACCGTTAAAGCCATAAAGCAGGTTGTTCATCTCAACATTGTTGTACTTGATGCAGTACGCGACAATGTTGCTTGAGAAGTCGTATTTTGACGGGTCGTATATGTTATCTGTGGGCTTTATTGTTACTGCGCCGCCATTGTAATTCAGCGTTATGTTCTGCTTTGTGCAGAGCATAGGCATAAGGTTTGAGAAAGAGCTGTTGTCATGGAACCCGTATATGCCGAATGCGGATTTGAAGTTCAAAGCTATTCTGAAGCTAACATTTATATCAGCAGCGCTCATTCCGTCAAATACGGTTCCAATCGCCGCATTTTCGATAGCATTTTCAAAGCTTGGACTTAACCCTGATTCATAATAGTCCAAAACCCTTGAGAAAAATGTATAATCGCCCGTTTGCAGCTTCAGGTATTGCCCGAACAACGATGCGATGGCGTATGAGCCCAATACATTATAAGCTGATGAGTTAACCCAATAGTTCAACGCTCTGCCGTCATTCCAGTAGGGCTGTCCGTAATTGCGCCAATCGGATACTCTCCAGAACAGAGTGCTGCCGGGATAAATCATTTCCTCAGCAGACATAGCCATACATTCGTTCAGCCACAAATCCATTTGCCTTGAAGGATTGTTCGGGTTTATAACAGTTCTGCTGTAATTGATAAGGTGCTGGAATTCGTGAACCATTGTCGCGTATGCTTGCTCAACTACTGCGGTTGTGCCCTGCTTGTTGAATATCTGAGGATATGTGTCTATGTGAAGCATTGCCTCGCCGTTCATTTCGTAGTTTACGCCTTGAACATAACCCGGGTGAAAATCATTTGGCCAGAAGAAGCCGCCCGTATAGTTGGTTATACCATTTTCGGGGTCATAGCCGCAAAGAATGTTATAAACCATGAGGTTTACTTTGCCATTGCCGGATTCGGGGTAATTCAGCTTACCGAATGCTTCTTCCATAGGCGCATAATTCTTTTCGAATTCGTTTCTTATGGTTTCGGCGTGAGAGGTTTCAATGCGGTATGTGAAGCTCGGGTCAGCGGGACGCCATACATAACAGTGTTCTCCAACCGCCATAACCTCAAATTCAACGGGAAGAATGCCGTTAATTGTTTGAGAACCGTCGGCATTTTTAAGCGTGAATACTTTTTTGTCGCCAACATTGAATTCTTCGTTTGATTTAGTTGCTCTGCTTTGCGTTGTTCTTTGAGTGTCAAATTCTAATGTTTCCGGATGGTACAGTGATTGAGCTGCGCCATTAGGTAATGTTCTGTATGCAAATTCAACATTTTCGTTCTCAGGATCGCTTGTTTCAGTAACGCCTTTGGTATTGTTCCTGAAAAAAACCACATAATCTGCTTCTGTAGGTTGTGTAGGATTTTTAGTAATAGTAAGAATGCTTGCGGTCTTTTCGTTTAACAGGTTGCTTTCGTCGAAAATACTTGCGTCAACTGTGCGCAAGGGAGCGAAAAACATCAGAGTAAAGCATAAAGCTAATAAAAAGGCTATGCCTTTTTTCATAAACTTCAAAGTGGTTTCCTCCATTATATTGTATTAAGGCGCATAAAGTGAACAGTTACATATATGCCCCCTTTATGATTTTAACTTTATAAGACATGTATGTCAACTTAGAGGCGCGTGAAAAATATATGAAATACGCGAAAGCAGTGTAACATTATCACAAATCAACACAGTTTTGACTGTGTAAAAAGCTTGAATTCCCATTTTGCTTGCTATTTGCGAAATCTGTCAATATAATATAATGAAGGATAATGTTGTATTATGTTGCATCATGTATAGGAGGGGCAAATATGAATGTCGAGGAAATTTTAGGGCTAAACACAAAAAGCTATCTTAACGGGATAGTGTATGTTTCTGAAACAGGCTTCACAAAAAGATACGCAAAATTGCTCTCACGAATGATAGGTATTCCCGCATATACGCTGAAAGAGGCTAAGGCGAGTATAAAAAAAGGCGATTCCATTATCTACATGGGCTGGGTTAGTGATAACAAGGTAGTGGGATATAAAAAAGCCGCAAAGCTATACAGGGTTTTGGCTGTATGCGCGGTGGGAATGTCGAGCAGCAGCTTTGACAGAACTATCGAGGTGCGCGATAAAAACGGCATAGAGGATTCAGAGGTTTTCTGGCTGCAGGGCGGATTTGACATCAGCAAGCATTCTTTCTTCATGAGGCTGTTTATAAAGGCTTTTGCCCCCGCGCTTGTTAGAGAGCTTTCAAAAAAGGCGAAGGAAAAGGGCTTAGCATTTGATGAGGAAGAAGCACTTGAGATTTTCGAAAAGGGCGGAGATTTTGTAAGCAGAGAAAACCTAATGCCCGTAATAGAATGGATAAAAAGCAACTTCAAGAAGAATTGATGTTTAGTTCTCGCGCCTTGACGGAATAACATTGAATATATGAGTAATCAGCTCATTGGTTTCCAATGGGCTTTTTTATTAGACATAACATATATCAAGTTAAAATGCTCATGATTGTCAATTCAGCAGTTCTCTGTTAAAATCAAGTATCATCTTTTTGGGAGCAGGCATTGAAAATAGCAGGAGTAGTAGCGGAATACAACCCTTTTCATAACGGGCATAAGCACCAGTTATTAGACTTGCGCAGGCAATCTGAATGCGATTATCTTATAGTCATAATGAGCGGCAATTTCGCTCAAAGGGGCGAACCCACTATTGCGGATAAGCGTTTGCGCGCTTCGTGGGCGCTTAATAACGGTGCGGACTTAGTCATAGAACTGCCCGTATATTACGCTGTCGCAAATGCCGAATGCTTTGCGTATGGTGCTGTCTCTACGCTAAACGCCTGTGGGATTTCCGCATTGGGCTTTGGCTGTGAAACTGATGACTTAGAGCTTTTACGGGCTGCGGCAAGGCTGTATCACAACGACGATGAAAAGCTGAGCTCACTCATTCAAGCGCAGCTCAGCTTGGGGCTATCTTATCCGGCCGCTGTTCTCAAAGCGCTTATTCAGTATGGCGCAAGCGATGAGCTGGTGGATTTAATAGAAAAGCCAAATGCCATTCTGGGTATAGAATATCTGAAAGCATTAGAGAAAGTATCCTCAAATGCGCAAGTTTTTTTAACAAAGCGTATAGGCACAGGGCATGACAGCAAAATCGCATCCGAGAATTTTGCGTCTGCAAGCTATATCCGCACGAATCTCAATGAGTGGGAGAGGTATGTGCCCAACGGTGTGATATTAGCCAATGCGCCGGTATACGACAAGCATTTTTCTGACTTGATTCTATATAAACTCAGCACAATGACAGATGACGAGCTGCTCTCATTGCCCGATGTATCAGAGGGCTTGCACAATCTTTTGCGCTACTATGCAAAGATAGCAAGCTCATATTATGAGTTTCTTGAAAGTGTTAAATCAAAACGCTATACAATGGCAAGAATAAAGCGTATTTGTATGTGCGCATTGTTGGGCATTAAGGCAGAATATCAAAAAACACCCCCTAAATACATTCATGTATTGGGAGTGCGCAAGGAATCAAAGTCGCTTTTATCGCATTTGTCAAACAACGCCTCACTTCCTGTGATTATTAAAGGTACAGACTCAGAACAGCTATCTGATGAAGCAAAGCGCATGTTCGATTTAGATGTTTCGGCGTCAAACACTTATGCACTTGTTGCAAAAACTCAACGCCTGAGCGATTATTTCTCTGAATTCTTGGTAGTTTAGCCCATAATCAAGGGCAAGGCGTATTCTTTCATTTCTCTTAAAGCCTTTTCTATGTCGATTGTCATGAATTCGCCGTTTTCATAAAGTATTTTGCCCTGTACCATGGTAAGCACGCAATCTTTACCCGTAACTGTATAAACTAAACTGCTAATTGGGTTGTGTACGGGCTGATTCTGCACCTTCTGCGTATCAAGCATAATAATATCCGCTTCATAGCCCTCTATAAGCTGCCCGGTAACGCCATAATTGCCCTGCGATTTCGCACCGTTCACGGTAGCAAGCTTCAATGCGTCATACGCGGTGAACAATGAGGGGTCAGAGTGCTTGTTTTTGGCAAGCAGCGCTGAGAGCTTTATTTCCTCAAACAAATCATGCGAATTATTCGAGCATACGCCGTCAGTACCTAATGCCACATTTACACCATGCCTCTGCATAGCAACGACATCGGCTATTCCGCTTGCAAGCTTCAGATTCGAAACAGGGTTATGCACAGCGGTTACATTGTATTTTGCCATAATATCCATATCGCTTTCAGAAACATGAACGCAATGCGCCGCAACAGTAGGCACAGAGAATACCCCATGCTCTGAAAGCACTTCGGCCGGCGTTTTACCATGCTTCTTAATACACTCGGTATGGTCTGATAGCGTTTCGGATAGGTGTATGTGCATAGTAATGTTATGTTTTTGCGCGAATTCAACTGCCATATCCCATACATAAGGCTCAGACGTGCGTTCGGAATGTATGGAAAGCTGGGGCTTAACCCTGTCGGGCAGGTCATATTCCAGCATTTCAAGTGTTTCTCTTATGCTTCTGTCCTTATAAAAGTCGTAATCGGGACTCAACGCTACAATTCCGTTCGAAAAATAGCCTCTTATGCCAATATCCGCAGCTATACGAATTATGTCGTTCTGGAAGAAGTACATATCATTTATTGATGTCACGCCGTACGAGAGCATCTCCGCAACCCCGAGCGTAAAGCCTATCGCGGTCGCCCTGCTGTCAAGCTTGGCTTCAATGGGGAATATATGATTGAACAGCCATTCGTTTAGCGTATAGTCGTCGGCAACACCGCGCAGCAATGTCATAGCCGTATGCGTATGCGCGTTTATTAGCCCGGGCATAAGTATATTGCCCTTGCAGTCAATCTCCCTTTTGCCCTTATCATTCGGGGCAGCTTTTCCAATATAGCTTATTTTCTTGCCTGTAACTCCCAAATAGCCCGATTCAATAACAGGCTCAGAGTCGTTCATAGTAACAATACAGGCGTTTTTGAAAAGAATATCAAACATTTTTTGCTCCTTTATTCGTTTATTCCAAACACTTTGCAAGCGTTTTTGTATGTAATATCGGCGATATGCTCTACATTCGTGCTGCGCAGCGCGGCTAATTTTTCCGCTGTGTAGCGCACGTAGGCGGGTTCGTTGCGCTTGCCTCTGTGCGGGGTAGGAGTCAGGTAGGGGCAGTCGGTTTCAATTAGCAAGTATTCATCGGGAATATTCTTAGCAACCGCAGCCAGCTTATTAGCGTTAGAAAATGTTACAGCTCCGGCGAACGATATATACAAGCCCATATCCATACACTCGTAAGCTGATTCCAAGCTGCCCGAATAGCAGTGCATAATGCCCTTTAAGCCTTCTTTGTGCGCCCTTAGAATATCCATAAAGTCGCCGAATGCGTCTCGCACATGGAACACCGCCGGAATGCCTAACTCTATCGCTAATTCTAATTGTATAATGAACCACTTTTTCTGCACATCGCGCGGAGCGAAATCATAGTAGTAGTCAAGCCCGATTTCGCCTAATGCCACAACCTTTTCGTGCTGCAGGTATCGCTTTATAGAGTCAATATGCTGCGTTTCGGTTTCTGCGGCTTCGTGCGGGTGCATCCCGACAGCGGCGTATAAGAAATCGTATTTTTCAATAAGCTGAATGGTCTTTTCCGCTTCGCGCACGTCGCAGGCTACATCTATAACCTTCGCAACACCTTTTTGAGGAAGGGACATAATAAGGGTGTCCCTATCCTCATCAAATCTTTCGTCTGTCAAATGCGCGTGTGTATCAAAAAGCTTCATTATCTTACCTTCAATCCATGCTCCATGGGCTGCATTGTAGTCAGCGCCGACAGCTTCGTATCATCAGCATTAGAGGCGCAGAGAATCATACCGTGGCTCTCTATACCGCACAGCTTCTTGGGCGCGAGGTTAGCTACCAGCACAACTGTTTTGCCTATCAATTCATCGGGCGAATAGAATGACTTAATGCCCGAAACAACCGTGCGCGTTTCATCGCCAACCTTAAGGGTAAGTTTTAGCAGGCTTCTTGACTTCTTAACTTCCTCGCAGTTTTCAACCAAGGCCAAGCGCAAATCAAGCTTCGCAAAATCATTGTAGCTGATTTCGGGCTTTATTTCGGGTTTAGCTTCTTCTTCCTTTGCCGGCGGCTCACTCGGGAACAGCTTCTCAAGCTCCTCTAACTCCTTCTGCACATCTATTCTCGGGAAGAGCGCCTCGCCCTTCTTAACCTCAGTACCTTCCTTTAATCCGCCGAATGCTTTAAGGCTGTCGGGCGTTGTTAGCTCGCCGCCTATGCCTAACTGCTCAAACATTTTTCCAGCGGTATCGGGCAGGAATGGCGTTGTGAGCACCGCAACATATCTCAGGCACTCTGCCAAGTGGTACAGCACATTGCCCAGCGTTTCAATATCGCCTGTGTTTTCGCCCTTTGCCAATACCCAAGGTTTTGTATCGTCAATAAACTTGTTGCACTTGTCAATAAGCGCCCATACACTTTGCAACGCTTCGGGAATTTTCAGCGCATTCATATTCGCTTCTACATTTTTGGGAAGCGCAGATGCGTATTCGCGCAGCTCCTTGCCCAGAGCGGAATTCAGGTCATACGCAGGCACTTTTCCGCCGAAATATTTCTCAATCATCGCGACAGTGCGCGAGAGCAGGTTACCCAAATCATTTGCAAGGTCAGAGTTGATTCTGTTCACCAATGCGCTGTTTGAAAATACGCCGTCAGAACCGAAGGGCACCTCTCTTAACAGGAAGTAGCGTACAGCGTCCCTGCCGTAGCGGTTAATAAGCGCTATCGGGTCTATTACATTGCCCTTTGATTTGCTCATCTTGCCGCCCTCTAACACGAGCCAGCCATGCCCGAACACCTGCTTAGGCAAAGGAATATCCAGAGCCATCAGCATAATAGGCCATATAATAGTATGGAAGCGCACAATTTCTTTACCTACAAGCTGAACAGAAGCGGGCCAGTACTTCTTAAACAGCGAATCATCGTCCGACAAATAGCCTAATTTCGAAATATAGTTAGTCAGCGCGTCTAACCACACATAAACAACGTGCGAGGAATCAAAATCAACAGGCACTCCCCACTTGAAAGTGGTACGCGATACGCACAAATCCTCTAACCCGGGAAGCAAGAAGTTGTTAAGCATTTCATTTGCTCTTGATGCAGGCTGTATGAACTCAGGGTGCTCCTTGATATGCTTTATCAGCCTGTCCGCGTAGTTGCTCAGCTTGAAAAAGTAGCTTTCTTCCCTCACAAGCTCTGTCGGTCTGCCGCAGTCGGGGCAGCAGTTGTTCTTCAGCTGCCTTTCAAGCCAGAACGATTCGCAGGGTGTGCAGTAATGCCCTTCGTACTCGGATTTATATATGTCGCCCTTATCATACAGCTTCTTGAATATCTTTTGAACGGTCTTTTTGTGATAATCGTCTGTCGTTCTGACATAGCCGTCGTATGAGATGTTCAACAGCTTCCAAATATGCTTGAAGCTGTCGGTAATCTCGTCAACATATGCCTGAGGAGTTTTATTCAGCTTGGCCGCTTCTCTCTCGACCTTTTGACCATGCTCGTCCGACCCCGTCAAGAAGTAAACATCATAGCCGTTCTGACGCTTGTAGCGTGCTATCGCGTCTGCCGCAACTGTGGTATAACAATGCCCTATATGCAGGCTTCCGCTTGCGTAGTAAATGGGCGTCGTAATCATAAATGTCTTGTTTTCGCTCATAATTCCTCCTATTATATTAAACCCCTGCACGCTGACATATAGCGCACAGGGGCGTAGTTTCACGCGGTACCACCCTGATTTAACCCGACAAATTTCGGGCCCTCATTATTCGCTGTATCGGGCGAACCCGCCTCGCCTAAGGCTTTTTGCGTTCAGCGAGAACGCTCAGGAGCCATGTTCAACGGTTCATGCAGCGAGGCTTTCACCTTACCCCCGCTCTCTTATAATGCAATCCCGCGTTTACTCTCTCCGTCATAGCTGGTAAAAGACTACAATATTTAATTTTATTTGTCAAGCGTTCGGCGCAGTTGCCCTTAGTATCATATTCCTAACGCGCTCATTCGCGTTGATGTATTGCAGCTCGCAGTTTTTGTGCGCGTTGGCAAACACTCGAAATATCTCATCGGCAAACGCCTGACCAATTTCGTGAACCTCAGCGAAGTCCAATACAATAGTAGAAAACTTCTCAAACCTTGAAAGCAGCCGCCTTGCCTGCGAGCGCGAAACAAACAAAGGGTTTTCGTCCTTATATTCCAATAGGCTCACAGGTACTACCGTTTTTTCAAAGCCGTAGCTTTCGGGGTGTTTATAGTATTGCGCAAATACCTCATGCAATTCAACAGCCCTGTTTATCGAAACAGAGAACATAACATGAGTACCGCCTTCGTCATATTCGGGAAAATCCGCAATCCAATCCGTTTTCAGCACATGCTTCTTCGAAGTCTTTCCTACAAACATCAGATGGTCAGATAATATCACGAATTCGTCTGCCGCTTTTGAAGAAAAGAATATCCCCTCGCCCGTATGGCTGTCCGGGTCAGATGTAAACTTCCCCTTTGCCAGCTCTAATATCGCGTATCGCTTTTCGGATAATCCCAATGTGTTTTGAACCTTTGTGAATATCCCTATGCCATTGTCCGAAATCACGCACGACACCGCATAAGCGTTTTTCATAGCGCGCACATATACGCGCTTGCCCTCGGAGTGTTCTATCGCATTGTTCAGCATTTCCAAAAACACATAACTGAATACGCTGTTAGCAATTTGCGGCAGCAGTTTTAGAATGGGGTGAAAATCTCGCTTCAAACATTCGTCCTCGGATAGATTTTCAAGCGGATAAGTATTCTCTAATGTCAATTCCGGAAGGAGAATGTAAGAGTTGTGCCTTCCGCTTTTTATTTTTTGGATTTTCTTGTGTGCTTCCAAATAGTTTATGTGCTTGTAAACAGTCTGAGCCGTTACGCCGTATTCGTAAGCAACTTTTTTCACTTCAAGCACGCCGTAATTCTCGAATATCGACTGCAATATGCTATGCCTTATTTTTTCGCTGTTTGCCCGCATATTATAGCTTTCGCGCTTTTACAATAAATATTCTTTGAAACAGATTTTGTTATTGATAAAACAAGATTAGTAATATATAATGATAACAACAAATAGGTAGGGGAGTGGTGTACTATGATAAAGATAATTTACGGTGAAAAAGGCACAGGCAAAACAAAGCGCATAATCGATATGGCGAATGAAATAGCCGATAAAGCAAAGGGCAGTATAGTATTTCTTGATGACGACAAGCGTTATATGTATGATTTGAAAAGCTCAATTCGATTTATAGATTCTCGCGAGCATTTGATTTCGGGTCCTAAGCTGTTCACGGGCTTTATATCGGGAATGGCGGCGCAGGATTTTGATTTGGAATATATATTTGTTGATGGCTTTTTGAGGATGATAAAGCACCCTCTTGATACATTGAAGGAAATGTTTGATGTATTGGAAAGGTTTACAGCCGAAAGGGGAATAACTATTGTAATGTCGATTTCGGGCAGCGATTGCGATTTTCCCGATTTCGCGAAGAAATATCTTATAGAGGTGTAAGAGAACAATATGCGTTTAGCATTATGCCAGCTTGATGTCGGTGAAAAAAAGGCGGTGAATTTGCTGCGCGCTGAGGAAATGCTAAAAGAAGCGGCGGCATATGGCGCAGATATGGCAATTCTGCCCGAAATGTTCACTATAAAATACAATCCCAAGCTGTTTTTCATAGCATCAGAGCCTCTAATCAGCGAAACATACGGTATGCTCTCACAAACCGCCAAGGAAACCAATATGGCGATAATAGGCGGCAGCATGCCCGAGTTTCATATGGGCAAGGTATATAACACCTGCTTGGTGTTTGATAAAGACGGGGAGTTCGTCGGCAGGTACAGAAAAGCTCACTTATTCGATGTAGAATTCGAGGATTTTCGCTTCAAGGAGTCCGAAGTAATCACAGCGGGCGACAATCTTCCTTTAATATTTGATGAACCTATTAAGACAGGCGTTTCCATTTGCTTTGATATACGCTTCCCCGAATGGTCAAGAATTATGATGGAGCAGTGCGTCGAGCTAATAGCCCTTCCAGCCGCATTCTCCAACACGACAGGCCCAAGGCACTGGGAGCTATTACTTAGAGCGCGCGCATTGGATAACCGCTGCTTCGTGTGCGGCGTTGCCCCAGCACATTCTTCAAGCTCATACGGTCATTCTATGCTTTGCTCTCCCGATGGCGAGGTCATAGTCGATTTGGGTACAGCCGAGGGCATAAAGGTAGTTACAATAGATACAAGCGAAGTCAAAAAAGCAAGAAATTCAATTCCAATAGCGAAGCTCAGAAGGACGGATTTGTATTAAATCGTTCAGAGCTTGAATAATCAGCCGTTTTAGCAGATTGTTTATAAATACCCGTTGAAATCCTATTTAAACAGCATTAAATGCTTTCGCGAATATTGCATACGGAACGAACGAGTCCGAATATTGCGAGGTAACATTTGCGCTTCACGAGGGTCAATATTTTGGTTAGTACGAATCGGGCGAGAGCAGCCGAACGCTTACAATATAGTAGAAAAGGGCTGTACGCTTACAGCCTATGGCGTTCCGACAGACCATTGTATAGATATGGACGGTGGTTGTTTTGGAGAAATCACGGGCTGGGAGCCTCTTGATCCCATAGGCCTCGCGGTTGGAGAATAATTACATTCACGGCGGTAATGACAAGTATTATTCCGGTTTTCTTACATTTATAAATAAGCTTTACTCGGTTATATAACCATGCATAACCGCAACAATTAAGACATTTGCGCCTGTATCAGATTGAAAACAAAACATCTTTGATATTTTAATAACAAAAAGCCGCTAACCTTCATAGTTAACGGCTCTTTCGTGGTACACCCTCAGGGGCTCGAACCCTGGACACCCTGATTAAGAGTCAGGTGCTCTACCAGCTGAGCTAAGGGTGCATATGTAATTTGGAGCGGATGATGGGATTCGAACCCACGACCTCAGCTTGGAAGGCTAATGTGTTACCATTACACTACATCCGCATCACCGCTGTTGCCCTTGGTGGAGCGGGAAACGGGGCTCGAACCCGCCACCTTCGCCTTGGCAAGGCGACGCTCTACCGAATGAGCTATTCCCGCTCGACAAACGGTAGTATAGCATAACCAAAAACCATTTGCAAGATATTTTTTTCGCAAATTTGATATATAATAGCAAAAAAATTTTTCTCAAAAAACCTCAAAAAAATTCAAAAACCCTATTGACAAACCAAAAAGTATGGGGTATTCTATTAAAGCTGTCGCAGAACAGGAGATGTTTTGCGGCCTGCACCTTGAAAACTGTATAGTGCACTAACAGTCAAGCAAT
>DUPG01000007.1 GCA_012838425.1 Clostridiales bacterium | reverse complement strand
ACTTGCTGATATGATAGACTGAAAGCTTGAAAAAATAGGCGGTTTGCTTTTCTTTTTTCATAGATAGTCGTGTAAAGCTTTGAGAAAGCTGTTTGTGTTAAGCCGCCTACTTAAACACCAGCCCCCAGTCCTCGTCCTCGCTCCACAGACCAAACGCTTCGGAATACTTATCCTCTAAAAACATGGGCAGGTATTCGGGCGTTGAGTTTTCAGACGGTGTGTTTTTCAACTCGTCAATAGAAATCCAAAAGTGCTTGCCCTCGCTGCAATCCTTCAATTCGCCTGAAAAGTCTGATGTCTTATACAGAAACACTATGTATCTGTCGAATGTCTTTTTATGCAGCCAGTGAATCACTCCGCAGAACTTGAGATTTCTTACTTCAAGCCCTGTTTCCTCACGCACCTCGCGAATGGCACTGTCAATGAAGCTCTCGTTTTCCTCTACATGACCGCCGGGGAAGGATAGCCCTTTCCAGCTCTTTACCCTGTCCTGAACAAGCACTTTTTTTGTTACAGGGTTCTGTATAAAAACCATGTTTGTCAATTCGATTTTTGGCATACTCATCTCGCAAGCATTTTATTTACTGTTTAGCTTGTGCAGCAAATCAATTATTTCCGCAAAGCCCAAGAATACCGTTCCGCTTACAAAAGTGCCTGCCCAATATAAAAGGGCTGCGCTGAAAACAAACTCATAACCGTCATAGCCAAGCACAAAACCGGCAATAAAACCGAATATATAGGTTAGCCAAGCTATTACCTTAAACAAAACTGCTATTGAATTGCTCTTGGCAGCTTTGACATTTGATTCGGCAGCATATTCTTTTATTTCCTTGAACTCCTCGTCGGTTACAGCACAGTATTGCAATACATAAGGTTTGTTTTCGCCTTTAGCTTCGTCGAAAAAATAATACACCGGTTCTTTATTATTTTTCAGCTCATCCTTGGATAAGAATTTTCTTTCAAATAGCCCAGCTTTATAAAGTATTTTTTCGCGTTCTTTTTGCTCCTTCTCATCTTGCTGTTTTCTCATCTTATTGAGGTACGCTTCAACCTTTTCGTGCATAGAATCCTCCTGATAGGTAGTCAATTCACTGAAAATATTAGCACAACCGCATAGCAAATACAAATGTTGGCAGAAATTATATCTGCCGCATAGAATGTTAAATGCCGATTGACAGACACAACCAATCATCTGTACTATATATTATTGTTGTAATCTGTTCGGCAATGATTAAGGAGGAATGTGGGCATATTTGGTTTCCTAAGAACGATGTTCGCACCGCTAATAAATAAAAAATGCCGTGAATTTTATGAGGATTCAAGCACGGCGTTTAAGATAATTGTTCAGATTATTGCGCTTGTGGTAATTGCTGTATTGGTTTTAATGGTTGTGTATTCAAAGTAAACAGCTGATGTGCTTTCGTATTTGACTAAATTTTCGCGCTTACATATAATAATTGTAGCAAATCGGAAGGGAAGTGTGGTATGGCTAAGGCAAAGTGTATTTTCTGTGGCGGAATAGTAGATGTTGACGAGAATTTCGACGAATTCGCCTGCCCTATATGCCACGAGGTAGGCAGGGTTGACAAGGCTGTCGAGCGTTACCTGGCGATTTCAGAGGAAAGCTTCAGAATAAAAATCAGCACCGAGCACATAGGCGACTTTACGGTATCCGATGATATGCTTGTGAAGTACAACGGCGCAGAATCTGAGGTCGAATTTCCCGTTCGCGTAAAAATAATAGGCAAGGAAGCGTTTATGAACAACTACTATGTTCAGTCGGTAGTGCTTCCCATAGGCGCTGTTGAAATCGAGGAAAAGGCCTTCTACAACTGCGAGTCGCTTACAAATATTCTGCTTCCGAACAGCTTGAGGATAATCAGACACAGCGTATTCGGCGGGTGCAAGGCGCTGAAAAAGATAGTTTTGCCTGCAAAGGTGCGCACAATCGAGCGCGAATGCTTTCAGAACTGCACATCGCTTGTTAGCGTTAAGCTTCCTATTGAGCTGACTGTTATTGAGTGGGATTTGTTTGAAAACTGCCACAGTTTAGAAAGCATTGAGATTCCCGAAAATGTTACGCGCATACAGTGGGACGCTTTTAAGAACTGCTCGTCGCTGACAAGCATAAGAATTCCCGCGAATGTGCAGGAAATAGGCTCGGGCGCGTTCATGGGCTGCACTAAGCTGCAATCCATTGAGTTTGAGCCGCGAAAGAATAAGATAAGCATATTCAGGAACGCTTTTTCGGGAACGCCCGCGCAAGCGGAATGGGAAAGGCAAGACTATTGCCCCGTCTGCGGCGGCGACAAGAACATTTTCGGCAAGTGCAAGCGCTGCGAGGGTATGGATTGAGGGGCGCCGCTTTGCGTTAAAGCTAATTCCAATAATGCCACGTGTACGGCTGTCTCCTTTAATAATGATTGTAATAGTTATTTATGGACTTGTTGCATAAAACTATAATAAGCCCCAACACCAAAAGCGTTGTTGCTCCGCTGATCAGAATTTTAGCTATATTGCTGAGCCGAGGGGTGTAGAACACATTTAATTGCAGCGTAATATAAGCAACGGAATTAAGCGCGGCATATGCGTATGTAAATATGTCCTGCGGAAAGCTTTGCGTGATAATGTATTGCAGGAATAAATATGAGAAAACGATATAGCTATGAATATCCAGCACCATATCGGAACATTCAGAGGCTGATATGGTTTTTTACACCTTACAAACTTTCCGTCAACAGCCACATCAAAGAAATTGCTTGCAATCACAATGGTACATTCTTTTCCGTCTATTTCGACCGTTCTTTCGCAGGCGAACAGCAACCATTGCAGAAAGCTTCTCTTTACGGGCGGCAGAAGATCAAAGTCAACCACAATATCGTAATCCCTGTGCTTGCGCAGGTATTCATAAGTAATAGTGTGCTTATTTCCGTTTATATCAAATTCTATTATGCCACTGCTTATATCCATAATTGCTCCTCTTATTACTGCATATACAGATTTTAACAGCATGCTGCACCTTTTGGCAATAGAAAAGACAGCTATTCGGGCATGAAGTATGCGCTTCGGGTAACATCAGTCTGCTATCTCCGCTTTACATTCAAAAAATTATGGGTATAATATTGTAAGCAAACAAAAAAAATTCAAAACACTGTTGACACGAGCAGTTTTGTATGATAAATTTATCAAGTTGACCCGTATTCGGGTCTTATTTAGCTATGTTTTAAGGAGGGAGCACGATGCGGGTAAAGATTACATTGGCTTGCAGCGAGTGCAAACAGAGGAACTACAATACTTTCAAGAACAAGAAGAACGATCCCGATCGCTTGGAGTTCAACAAGTATTGCCGTTTCTGCAAAAAGCACACACCACACAAAGAAACTAAGTAAAAAGGAGCGCGTTCTAATGGCAGGTAAAGAAGTTAAAACCAAGAAGCCCGAGCGCAAGGCGAAGAAGGGCGGCAGCAAATTTTTTAAGTTCTTCCGCGAGTTCGCAGGCGAGGTTAAGAAGCTGAGCTGGGGAACTCCCAAGGAGATACTCTCAAATTCGCTGACCGTATTTGCGGTTGTCGCTTTGTTCGCTGTGCTTATTGGCGTATTGGACTTTTTGTTCGGTTTATGCATCAAGCTGTTGACTAACCTATAATTAAAAAATAGGATTGAAAGAAATGGAAGAAAACAAGAAGCCTGAACCAAGGTGGTATGTTATCCACACATACTCCGGGTATGAAAACAAGGTAAAGCAGGATATAGAGCACGTAGCTAAGGCGCGTGGAATTCAGGATTTGATTCTTGAAGTTAAGTATCCTGTCGAAGAAGTGCGTGAGCTGAAGGACGGCAAGAGCCGCACTGTTTCGCGTAAGCGTTTTCCCGGATATGTAATGGTGAAGATGATTAAAACCGACGAAACATGGTACATTGTTAGAAACACCCGCGGCGTTACGGGCTTTGTAGGCATGGGCAAGGAGCCTATTCCGCTTTCAGACGAAGAGGTCGTCGCCATGGGCATTGAGTACATGCCTATTGAAATTGACATTGAGGTAGGCGAAACCGTACGAATCATTCAAGGGCCTTTCGAAAATTTCTTGGGCAGAGTTATTGCTGTTGATAAGGAAAGGCAAAAGATTAAGCTCATAGTAAATCTTATGGGCAAGGACGCTCCTACGGAGCTGGACTTCTTCCAAGTTCAAAAGCTGTAGGAATTAAATTGGATTGCAATCCCAAGCGATTGGGTGCATTGTGGGAGGAATTTTTCCGTCCGCTAATACCACTATATATTAGGAGGAAATTGTAATGGCAAAAAAAGTTATGGGGTTAGTTAAACTCCAAATCCCCGCCGGCAAAGCAACACCGGCACCGCCTGTAGGTCCTGCACTGGGCCAACACGGCATCAATATCCCCGGATTCTGTAAGGAATTCAACGAACGCACAGCTAAGCAGATGGGCTTGATAATTCCCGTAGTTATTACGGTTTATCAAGACAGAACATATTCGTTCATCACGAAGACTCCCCCTGCGGCAGTTCTTATTAAGAAGGCGTGCGGCTTGGAAAGCGCTTCCAGTCGACCCAACACTGAAAAGGTTGGCAAGATAACAAAGGCGCAGATTAAGGAAATCGCTGAGCTTAAAATGCCCGACCTGAACGCAGCAAGTCTTGAAACTGCTATGAGCATGATAGAAGGTACTGCCCGCTCCATGGGTATTGTAGTAGAGGAATAACGGAGGTAAGTTATGAAGCGTGGAAAGAAGTATCTTGAAAGTGCAAAGCTCGTAGATAAACAGAAGCTGTACGATATTAAGGAAGGTTTAGAGGTTGTATTATCAACCCATAAGGCAAACTTCGACCAGACAGTTGAAGCGCATATCCGCTTGGGCGTTGACCCCCGCCATGCAGACCAGCAGGTTAGAGGCGCAGTAGTGCTTCCCCATGGTACTGGCAAGAAGGTTAAGGTGCTTGTATTCGCAAAGGGCGATAAGGCAACAGAGGCTCAGAACGCAGGCGCAGATTATGTTGGCGACGAAGATTTAGTTAACAAGATTCAGAAGGAAAACTGGTTTGACTTCGATGTTTGCGTAGCCACACCGGATATGATGGGTCTTGTAGGTAGAATAGGTCGCGTGCTTGGTCCTAAGGGCTTGATGCCTAACCCCAAGAGCGGAACCGTTACTATGGACGTTGCGAAGGCAGTTGCCGACATCAAGGCCGGTAAGGTCGAATACCGCGTTGACAAAACAAGTATAGTTCACTGCCCCATAGGCAAGGTAAGCTTCGGCACAGAAAAGCTGGAAGAAAACCTGCGTACATTGATGGAAGCCATCATCAAGGCAAAGCCTGCCGCCGCAAAGGGAACATACATTAAGAGCCTGGTACTCGCAACAACTATGGGCCCCGGCGTTAAGTTCAACGCATTGAAGTTCTAATTTAGTTAGAATAAAATAGAAAGGCGGCATATCCGCCTTTTTGTTTTTGTGCGGGGTGAATGAAGACGCCTGCGGCGAAAGAAAAAATGCTGTTAGTATGTTGTGTGGGCTTGCCGCGCAAAAGCAAAATGCAATCTTATGAGAAAAGGAGTATAAGATAGGTATGCTCCTTTCTTTATATGAAATTGAAAGGCGAAATATGCTATATTATATACCTAACTTTTTCCTTTGTCCTGATAGCACCTAATCATAATTCTACATTCCGCGTCCGTTTTGGTTTAGTGCGGAATTCCACGAAAGCGCGTTTCGGGGCGTTGTACTGCACTCACAAAGCGTAATAGGGCGCACATATACGCCCATAGTGTGTTTGGTTGAGTTCTCGTTGCAATATTTATACAGAGTTGCGAAGCAATATTTAGCTATTCGCGCAAGCGAACCAAACCCTGCAATCATCTATCCTTCTGTATTTTGCATTCTGCATTCCACGCTTTGAGCGGGAAACTCCGCACTAAAAAGCGGACGTGCAATGCGCGCCCCTGCTCATTATTCGCCATCGTCGCTGGATTCATTCACGCGCAGCGTGTCTTCATTCGCTCCAAAGGAGCGTCTTTATTCAATGCGTAAGCATTGTCTTCATTCACGTGCAGCGTGTCTTCATGCGCCGCAGGCGCCTTCCGCCCCGCTTCTTTT
>DUPG01000032.1 GCA_012838425.1 Clostridiales bacterium | reverse complement strand
TGGGTTGATAAAGACGTTGACAATAAATATATGGGACTGTTTGGCGATGTTGCATGGGTCTTTCAGGCTCAAGCGGCAGATCCCGATGATATATGGGAAACACCTACACCTGAACCGACTATAACGACCGAGCCGACCGTAACAGCTGAACCAACTTCAACACCAAAAGTTGATGTTACACCTACTCCTCCTGATACTACGCCCCCCGTAACCGGTGATAAATCGCTTTTCTATGCCGCTATTGTTGGCATAATACTATCACTCGGCTTAATTGCGGCAGTGCTGTATCGAATGAAAAACGACTCGGATATAAAAGCGAACGCAAGCTGAAAAGCATTTTGCCAGTGCAGCTGCTTTATATAAGTATCTAACATGATTGCACTACAGCTACAACTGTTTCATTAAATATATTGTATTTTATCCTGACTAATGCTATCATAGTTTTTGTTGAAGTCCGCATAAGGAGAAAACTATGGGCAATCTATCTAAGCTTCCGAATATCGGCGCAAAACTCGAAAAACAGCTTTTTGACGTTGGCATTATTTCAGTTGAAGAATTGAAGAATGCTGGTAGCCGTGAAGCATGGCTTCGTATCTTACAGCAAGACCCTACCGCCCGCATTATGCGACTATTTGCATTAGAAGGTGCGATTCAAAATGTTCGCTGGCACTGCTTAAACGATGTCACAAAAGAATCGCTAAAAGATTTTTATCATAAGCATAAAGGCACTGATGATTAAATTGCAGTGCTTTTTTATATTCTAATATAAATGAAGGAGATAAATTATGAAATCTGATTTCATTGAGCTTTCAAGCAGCAGATTTTCTGTGCGTCGGTTTTCAGATAAGAAGGTTGAGCAAGAAAAGATCGATATAATCCTGCGTGCCGGACAGGTCGCGCCGACAGCATGTAATAATCAGCCACAAAAGATATATGTATTACAAAGCGCAGAGGCATTAAAAACCCTGCAAAGGTGCAAGTATTCTAACTTTGGTGAAACGCTGGCGTTTCTTATATGTTACGACTCTTCTTTGTGCTGGATAAGAGAGTTTGACGGCAAGCCAAGCGGCGAAATTGATGCGGCTATAGTTGCTACACACATGATGCTCGAAGCCTGGGAACTGGGAATAGGTTCAACATGGATTATGCATTTTATTCCCGACGCAGTTAAAATTGAGTTTAATCTTTCCGAAAATATTATCCCTGTATGTATATTGGTTATGGGGTATCCGGCGCAGGAAGCGGCTCCGAGCGTTTTGCACAGCAGAAAAAAGGATTTGAAGGATATAGTTACGATTTTGTGATTTTACAGCATGAGAAGCATTTACTTGATTTGCGGCACAATGGAGTAAGAAAAACAGCTGCCTGTCAAGTATAAAATAACCCGTTAGTTTCTTTATGACTATCGACGAGGATTATCATATAAAGTTTATTTACAACATCAGCGTATTTTCCTAAAAAATAAGCTATAATATATTTCGTACAACTTAGAAAGGGAAGAATTGAATGATGCTTGATTATAAGAAAACCGAAAAGGAGCTGTATCTCCCCAAAACCACGCCGTCGGTTATCAATGTCCCCCCTATGACTTTTATTACCGTTGACGGCAGGGGCGATCCGAACACCAGCGCGGAGTATGCTGCCGCTGTTGAATTGCTGTACGGACTTTCTTACGCAATAAAAATGAGCAACAAGTCTATACTTGAATATGTTATACCGCCTTTAGAAGGTTTTTGGAGCTTAGATGATGATTTCAGGGGCGGCGGCGCAGCAATTAGCGATAAAAGCAAGTTTATATGGACAATGATGATAAGACAGCCGGATTTCGTAACAGAAGAAATATTCGAAGCAGCAAAAGCTGCTCTTGCGAAGAAAAAGCCGCATTTAGACACATCAAAGGCAAAGCTTGAAACGATTGATGAAGGACTATGCGTTCAGATAATGCACATAGGCTCATACGATGATGAACCCGCGACTATTGTGGCGCTTGACAATTATGCCATTCAGAATGGCTATGCGCTTGATTTCAGCTAATTGCGCAGGCACCATGAAATATATATTTCTGACCCGCGCAAGGTGGCACCCGAGAAATTAAAAACGGTGCTCAGACACCCGATACGCAAAGCATGAAAGGCATATAAGAACTTGATAAAATGCCGTTGGGGCAAAAATTCATGAGGTTTCAAATATGAATGGTGCAGATATCAAATTTCTTTTAATATTGGAGTGAGATTTTATGTGGAAGTGCTCTAAATGCGGTCGTGAGTTCGAAAAAGTGCAGCAGGATCATTTTTGCGTAAAGCCAAGCAGCATAGACGAATATATCGCCATGCAGCCACAAGCTGTTCAGCCGATATTGCAAAAGATTCGCGAAACCATACGCACCGCTGCACCAGAGGCAGTTGAAAAAATCACTTGGAGAATGCCGACATTCTGGCTGAATGAAAACCTTATTCATTTCGCTGCGTTCAAGAATCACATCGGGCTGTACCCGGGCGGCGAAGCAACTACTGTATTTGCCGAGCGGCTCACAGGATACAAAACCAGCAAAGGCACAATTCAATTATCGCTTGACAAACCGATTGATCATGAACTCATCACCGACATTGTGCTTTGGCGAGTTAAACAAGCGAAAGGAAAGGATAAATAATGAGAAGCGAGCGAATTTTCAAAATGGCGTTTTCGAGTGTGTATCCCCTACTCGTCCAAAAAGCTGAGCGTAAAGGGCGCACCAAATCCGAGGTTGATGCTGTAATATGCTGGCTGACGGGATATGATGAAGTTAGCTTGCAGGCGCAAATTGATAGGAATGTTGACTATGAAGCATTTTTTGCCGAAGCTCCACAGATAAATCCAAATGCTATCAAAATTACAGGTGTTATTTGCGGACATCGCGTAGAGGAAATCCAAGACCCGCTTATGCAGAAAATCAGATGGCTTGACAAGTTGGTTGACGAGTTAGCAAAGGGCAAGGCTATTGAAAAGATTTTAAGAAAGTGAATATATTTGCTTAAAGAAGTACATCACATTTTCCTTATATAGTGCATTTGCTCGCCTGCAAACCAATTAAAGTCAGTTGAAGAATTAGAACGGGACACGGGATAATAAAGCAAGTTGGTTTACTCTGCCAATATCTACTTGCTGTCTGTTGCAATCCCTATTACTACCCCCCGCTTGCGCTAAACCAATAAATCAGCATATAATTCATTAGAACCCTTATTAGCATTCGAAAGAAGTATTAACTTGCACAGGAGCATACTATGGAATTATCTACTCAAGCAATACTATTCGCATTTTTATTAACCCTGCTTGCCGGACTTTCAACAGGTATAGGAAGCGCTTTTGCTTTTTTCTCAAAGAAACTGAACAGCAAGTTTTTGGCGGGCGCGCTTGGCTTTTCGGCAGGAGTTATGATTTATGTTTCGTTGATAGAAATATTCGCAAAGGCACGAAGCTCATTGGCAGCTGTGTACGGGAATACAAAAGGCTACTGGATTACTACTATAGCTTTTTTTATAGGTATCGCTGTAATAGCGCTTATTGACAAATTAGTTCCTGAATCCAAAAACCCTCATGAGCTTCACGATGTCGACGATATGGAGAAGCCGGTTCAAAGCAAAAAGGCCTTGCTGAGAATGGGTCTGTTTTCCGCTTTGGCTATAACCATTCATAACTTCCCCGAGGGTCTGGCAACATTTACAGGCGCGCTTCACGACCCTACTATGGGTATCAGCATTACCGTGGCTATTGCAATCCATAATATACCCGAAGGCATAGCGGTTTCGGTTCCTATTTACTATGCAACGGGCAGCAGAAAGAAAGCGCTTATACTTTCTTTTCTTTCGGGCTTATCCGAACCTTTAGGCGCATTGATAGGATTTTTCTTACTAAGACCAATATTCAACGATGCTATGTTCGGAGTTGTTTTCGCCTTTGTTGCCGGAATCATGGTTTATATTTCATTAGACGAGCTATTGCCTACCGCAGAAAAATATGGTGAGCATCATACCGCAATTACAGGCTTAATTGCAGGCATGGGCGTAATGGCTTTAAGCCTTCTAATGTTTGCATAAAGCAGTAGTTTTTACTTGCCAAAACTAATAACCGTAATTCTACAAACACAAATAAGGTGGGTATGGTGAAAAGCTTCGAAGAATTTTTAGCGAATATTGATGATGCAGAGAAAAGGGAAAAGCTGAGAGAAATTCTTTCAAAAATAAAGGAGAATTTCCCTGAGCTTAATGAAGAAATAAGATGGAATCAACCCATGTTTACAGACCACGAAACATTTATTATAGCCCTTAGCGTTGCAAAAGCGCATATAGCAGTTGCGCCTGAAACGGAAGCAATCGCGCGTTTCAGCAGCGAGATCGAAAAGGCAGGGTACTCACACACAAAGGGAATATTTCGAATCAAATGGTCTGATAAGGTGGATTACGATTTGATATACAGGATTGTTGCTTACAATATTGAGAGCAAAAAAGGCACAAAAAGCTTTTGGAGATGAAAGGAATACATTATGGCAGAGCTAAAAACCAAGCAACACGACGGAGATGTTTTTGAGTTTATTGATACCTTTGCGAATAGCGAGCAAAAGAAAGCCGATAGCTTTGAGCTTCTAAATATTATGCAAAGGCTTACCGGGTATGAGCCTAAGATGTGGGGAGCTTCAATGATTGGGTTCGGGAGCTACCACTACAAATCCGAGCGAAGCAAACAAGAGGGAGATTGGCCCTTGGTTGCCTTTTCTCCTCGCAAAGCAGCTATTTCGCTTTATGTGTTTACAGGAAATCCCGAGCACGAGTATTTGCTGAAAGACTTGGGAGAATATAAAATCGGAAAGGCGTGCATTTATATAAAACGTCTTTCTGATATTAGCTTGGAAGCTTTAGAAAGGCTGATTTTAGCAACTATTGCATTCTTAAAAAACAAATACGGAAGCAATTGATTGCGAAAACACATTTATTCATATCCAAAGTCTTAGAAAGGAGTATGTAAAGCATATGTCAAGAATGCCGGTACTATTTGTCGGACACGGATCCCCTATGAATGCCATTGAGGACAATGAGTACTCAAGAGCTTGGCGGAAGATTGGCGAGAGGATGCCAAGGCCCGAAGCGATTATTTCTATTTCGGCTCATTGGTACACGCACGGAACAAGAATAATGAACGACGAAAATCCACGCACCATATATGACATGTATGGATTTCCGAAAGAGTTGTATCAGGTTACATACGATGCAGCTGGCGCACCTGCGATTGCCAACGCCGCTAAACAGTTGATATCGCGAGAAACTAAGTTTGATAATACATGGGGGCTTGACCACGGAACATGGTCTGTATTAGTTCACATTTTTCCGAAAAGAGATGTTCCAGTTTTTCAAATCAGTATTGATGCAAACGCACCTGCTGAAGACCATTACAAAATAGGCAAGGAGTTAAGCGTATTAAGAGAAAAGGGAGTTCTAATATTTGGGTCAGGGAATATAGTACATAACCTTATGCTTGTTGATTGGCACAAAGCAAACAAGGGCTTTGATTGGGCATACGATTTTGATGAGTACATTTACAAAAACATTATGGGTAAAAACCATGAAAACATACTGAAATTCAATGAGCTTGGCACTATTGCTAAGCTTGCAGTACCTACTCCCGACCATTTTTATCCACTTTTATATGCGCTTGGAGCATCGAATGAAAACGATACGGTAAGTGTTTATAATAAATCGTGCGAGCTTGGTTCGCTGACCATGACGAGCTATATTTGGGAGTAATCTACCAAATATGTGTAAACATTACATATGATAATCGAATACATTTGGAGGTGCACATATGCCATTCTTCATTATAAACAATGACATATCAAAGCTGAATGTTGACGCTATTGTAAACGCTGCAAACACTCAGCTTGCAATGGGCGGAGGGGTATGCGGAGCTATATTCAACGCAGCAGGCGCATCTCAGCTTCAAGCTGCCTGTGATAAGCTATCACCTATAAACACGGGCGATGCTGTTATTACTCCCGGCTTTAACCTGCCTGCGAAATACATTATTCACACTGCTGGACCTATTTACAATAAATGGAACGAAGAAGAATGCGAGCGCTTGCTTAGAGCCTCTTATACAAATTCCCTTAAACTTGCCGTTGAGAATAATTGCAAAAGCATAGCTTTTCCTCTGATTTCAAGCGGCATTTATGGCTATCCGAAAGACAAGGCGTTAATAGTGGCAACAAATGCTATCAAGGATTTTCTTAAAGAACATGATATTGAAGTAAGCCTTGTGTTGTATGAAAAATAATCAGTATTATTTCAGCTAACCTCATAGCAGTTAGTACGGTTAATATGCTTTATTTCACTTTGCTTTTAAGCTGCGCAAATAATATAATTAGCGCGAAGTCAGTAAAGAATGTGTGCTTAATATTGACTTCGTTAAAAACTATATAACTTAGGAGCGTTTATGAAGGTCACTCCCATTTCAAATGAAGCAAAGCAAGCAGCAAAGGAGATTGCTTCACAGCTTTCATTAGAAGAAAAGGTTTTGCTAAGGCATGGCAATGGCAGCTGGTGTACTCAACCCATTGAAAGACTGCAAATACGCTCACTGCGCTTGGCCGACGGTCCACATGGGCTGCGCAAGAAGGCAGATTTAGATAAGCCTTCAAGCGAGGAGAATACTGTAAAAGCAACCTGCTTCCCACCAGCAGTAGCCGCAAGCTGCAGCTTTGATAGAGAGCTAATATATGAAATGGGTTGCGCGTTAGGAGAGGAATGTGTTTCGGAAAGCGTAGATATTTTACTGGGACCTGCTGTAAATATTAAGCGTTCCCCTTTATGCGGAAGGAATTTTGAGTATGTATCCGAAGACCCTTATGTTGCCGCCCAATATGCAACGGCCTTGATTAACGGAATCCAAAGCAAGAATGTAGGCGCGTGCCTTAAACACTTTCTGGCTAACAATCAGGAAACGGCAAGGCTTGTTTCTAACTCAATTATAGATGAACGCGCGTTGCGGGAAATATACTTATCTGCTTTTGAGTACGCTGTAAAAAACGCAAAGCCTTGGTCTATAATGACCTCATATAATCAAATCAACGGCGAGTATGCAAGTTCTCATAAGCAGATGATTGATGAATTGCTAAGAAAAGAATGGGGCTATGATGGACATATAATGACCGATTGGGGCGCAATGGAAAATCGGATAAAAAGCGCTGATGTGGGTGTAGATTTGGAAATGCCCGAACCGCCAAATGAGTTTTTTGAGGACATTACCGACGCAGTAAAAAGCGGCAAGCTTTCAATGCAAAAAATCGATTCAAGCTGTGAACGCCTGTTGGCTATCATACAGCAGACTGCAACCAACTCCCCTGCCCCGTACAATAAATTAGCGCATCATGATTTAGCGCGAAGAATTGCTCGTGAATCCGCAGTTCTATTGAAGAACGACTCGGTTTTGCCGGCAAGCAAGTCGGCTAAGGTTGCGTTAATTGGTGAGTTTGCAAAGAAGCCGCGTTTTCAGGGTTCAGGAAGCTCAAGAATCGTTCCTACCTTCATAAATTCTGCACATGACGAGTTCTCAAGTCAAAAAATCAATTTCTTGTATTCTCAGGGTTATAACATAAACAACGATGAAGTTGATAGTGCTTTAATTGAAGAAGCGGTAAAAACTGCAAAGGAATGTGATATAGTTTTCGCTTTTATAGGCTTAACAGACGAATATGAATCGGAGGGCTACGACAGAAAGCATATGCGCTTGCCTCACTCTCACAATGCGCTTATTGAAGCCCTTGTTCAAACAGGCAAGCCCGTGGTTGTGGTGTTAAGCTGTGGCAGTGCTGTTGAAATTCCTTGGCGGAACAAGGTTTCGGCGATTCTGCTTATGAACCTTGCAGGGCAAGACTGCGGCGGCGCAGCGTATGATTTGCTTTTTGGGGATTACTCGCCTTGCGGAAAGCTGACCGAAACATTCCCTATCGCATTGGAGGATACCCCCTCTTATAATTATTTCGGTACGCTGGGAAACGTTGAGTATCGCGAAAGCGTTTTTGTTGGATATAGATACTACAACACTGCAAGAAAGGAGGTTGCATACCCGTTTGGCTTTGGTTTATCGTATTCGAGCTTTGAATACAGCAGCTTGCGTTTATCCTCTCAAAGCATAAATGACAATGAGGATGTAAAAGTAACGGTAACCATAAGAAACACGGGGAATTGCTATGCAAAAGAAATTGTGCAGCTGTATGTAGCGCCGCCAAAATCAAGGATATTCAAGCCGATTCATGAGCTGCGTGCATTTGAAAAGGTATCCCTTGAGCCGAACGAGGAAAAAGATGTTGAGTTTTCTTTAAGCAAACGCGATTTTGCATACTATAGCACAAATATCAAAGACTGGCATGTTGAAAGCGGCGATTACACTATTCAGATTGCGGCTTCCTCTGTGGATATAAGGCTGGAAGGTGTTTTACATATTCAATCAACCACAAATGCCGATATTCCCGATTATCGTTCTGTTGCACCTGCGTACTACTCGCTTAATAGCGCAAAAACATTAAGTATTCCCAAAAAGCAGTTCGAGGCTGTATATGGTAGTACTATTATTGAAAAGCCTGCCAGGCCTTTTACTGAAAACAGCACAATCAGAGATTTATTTAGCGACCCAAATGCAAGCATTCTTGCTAATGAATTGCTAAATAAGGCAAATATAGTATTGGATAGTATTCCCGATGTGCGCTTTAGAGAGATGCTGCAAGGTATGGTTTACGATACACCATTAAGAAGCACCCTGTTTTTGCCCGATTCATTGACAAAGCAGCAAATTGCAGAAATACTGTCATATGCAAATAGTGATGGAAACGAAAGATAAGAGGTTGTGTTAAAATAGTAGTTAGTTCAACATACGCAATAGGAGGTTTGCGTGCTAACATTAAGAAAGATAGCCCCAGACAATTTCGAAGAATGTATCAGCCTTACCGTATCCGAGCAGCAGAAGGCGTATATCGCGTCAAACGCTTACAGTCTTAGCGAAGCATACGCGCTTACAGAGCACCCCCTTTATGTTCCTATGCCTTATGCCATCTATCACGAAGAAACCATGATCGGTTTTGCGTTTCTAATCTATCAGCCCATAGACGAAAACGACCCCGACGATGACGAAAGCGTTTACTACTTAGCAAGAATGATGATAGATAAAAGGTATCAAGGGAGAGGATACGGCAAAGCGGCGTTAGCAAAGATAATCGAAGCAGTGAAGCGCTTTCCGCATGGCGAAGCAAACGCTATTGTGCTTTCATGCAGCCCAAAAAATGAGCCTGCATATTCTTTATATAAATCCTTTGGCTTTGTTGAAATGGGAATAGAAGACGAGGACGGGGATAGCCTCTTAAGGTTAGAAATATAGAAAGGTGCCTGCTTTCTTATACATATTTGAGTTTAATGTAACTTGTACACCAAAAGCGAACAACCATGTACAAGTCCTCATACTATATAGTGTAATGAGTATTAACTCAAATAAGTATAGAAAGGAGAGATAACTATAAACAAGTTCACAGATAACTTTATGAACAGGCCGGACGATTGTCCGCGTTGCCCAAATCCCCTAAAGCGCAAGTTATACTTTGAGTGCGGACACAATCCTCAAGAAGCAGTGTTTGAAATCGACGACGGTGTGGTAGAACCCAACCAGCAGTTTGTGTTAGACCGTATCAATATTGATACCTCAAACCTTACCCGTCCGATAGTCAAGTTTGATTTCACCAGCATAGTCACATTCGAAGCAGAGGACGAGGAGGGTTTAGAGCATGAGGTTGAGGTCGATTTGCTGTTCAGGCTCATTAGATCGTGCAACGGTTCATCTGAGGTGGTTCAAACTTGGAGGTACTTGTTCGAAATCGATATTGAGCCCAATATCGCCGAGCTTGAAACGGAGATAAGCGAATCGTTCGCGTTCTCTTTCTGTGACCATCCCTGCCCGCATTGCTGCGAGTATTCAGTCGTAGTCGAAGGCAGAGATTTCGAAGGAGAATTCGAGTTCTTGAGGGTAACAAGACCTGTTCTGACCGCACTCATACAGGGATACAGCGAGAATTAAGCGTAATCTCTGAGAATAACTGAGATTTCCGGCACATTCAATATATTTGGATGTGCCTATATTATTGCATTGCTGATATTCTTTGACTTGATTTCAAATAACTGTTTTCTCAATTATTGAAATAAATTATAAGCATACATATATTTAACCGAAAAGGAATGAACTTAGTATTTATCTCGTCCGATACTCATGTTATACTGCGTACAAAGTTGATTGCTGTTCTTGATAAATATCATTTTGTCCAAGTTCACAATTGACTTAAAACAAAATTAGGAGGGTAATATGAAAAAGATATTATCAATCATAATTGCGCTTTTAGTAGTGCTCAGTATAATGCCATTTGCACAATCGCAGGCGGCAACGCTGATAACTAATGCTTCCTCAGTAAGAGGCAGCGACTATACTCAGTCAGCAGCATTGGCAGCTAAACTCGACCAAGTGTTTAGCGGGGACATTGACATATACAAAGACTCTGCCATGACGCAAGAGGTTATGATGCCTCTGGGCTACAGCATGTCAGTAAGTGCAGCCTACTATGCAAAGAGCAAAATAAACGGCTCACGCTATGAAGGATGGCAATGCTATATTTACGCAAACGCCGTTTACAATAAGCTCTTTAATGAATGTGTAGGCAGGGCAACATCGTTGACTAATTCACAAATACTGCTTACAGGCGGCAGCACGCTTTCATACGAACGCTTGAAGAACGCAGGCGTAAGAACGGGTGCATATGTGCGTACAACAGCAAACCCGGACGGTAGTTTCAACAGCACTAACGCTCATTCGTTCCTGATATTAGCGTATGACGCGAACGGTATCACCGTTATTGAAGGCAACGGAAACGGCAAGGGACTCGTTGATATGCGCGTTCTCACATGGGCCGAGTTCAACAGAAGCTATATGTCGGGCAGCGGCAGGTACCTTTGCCACATAGTTCAGCCCAAGCAGAGCTACTATGATTCTCTGTATGGCGCTGCTTCGGACTCGCTCACAATTACTGGCGCAACCTACCCCACAGGTACACTTAATGCAGGACAGTCATTTGGTTTGCGCGGCACTATAAAGTCGTCATCAAAGATTACTTCGGTAACAGTGGGCGTATATAAGAGCGATGGTACGGCAACCGCACAGGTAAAAACCGTTTCGCCTAACACAACAACCTTCGATGTAAAGAGCGTTGACGCATACATCAAGTTCGGTCAGCTTCCTGCGGGCAATTACATTTATAAGGTAATTGCTAAGAACGCAAG
Source organism: Clostridiales bacterium (assembly GCA_012838425.1). Lineage (GTDB taxonomy): Bacteria > Bacillota > Clostridia > Christensenellales > CAG-138 > DUPG01. The sequence continues at coordinate 10,999 of DUPG01000032.1, read as the reverse complement.
CAGCACAAAGTACTTGATTTGGACGGAGTTCACAGTTGCTGCTCCTAACTCATTGCCTAAGATTACCGGTGCAACATATCCGTTAGGCAAGATAGGAATGGTTAAATCATTCAGTCTGCGAGGCGTGATTACATCAAGCACGAAGCTCACATCAGTTACAGTGGGCGTGTTCAAGACCGATGGTACAGCAACCGCACAGGTTAGAACCGTTTCGCCTAACACAACAAGCTTTGATATAAGAAGCGTTGATGCATACATCAAGTTTGGTCAGCTAAAAGCGGGCGATTACATCTACAAGGTAATTGCTACAAACGCAAGTGGGAGAAAGATATTGATCTGGACAGAGTTCACTATCGGATAAGCGTAATTACAATCTGTTTTCACAAAAAAGAGCCATATGGCTCTTTTTTGATTTTGAAACAATGCTCCTGTTTTTTCTATATCAAAAATAGCGTACTTGGAAACTAATGGGTAACTGGCGTATCAACAGGCTTATTGAGAAGCACCCCCTACCCTTTAATTTGCAATAACCTTCAACAGCTTAATTCAACAGCATAGTTCGCGCGCCTAATGGGAATACTGAACATGTTGAAGCAGAAATAGTTTTTATTGGTAATCTGCTCACTTACTTTGGATATAGAAGCTGTTATGCTATAAGTACAAAGAGAATTAAAACAAGGAGGGGCGTATGTTTGACTTACATGGCAGAGTAGCGGTAATTACCGGGGCGTCATCAGGCTTAGGGCTTCAAATGGCATTCGGATTCGCAAAACAAGGCGCAGACCTTGCGATATTAGCAAGGCGCTATGATAGACTTGAAAAAATTGCCGAGGAGATAAGGGCGTTGGGTGTCAGGTGCCTGCCTATAAAGTGCGATGTTACCGACACAGAATCTGTAAACAGAGCTGCTAAGGAAGTAATCAAGTACTATGGCAAGGTTGATATTTTGGTCAACAATGCCGGTTCATCAAGAAACGCAGGCGTGCTCAACATGACTGACGAGGACTGGAATTTCACGCTTGATACAGACTTGACAGGCGTGTTCAAGGTAACACGCGCGTTTGCAAAGCACATGGTAGAAAAGCAGTATGGCAGGATTATCAACATAGCTTCAATTTATGGTCAAGTGGGAAATACAGCTATGGACACCGTCGCGTATCATTCTTCAAAGGGCGGTGTTATCAACTTCACAAGAGCTGTTGCCGCCGAGCTTGCTAAATACAACATAACCTGCAACACTTTAAGTCCGGGCTATTTTGAAACGGAGTTAACCGCAGATACTCTAAGAACTAAGGAATTCACGGAATATATGAAAGCAACTGTTCCGCTTGGCCGCTATGGGCGCGAGGGCGAATTAAATGCCGCGGCGATATTTTTAGCAAGCGACGAGGCTTCATATGTTACAGGGCAAAACATAAAGGTTGACGGCGGATACACAACTGTTTGATACACTTCACACCTGCGTCTGAGTACGCTTTTAGGCGCAGGTGGTATTCCTTTCCTATTATTTGAGTGGTATATTCCTATCAGATTGCACATACTAAAGAAAAAACTAATTGGATTATGGAAGTATTATCAGTTTGCTTGACTAGCATATTTTCGTATGTGGCGCTATTCATTTTGACAAAAATGATGGGGCATAAGCAGGTTTCGCAGCTTGACTTTTTCGACTACATTACAGGGATAACGATAGGTTCAATAGCGGCGGAATTCGCAACAGAGCTTGAAGCGCCTTGGAAGCCCCTTTTAGCAATGGTGATATATGCCGCGGCAACATTAGCATTGGGTTTTGCAGCAAGGAAAATTCCAATAACTCGAAAAGTGCTAAATGGCACCTCAACAGTAATAATGGATAACGGCACTATATTTCGCGAAGAAATGAAAAAAGCTAAGCTTGACCTACACGAGTTTCTCATGATGTGCCGCGAGCAGGGTTACTTTGACATAAGCAGCATCCAAACAGCAATATTTGAGTGTAACGGAAAGCTGACTATACTTCCTAAAAGCACGCGCAGACCCGCTACGCCTGAAGATTTAAATATTTTGCCTGAACAGGAAGTGCTTTTCGCTGAAGTGATTATGGACAGCAGAATAATAGATAACAGCCTGCTCCAGCTTGGAGTGAACAGAGATTGGCTTTATAAGCAGATGAATGCGCAAGGAATAAAATCAGAAGCAGATGTGTTCTTAGCAGTATGCGACAAGAACAAAAACATTCACTTCTATACTAAGTAAGGCAAATTCATCAGCGCAAAAACTCAAAAAATAATGAGCAGCAAGCTCAAAATATAAGGAGGTTCAACATGAACGCAAAGTACAAAAAACTATTCGAGCCAGTAACGCTTGGCAACGGGGTTAAAACAGATGACAGGTTCGCTATGGCACCTATGTTAGTGTTTGCTTCTAACGAAGACGGGACTGTAGGGCAAGACGATTATGCCTACTTTGAAATGCGCAACGATACAGGCGGCTTGATTATTACAGGCGCAGCCGCGGTTTCAGAAGAAGGGCTTGGTATGCCCACTCAAATAGCAGTGTATGACGACACAAAGGTTGCAGGGCTCAAAAAATTAGCAAGCATTATCAAAGCAAAGGGCAACAAGGCGATTTTGCAGCTTCACAATGCCGGGCGCGAAGCATTAGGCGCGTATATGCGCTATGGCAAGGTGTATGCTCCAAGCAAAATAGAATTTCCTTTCTTAGACTATGTGCCTGAGGAGCTAACAGGAGAGCAAATACTCTCTATTATCGAAGACTATGCACAAGCTACGCGACGCGCCATAGAAGCAGGCTTTGACGGAGTAGAAATTCATGGTGCAAACCATTATCTGCTGCAGCAGTTCTTTTCAGAATACTCAAATCAGCGCAATGACGAATGGGGAGGGAGCTTTGAGAAGCGCATGAGCTTCCCGTTGGCAGTTTTGAAGCGTGTAAAGGAAATAGCCGCAAAGCACGCAAGCAAGGATTTCATAGTAGGCTATCGCATATCGCCTGAAGAAGTGCATGGCGATACTGTCGGCTACACTGTTGACGACGCGGTTCAACTGATAGCAAAAATAGTTGAGAACGGAGCGGACTATCTGCATATCTCAACTCTTGATTTCAGAGCATTGCCGCAAAAGGGCGGAAAGAATGAGCCTATCGCAAAAACGGTGTATGACAGCATAGGCGGCAAAATCCCCGTAATATTAGCAGGAAGCATATTCACGCCTGACGACGCATTAGAAGCGCTAAGCTATACTGACATAGCAGCACTCGGCAGAGCAGTATTGATTGATCCTGAATTTGTACCTAAACTCAGAGAAGGCAGAGAGTCTGAAATTCATTTCAGCGTAGAAGGAAGATTGGATAAGTTGGCGCTGTCAAAAGCATTGCTCGATTTCTGGCGAATGGAGAACACTCCCCTGCCGCCGCTCAAAGGCTTAACCTGTTGACGCAAAGCCAAATCAAGCCCCACTATGGGGCTTTTTTATGTACTGTGAATGTGGTATTATGTGGTTAGCAGAGATTTATGCGGAGGGCGTGCTATGTATAACGAGTTAAAAGAAATTATTGATAAGAGCAGCAGTATAGTGTTTTTCGGCGGAGCGGGCGTATCGACCGAAAGCGGAATACCTGATTTTCGTTCAGAAACCGGCTTGTATAACGCAAAATGCGAATTCGGTCATTCACCCGAGGAGATGCTGTCGTACTCCTTTTTTATTAGGCACACAGATACTTTCTATCATTACTACAAAAAGTACCTGATATATCCAGACATAAAGCCAAATCAGGCGCATTACGCGTTAGCAAGGCTGGAAAGCGAAGGCAAGCTGGTTTCAGTAGTAACGCAGAATATTGACGGGCTTCATCAACTGGCAGGCAGCAACAGGGTTCACGAATTGCATGGCTCAAGCCTGAGAAACTATTGCATGAGTTGCGGCGAAAAATACGCATTAGACTACATACTTGACCCCGATAACTGCATAAGCGATAGCGGGGAGCAGACGCATATTCCGTATTGTAGCAAGTGTCGCGGAATCGTACGCCCCGATGTAGTATTATACGAAGAAGCGTTAGACAACAATGTGATAATGGCGGCTGTTCGTGATATTTCTCAGGCAGATACGCTTATAGTCGGCGGCACATCGCTTGTAGTGTATCCCGCCGCAGGGCTTATTGAGTATTTCGGGGGCAAAAACCTTGTTCTCATTAACAAGTCTAAAACTCAATATGATTACAAGGCAAATTTGGTTATAAATGATTCTATAGGCAAGGTGCTGAATAGCTGCGTGCAATAAATAACATAGGGAAACCGCTTGATAACAATATGCAATCAGTATTATGCTTATCGAAAGAATAAAAAGGATTTCATAGGAGGGAGTATGGATAAAATCAAGATATTAGCCATAGTAGGCTCGTTAAGGAAAGACTCTTTCAACAAGCAATTAGCCTTGATAGCCAAAGAAGTAATAGGCGACAGAGCGGAGTTCAATATACTCGACTATCATAATATACCAATGATGAATGAAGACATAGAGCGCCCTGAGCCAGAGTCTATAAGGCGTGTTCGTGATGAAGTAAGGGCTTGCGACGCAATATGGTTCTTCACACCGGAATACAATCACTTTTTCTCAGGAGTGTTAAAGAACCTGCTCGACTGGCTTTCGCGTCAGATAGACGAAGAGCAGCCTCCCCTACTCGCTAAAAAGCCTGCTGCTGTAAGCGGTATTACTCCCGGAATGTTCGGCACCGTATTGTCGCAAGACCATTTGGTAACGCTATTGAGCTGGTTAGACATGGACATTATGAACACGCCGCGACTGACAATACCGCACGCTTTAACACAGTTAGATGAGGAAGGCAAGCTGATACTTCAAAAAAGTCGCAAATATTTAGAAAGGCAAGCCGATGCATTCTTAAATTTCATACAGAACCGTATGCAAAATAAGTAAAAAACAAGCTGAAGGTAATAGCAAAACGCCGTTACCTTCAGCTTATCTATTCATATCTGATTACACTCAGCGATTACAGGAAGTTCTTGATTAACTCTTCGCTGCTTATTATTGACAAATCGATTAGCGCAATATCAAATACGGTCTTGCAGCCGATATCGCCGCGTGCCGCCATTCTATATGCCGCGCGCGCATAAGCTATAAGCACATTGCCCGTAAACTCGGGGTTGGAATCCAATTGCAGCGAATACTTGATGACATGCTTGTTTTCGCCATTGCCTGTTTGACCGCTTCTAATAACGAAACCGCCATGAGGGAGTTTGCTGTGGTCTCTATCAAGCTCTTCTTGTGAAATAAAATGCACTATCGTATTATAATCCGCAAAATAGCCGGGCATATTCTTGATTTCGGATTCAATCCTGCTCTTGTCCGCGTCCGGCGCCGCTACTACAAAGCATTCTCTGATATGCTTCTCGCGCGTTGTGAGAGTCGGATTTTTGCCGCTGCAGGCTGCCTCTACCGCGTCTTCACAGGGAATTGTGTATTGCTTTGCGTCTAACACGCCTTTTATTCTGCGAACTGCGTCTGAATGACCTTGGCTTACACCCTTGCCCCAGAATGTGTAGTCGCTTCCATTGGGCAGGAACACATTTCCGAATAGTCTGTTAAGCGAGAACAGGCCCGGGTCCCAGCCGGTAGATATAACTGCTACTTTGCCGCCTTCCTTTGCAGCGTTGTCAACTGCTTGGAAGTGCTTAGGTATTTGCGAATGGTTGTCATAGCTGTCAACTATGTTGAACATTTTTGCAAAGTGCGGCGACTGTACGGGCAGGTCTGTAGCGCTTCCGCCGCAAAGCACCATAACATCAATTTCGTTGACCATGTTTGACGCTTCGTCAACCGAATACACCTTAACATTCTCAGTTTGCAGAGTGATTGATTCGGGATTTCTGCGAGTGAAAACGCCCACAAGCTGCATATCCTCGTTCTGCTTGATAGCATTTTCAACTCCTCTGCCTATGTTGCCATAACCAACAATACCAATTCTTATTTTCTTCATAACTCATATCTCCTACTAAAATGATATGTATATGTATAGCATATTCATAAGAAATATACAAATATTTTTTGGTGTTTTTTGCATAAAAAAATATACTTTTTTACGTAAAAGATGTAACGGGTTAAATTAGCCGGCAGTTTTAGAAGTGATTTACTATAAAAGATTGGGAGAATCAGCCCTGCAATATTTCTATTGCTTTCTTATACTTTTCCATTCGCTCATAATCTGCTGATTGTGGGTTCTTTATTCGATTTAGCTGCATATTATGGCTTAAATCAGCAAGCTTGACCTTGCGTGCAATCGTATTTGCTCGCACGCGCTCTATATAATCGAAATAATCCTCATTTGACTTGCGTGAAAGTGCTTTTATCGCTTCAACAACCTCATGCGGAAACAGCTTTTCTAACAAATCAATGCAAATCGATATGCCCTCTATAACATCATGCAGCCATGCAACGGCCTTTTCCTCATCTGTGTCCATCAGTGAAGCAACATACGCCGGGTGCTCGATATACGGCGCTCCCCCTCTATCATACTGCTCCTTGTGGTATTCCGTTGCAAGCAGTTTTGCCAATTCATCCATGCTTAGTTCGGTTTTCATGTTAAAGCTATTCCTATCTAATCAAGCGTAAGAATACTGCTGTACATATTGTATTGAAATAGAATGCTTGTGTAAAGCGATAGAATAAGCCTGTCTTGCGCAAATGCTTATCGTAAGCAATAGCAATGTGCAGTCTGCATTTTCATAATTAACCTCATTCAATCGGATAATATTATTCGCTCAACCTACAAGCTATTAAAAAGCTTTCATTCCATAGTAAACAAGGCAGGGCTGCCCCCGCCTCGCTTGATTCACTATACAGTTTAGCATTATGTCTTAACTATTATATGGCTTCAGTTTAGTATACGAGCCGCTCCAATCCCAAACATCGCTGCTCCATGCCGAATCAGCTTGCGTCATAGTTTTCAGCCCTTCATCGTCAGTAAACTGAGTGAAACCGTCTCGGCTGATATCGGCACCTGCCTTATTTGAATAGCAATCGCTTACTGTCATTCTTATAGTCGAATTATGCATGTCATCAGACTTTGAGACGCCTGTGCAGTCTATTTCATTTATGAAGGAATAACAGGCAATTACCGTGGCGTTACCCCCCGTATATCCAAAGCCGTATACCTTGTTTACCGCTTTCAGCTTACCCGTTACGCGAGCATAGCAGTTTTGAATTACAGCCCTGCTGGTATCGCTTGTACCGCCTAAGATTGACGCGAAGCCGCCCGCATAGCCATTGAATGATGCGTATGCGTCTGTAATGGTTGCTTCGACATTTGTGTATTCAGCAAAGCAATACTCTACCGCGTTAGACACTGTGATATTGCCGGCAAAACCGCCAATAGTGGCATAACCGATTATAGTCGTGCCCTTAGCGGAGCAATACGACACCGGTCCTCTTGTTCTTCCCGCGAAGCCGCCTACTGTTGTGCCGCTTTGCGAACTGGTGCCTACATCTGTGGCAGTAACATTGCCTTCAAAATGGCAATTTAGCATCGTGCCATTGTAATTTTCCCCTACAAATCCTCCAATAGCGCTACCTGAGCCAATATTAGTAACATTTGTATTGCAGGTGCTATGAGAAACAGTGCCGGAATTATAGCCAACAAAGCCGCCTAACTGAATTGATCCGCCCGATGCAGTGCCCACAACCTCTGTTCCGGTGGCTGTGCAGTTTGTTATTGTTCCTGCATTATAACCAGCAACTGCGCCACAGTATTTTCCGCCTGAAATCGTGCCAAAGGAAACATTAAGATTTTTTACTGTGCCATCATTGCCTATATGACCAAACACACCTACATAGCTCTTGGTTGAATCGTTATGAATAAACGTTATTTCTTTGTTATTTCCGTCAAACGTGCCTGTAAACTCCACGCTATCAGAACCTAACGGCGTGTTTACGGTTATGTTGTTTTGCAGCTGATAGCTTCTGTCCATATCGTTGACAATATTGTTAAAACCAACAGCCGTTTTAACCCCAATATAATCATCAACAACGGGACAGCCGTTCATGGTATAAGTGCCATTCGCGGTTATGTTCATGCTGAATTCAAAATCAACACCATTGTTATATGGCAAATAATTCGGGATATAATCTGAGAAATTGTAGTATGTAAGCTCTAACGAGTTGCCCTCAAAGTTTATTTCAACTTCTTCCGTTCCCGAGCCGTTGAACGTATCGGTTATCTGAATAATTGCCATGCTTTGATCGTTTTGCTCGCCCGGATCCTCTGTTGCACCTGGGTCGCCCGGCTCTTCTGTTGTGCCCGGGTCGCCCGGCTCTTCTGTTGTGCCCGGGTCGCTCGGCTCATCGCTGGGTTCGGTGCCACCACCGCTTGGCGGAGTTTCAGCATCGATAAAATGACCTATTAAGTAACCATCAAACACTTGAACGGATTCAGGTAGGTCAGTTACTCTATCAGTAAGATTTATGAACTGGCTATTGATTTCCTCCATGCCTCCGTTGCTCTTAGTGCCAGAGGGCTGGTCGTGCGGCCATAGGAAGAATGAATAGTTTTCCTCCTCTTCGGTTCCCCTCTTATCTATGGGGCAGTTGTAATCGCTTATCAGCTCTGCAAGATCCTCATACATATACGGGTTACCTGCAGACTGCATAAGCTTGCCCATGTTCTCGCCTCTTGTGTTATAGCCAAAAACATAGTACGACTTAGCTTTGCTAACGAATATTACTATGCTTGCGGCTATATTGCCATCGACATTTGACATATCCTCGGCTAAGTAGTTAGTGAGGGTGCTGCGCGCATCAGCCAATGCCGACTTTGCGTTTGCTTTTGCAATCATATTTGAGAATGCGGGAATAAGTATGGCCGCTAAAATGCCGATTACCGCAATAACGATAATCAACTCAACGATTGTAAAAGCCTTCTTTTTTTGAGCTTGCCCTTTTCATGATACACCGGTCTCCTTTCGATCTGATAGATGCTTTACAATATTTGAACTCAATCACTTGAGACTGCAAACAGAGGATACAAATAAGAATGTAATTAAAACTCGTAAATATTATTACTTAACGCACTTACTATAAATCTATATTAAAGGTTTGTAAAGCATAAAAATCATAATGCAATAAATTTGATTATATACATGTAAAACTTTTTATATCGCCAGCAATTCGGATTGAAAAGCTTAATGTAATGTCATATGGTTGCTTTGTATTTGATTTTGTTATGGGGGCTTTTAGGTGAAGATTAAAGCACTGGTAATAGGTATGCATAATTTCAAATACTTGTTGAGTAATAATTATAAGCCGACTAAATTCAAACTATTATGGGATATGCTATATTAGTTCATAAAGGCAATGTATAGTATTCGGGTTGAGAAATGAAAAGGTGCGTCCATCAAAACATAGAAAGATGTGCTCACCTAACCGAGCACATCATTCGCTTCTATTATTTCATGCTACACTCCCCGCAGTGGGAAGCGGCATAAACGCATCAGAATTAAAAACCCTTTGTGCCAAACAGAAAAAGAAGGATCCCTATTGCAGCAAGAAACAGTCCGATTATAATACTTGTGGGTGTCGGCTTAATTTCTACCTCTTTGAAAGCCGTAAGCGCGGGACTACCACATTGGGGACAAAAAGCAGTATTGAATTCTGTACCACACTTTCTACACCTTATCATAGGTCTCGCTGCCGCATTTTGTGCAGGCGAACCGCAATTAGGACAATAATTAGAATTGAATTCTGATTCGCATCTATTGCAAATCATGTTATTTCCTTTTAATCTAATCCTATTTGCGCCTTTGCAACTAATTTCCCGCCTTGGAACGTAAAGTTTGCGTTTGCGCCCGTTGTTCTTCCGTAGTAAACATAAATTACTGTGCGGTATTCTGACCCAAAACCAAGGTCAGTTTCTGAAACTATCTCTCCTTCGTAGCCAAGTATTTGAACAACTTGCGAATATGTCATTCCAACCTTGCAAGCATTATACTGTTCCATTGTAATGTATTTCCTCGAAGGTTCGCTTGTTACGACAATAAAGATAGCGATGCAGATTGCCAAGAATACCATTGAAACGTTACGAGCGCTTTTTCCTTACGCTTTTTTACTTCCGCCTCATGGAATGCCAAATTACTGTTCATAACTGCGGTACCACAATTAGGACAAAAAGGCGAATTGAACTCCGTGCCACATTTTGCGCACCTCATATATTACCTCCGTTAGATATGAATAACATATTATAACATTTATAACATATATTCGTCAACCCAAAATGTCATCTTTTAACACTTTGTCCTCTTTCTATATGCGCTTTTTGAGCTATACGGATCTTTATGTTCCTTGTAGTACTCCTGCTCATACTTCTCAAGCATTTTACTTTTTTGAGTTCCTGTCGAATGCTACAAGCGTGATTTCAATCCACGCTCCCCGCGTGGGGAGCGACTTATATACGCATTAAACGTACTTGTCAATGCCTAAAATAATATATTTTTATCCCGCCGCTTTCAAGTAAAGCAAGCGGAATGTTTCCCTGCCTTTGGGGGTTATAAGCCGTCTGTGTCTGTGTTAGTGGTTGATAGGTCGATTTTGCTTGTGTATTTGATTTCTAACACATAAATATCAACTGGATATTTATATGAAGCGATATAGTCTTTTGATAAATCTATGCGGATGTTCGTTCTCTGCATATCCCACTCAGCCCAGCATATTTTTATGTCTGCCCACCTGTCATCGCCGCAATTAGGGTTGCCATATTTCTGTTTTAATCCACCTAATAAATTTAAGTAGCGTGAATAACCATCAGTTTCATAGAATGTATAGCTTGCAGAATATAACTTATCATTCACAAACTCATAATATAATGTTGCGGTATCGCCCGCTACCTCTATATTGTCATAATAAAGCTCGTTTGGCATACTGCGTAAAGCGGCTTTACCCTCAATTTGGATAACTTCCTCACGGCTCATCCCCCATTTCACTTGTCGAAAATCTGG
>DUPG01000031.1 GCA_012838425.1 Clostridiales bacterium | reverse complement strand
ACAGCTTCAAAGCCCGGCGAGGAATTCTTGGGTTGGAAGTCGGGCGAAGCAATTTATAAGACCACACATACTGCCCCAATACTAATATTTGAAGATATGACGCTTACAGCAGTATGGAAGGAAAAGCGCACGCTTACATTTAACGCAAACGGCGGTACGGGCGCACCCTCGCCTATACCTTTCTACGCAGGCGATACTATCACATTGCCCATGACAATACCCACAAAAAATGGCTTTGTGTTTGATAGCTGGAGCTACAGCTCCGAAGTGATTTATCCCGGCGGAAAAATAATTGACGCGCCCGACAAGAACATAACCTTGACAGCAAATTGGAAGAAGGAATGGACTGTCAGCTTCGATATAGCAGGCGTCGCAGGCACTGTGCCCTCGCCTATAAAGGTTCAGAACAACGGATATATTACACTGCCGAGCAGCTCTGGCTTCAGCCGCACAGGATATACATTTGAAGGCTGGATACTGGGAGCTAACAGATTCTCGGCAGGACAGAACTATGGTCCTGTTACAAGCGACCTGACTTTCGTTGCTGATTGGAAGCCCATACCGGAGCCCACCAAGTATTCGGTAACATATTACGCTAATGGCGGCTCAGGCACTATGGTTGACCCCAACAGTCCATATAATGAGGGAAGCACAGTTACAGTATTGCCTAACGCCTTCAACGCTCCCGCAGGAAAAGAGTTCGATAAATGGAACACAAGAGCGGACGGCACAGGCGCAAACTACCAAGCAGGCGCTACATTCTCGATATATTCGAACATTACGCTGTATGCACAGTGGAAGGATATAGCATCCGACAATGGCGACATAGTGTATGCGAATATCAGATTCTACGATACTTGGAATGAGCAGACTATCAGCATTAACAATGCAAAAGTGCCTAAGGGTACTGTAACCGCAACCGATGTCGCGGCGATTGCGCCTGAATACTGGGTATTCACGACTCAGCAGATAACCGGCGTTGTCAACGGCTCGACAATCACATTCAACGGTACGCGCATGGCTCAGTTGAGCGGCAGCAAGTATGTTACATATACATCGGGTACACGCTATCAGGTAATAACCACAGCGCTTGGCTTCAACAAGATGGCGACGGACCTGTACTCAAGAAACTACCTGCTGTATAACAATATTGATGAAGTTGTTAACCGCATAGGTACTGAGGCGCAGCAATTCTCGGTAGTATTTGACGGCAACAACAAGTCTGTGCGCTTCAGCTTCTCGAATCAGAACATTGATTGCGTAGGTGTCTTCGCGAAAATTGCGCAAACCGGCGTGGTCAAGAACCTTGAAGTAAGATTCGATACAATTTCGGGCAGAAACTATGTCGGCGCAATAACAGGCTGGAACTTCGGAAAAATCACTAACTGCAAGGTTAAGGGCAACCTGATAAACGCTAACGGCTACTCTGTTGGCGGCTTGACCGATGAAACCACAGCAACAAGCGTAATTGAGCACTGTACTGTTGAAACTGATGTGTTTAACGCGAACAGCGGCTCATCAATAGGCACCGGCGGATTCGTAGGCAAGAACAACTACAACGCGCAGATAGTAAACTGTCACAGCACCGGAAATGTTACGGGCAAGGATTATGTAGGCGGATTCTCAGGAACAAACTACGGCTTCATATCATGGTGCTCGGCTACAGGAACCACCGTTAAGGCAAACGATTATGCCGGCGGATTTACAGGACACGCAAGCCCTGACAGCATAATCGAAAAATCCTACTGTGAATACAAGGATATAATAGGCAACTCGGGCGTATCGGTAGCCGGCTTTGCTGGTTCGATGATATACGGCTCAACAATTAAGTACTGCTACGCGATTATTACAGGCAGCATAGCACATAACGGAAACGCAAGCGGCTTCGCGTATGCTTCATACGGTTCAAATGTGCAGTACTGCTATGTATACCTATCACAAGCACCAACAGGCACTAATGTATCGTGGGATATTACAGGACTTGCTAATGTAACCTCGTGCTACACAATAGGCAATAGTGCTACACTGTTCACACCGTATAATGGCACGCCTTCACAGTTCATTCAGGACAGAAGCAAGGACGCTGCTTGGAGCTCAGCGGGCTGCTGGGACTTCAACAACAGCACAGATTACTTGAAGCTGAAGCCTTACACGGCATAATTTTGACAAAGCGTGGGTGCTTTCACAGCTGATAATACATTAAGTTGTGGAAGTGCCACCACGCTGAAATTTCAATAATACAGCTGCTTGAAATTAAAGCTATATACGGAATAGCTTCAGCAAAGCGTGGGCGTTCCTAATAAGCGCAGATAGCCTGCTCTCCCCCTCCCAAGGCGTTGAGCTGTCAACAGGGCTTATGGAAAACCGCGCTATGGCTTTACAAAGGCAGGCAAGTGTCTGCCTTTTTTATAGGTCAATTCACAGACAAGCTTCGCTACTTTATGGTCGCAATATTTTACTTGCAAGCCGCACAGCAAAAGGGCGGATATGAAGCGCTTGCCCCATCTTCGGCCACAATATGCTCTTTATCAAATTATAAAAATTAACCGTAATTTTACATAAATACATATTTGAAACATTGTATGCCATCATTGTATTTTATTATAGCCTTTGTTAGCATTAAGTTCTCATTTTTTACGCGAAATACTGCCGGAATTGAAAAAAAGAGACGATCTTAGGAAACTAAAATATTGTTTAGTTATAGTCAGCTAATTTAATATTCACGATTTTGCAAATATTTATGTAATACTACACTTGACATAATAATAGAATAGGTATACTTTATAAATATATCCGAGTGATCTTCGGTACATATCTAAATAAAATTTGGAGGAGACGCGACATGTCAAAAGCAAACGCTAAAAAACGGGCTTTTACAATTGTTGAGTTGATTATCGTTATTGCGGTTATCGGTATTTTAGCCGCAATACTGATTCCTGCATTTTCGAACATAATTGCAAAAGCCAACGCAAAGTCGGCGCTGTCCGACGCACGCAACACTCTAACCTCATTCTT
>DUPG01000006.1 GCA_012838425.1 Clostridiales bacterium | reverse complement strand
TGAGATTTTCGGCTAAACTGCGCTTTTCTTCTATTAGCGTATCGATTTTTTCTTCCAATGTGCCTGTGCATATGAGCTTATGCACCAATACATTCTTGGTTTGACCTATGCGGAATGCTCTGTCGGTCGCCTGATTTTCAACTGCGGGATTCCACCACCTGTCAAAGTGTATTACATGATTAGCGGGAGTGAGGTTTAGCCCTACGCCGCCCGCGCGTAATGACAGCACTATGTAGGGAATATCCTCCTCGCAGAACTTTCTCACTATTTCGCCGCGCGCCGATACGCTTGTGTTGCCGTGCAAAATAAGACCGGGCTTTCCGAACACGCGCGACAACAGCATATTAAGCGGGTCGCACATCTCCTTGAACTGCGTGAACACAAGCACGCGCTCGTTCATATCGCGTATTGATTCACAAAGCTCTGCCAAGCGCTGCAGCTTTCCGCTTTCCTCAATCAAGTACGCTCCGCCGTTCGTGAACTGGTCGGGGTGATTGCATATCTGCTTCAATCTCAAAATGCTTTTCAGCACAAGCCCCCTGCGCTCTATTCCGTAATCGCTCATAGATAAAAGCTCATTCGAAAGCGAATTGACAACGGAGTTATACAGCATTGCCTGCTTGCTCGAAAGCGAACAGAAGCACTTCATCTCTATTTTTTCGGGCAGATCGGTTATTACGCTTTTGTCTGTTTTTAAGCGTCTCAGTATGAACGGGCGCACAAGCTCCTTCAGCCTCTGCATATTCTCGTTTTTCTGAACCGTCTGCATGAAGCGTTGAGATGTGCCCAGCAGTCCCGGATTCAGAAAATCGAATATCGACCATAAATCAAGTGCCGAATTCTCGACGGGGGTACCCGTCATAACTATTTTCTGCTTTGCTTTCAGCTTCTTTACAGCACGCGATTGAATCGTGGCGGGATTCTTTATCGCCTGCGCTTCGTCTAACACCACGCACTTCCATTCTATATCGAATATGCCGTTTATGCGCGAAACCATTGAATAGGTTGTGATATAAACATCTACTCTTTCGGAATTTATGTGATTTTCCCCGAATGAATTGTGCAGCACCTTGTATTTAATCTTGGGCGCGAACTTCTTAAACTCGTTCTGCCAGTTCTGCAGAAGCGAAGCGGGGATAACCACCAACGAGGGATACTCGCCATTCACGCGCATTTGCTCTAATAGCGCTATTACCTGCGCTGTTTTTCCCAAGCCCATATCGTCTGACAGGCACGCGCCAAGCCCTATTTTTTTCATAAAAGCAAGCCATTTTACGCCGCTTAGCTGGTACGGGCGCAGCTTGCCTATGAAGTCTCTGCCAAGCTCTATGCTGTCCAACATATGCGGGGTTGAGAGTGCGCTTGAAATATTCCTCAGCCATACTCCGCTTTTTATCTCAAGCTCAAACCCGTCATACTGCTTGCTCAACAGCTGGTCGGATGCCAAAAAAGCCCGAAACGCCTGCGAAAACTCAATGCCGTCGGCAAACTGCCTGTTAAGCGACTTTATAGCCGAAAGCACCTGCGAAATATCCTTCTTAGACAGCTCTACCCAGCGTCCGCGGAACAGGAATAGCTCGTCGGTCATTTCCTGCATTTCCTCAAGCTCGCTTTGGGAAACCTCTACGCCGTTGAGGTACACCTTCATATCAAAGCTGATGAGGTTGTCCGCGCTCAACGCGCCTTCACGGTCGCCCACAGATACGCTTAACTTCAGGTTGCCTTTTCTTTTGCGCCAGCGCATGGGTATATTGCAGGTTATAAAAAATCTGCTGTATAGCTCTGTTTCGGAAAGAAATGTGTATATGTCCTTCGGCTCAAGCGGCAGAAAGTCCTTTATGGCGCCGTTGTTGTAGATTCGTTTCACAAGCGCACTGTATTGCACCAGATTTTTGAGGCTTTCTGTTATGCGGCTTATGCTTTCACTGTCGCCAAGCCGCAGAAACGCTTCGGAAAGCGGCAGAGAGGCCCCCTTTACCCTGCACATAAGCACTAAATTCATGGGAGTTTTTGCGTTTACGGTGTTCTCCTCCAAGCAGAAGCTCAATGAATATGTCGCCGAAACCTCGTCGTACAGCGTGTCAATCCATGCTTTTAAGTCAAAGGACCGATTGCCTTCAGAAATGCTTATGAGCTCACTATACGCCAAGTCAAATAATGCCCTTACGACAATGCTGTCGGGCTTATCGGCTACGATTTTCGAATAAATCTGCCCGGGGTCGGTGGTGTAGCTTTGCTTTAGCTCGTCTAATGTATCGAAGCCTGCTAATATGGAAAGTATCTGCGCTGAGAGGTCGTGTAACTGCTTAATTGAGGGGTCGAAGCTGAGCCTTGATATGTTAAGCGCACCAAAACGGAGCAGACACAAGCCCTTTGACCGCAAGTAATCCGCAAATATCCTGCGCTCTAAGTAAGTCATGAGAACTGTATTCGTCCAACTCAGCTTATAACCAAAGTCGCCGTACTCAGCTTCAAGCGAATACAGGGACGCAAGCCTTTGTCTTGACACTTCCCTACCTCCGTTCATGTGAATTGTTATTATATCAAATCTATGCGCCCTGTTCAAGCAGCCGCATTGCTTTTTCGTACCAATAATTTTACATAAAGTTTGCTAATGCCACGCTCAATATAATTTGTTGGAAAATTTTATATTTTGTGCTTTGCATTTACTTTTTATCATGCTATAATATATTATAACTACACATTCGTAGGAGGAATTATGAAGGCTAATAATGATTACATGGTTATAAATCCTTTGGTTATACTGCTTGCCGCTGTATTTATAGCGGGCACGGTTATGTTTCTGCCCACGGTTTATCCCGGCATAAGCGAAATAACTTATATACTCTCAACAGCTAATATTTTGCCCAAGCTGAATTTAATGCTGAACATACTGTATCCCTGCTTAATGGCTGTTTCCGCAATACTAATATTGGTCAACAGCGTTTTGACGCTTATTAGGAAGCAAGCAATGCTGCTCGGCATTTCGATTATTGTATTTGCAGCTGCAAGCGTGGTTTTTGGCTTGTATGGAGTGTTGGCATATGCGCTTGACAGAAGCAATATACTTGAACTGCTCTTAACGGGAATCGCTAATTTAGTTACGGCACTTATGGCTGTGCCCGTTATTATCTTCACATTTACGAAGCGCAGAGGGCTTGTCAGCAAAATTCTGTCGCTTGTTTCAGCTTTAATATTGTTTGCTGTGCTAAGCTTTTGCTTTGCGGATATCCGCAGCGTTTTCGGGCCATATGCGAACAGCGACAACATATTCATACAGTTCTACCCGATGTTCGTGACGCTTGTGCCCTTCTGCATTGTGCTGAGCATTGCATTCCCCGCGCCTGAAAAGCATGAGGAGGCAGCAGTACAAGAACATGAGCAGCCTGTAACAGACACGACAGAGCCTGCGCCATAATAAAAAGCCGTTCGAATTAGGGAATACCCCTATCCGATAATATTATCCGATACTATGAATAATAAACTGATAACAGGAGGTGATTTGAAATGCAGCTCAATCTAAAACATGTTGCGCGGCTGGTTGCGATAGCGCTGGGCATTGCGTTTACGGCACTGACCATATTTTACTGCATAGGCATTATGCCTGACTTCACCCATAACCTAAACGGGTTACTGCATGACGGATATGCCTATGAATACGCGTCGAATTACATATTTTACATTGTCGGGCAATTCATAGTGCCTATTCTGCTGTTGGTCGCGGCTGTGCTTGCCACCTTACAGGGCATATTTGCTAAGAAAACGCGGCTGCTTCCCGTAAGCGTACTGATTTTTGCAATATCCTGCCTTGCATTAAGCGCGTATTGGCTTAATGATCTGCTTCCCGACATGAATGATATACCACCTGCGATTTTTATGACCGTGTACTTAGTAACCGCTGTATTCTACCTGCCCATTATACTTGAAACATTCAGGCGCAGGCCCTCACTTGCAAGCAAGATATTAGGAATTTTAGGATTTGCGCTGTACTTGGCCGCAACGCTTGTGTTTACAGAAGAAATAAAGGCTGGCTATGCGCGGGTTTACTTTTCAGGTGTCGCGCTTGAATCCTTCCATTTACTAACGCCCATGGTTCCGTTTATAGTTGCTTTGGTGTTAACCACGCAGGAAAAAGCAACCGAAAGCGTACTTAATAATGAAGCGCAGGACAGCGCACAAAGCAGCGAAGCACAGGAGTCTGAGCAGGCGGAGGTATAAGCATGGGCCCGAAAATCAACTGCAAAAATGTTATCCAGCTGCTTGCGGCATTACTTGCCTTGGCATTCGTTATTAGCGGTGTGCTATATTTGCTCGGCACAATTGATGGAACATTAGAAGAATTGAGCCGCAGCGGAGAAAAGGGGATAAGAAAGGCGTTTGACGCGATATCCTCATTCGGCTTCCCTATACTTCTCATATTATCTATGCTTGTGCTGGCAATATACATATTCATTCCCGGCACAAAAAGCAAGAATGCTTGGCTTGTAGCCGCAACATTTATATTCATGGCAGCTTTTCTGATACCCAGCGTTGAAGGGCTTTATATAGGCATAGCAAACGATTTCACCTATTCGGATGCAACGCCTTTCACGCCATGCTTTATAATGCTTGTTACATATATCCCCATAGCCATATGCGCAATAAAAAAGAAAAAGCACTGGTCAACATTGGTGTTTTCTGTGATAGCGCTTGGTGTATGCGTTTACTCGGCGCTTAGTGATGATTCGTTATTCACGCCTATATTCGTGAATTGGTTTAACGCGTGGACAGAGTTCTTTGTTCCCGCTATAATAGTTGTACCATTTGCGCTCGGCATGGTTCATAACACCGCTTATGAAAAAGCTCAGTCAGCCGAAAAAGCCGCCGCGCAGCCGGCCGAAACGCGTGAAGCATAATACTGATAAAAAGGAGTTTCAATAAAGAAGAATGCTGAAAAAGGTCGCTGTAATTGCAAGCGGAATAGCCGCGGCACTTGTAACCGTGCTTATGTTTTTGCTTCTTGAAGGTGTTATAGGCGGAAGGGCGGGGCTTTTAATAGGCGAAGCGATAGCGCTTGCGCTGTACTTAGGCGCAATGCTGCTTATAAAAGTCAACCGAAAAGGGTTTGCATATGTGCTCATAAGCGCGTTTGCGGCGCTGATGCTGAGCGACTTGGCACTTCTTTTGATATTTTTCAGAACAGGGGAGTACTACAATTACGGAATAGCCGGTCTGTACTATGCGCTGCTTACATACATTGCGGTTTTTGCGGTTGCAGGCGTAGTGGTGAGCATTGTGAACCGGAAGATAAGGTAGTTTAGTAAAAAAGCTGTATGAAAAGGGCGGGCGTCTGCCTTATTAACTATTTGCAAAGCCTTTTCAGCCTTTTGATGTATTCCTTTTTAGAAATAAACCCCTTATCATACAAGTATTTCAGCTGTGTAATTTCTTCTGACGGCGTAGAAGCCGTTTTCTCTTCATCATTTGCTTTAGCTCCTGATATTACCTGCTCTAATGCAGCCTTACTGTTCGTGCTATTTGGCAGCTTGCTGTCTATGCTTATTGCTCTGTCAATCAGCTCGCCAAAGCCGTATAGGATTAGATATACAGCCCAGGAGCCAAATATGCCGCAAACAATTACAATATAACCATAAATGCTTACCGGTGTGCTTATAGCTGAGTATTCGTGCTCGCTGTTTATCAGTATTGAGCCTATAATTATTGAGATAATTGTTCCGGCACAGGCTGATAAAAACGCAAGCTTTTTTATCTTGTCTCCTATATTGTTATACATATTTCCTCCCTGCCTTTTAGGCGCAATATTTATAAAAGCATAATATAATGAAATGCTTACAGCTTGAATAATACCATAAATACCATATCCTTCGCAATAATTCTTAATACATTATAAGCATATTGGCATTGCATACATTCAAAACAGGCGTATTTCATATATGACGCCTGCCAAGCAATACAAGAACTGAACGCGTTGTAATAATCGTTAAAAAATAACAAACTTAGTGAAAATGCAAAAAATTTTCTTGTACCTGTGGAAATGTTATAAAATATATGGTAGTATTAAATTGTCTATATCTGCGGATATAGAACAGATTGTTAGGGGGATAAACATGAAAAAACTAATTTCGCTTGCTTTGGTATTGGTTATCGTGCTTACCCTTGTACCCGCGCAGGCGCTGGCGCAAGGTAATACCGAAAAACTCAAAGGCAATTCTGTAATCGATGTTAGCAACACAGCATTGATTGACGAGCCTTCACAGATCTCTTCAAAGCAAATCAAAAATGTTGGACTTTCCTTGTCAGAAGACCATTCTGTCGATTACGACCTTACAGGCGTATCCAAAGAGGAACTGATGGCAAACAAGGAAAAATACCTGCCGCGCGAGGAAATGAACGCGCTTGAAAAGCATTCTGAAATAGATTATAGGCTTACAGACAAGCCCTTGACAGGCAAGGCTGCTGAAATAGTCGAAAGAAAAGAAGCGCGCGCGGCTGAAATTCAATCGAAAATCGAGCGCGCGCAGGCTGCTACAAAGGCGACAGTCGCTGACGGCGTGGTATTGATCACAAACGAAAACGAGCTTAAAGCGATAGCGGATCAATCGGGCTATTACCGCTTGACCTGCGACATAGTGCTGACGGAGCCTTGGTATCCTGTTTCTTTCTATGGCGTGCTTGAAGGCGGCGGATACAGCATTATCAACGCTGATATGACAATGTACTATGAATACGACTTCGTTGGCTTCTTCGATTACTTAGGACCCGACGCTATCGTTATGAACCTGAACCTCGTATCTCCTGCGGTATATGCAAACAGCATAGCGGGTGCCTTCTGCGGACACAATCAGGGCATTATTTCAAACTGTCATGTTGTTGACGGCTTCGTTATTACTTTCCTTTGGGCAGACTATGAGTATATGTTCTGGGAGATTTCAGGCTCATATGTTGGCGGCTTAGTAGGCATTAACGAAGGTATGATATTCGACAGCACAGCGCACGCTGATGTTGACGGCTGGACAAATGTAGGCGGCTTGGTAGGTGAGAACTGGGGTATAGTTTTTGCTTGCTCCGCCGGCGGTTCTGTAGCTTATGAAACCAATGTGTATGACATAGACTGGTATGGCGCGGAGTATTACGCATACTATGGCGAAGAATACTATCCTACATTCACAACGTATGTGCGCTTCATGTGGGCAGCTTTCATGATAGGCGAGTATGACTACATCGCTTATGGTCTGAACGGCGGCTTAGTAGGCACAAACTATGAATATGTGTTAGACTGTTATGTTCAGGGCAAGGGCTCCGGCACTAACTACACCTTAGGACCGGTTGCGGGACTATACGGCGTTGGCGGATTTGCAGGCGGCGAGGTTGGGCTTATAATGCACTGCTACGCAATAGACCGCGCATTCCCGCTTTTACCCGACGGCGAA
This sequence comes from Clostridiales bacterium, assembly GCA_012838425.1. Taxonomy (GTDB): domain Bacteria; phylum Bacillota; class Clostridia; order Christensenellales; family CAG-138; genus DUPG01. The sequence continues at coordinate 2,772 of DUPG01000006.1, read as the reverse complement.
GTGCTGTGGTATCCTTGGGAATATGCAGATTACGGCTATGGCATTTACTTTGACTGGGATATACTGCTTATACACATGGGCATAGGCTTGAATGTAAGCGAATATTCAGACGCTTCCTGTGAGCTGTTCTACTTCATGGCTTCGCAAGGACCTGCCTGCAACGACGGTGCATATCATGGCACACAGCTTACAGCAGAGCAGTTCGGTAATCCCAAGACCTTCAAGAACTGGAATCACGGCGATTGGAACGATTACGATATATGGATTATTGAAGAGGGCTACTTACCGATTTTAGAGCCCTGCCCCGTATTGCCTACCGAATGGGTTATAACCTACACAGTCGGTAATGGAGGCGGAACGCTTGATAACGCATATGTAGTATATCGCTGCGTTCCCACAGATGAGAACTTCAAGGCGAAGGAGCCTGCACCGCCGCAAGCTACGAGCACCGCTCCCGGCATCGGTATTGCTGAATGGCGTCCCACAACTCCGTATGAGGGCAAGGAAATCGGTTCAGATGTTATGTATACAGCATATTTCGGTCCCGTTTCCACCAATCCTACGGGCGATTTGAACGGTAACGGCAAGCTGGATACAGGCGACGCGACAGTAGTATTGCAGTACATAAGCGGCTCAAGAACTCTCACCGCTGAGCAGCTCAAGAACGCGGACATCAATAAAGACGGCAGGGTAAATACAGGCGACGCAGTATCAATATTGCTTAAAATAGTCGGCAAGTAATTGCTAAAACTGATTAAGGGAGCGTTACGCTCCCTTTTTTGTTGGGGTGAAGCTCAATTACAGACCTGTATTCTTTGCACAATGATTTGCCTTGGCTAATTGACTTAATTAAGAATTCACCTGTAACGAACTATCGCGTCGGGTCGACAATGAGCTGTTTAGAAATGAAGTATTAGGTAGGGGGCAGTATTATGCACTTCACACTGCAAACGCTGACGCGCGATAATGCGCCTAAATTATTATTCATTCGGACGCAACCCGCCGTCTCTCCGCGCTTTGAGCAGGCAACTGCAACGCTACACACTCCTAACCATATGCCATTGCGACATTAAATCGCCTGCTGTGGTGAAATTTTTCTCTACACGCAGCATGAAATTGCTGTCGCAATGTGATTATCATTCGGGCTGTGCCCGTCTTCATTTGCCAGCAGGGCATCTTCATTCACGCAAAGCGTGTCTTCATTATGATAGCACTAAAAGCGGACGCGAAATGCGCCCCCTACTCATTGTTCGACATCGTCGCCGGCTTCATTCACACAAAGCGTGTCTTCATTCGCTCCAAAGGAGCGTCTTCATTCAATGCGAAGCATTGTCTTCATGCACGCAAAGCGCGCCATCTCCACATTCCACACTAAAAAAGAGGGCATATGCCCTCTTTTTTCACAATGAATTATGCGGCAGGAACGGTCAAGTATGTGCCTTGCTCATCAGTAACGAAGGAACCGTTCGTATTCGGAGTCGGCACCATGAGTTCACCGTTCGTTGGAGCGATTGCCTCAACTATTACGCCGGGAACGAACTCATCTCCCACTACTAATTGCGAGCGGATATCATGGCTTATAGCTTTTATGGTGCCTGTGTTGGTTACGTTCGAAACATTGAAGGTTCGCGCGGCGCCGCTGCCGCGTATTGCCGACGCGATTATCGCGAATGTGCCGGGCGTATAGTTGTAATATACAGCCTGCATGGTTTCGCTGTTGGGGATTGTTGTGTTGCGTCCGAAATATGTGCGCCTTGAAACCTCAACAGTAATATTGCCTGCCTGCAAGAAGTTCGTCAGATTTATGGGTGCTCCGGTACCGCTTTGAACGTATGCCACAAGCCCGCCCGCGTATAGCGCACCATTCACATCACCGTAATTTGCGCAATCTATAATATCTATGGTGCTTGTCTCTAAGCTGCTCTTTTCTGTTCCTATTATTCCTGCGGCTGTCGCACCGTTTATTGCTCCGTAATTCTGGCAGTTGATTATGCTTGTGCCATTGCTGTAGAATATGCAGCCTATAATTCCGCCCGCTGTCGATTTTGTAGGCGAATCGCTGAACATGCTTGTAATCTCAGCATAGTTGCGGCAATTCTGAATTGTGATGCGCTCGTCAGTGGCTTGGCATTTCGCTGTCTTTCCTACAATTCCGCTAACCTCTGTGGTAGCTATGACTACGGAATTATCGGAGGGCGTTCCCACCTGAACATTGTCTATAACGCTTCCCGGATACGCAACTCCTACCGCAGTTCCAAACTGAGTGAAGCAGGATACCCAGCGGCGTTCATTCTTCTCAGGAGCAGCAGGGCTCTTGCTAATTGAAGCGGTTATGCGAACATTCGTGAAAGTAACATTCTTAATAGTGCCTGTCAATCCGCCTATGAAGCCCCATGCCCTGTCTGTTGCCGGTATGCCGTTCTCAACAAGGTAATGTGAGTTTTCGTTCTTAATCATGGCGGTAATTGTTAAGCCGTTGATTTTCTTGTTATTGCCGTCAAATGTTCCGTTAAATACATTTATGCTCGTGCCTATGGGAGTCCAGTCCATAATAGAAAGATTGATGTCGTTATCCAGCTTAACCGTTACGGGAGTGAAATCCACGCCTCTATTCACAAGCTCGGCAAGGCCTGCAAGCTCGGTAGGCTTTGACAATGAAACATTCGTTTTCAGCTCTCCGCTTTCGCCATTCACATAGAAAACGCTTGTTGTGGGCGCAATGGTTCCCGTTAGAATGTTTACCATGTTGTCGGCATAGTCGGTCAGCTTTTT
>DUPG01000005.1 GCA_012838425.1 Clostridiales bacterium | reverse complement strand
GCTTTTCCTTCCATACTGCTGTAAGCGTCATATCTTCAAATATTAGTATTGGGGCAGTATGTGTGGTCTTATAAATTGCTTCGCCCGACTTCCAACCCAAGAATTCCTCGCCGGGCTTTGAAGCTGTCGAACCCGTGATTATGTAGTTAATATCAGTGCCGCGCGGTATGCTTGAACCGTTCGTAAATCCGTTAAACAGGTTGAGAGTAGCGCCGTTTGCAACGAAAGTCAATGTAGGATCCTGCGCAGGCACTTCGGATTTTGTCCATTGTGCGATAAGCATTATGTTGCCTGTAATGTTCTGTATATATTGACCGCTTGCTGTATAAACTGCGCCGCTGCTAACATCTAACCAGCCTGCGAAATCATATCCTTCGCGCAAGGGCATAGAAACTATTTCATGCGAGCCGCCTGCCTTCACTGTGTATGAACGCGGATCGGGCATATTAGTTACCTCGCTTTCGGGCGCGCCGGGCAGATATGTAACTGAGAATGAGCCTGTGGGCAGCTTGCCGCCGGGGCCGTTAGTAACCTTATCGTTGTTTGTGTGCGTATCTACTACCATGCCGATAAGGAAGCCGTCAAAAACTTGAGTTGAGTACGGTATGTTGGGAATCTTATCTGTAAGATTGATGAATTGAGCGTTAACGCGTTCCATGGGATCTGCGCTCTTTGTGCCCAATGTGATAGTCCCCGAAGGCTTGTCATGCGGATACAGGTAGAATGCGTAATTGCTTTCTTCTTCTGTACCTATAATATTTATATCGGGACAGTTAAAGGCATAGATCAAGCTCGCAAGGCTATCGTAGTTATACGGATTGCCGGCAGACTGCATCAGCTTGCCCCTGTCCTCGCCTGTTGTATGATAGCCAAAAACATAGTACATATTCGCTTTTTTTACGAATATAACTACGCTCTTTGCAATCTTACCGTCCATCTTCTCCATGTTCTGAGTAATGAAAGAAGTCAAAGAGTTGCGCGCGTCAGACAGCGCAGACTTTGCGTGTGCTTTTGCTATTACATTTGAAAACACAGGAAGCAGTATAGCTATAAGTATTCCGATAACTGCAAGAGTTACAACCATTTCTGTTAGTGTAAAACCACGCTTCTTCATTTTCATATATTATTTTTCAACCTCTTTCTTTTTTATTAAGTTTTATTAAAATTACGCACAGTTTGTAACGCAACAGATATATCATAAGGGATTTTCACTGATTGTCAAGTGGTGCATTTATGGGTCAGAGCAAGCCTGAACAATTTCCGTTGTAGAACTAAATCAATGCTTAACTATTAGTTCGAAATTTTATTAATAATGTCTAAAAGCTGCCTATTAAGCGCTCTTATATTCTTTTGTGTAGAGTTAAAATGTGAAATCGAATTAGTATGTAGATTATGAAGTGTCTATTTACATAATGAATCGGTGTTAACTATTTGCAAATTTTCTTAAAACAAATTATTTCCTACAATTTTAATGGGAAATCACACATAAATTGGAAGCAAATCTATATTATGTCAATAATATGTCTGTTTCTTCAAATGAATAAACTGCCCGCATATGCAAGCAGTTAATGCAAAATATTTCTAATTAGTTGGTATTTACTGTTTATTTACTGTTCAAGCAAATATGTCTGCTCTTCCAGAAGTAATCAATCATAGACCAAAGCGTTACAATAGCAGTTATGGAGATAAGCGTGCAGTCAACTATATTCTTGATGAGTTCGGGAAGCACATAGCCGTCAACTAAAATAAATGTCAGCGTTATGAATTGAAGCACAGTTTTCAGCTTGCCCAAGCTCCCTGCGGCTATAACATCACCGTTGCAGGCAGCCACAAGACGCAGACCGCTGATTATAAACTCACGCGCAATAGTTACAAAAACAAATACTTCGCCGAATATAGGAACAAACATACCCTTAGCCAGCATAAACACAAGCGCGCATGCGGTTAGTAGCTTATCGGCAATGGGGTCCATAAACTTGCCAAAGTCGGTGATAAGGTTGCGCTTTCTTGCAATATAGCCGTCCAACATATCCGTAATATATGCCAATACGAATATACCCGCTGCAATCAAGCCCTTGCAGGTGGTGTCGATATAAAAGCTCGCTACCAGCAAGGGAATAAGCGCGATTCGTACCAGCGTCAATTTATTCGGAAGGTTCATATATCTCTCCAAGCATATCATATTCTTTCGCCGCAACAAGCCTTGCCATAATAAAGTCTCCGGCTTTAACAACCCTATCGCCAATGCTCACGATTATTTTGCCGTCAACCTCGGGAGCTTCTGCATATGACCTGCCAACAGCTATACCGTTTGATAAGTTTTCAACAAGCACTTTCACAATGCTGCCTATGCGCTGTGCGTTAAGTCGCTTCGATATTTTTGCCTGCGCGCGCATAACAGCATCATATCTTCTTCGTTTAGTCGCGTCGTCAATCTGCCCTTCAAAGCTGCTTGCCGGCGTATTCTCTTCCTTTGAATACTCAAACACGCCTAAGCGGTTAATGGGGTAGTGCTCTAAAAAGTCCAAAAGCTCGGCAATATCCGCTTCGCTTTCAGTGGGAAAGCCCACAATAACGCTGCTTCGTATTATAAAGTCTTTTGACGAATTTCGCAAGCTTGAAATAATGCGCTTAATACAGTCAGAATTCCCTCTGCGGTTCATTTTTATTAGCAGCTCGTCGCTTATATGCTGTATGGGAATGTCTATGTACTTCACTATCTTGTCGTTATTTATAATTGTGTCTATGAGCTCGTCTGTAACCGTATCGGGATATAGATATAAAAGCCTAATCCAATGGATACCATCAAGCTTTGACAGCTCCTTCAGCAGCTCACAAAGCATAGGCTTGCCGTATATGTCTTTGCCATACGCTGATGTGTCCTGCGCTATAATATTCAGCTCCTTTACACCGTTTTTTGCTAAATCCTGCGCTTCTTGCAGCAGCTTTTCCATAGGAACGCTTTTCATATCGCCCCTAATAAGCGGAATAGCACAGTATGAGCACCTGTTCGAGCACCCGTCGGAAATCCTGAGATATGCGTAATATGGCGGAGTCGTAAGCATACGCGAATACTTTTCGCAAGCATTGCGTTCGCTGTCCACATTCAGCATTTTCGCTATTTCTTGCGCTAACCCTGCCTGCTCCTTCACTCCCCAGAAAATATCTACTTCGGGCAGCTCGCTCTTTAGCTCATCAGAATATCTTTGAGATAAGCAGCCGCACACAGCAAGCACCTTGCACTTATTTGCCTTGTACGCAGCCATTTCAAGAATTGTGTTTATTGATTCTTCTTTTGCAGGGTCAATAAAGCCGCAGGTATTTACTATTATTGCGTCTGCTTCGTTAGGCTCGGGCGTTATACTTAGCCCCAAGTCCCTCAGATAGCCCAATAGCACTTCCGTATCAACGCGGTTTTTCGAACAGCCCAGCGACACTACACCGACGCGCTTCATGCTTCTTCCCCCGTATGCTCCGCGCTTCCGAATGTCGCCTCGAACTTCTCCATGCTCCACAGCACTTTTCTGGGCTTTGCACCGTCAGGCGGCGATACTATGCCCATTTCCTCTAATTCTTCCATTATTCTTGCGGCTCGGTTATACCCTAAGCGCAATCTCTGCTGTATGTATGAAGCGGAGGCACGCTTGGTTTCAATTATGAGCCTTGCCGCGTCTATTAAGAGGTCGTCTCCGAATTCGTTGCAAAGCTGTGTTGCATTTGCGCTAACGCCGGCTGTGATTTGCGAATCCACAACAGTATCGAAATTAGGAGCGATATTTGTTTTCTCAAAGAAGCTCATTACGCCTTCGACCTCGTCGTCGGAAACGAACGCGCCTTGAATTCGTATGGGCTTGGGAGTCTGGTTGGTGTGGAAAAGCATATCGCCATTGCCTAACAGCTGTTCGGCACCTGTAGAATCAAGTATTACCTTTGAGTTCACATAGTCGGTTACCGCGAAAGCTATTCTTGCAGGTATATTTGCCTTAATTTCGCCCGTAATAATGTCCGCAGAAGGCCTTTGCGTCGCAACAATCAGGTGCATTCCGCAGGCTCTGCCTAACTGTGCTAAGCGCACTATAGACTCCTCAACCTCCTTGCCTGTGCTCATCATAAGCTCGGCAAGCTCGTCAATTATTATCACTATGCGCGGCATTCTGTCCTCAGGCTTCACTTGAAGCTGATTGTATCGCCTAATATCGCGTGCGCCAGCTGAGGCCAGCTTTCTGTTTCTGTTCTCCATTTCTGATACTGCCCAGCGCAGCGCGGAAGCCGCCTTCTTCTTTTCTGTAACCACCTTTACAAGCAGGTGCGGAAGGTTAGCGTAAGACCTGAACTCCACTACCTTAGGGTCTATGAGTATAAGCCTCAAATCGTCAGGCGATGCTTTATAAACCAAGCTGAGTATTATAGTGTTCAAGCATACGCTCTTGCCCGAGCCTGTCCTTCCCGCGATTAAAAGATGGGGCATTTTAGCTAAATCAGCAACAATGTTCTTGCCAGCTATGTCCTTTCCTAATGCAAAGGTAAGGGGAGATGGCGAGTTCTTAAACTCCTGTGATTCGATTATCTCACGCAGATATACGGTAGATACGCTCCTGTTAGGCACTTCTATTCCTATTGCGGATTTTCCCGGTATAGGCGCTTCGATTCTCAGCTTTTCAGCCGCTAATGCAAGTGCCAAATCGTCTGCGTATTTCAATATGCTCTTTACGCTTACTCCCGATGGCGGCACAAGCTCAAACCTTGTGATAGTAGGACCTACGGTTATATTTGTAATCTGCGCGTTGTGAATTCTAAAGCTCGCCAATGTCGATAGCAGCTTTTTCGCTTTTACCTCCGGCTGCTCATTGTTTTTGCTCTGTGCTACCGTCGGAAATTTCAACTGCGTAATAGGCGGTCTTTGATACTCCAACAGGTTTGGCGCAACATCAGAGGTGCAGCTCAGCCTTGCTTCCACATTCTTTCTGTTTGGCTGAAAAATATCCCTGTCAGCTTCGGCAACACCCATTTTGTCGTATTCCTCTAATTCAGAATACGCGTCAATATCAACAAGCTTAGGACGCTGTATTAAGGTAATGTCGCTATCAGCTTCATCTTCAGAAGCATATTTTTCTTCAAATTCTTCATCATCATCGGAATATGAATCAAAGTCAGGCTCAGGTATGTTCTCAAAAAAACTGTATTCGTTTCCATCTTCCTCGTCATCGTCATATTCTAATTCAAAGGAATCATCTTCTTCATATTCCTCTTCGTATTCTTCGTCGTCATCGTATTCTTCTTTGGGCTTACGCTTCAATCCCTCTTTTAATTTAGAGAAAGTCTTTTTGAGTGAGAAGCTTGAAACGACTAAAAGGCAAATCACAAAAAAAGTGATTATAATAATATTCGAAGCCGCTTTGCCAAAGAATACGCTCATAGGGTAGGCGAGCATTGCCGCTAAGAAACCGCCTAACAAATGGTTTTGGTTGCTTTTTTGAAATGCGCTGCCGATGTAGTTGAAAAATGAGAGTTCGCCAACATCAAGCCAATTTACATTTATAAAAAGAAGTGCCAAGAAAAGCATTACGCAAATCCAAACAGCAGTCTTTGTAAGCCTCACAGTAGACTTTGCGATAATAAAAATGCCGTATGTAACAATAAGCAGGGGCAAAGCATAGCCCAATATGCCGATAAGCCCGAACACAAGGGTCGATAAGCCCTTGCCGAATGGACTCTGCTCAATCAAGTAAATACTAACGCCAATCAATAGCCCCAACGCTATCCATACTACGCCAAGAATCTCATAGCCTTTGCCTGATTGGGGGCTATTTTCGTTCTTTTTCTTTACTGCATTGCCGTTCTTATTAGGCGTTTTTTTGTTTGCCTTGCGCTTTTTATCCTTTTCCTTAGCCATTTATTTCTCCCTATAGGTTGCGGCAAATCCGCACCACAGAATACGCATATTATAAACTATAAGAAATAAATGAGCAAGAAGCCAATAACAAGAATCATTATCGCAAAACGATAAATTACTCAAAAAATAGAAGCACTACATAGATTTATTCATAAAATGTTTAATTGTATTCGAAAGAAACCATGTTATACTTATGGTAGCTTAATAAAGGAAGGTGTAAACCTGCATGCAAGAAAAAACTAATGATAAGAAGGAGATTCGGGGGAGAGTTCGCTCTTTCTCTCTTAATACGAATAAAAAAACAAAGGTGGTTCTGTCGCCTAAGATCAGGATATGCATATTGGCTTTTGCGGCATTAGTATTGTTCGGTGTTTCTGCGCTTTTGATATTCTCTTCAACAAACAATGCTAATGGCGTTCAAGATGTTAAGGTTGAGGGGAAGAACAGCACAACAGCCCCTACTGAGGATATTCAAATTCAAGTTCCCGTTACAGATAACAGCAGTTACGCAACTCAGCCTCCGGAGCAAAGCGGCAGCTACTATGAAGGCGCGAAGGAAGTTAACAACGATGCGACTATTAGCGAGGTGCCTGTAAAGGTCTCTATTATTCCCGTTGCTACTCCCGAACCTACATTAGAGCCATTGCCTTTCGACGGCACTTTGAAATACAAGGATACACATCCTGCTATATCTGTGATTCAAACGCGCTACATGGCTCTTAATTACATGGATTATGACGAGCCTACGGAGTATTTTGGCCCTATCACGAGGGAAGCTACGGAGATGTTCCAGCGCCGCAACGGCTTAGAGGTAACCGGCGTTATTGACGAGGCTACATATCGCTTGCTCATGAGTTCAGATGCGCGCGTATACATGGTTTCGTTAGGCGATTCGGGCGACGATGTTTATGAACTGCAAAGCCGCTTATATGAAATGGGCTATATGACAGTGTCTCCCACAGGCTATTTCGGTACAGACACGCACGACGCCGTATTGCTTTTCCAAACTAACAACGGGTTGACCGTTGACGGTATGATAGGTGAGCGCACAAGAGAAATTCTATACAGCTCTGAAGCAGTACCGAATGTTTGGATGTATGGCGATTCAAGCGAAGGCTTGATTCCGTATCAAGAAAGGCTGAGAGAGCTGGGTTACCTCACCTCTGAAGCCGACGGTATCAACGGAAAAGAAACAGTTGCGGCAGTTAAGCGTTTCCAAGAGCGCAACGGCTTGATTGCTGACGGATATTTAGGCCCTAAGACCATGAAGCTTTTGATGAGTGAAGACGCTATCCCCAACTCGCTTGCTATGGGCATGAGGGGTGAGGATGTGAAGAGCGTTCAGCGTCTGCTCAAAAACCTGAAGTACTTAACAGATGATATGGTAACAGGCTACTTCGGCGCGGCTACCAACCATGCTGTACGCGCCTTCCAGAAGGCAAACGGTCTGACTGTTGACGGCAGAGTAGGTAAAAAGACAATGAGTGTTCTCACTTCAGAGGACGCGAAGTCCGCTCCGAAGGACTATAAGATGTATACGGGCAGCTCAAGCGGCGGCTCCTCAGGCGGCAATAGCGGCGGTAACAGCGGCAGCACTCCGACCCCGCCGGCAGACGGACCCTCCGTACAAGCTCTCGTTGAAATAGCAAAGAGCAAGTTAGGTTCAAAATATGTGCGCGGCGGCAAAGGACCAAATGTATTCGATTGCTCAGGCTTCGTATATTGGTGCTTGAATCAGGTTGGCATTAAGCAATCGTACTTGACTTCATACGGCTGGCGCAGCGTGTCGCACTATCCGCGAATCAACGATATTGACGACCTGAAAGCTGGCGATGTAATAGTGTTCTATGGTCATGTAGGTCTGATTATAAACGACCATGAAATGATAGACGCTTCAAGCTCGCAGGGCAAGGTCGTAAGAAGAAGCTTCAAAACAAGCTGGTGCAGGTCCGAATTCATATGTGGATATAGGGTGTTTGGCTAAGCTAAAAGCAAATAGGGGTTTCAAAGCAGGCAACGAAAGTTGCTTGTTTTTGTTATAAGAAAAAAAGGGGAATCTCCCTTTTTCTTTGTAAACTTAACTTAATTGCTTTGGCGATACATTCTCATTATCAAAACGAAAGCCAATAGGTGATACACTCATTAGCACCAAAAGCTCAATATTCTTTTAATGTAGTAACTGATGCTTGGTACAAAAATATCCTGCGCAGATACCAACTCGCATGAAGATACAAGCTTGTCGCTGCAGTAAATATCAAGTCTGCCCAATACTGTGCCTTTATACACCGGCGCGTTAATTCCGTTATCAACAAATATCTTAGGAATAAACTTAGCACCCTCAGACTTTTTTACAGGAACGACAATATCCTTAGTTGTAACAAGCGGCAATAGCTGACCATTGCTCCTGCCCACTTCAACGCGTATTGCGACAGTACCTTTCTTCACGATATTATACATTTCGTAGTTCTCAAAGCAGTAATTGAGCAGTTCTTTTGCGTCTGGAAACATAGCGGGGCAGTTTAGCACAACACCTACAACAGTCATTCCGTTGCGTTCTGCGGCAAATGTCAGGCACTTGCCTGCTGCCTTCGTAAAGCCTGTTTTTATGCCTATTCCGCCTTCATATTCCCACAATAGCTTGTTCTTGTTCATCATAGTACGCGGCGCAAAGCCCGTTGTCGTTCTATGATACTGTGAGCTTACAATAGCTTTGAAGGTTTCGTTTTTCATAGCTTCACAGCATATAAGAGCTAAATCATATGCTGTGGTGTAGTGGTTTTCTGCGGGCAGTCCATGCGGATTTACGAAATTCGTATTATACGCGCCTATGGATTTAGCGGTTTCGTTCATAAGCTTAGAGAAACCATCAATAGAACCACCGATATAATGCGCTATTGCTACAGCGGCGTCGTTCCCGCTTCTAAGCATCAAGCCATAAAGCAAATCACGAAGTGTCAGCTTTTCGCCTTTTTGCAAGTATATGCTTGAGCCCTCAATGCCCACAGCTTCATCAGGTATTTGAATCATAGCATCGAGATTGCCGTATTTTATAGCCACTAATGCAGTCATTACCTTGGTCGTGCTTGCCATGGGCAGCCTTATGTGCGCAGAGCGTGCGTATAATACGGTGTTTGTGGAGCACTCCAAAAGCGCAATTGACTGCGCAGAAGTATCAGGCACCTTTTCTATCGCATTGGCTGCGCTTGGAAAAACAAAAAAAGCCGTAAGCAAAAATACTATTGCGACTATTATTGCTAATCTTCGCGAAATAGTATTAGCTCTCATATTTACCTCCGTTTAATGCGCCTGTATCTTGGCGTTCTAAAGCTGTTTTCGGCGTGTTCACGCTTTTCATACCTGTCATCGCTCTCTTGCTCGATTATTATTTCCATTTCGCTTTCATTATCAACATCATCAACATCATCAATATTATGTTTATGCTTTTTTGATACGATATGCTGAATAAGTGGAAACGCCATATCGATAACCCTGTCCCACGCGCTGCCGTTTTGAACGGGCAGTACCTTGACACAGCTATCCTTAACGGATAAGAATGCCACAGGTGTTAAAGTCATGCCGGCGGCGGAAGCGCCTGCGAACGGGTATTTTCCGCCCTCTGAATCCTTCGCCTCATCACCGCTTTTGCGTACAGGTGATTTTATGCTGCCGCTGTATTCCCCTCCGCCTGAGAAAAAGCCTAAGCAAACCTTCGATACGGGCAGTACCATGTTCTCGTCCTGCAATACAATAGGCGTACCTATGATTGTATTCACATCGACCATTTCTTTTATCTGTTCCATGCTTGTTTTCATAATGTTTTCGATTGGATGCATTGTTTCTTCTTCCTTTCCTGCATATGAGTTAGTTTTTTGATAGCCCTTCTTACTATCCTACGAATAATTTTTGTTGGATATGCCCTAAATATTCCTTCCAAATTTAGTATTATCAGCGGTTCAAATGCAGGTGTAACATATAGGTTGAAATTCGCGTTCCGGTTTTTGCTCGTCTGCTTTTGCAGTGAAAACATAATGTCAAATACAGTATGCACTATTGCGCATAAATACACGGTCGTTATAGCGTTTTCTGCGCCTAACTTTATAAACACACTCATTTCTTCAATCGAAAACAGCTTAGATGTTTCTTGTGCGGTTTTTATGAATGGCTCTCTGAAGCTTTCTTTCGTAAACTGCTTCGCTAAGTATATAACCTTCGGCAGATTGGTTTTTGTAACTCGTGCTATATATAGCCCTTCCCCAAATGTATATACGATTCTAAAGCGGAACTTCAGCCCCAAGTTCATAAAAAATATGTAGGGGCGCACTTCAATATTGGTAAAGCCGCCCCGCACCTGAATAATTGTCTTTGATTTTATGGGCATAGTCAGGCAGATTATTATAAATGCTACAATAGCTGCGACTATGCCCCAAAGCATTATGAGAGTATCTCCCCTAAGGTTTCAGTGTTTTCACCATGCAACGCAAAGTTAATTCCCTCTGCGATAATCTGCGCCATATCGTTTATAATGCTGTCAATATCCTTAGGGGTAACAATGAATTCCCCCATGCTTTCAGATATAACCTCCTGCGCTAATTGCACAAGCTTTTCTTCGTCGCTGTGCAAGCCGGTTTTGTTTGCAATCAGGTGAATAGTATCCTGCGCAATAGTTGAAGCGAACACCACCATAGGCACGCCTATCGCTATTGTGGGCACTCCAAGTCCCTTTTGGCTCAAATCCGCGCGTGTGTTGCCTACGCCTGAGCCGGGGCTTATTCCTGTATCGGTTATTTGAATGCTTGTGTTTATCCTTGCGGCGCGGCGTGAAGCAAGAGAATCAATGAGTATAACCGCGTCGGGTTTCAGATTAGCCACCAAGCCCTCAACAATGTCGTAAGTCTCAATGCCCGTTACGCCCAATACGCCCGGAGCTAACGCGCATACGGACTTCAAAGCCATATCGATAGTGCCTTTTGGCAGGTAATTAGTAATATGCCTTGTTACATATACCTTTTCGATAACTCGCGGACCCAATGAGTCCGGCGTTACATACCTGTTGCCGAGCCCCACTACGAGCACGGTCGATTCCGCGGATATGTTAGTAAGCAAAGCAACTACTTCCTTACTGATTTGCTGGCTTACTTTTTTGAATAGCTCTGGGTCGCGCGTTATAAGATTAGGCGCGTCTATTGTAATGTATTGCCCCGGCAGCTTGCCTATCTGCTGTCCTGAGGCTTCATCTTGAATTGTGATTCGTGAAATCTCAATACCGTCTATGCTTTCCTTTTGTTCGACTATGCCCGGCAAATCAGGGTGCAGCTCCCTTGCCTCCAAAGCCATATCAGTATAAATGCCATTGATTTTTTTGCCTGTGAACTTGTTTTTCAAGAATCTGTTCCCCCTTGTTTTTTATCTAATTTTTGCAATAGAGGAACAAATTATTCAGTTTTTTATATGATACCAGCTTTTATGCTTCTATGCAGCTTTTCAACTCGTCTAATAGCTTTGACGCTTCTTTTAATAGCTGCTTTACATTCGCGCCGCGCTTAATAAGGCGCAGCTTAGTTTCTTCTTCCTCGTGCAGCAGCTTCAAATTCATATGAGAGTTTATGAGTGCTATGAGCTTTTCCGTATCATAAGGAGAATTTGCGGCAAAAGTCAGCTTTAACTCCTCATCAACTATGCGCAGCTTGGATATAAAGCACATCTGCGCCTTTGACTTCACAAATGCAATATCAAGCAGGCTATTCACCGTTTCGGGAATGTCGCCGAACCTGTCTAACAGCTCGTCCTTTACATCAAATACATCGTCTGCGCTTTCTATCGCGGCTATGCGCTTATACATGGATAGCCGCCATTCCTCATTAGGAATGTATTTTTTAGGAATATACGCGTCGAGGGGCACTTCCATAACGGTTTCGGCTTTTTTAATCTCTCTTGGCTTTTTACCCTTTGCTTCCTGTATGGCTTCGCTCATTATTCTGCGGTACATCTCATAGCCTATCGCAGCCATATGCCCATGCTGTTCGGGACCTAACAGGTTGCCTGCGCCGCGAATCTGCAAATCGCGCAAGGCAATCTTATGCCCCATGCCCAGCTGTGTGAACTCGCGTATAGCCATAAGCCTTTTTTGCGCCGCTTCCGTGAAAACCTTGTTTTTCTGGAAAGTAAAGTACGCATACCCCAGTCTTGTGCTTCTTCCGACCCTGCCTTTTAACTGGTATAGCTGAGATAAGCCGAATTTATCCGCGTCATAAACAATAATAGTGTTTACATTTGGCATATCAAGCCCGTTTTCTATAATTGTGCTGCACAAAAGCACATCAAAGCTGCCTTCTAAGAATTCAAGCATAGTGTTTTCCAATATGGTTTTAGGCATCTGCCCATGGGCCATTTTTATTCTAATATCCGGCAGCAGCTTTTGAAGGCTAGTGAGAAACCTTGACATATTTCTCACATTGTTGTATAGGAAAAACACCTGCCCCCCGCGTGCAACCTCTTTATATATGGCTTCCTTTACAAGCGCTTCCGAGTATTCCATTACGAAGGTCTGCACGGGGTAGCGCGTTTCGGGTGGTGTTTCAATAACGGATATATCCCGAACACCGATTAACGACATATGCAGAGTGCGCGGAATGGGAGTTGCCGTAAGCGCCAACACATCAACTGTTTTTTTAAGCTCCTTTATCTGCTCCTTGTGCGCTACGCCGAATCTCTGCTCCTCGTCAATTATCAGCAAGCCCAAATCCTTGAACTTAACATCTTTTGAAAGCATTCTGTGAGTGCCGATAAGCACATCTATTTTGCCTTCTCTAAGTTTTTTCAGCGTTTCTTCCTGTTCTTTATGTGTCTTGAAGCGCGACAGGTAATCAACGGTTATCGGAAAGCCCATAAACCTTGTTTTCAGCGTGTTATAGTGCTGGTGCGCCAATATTGTTGTAGGCACTAAAAAGGCCACCTGCTTTGAATCCATAGCCGCCTTGAATGCCGCTCGCAGCGCGACTTCTGTTTTACCGAAGCCTACATCACCGCACAA
Source organism: Clostridiales bacterium (assembly GCA_012838425.1). GTDB lineage: Bacteria > Bacillota > Clostridia > Christensenellales > CAG-138 > DUPG01. Next base: position 29,239 of record DUPG01000005.1, on the reverse strand, counting down.
CAGCCTGTCCATTATCTTCGGTGATTCCATATCTTGCTTTATTTCTTCTGCGGCGGTTACTTGGTCGGGCGTTTCTTCGTATGGGAATGAATTTTCAAGCTCCCTCTGCCATACGCTGTCGGGAGAAAACGCGTAACCCTGCTTGTTCAGTCTATCCGCATACAGCTTTACCAAGTCAAAAGCCAACGCTTTCACGCTGCTTTTTACCTTGCTGACTGTTCTTTGCCATTCGCCTGTGCCTAATTTTGATAGGTTAGGGGCAGCACCGTCATCAGCGCTTATGTATTTTTGAACCTTGTCGAGCTGGTCTGTCGGGATATACAGTCTGTCAGAGCCATAATACTGCAGCACTATATAATCTCTTGTCGTTGACGCGGCCGTTACGGTTTCAACGCCCAAGTACTTGCCTATACCATGCACCTCATGCACAACGTAATCGCCTATGTTCAGCGCCTCAACCGTTAGTCTTTCAGCAGCGGACTTCTTAGAAGCTTTAGGCGCAGGCTTCTTATATCCTTGCGCGAAAAGCTCCGCTTCTGATATTACTACAAACTTGTACTCGCTGTACTCAAACCCTTGCGGAAGCGTTTTCGGTATTACGACACACTCATTATCAGATATTGTGGGAGTTTCGCTGTACTTAGCGAATATACCGTTTGCCGTAAGCAGCTCGTGCAGGCGCTTTGCGCGTTCGCCTGCAAAAAGCATTACCTTATAGCCATTATGCTTGTATGAAAGCAAATCAGAGTACAGCATATTTTCGTTGCCGTAATAGCTGTTTGCGTTTCTTGCTTCGAACTGTATTATCTCTTTCGGGCGAATCTGATTGAATGTCTGTGCGAACAGGAAGAACATAACTGTCCGCTCGCTGTCAATCAAGCTTATAGCCTCGTTAGGCGTAAACAGCAGCTTCCACAAAAAAGTGTGGCTCTTCTGCCCGTCTAATGCCGCTTCAACGCTTGATGTGAATATCTGATACTCCGTTTGCAGGCTGTCAACGAATCTTTTTGGCTCGTCTATAAGAATAATGCTGTCATTCGGAATATAATCCAATATCGATGTATCTCTTTCATACAATATAGGCAAAAAGCGTGATACATCGCCGCTTATATCGTTATCCTCAAAGTGCTTCGCAGTTGTTTTATCAATTCGGGCAAGCTTTTTTGCGGCTTGTATGCGCACCTCGTCACTTATCGGAACCTCTGAATAAGGGTAAATAATGCAGCCATCAACGTTTTCTATTGCGCGTTGCGTATCTATAGAAAATGTGCGCATTGTATCGACTTCTTCGTCAAAGAACTCTATTCGGTAGGGTAAGTCATAGTTAATGGGGAATACATCAAGCCTGCCGCCCCTTACTGTAAACTGCCCCTTAGCCTCGCATACATCGCTACGCGAATAGCCCGCCGCTACTAATCTGCTGATAAGCTGGTATAAATCATAGCTTTCGCCTGTTTTTATCTCAATTACGCTGCTAATTAGCGCGTCCTTGGGTGCTAACTTCTGCATAAGCGTTTCAGCGCTCACAAGCACAACGCAATTTTTCATAGAAAGCAGCTGCATAAGTGCTTCTATGCGCTTCTGCACCGTGCCACCCGAAAAAGCGTAAACATTATCAAGTGTCATGCTTTTTGCAGGAAAGTGCAAAACAGGCGTCGAATACGCTTTTAAGCTCTCCTCAAATTTTATGCAGTCGGAATCGGTAGGCAAGCAATACAGAATAGTTTTTTTAGTACTAAAAAACAGCCCGCTTATTATATGTGCTCTGTGCGCTTCGCTTAAGCCGAATACGCTTGCGGGCCCCTCGCCTTTGCTGGCCATCTCTGCTATTCTGTTGAATTTATCAAAGCTATTGAGAAGTGTCAGCGGCACTTGCTTGTTCCTCGTTTTTCTCCTCGCGATTTTCCTCGTTCGCTTCTGTTTTTTGCTTCTTTGGCTTCTTGTTGTATAGCTCCTGCGCTTTCTGAATATCGCCTTTTATAATCAGCTCAACTGCGTCAGCAGCATTTTTCACAGAATCTATTAACAGCTTAAACTCCTCGTCATCGGGCACGCTAAGCACATGTGAAACCAAGTCGCGATCGTTCTCGGGCTTTCCAATGCCTATGCGCACTCTCAAAAAGTCGTCAATTTCAAGGTGGTATATCACAGAACGCATACCGTTGTGGCTGCCTGCGCTTCCACGCTCGCGTATTCTGATGTTGCCTACGGGCAGGTCAATATCGTCGTAGATAACAATAAGCTCGTCAGGGGCGCATTTGTACCAGTTCATAAGCTCAGAAACGCTGATTCCGGAAAGGTTCATATAGGTTTGCGGCTTTGCTAAAACAATTTTCGTATCATTTATTCTGCCTTCGCCAATCAGTGCCTTTTTGAAATCACGCGCGACATCAATATCGAGCTTGTATGCTAAATAGTCAATAGTCAAAAAACCCATGTTGTGCCGGGTCTTTTCGTATTCCCTGCCGGGATTGCCTAAACCAACTACTAAGTACATATATTTCTCCAAACACCATAAGCAACATACCGGCATAGAGGGGGTATGTTGCGTTTTGTCAATTAAACAGCTTGCTTTGACTCGGGGTAGTCGAGTTGTCAAAGCACAGCTATTATATTATTACCAGTTGCCGCTGTAAAGCTCTATATTCTTGTTGTGCTCCTCTAATGTCTTGGCGTATGCAAGAGCACCGGTCTTTTTGTCCATTAAGCAGAAGTAGAAGTACCCGCCTGATACATACTCTGCGTCGGGGCGCAATGCTGCGTCTATCGCCAGTTTACCGGGATTGCATATTGGCAGGCATGTGCCCTTATATACATAAGTATTGTAGGGCGAGTCAATACGCTTTTCTTCTTCTGTATATATTAGCTTTCTTTCTTGATCGCGGAATATATACGCAAGCGGCGCGTCGGATTCCAGCTTCATACCATTGTTAAGCCTGTTGCTGAACACCGCTGAAACCCTGTAAAAGTCCTCTTTTATTACAGCTTCGCGCTCAATAATAGTAGCTAATGATATTACCTGAGCAATGCTTAAGCCTCTTTGCGCGGCTAACTCTGAATAGTCTATTTCGCCGTCAAAGAATATGTTTTCGAACCTGTCAAGCATTCGGGTAATAATGTCATCAGTTGTTGCGTTTATGAAGAAGTCATATGTATCGGGGAACAAATACCCTTCAAGCACATAGTAACGCTTGTCTGCGTCGGTCTCCAACACTTCCTTTATGAATGAGTACTTCGCAAAGCCCTCGCCGGTTTTGCATTTCTCCAAGAACTCGTCTTTATTGAACTGTATATCGCTCTTGCTCAGTATTTCGGCAATGCCCTCTACGGTAGTGCCCTCGGGTATTGTAACGCGTGCTGTGGGAATGTTTGCGCCCTTGCAAAGCGTATCAATTATAGTAGGAATATCCATATTTTTGGATAAGTAGTAGGTGCCTGCGCGCAACTCCTTCGATTTGCCCATAAAGTCAACATATATTTTGAAAACAGCCTTGTTGGTTATAAGACCTTTTTGACCTTCACCGCAGGCTTCGTACAAGTGCTTTGCTATTGTCGAAGCGCCCCAGCCGCTTTCTATTGTGAACTCAATAGGTGTCGCGTCATTAGGGTCAACGGGAGCTAAGTACTTGTGAATCAATATAGAGGCGGCTAAGTATATTCCGCCGAACGCAATAGTTATGCTTAATATAAATATCACAGCAGGGCGTATGGTTAGCCATGCTTTTTTCAGTCTTTTTTTTGTTGCGTTTGCTTTTTTATCGTCCATATTATGCCTCAAGCATGCTCAAATCTAAGTCTATTGCGTCTGCTATAATCTTATAAATATCGCTTACAACCCTGTTAAGCCTGTATTCGGCTATCAGATAATCCGAAGCCTCGCGGTTCATCTGCAGCAGCTCGCCAATCTTTTTGAGCCTTTCTATCTTTTCCTCGTCTTTATTGCCCGTAAATGCCATAGACTGCACCTCTATCTGCAGCTTGTGATAGTCTTTAAGCAGGGCAACAGTGGTTTCATTTTCCTTTATCTTATCGGCTAATTCGCGATATTGCCTATATTCTTCGCTGTTTTTCAATTCCTGAGCCAATTTATTCGCTGTATCGTAATTCATATATCTCCTCCACACACGAATATTTATTTGAGATTATAGCACTTAGAGCGTGTACCGTCAAACAAACTGAAATTCGAATATATCTTTTTTCTGCTTGCATTTTGAAGCTGTGACGCTTAAAATATAGCTAATCACAATTGGAGGTAAAACAAATGGCTTATTTTATCAATGAGAATTGTATTAAATGCGGTGCTTGCGCTCCCGAATGCCCCACAGAAGCTATTTCTGAAGGCGACGAGCGTTATGTAATCGACCCTGAGAAGTGCATTTCATGCGGTGCTTGCGCAGGCGTTTGCCCGACTGACGCTCCTCATGAGGAAGACTAATTAGCTAGGTACAAATCATTAACAGTGAACAGACCTTGAATGAGGTCTGTTTTGATATTGTAAAGAATTTGTCAAAGTCCCAAAAATCTCTCTCAAATAGTGTATAATAATACTTGGAGTAAACTAAGGGAGGCTACATTGTCAGCAGAAGAAAGCAAAAAGATTAGTCGTTTCCTGCATTTCGTGAAGCCAATATACTCAAAGGTTCCCATAAAGGTTAAACGCAAGGTGCAGGATACTTTCGGCCACAAAAGATTCACGCGGATAAAGAACGCGCTTGAAATGGAAAAGCTCTACGCAAACGGTGTTGAAGCTGTATTGTTTTCGCCTAAAAAGATAAAGGTGCTCGAAAACACCAATAAAATTGGTTTGTACCTGCATGGCGGAGCGTATGTAATAGGCGGCTACAACTATGTTAGGAATATGGGCGGCTACTTCTCATACAGGTTCAATACGAAGCTGTTAGGACTGAATTACAGGTTAGCCCCCGAAAATCCATACCCGGCCGCTTTGGAAGATGCTGTGAACGGCTATAAGTACCTCCTCTCGTGTGGTTATGAGCCAAATAATATTTATCTTTTTGGAGAATCCGCAGGCGGCGGTTTGCTGTTTTCACTGTGCTTGAAGCTAAAAGAGCTAAAAATCTCTCTGCCTGCTCTTATAATAGCTATTTCTCCTTGGGTGGATTTGACTCTGTCCGGCTCATCATACAAGAAAAACGAAAATGTTGACCCCACGCTAACATATTTCGGGCTTGAAAGAGGCGCGTCGCTATACGCGCAGGGCAGTAAGGAAGCAGCTTATGTTTCACCGATGTTCGGCGATTTGCGGAATATGCCCGAGTCTATAATATTCGCATCTACCAACGAATTATTATTAGACGACGCGCGCGGAATTTACGAAGCCCTCATCTCTCATGGCAACAAGGCGCAGCTATACGAGTTTGAGGAGATGTGGCACGCATTCCCGTTATTTGATGTGCCGGAAGCGCAGCAGGCGCACAAGATTATCGAAAAATATATAAACGCTATGGGACAATGACAGACCTTACAAGCATAAAAGGCTTAGGCGAAAAGCGTATAGCGCTTCTTAACTCCATGGGCGTATATTCGTCTATGGATTTGTTGAAGCTGCTCCCCAAAAGCTACATAGATTTCACGAATCAAAAAACGATTTCAGAAGTGCAGGACGGCGAGTTGGCTGCATTGACGCTAACAGTAGTAAATCCGCCTAAGTTTGCGCGCTCATACTTGGGTAAAAGTGTAATCGTATGCAAGGTTAAGGACAGTACGGGCGAAATGTACTTGTATTGGTTCAATCAACCGTATATGGCTGGCAAGTATGCGGCAGGGCAGAGGATTTACGCATATGGCAGAGTTGATGCGAAAAAAGGCAAGCGCTTAGCTTCTCCTACAGTATTTTTACAGAAGCCCGACATACTCCCTGTATATAGCGTGAAAAAGGGCATTTCGCAGGCATTGATGCGCGACATAGTCAAGCAAGCATTAGTCATATGCAAATCAGAGTGCGAAGAAACACTCCCAAAGGAAATATTAGCAAGGTATTCGCTTATGTCATATTACGAAGCAATAAGCGAGCTGCATAATCCCACAAGCGCCGACAGGTTAAAGCAAGCAAAGAAGCGTTTGGTTTTTGAAGAGCTTATATTATTCAGAATAGCTCAGAGCTTAGCAAGGCAAATTCGCTATAATAAGTTCGCACCGGCATTGAATACAAGCAATGTGTTGGAATTCCTGCAATCAAGATTCGCTTTTTCACTAACAAATGGTCAGCATAAAGTTATTAGCGAGGTTAAAGCCGATATTGAAAAGCATATGCCTATGAACAGGCTCGTGCAGGGTGATGTAGGCTCGGGCAAAACCGTAATAGCTATATACGCCCTGTTAGCCGCAGGGTTTAGCGGTTATCAGGCTGCTTTTTTAGCGCCCACTGAGATTTTAGCCGCACAGCACTATCAAACACTAAAAAGGTTCGTCAACGATGAGGTTTGCCTTCTTACCGGTTCTGTAAAAAAGGCCGAAAAGCTGAAAATCTACGAAAAAATAGCAAGTGGCGAAATAAAATATGTTGTAGGCACTCATGCGCTTTTGCAGGCTGGCGTTACATTCCGCAATTTAGCTCTGATAGTTTGCGACGAACAGCAACGCTTCGGTGTAGCCCAGCGCGCCGCGCTTATATCGAAAGGCGCTGAAAACTTTTACCCCCATGTGCTTGTAATGAGCGCCACACCCATTCCGCGTACATTGGCATTAGTTATGTATGGCGACTTAGATGTATCAATATTAAACGAAATGCCGCACGGCAGGCAAAAGACTAAGACTTATATAGTAAAAACCAGTAAGCGCGCGGATATGTATGAGTATATAGAAAGCCAAGCGAAGTCAGGCGAGCAGTGCTATGTGGTTTGCCCGCAAATAGACAGCGATGACGAATACTCTACCATATCCGTAATAGACACCTACGAAGAATTAAAAGCCATGTTGGATATTCCCGTAGGATTGCTCCATGGCAAAATGAGCGCAAAAAACAAGCAAAGCGCAATAGAAGATTTCAAGGCAGGCAAAACAAAGGTGTTGGTTTCAACATCGGTTATTGAAGTCGGCGTAGATATTCCAAACGCAAATATCATGGTGATAGAATCCGCAAACCGCTTTGGCTTATCACAGCTTCACCAGCTGCGCGGCAGGGTAGGGCGCGGCAATAAGCAGAGCTATTGCTTCCTGTTATCCTCGAATGATAGCGAATGTGAAAGACTCAAAGCTTTAACAAGCACATCAAACGGATTTGAGATTGCGCAAAAGGATTTAGAGCTGAGAGGCGCGGGAGAATTATTAGGCGGTAAACAGCATGGCGAAACCGAGCTTGAATCATTAGCGATTAAAGCTGATTATGAAACCATTTGCTTAGCCAAGCAGGTTACGGATAGTGAATTCTTGCACAGTGAAAAGCTGATAAACAGGTGTTATGAAAGATTTAGCTTTTTGAAGGAAAAAGCATTACTGAATTAAAATATTTGCTCATGTAATTCAGAGCACTGCAATATTTTACAATGCAACTGTCTTAAATTATGGAAGCTGATGTAAATATACTTGCATATTTTGATTCAGTTTACTATAATTAACAAAGTGGTCGTATCTACAGTAATTTGGAGGACTATAATGACAAGCAAGTCAAGAATATTAATATGTGATACACATTTAGAATTATACGATAAGCTTGAGCCATTATTGCCGGCAGATGAATATGAGGTTGTATCTTTTAGCGACTATTCTGATTTGCTGCACATGGTTGAGCTGTGTTGCCCGCATCTCTTGTTGGTTGACGGTGTTACATCAAGCTGTCGCTGCTTTGATCTATGCAGAGAAATAAGCAGCAAGTATATCATACCTTTCATAATTGTTTCAGAAGTAACTGATGAAATAGAAAAGGTTATATGTTTAGAATTGGGCGCTGATGACTATATTACAAAGCCCTGCTCCCCAAGAGAAATCGTTGCTCGTATAAAAGCCGTGCTTAAAAGATATAAGGCTAAGTTTTTCGAGCAGGATATGATAATTCGGCGCGGCAGCTTAGAAATAAATATGACGAACTTCGAAGTGAAGTATGATGGCAGATATATAAAGCTAACTCCTAAGGAGGTTAAGCTTCTTCAGCTGTTGGTCTGCAATCCCGGAAGAGTTATTAGCCGCCGTGAAGTGTTGAAGGAGATTTGGGGCAGGGAGAATAATGGGCATCTTCGTGTAGTAGATTCGCATATAAAGCGGCTGCGGAACAAGTTCCCAAACACCAAACGCGAATGGCAGATAAAAACCATATATGGCATTGGCTATATGTTTGAAGCTTGGGAAGATAATAGAGTTCAATTCTAATAACATATCAACTTACAAAAGCACCGAAAAGAAAAATTGAATAATGAGTAGAAAGCAAATAAAAAAGAATGTAGAAGCTCCACATTCTTGATTAGCTTTGGATTCTTTGCGCTTTATTTGCGCGCTTTATTATCCAATGCCGCTTTTACGAAGGACTTGAAAAGCGGGTGCGGGTCGTCAGGGCGTGAGCGGAATTCGGGGTGGAACTGCACGCCAACAAACCATGGGTGATTCTCCAATTCCACTACCTCAACCAAATTTCTTTCCTCATTTACGCCAACTACTTTTAACCCAGCCGCGTTTATTGCGGTTCTGAATTGGTTGTTGAACACGTAGCGGTGTCTGTGACGCTCGCGAACCTCAGGCAACTGGTATGCCTTTGCAGAAATAGAGTTTTCATCTATAAACTTGCATTGATAACCGCCTAAGCGCAAGGTGCCGCCTATGTTTTCAAGGTTATTCACCTGATCGGGCATTAAATCTATAACAGGGTAGGGCGTATGCGGCGCGACCTCAGTTGTGTGCGCATTCTCAAGCCCCATAACATTCCTAACAAACTCTACAACTGCCATTTGCATACCCAAGCATATTCCGAAATACGGAATCTTGTTCAGGCGTGCATATTTTATAGCGGTGATTTTTCCTTCAAGCCCGCGCTCGCCGAAGCCGCCGGGAACTAAAACACCGTCTGCGTCTTTCAGATACTTTCCAACTGTTGTGTCGTCGACCGCCTCTGCGGAAATCCAATCAATTTCAACCTTTACTTCGTTTGCGATTCCTGCATGGTTAAGCGCTTCAACTATGCTCAAATATGCGTCGTGCAGCTTAACATACTTGCCTACAATAGCAATCCTTACCTTTTCTGTTGAGTTCTTTTCGCGTTCAACTATTGCTGTCCATTCCTTTAAGTCAGGCTCTCTCGGGTCTAAGCCCAAGCGCCTGCATATTACGTTGCATAAGCCGTTTTCCTCAAGCATTAAGGGAACGCTGTATAAAGAGGGAGCGTTCATGTTCTCTATAACACATTCAGGCGGCACATTGCAGAACTGCGATATTTTATTGCGAATCTCTTGGCTGAGATGGTGTGCCTCGCTTCTGCAAACTATTACATCGGGCTGAATACCTATGCTCAACAGGTCCTTTACGCTGTTTTGGGTAGGCTTGCTCTTTAATTCGCCGCTTGAAGCTATGTATGGCACAAGCGTTACATGAATAAAGGCGGTGTTTTCAACGCCTTGACTCCACTTCAATTGTCGAATTGACTCCAAGAAGGGCTGGCTTTCCATATCGCCGACCGTGCCGCCGATTTCAACGATAAGCACATCAGGGTTTGCGACGCTCGCAACCTGCAGTATGCGCGACTTAATCTCATTTGTAACATGAGGAATAAGCTGAACGGTGCCGCCGTTGTAACCGCCCCTGCGCTCCCTCTCTATTACTTCTAAGTATATCTGTCCGGAGGTTGCGTTGTTTGCTTTAGTCAGGTTCTCGTTGATAAAGCGTTCGTAATGCCCTATGTCAAGGTCTGTTTCCGCTCCGTCGTCGGTAACATATACCTCGCCATGCTGATACGGGTTCATAGTTCCGGGGTCAACATTCAAGTATGGGTCTAACTTGCATATCGACACCGAATACCCTCTGCACTTTAACAGCCTGCCTAACGCCGCAGCGGTTATTCCCTTGCCCAAGCCTGATACTACGCCGCCTGTAATGAACACCAGTTTTGTTTGCTTAGCCATTTGTGTATCTCCCTCATTAAACTACTATGTTTACTATGTTGCGTACAACTATTATCTTGCGAATTGTCTTGCCCTCTATGAAGGGCTTAACCTCGTCGCTTGCAAGCGCAATTTTCTCGATTTCGTCTTGCTTGGCATCGCTTGCGACATTTATTTTTCCGCGAACCTTGCCGTTCACCTGAACTGCCATTTCGACTGTGTTCTCGACCAGTGCCGACTCGTCATACTCTACCCATTTCGTATGGTGCAAGGGCTCTGTATAGCCCATATTCTCGTTTATTTCCTCGCAGATATGCGGAGCAACGGGATACAGCAGTATAATAAGCGTTTTCAGCTCGTCATAGGTTACGCTGCCTACGCTGTAAATATCATTAACCAAAGACATCATAGCCGCAATAGCAGTGTTGAACTTCATGCGCTCGTAGTCTTCGCTTACCTTTTTAATTGTAGAGTGTATGCTTACTTTCAGGCAGTCGCGTATTCCGTTTTCGGCATGCTTATCTATGAGCATATCCTGCAAACGCCATACTCTGTCCAAAAAACGCTTACAGCCCTTAGCGCCTGTCGTGCTCCACGGAATGGGCTGGTCGAATGCCCCCATGAACATTTCGTAAAGCCTGAAAGCGTCTGCGCCTATCTCGTCAACAATAGTGTCGGGATTTACAACATTCCCGCGGGACTTGCTCATTTTCTCGCCGTTTTCGCCCAGCACTAAGCCATGGCTCGTGCGCTTCTTATACGGCTCGGGTGTTGAAACAATGCCGATATCGTATAAAAACTTATGCCAGAAGCGTGAATACAACAGGTGCAGGGTGGTATGCTCCATACCGCCGTTGTACCAGTCAACAGGCAGCCAGTAGTCCGCAACTTCCTTTGAAACGAATTCCTTGTCATTATGCGGGTCGCAGTACCTTATAAAGTATGCCGACGAACCTGCCCAGTTAGGCATAGTGTCCGTTTCGCGCTTTGCTTTTCCGCCGCACTTGGGGCAAGTGGTATTTACCCACTCCGTCGCGCGTGAAAGCGGCGAAGTACCGTCGTCAGCAGGGTAGAAGTCGTCTATTTCGGGCAACTCAAGCGGAAGCTCACTCTCGGGTATGGGCTGCCAGCCGCATTTTTCGCAATACACAAGCGGAATGGGCTCACCCCAATAGCGTTGACGCGAAAATACCCAGTCGCGCAGCTTGAAGTTTACCTTTCTCTCGCCAATGCCTTCCGAAACAAGCCATTCTATCATGCGTGCTTGCGCCTCTTTTACCTCAAGCCCGTTTATAAAGCCCGAGTTTATCATAGTGCCTTTTTCGGTGTCGGTGTAGGCTTCTTCATCAATATTACCGCCTGCTACTACCTGAACTATTGGCAGTGAAAAATGCTTCGCGAACTCATAGTCCCTCGAATCGTGCGCAGGCACAGCCATAATGGCGCCCGTTCCGTAGGTTATCAGCACATAGTCTGAAATCCAAATAGGAATGGGCTGCTTAGTCGCAGGGTTTATTGCCTTTATGCCCTTTATCTCTACGCCTGTCTTTTCCTTTGAAAGCGCGCTGCGTTCCAAATCGCTTTTCTTAGCGGCGCTTCTTTGGTATTCCTGTACCTCGGGCATATTCGTAATCTTGTCAGCTAATTTAGCTATAAGCGGATGCTCGGGTGCCAATACCATGTAGGTTGCGCCGAAAAGCGTATCGGGGCGCGTTGTAAACACGCGTATAACCTCATCTGTGCCATCAACCTTAAAGTTCAGCTCCGCGCCTTCGCTTCTGCCTATCCAGTTTATCTGCTGTGTCCTTACTTTTTCAATAAAATCGACTGTATCAAGGTCGTCGATAAGCCTTTGTGCGTAATCGGTTATGCGCAGCATCCATTGATTCAGAGTCTTTCTGATAACGGGATTGTGGCATCTCTCGCAATTGCCGTCAACAACCTCCTCATTGGCTAAACCGATCTTGCAGGAGGGGCAGAAGTTTATAGGCATTTCCTTTTTATATGCCAAGCCATGCTCAAACAGCTTTAGGAATATCCATTGTGTCCATTTATAATATGAAGGGTCAGCGGTTGAAATCTCGCGCGACCAATCGAATGAAAAGCCGAGTCGCTTCAGCTGGCTTCTGAATCTGTCAATATTGCGTTTTGTGATTATTGCGGGGTGAGTTTTTGTCTTTATTGCGAAGTTCTCAGTAGGCAGGCCAAAAGCGTCGTATCCAATGGGGAACAGCACATTATAGCCTTCCATTCTGCGTTTTCTTGATATTATGTCAAGCGCGGTGTTCGAGCGCGGATGCCCGACATGCAGACCATCGCCCGATGGATACGGAAACTCAATCAGCGCATAGTACTTTGGCAGCGTTGCATCGTTTTTCGCTTCAAAGCAACGCGAGGATTCCCAAATATCCTGCCATTTCTTTTCTATAGCTTTATGGTCATACACCTTGTTTGCCATAATTTATGAAATCTCCCCCTAATAAAATCAACAACCATAATAGCACAAGGGGGTCGCTTTGTAAAGCGATAAACCGTATTTCCTGTTAAGGAAAGATATATAGTTAACGCTTGACATAGCGCATTTTTACTGGTATTATGGGAAAAAAGTGAATATATACGCTAGGGGCGCAAGTTTACTTGCTGAGAATGTACCCTTTGAACCTGATTTGGGTAATACCAACGGAGGGAAGCGGCAAATAATTGCATGCGTTCCTACTTGGGTGCGCATTTTTGTTTAGCGTTATATTTGCTAAACTTTGAGGAGGAGAGCAATATGAAATTTGAACTTTTTGAGGAGCTAGCGGGCATTAGCGGAATCGACCTTTACCTGCTTATAGGCGCAGGCGTCGCGGCAATAGCCCTGATTGCGGCGCTTGTGCTTTCAAAAGGAAAAGAGTTGCGGAAAAACCATTCAATGCTCATTGTAGCAGGCACTATCTATGTATTTTCATTCCTGGTATCATACTTCGCTATTATGCTTATACAGTCATTCAGCAGTCTGTCAGCGCAATTTGAGGGCGATAGCTTTGGAATAGGCGATGTGTTCTCATATCAATACACACCTGCGCAGTTCACAACAAGGCTGATATTAAGTCTTGTTATTGCATTATTTGCATGCCTTGCATATCTGATAATAAAGAGTGCGTTTGACAAGGGCGAAGTGCGCAAAACCCGACTTAATCCCGTAAAAATGCTTGTTTATGGCGCAATTTCAATAAGCCTTGCGTTCGTATTAAGCTATATAAAGCTATTCTCAATGCCTTTGGGCGGTTCAATAACGCTTTTCAGCATGCTGCCCATAATGGTTTTTGCAGCGTGGGCAGGTCCGGGCTACGGCTTTTTAGCGGCATTCGCTTATGGGCTGCTGCAGGTGGTTCAGGGCGCGTACATAATACATTGGGCGCAGTTCTTGCTCGATTATATTTTTGCTTTTACGGCATTGGGCTTAGCGTCATTCTTCCCCAAAAGAACAGAAGTGGGCATATTGACGGCAGGAGTTGCAAGAATGGTGTTCTCGACCATAGCAGGCGCGGTTTTTTGGGGAGCGGCAGACGGCTGGAACAGCGCATGGGTGTATTCTTTAGCGTATAACGGCTCAACCATAGGCATTGATACTATACTCTGCCTGATTGCTTTTGTGATTCCTCCTGTGAAAAAGGCTTTGGGCAGAGTGCGAGAACAGCTATTTGCTTAACAAAGTTCTTTAAGGATAATTTCCCTCAACTCATCGGGGCGGTCTTGCGGAATCATATGACCAGCCCCTTTTATTACTATCAGCTTTGAGCTTGGAATACTCTTAGTAATTTTTTTCGTATGCGAGTGCTTTATCATATCGTTTGAGCCGACAACTATTATAGTTTCAGCTTTTATTTTCGCTAAATCTTTTGCGTTAATATTAGGCTCTCTCAGCATAAGCTCATAAAGCGAAGCGGTGAACATATCGCCTTGCTTCTGAAAACGCCTCATATCCTTAAATATTTCGGCGCGAACGGATAGTTTCATCCCTCTTGGGTTAGTATTTCCGCCAATCGCAATGATTTTGCGCAACCTTTTGCTGTATTTCTCATCCATAGCAAGCAGGAAGGCAATTATCGCCCCGTCGCTGAAGCCCACAGCATCACATTCGGAGATGCTTTCATGCTCCAACAGCGAATACGCATCTTCCGCCATAAGCTCATACGAAAGCTCACAAGGCTGTTGCGATTTGCCGTGCCCTCTTGTGTCAAGCGCCAAAAAGGCGTATTTATCGTATAGCGGCTGAGTTGCGGCATTGTAAATATCCATGCTCTCGCCGTTGCCGTGTAAAAGTAAAATAGGGCGGTGTGCGGTTGTACCCCACGCGCCCCTTTTTTCGTAATACAGGCTTATATCGTTGTGAACGAATACAGGCATTACAGCTCTAAGCCCTCAAAGCCTTTTAGGAAATCAATGATTCTTTTCTCGATTTTCTCAACGCCGCCCACAGAATTGCTCTCAATATTCAGCGGCATTACGGGGTCGTGCAAGGACAGGCGCAGCAAGAACCAGCCGTCGCCGTTTGCCTTGTCTGCATTTACTCTTACGCCCTCGTAGTTTTCCTTTTCCTTTGAGTAGCCCGCCCATGCTTCGACATTCTCGGAAAGCGTATCCAAAACCCTTTGACCGTATGCCTTGAAATCCGCTTCCTTTATTTTTATGCGAATCTCCTTCGCTTCGGCAGGCTCTTCCAAATCCTCAATCAATGATTCAAGCGTTTTGCCCTGTTTTTTCCGTTTAGCAAGCTCTGCTACTATTAAGCAAGCCATGTACGCGCCGTCGTCTAAATAATAGTTTTCTCTTATTGCGCCATGCCCTGAGGTTTCAATAGCTAAGCAGGCGTTTTCACCCGCATTTGTGCGCCTAATCGCCTCGTTTATGACATTCTTGTACCCTCTTTTGAAGCGAATATGCGTAGCACCTAAGCTGTTTATAAATTTAGTAAGTCCCGTTGAAGTTATAGAGTCGGTAACTATCACCGCGTCTTTTTCGGTTTGAGTTAAAATAGCGGTCATCAGCGCGATAAGCCTGTTTCGGTTTATCTCTAAGCCATTATTAAGCACAACAGCCGCGCGGTCAACATCTGTGTCGAATATAATTCCCAAATCCGCACCGCTTTTAACAACCGCTTCAGAGAAAAAGTGCATTGCTTTGCTGTCCTCCGGGTTCGGCGCATGGTTGGGGAATCTCCCGTCAGGCTCTGTGAATACGCTGCCCTCTGTTTTCGCTCCCAAGGGCTGAAGCACCAGCTTTTCAAAGTAGCCGCCTGCGCCGTTGCCCGCATCAATAATTATGTGCAGTCCGTTCAAGGGCTTATCGCCCAAACTCGCTTTTTTAATGATTATGTTGCGAAGCGTATCCGCGTAGTCGTGCATAATGTCTATATGCTCAAAATCGTCTATGGGCTTGGTGTTTATGCTTGCACCGTCAAATTCCTCGGCATATTTCAATATAGTAGAAATGTCGTCTTTTTCGAATCCGCCGCTCTTGGTAAAGAACTTAAACCCGTTGCGCTCATAGGGCAGGTGGCTTGCGGTAATGATAACGCCCGCGTCGTAATTATGCGCTTCCAATATTGTGCTGAAAAACATCGCAGGAGTAGAGGATAGCCCGGTATATACCGCCTTTGCGCCCATGAATTCAATGCCGCTCGCAAGTGATACGAACATATCATGTGCGCTAAGCCTTGAATCATGCCCGACAGCGATTCGCAAATCGGTTTTATAAAGCTTATTTGCCAAGTGCTTAACCAAGGCCGCGCCAATGCTTTTTACGACCTCTTTTGTTAAGGTTACTTCACTATTAGGCGTCTTTATAGCCACTCCGCGAATATCGCTGCCGTTCTGCAAATGCTTATACATCGTCATCCTCCTTTTCATCTACAATAACAGCTATGCCCAACTCGTCAAGCTGCTTTTTCTCTACATTGCTTGGAGCCTTTGTCATCAGGCACGCGGCAGTCTGCACCTTCGGGAAAGCTATAACATCGCGAATATTGTTCGTTTTTGCTATAAGCATTACCAAGCGGTCTAAGCCATACGCAATTCCGCCATGAGGTGGTGTGCCGTACTTGAACGCCTCCAACAAAAAGCCGAACTGCGCCCACGCCTGTTCCTCGGTAAAGCCCAATACCTTGAACATACGCTCCTGCAGCTCCTGCGAATGAATACGAATAGAGCCGCCGCCCGCTTCATAACCGTTTATTACTATGTCGTACGCCTTTGCCCTTACGCGCCCGGGGTCTGTTTCCAACAGCTCCAAGTCCTCGTCCTTCGGGCTTGTGAATGGATGGTGTCTCGCTACGAATCTTCCCTGTTCATCGTCCCATTCAAGCAGCGGGAAGTCCGTTACCCACAGTATGTCATAAACATTTTCGTCTATGAGGTTAAGCCTTTTAGCTATTTCAACACGCAAAGCGCCCAATGCCGCAAATACTGTTTCATCTTTATCAGCTACGAACAATAGCAGGTCGCCCGTATTAGCATCTAATCGCTTAATGATTGCGTTTATCTGCTCCTCGGTTAAGAATTTCGCGAATGCGCATTGTATGCCCTCGGGCTTCAGGCTCATCCACGCAAGCCCCTTTGCCCCGTAAATCTTTACGAACTCGGTCAGCTCGTCAATAGCTTTTCTTGAAAATGCCGCGACGCCGTTCTCGACCTTTATTCCTCTTACACTTCCGCCATTCGCTATTGCGTTTGTGAATACGCCAAAGCCGCAGCTTTCAACTATGTCGCTTATATTCTTCAATTCCAATCCGAAGCGCGTGTCGGGCTTATCCGAGCCGTAACGCTCCATAGCTTCGTTATACGGAATACGCTTTATAGGCAGCTCAATATCTATATCAAGCGTTTCTTTGAAGAGCCGCTTAATAAAGCCTTCGTTTAATGCGATTATATCGTTTTCATCAACGAATGACATCTCCAAGTCAATTTGTGTGAATTCAGGCTGACGGTCAGCTCTCAAATCTTCGTCTCTGAAGCAGCGCGCCAACTGCATATACCTGTCAAAGCCCGATACCATGAGAAGCTGCTTAAAAAGCTGCGGGCTTTGCGGCAACGCGTAGAACTTGCCCTTGTGAACGCGCGACGGTACAAGATAGTCCCTCGCACCTTCGGGCGTGCTTTTTGTGAGCATGGGTGTTTCTATCTCTAAGAAGCCGTTTTCAGCGAAAAAATTTCTTGCAAGCATCGCAATTTTGTGGCGTAATGCGAAAATATTCTGCATGACAGGACGCCTTAAATCCAAGTAGCGATGCTTTAACCTCAGCTGTTCTGCTGCGTCTAAATCATCTTTTATATAAATTGGCGGTGTCTGTGAAGTGCTAAGTATTTTGAAGTCCTTTACTATAACCTCATACTTGCCCGTCTTCATGTTCGGGTTTACCATTTCGGGAGTGCGCTCCTGCAAAATGCCCTTTATTGCAAGCACGTATTCCGTGCGAATGTCCTCAGCCTTTTGGAATTGCTCGGGCGTCAACACTCCGGAATCGAATACAAGCTGCATAACGCCTGTTCTGTCGCGCAAGCCTATGAAAATAAGCGCGCCAAGGTTTCGCCAAGTCGCAGCCCAGCCCATAAGCAATACTTCCTTGCCTACCTGCTCGCTGTCGGGCTCCGCGCAATAGTGAGTTCTCTGCCAACCCTTTAATAATTCAGCCATATTACACCTCTATTTTTCTATCATTTCTTTTATCTTTTGTGCAGATAAACCGCATTCGGTTTCTGTGCCGCTTTGCATATTTTTAAGCTTTATTGTCTTGCTTTCAAGTTCGTTTTCGCCAATGGTGATAACATTTTTTGCGCCTGCTTTGTCGGCATACTTGAATTGTGCCTTTAAGCTTCTGCCCACGTGGTCAAATTCAGCGTAAACGCCTAAATCCCTAAGCTCATACGCCAATTTCACAGAAGATAGCAGCGCGGCGTTACCCATAGACGCTATATACACATCTGTTTTCTTCTGCTCGGGAAGCTCAATACCCATGTTCTCAAGCATCATTATTAGACGCTCCATACCCATACCGAAGCCCACGGCGGGGGTATCGGGTCCGCCAAGCTCGCTGACCAAATCGTCATATCGACCTCCGCCGCATACAGCGTCCTGCGAGCCCAACGCGTTCGATACGACCTCAAAAACAGTCTTTGTATAATAGTCTAATCCTCTTACAATGAAAGGATTAACAATATAATTTATCTCCAACGCGTCAAGATAGGTTTTCAGCCCGGTAAAGTGGCTGTCACATTCCTCGCATAAGAAATCAAGCGTTTTCGGAGCTTCGGCGCAAACCGATTTACATTCCGGGTTCTTGCAGTCCAATATCCTCAACGGGTTTTGATTCAGCCTTGTTTTGCATATTTCGCAAAGGCAATCCGCCCTTGATTGCAGATACTCCTTTAGCTTCGCGTTATACGTCGGTCTGCACCTCTTACAGCCAATAGAGTTAATGCTTACGCTTAAATTCTTAACGCCCAGTGTGCGCAGAAGCTCAAACACAAGCGCTATGCATTCCGCGTCTGCCACAGCCAATTTTGCTCCGAAAAGCTCCACGCCGAACTGGTGGTGCTCGCGCAGTCTGCCCGCTTGGGGATTCTCATATCTGAATATGGGCGAATACAGATAGTACATCTTTATAGGCTGCGGCTCAAAGCCTAAGTTATGCTCGCAGAACATACGCACTACTCCGGCAGTGCCTTCGGGTTTCAATGTTACAGAACGCTGCCCTTTGTCCGTAAATGTGTACATTTCCTTTTGAACAATGTCCGTAGTTTCGCCGACTCCGCGTAAAAAAAGCTCAGAGTGCTCTAAAACGGGAGTACGCACCTCAAAAAATCCGTTCTTAGCGCATATCTTCCTGATTGTGTCCTCAATGTATTGCCATTTTGCGCTTTCAGATGGCAATATGTCCTTCATTCCTTTTAATGTTTTTATGTTCAAGAGATTGTCCCCTTTTTATAAGTTTTCGAAGGTAATTATATGAACTTATGAGACGCCTTGTCAAATGCTTTCAACCTTTTTCCATTCGTTGTGGCATTGTTTTGCGCATAATGGTATAATACACTCTGTACTGCATAGCTTATTTTTGAGGAGTATCGCTTGGAATTATATATAGATGGTAAAAAGGTTTATTATGAGGACAAGGGAAGCGGAGATGTCCTCTTGCTTTTGCATGGCTGGGGCTCAAGTCATAAGGCTTTTTCGCCTATAATAGATGAGTTATCGAAATATATGCGCGTAATTGCCCCTGATTTATTGGGTTTTGGAAGCAGCGACGCTCTCGACTCTCCATGGCGTGTTGACGATTATGTGTCGTTCACAGAAAAGCTCTTGAATATGCTGAATATAAATAAGCTGTCCGTGCTCGGTCATTCATACGGAGGAAGAATAATAATCAAGCTGGCAAGCAAACCGAATTCTTCCGTGGAATTCGATAAAATAGTGCTTGTGAATGCGGCGGGATTAAGGTCGAGGCGCAGCCTAAAAACAAGGTTCAGACAGCTTTGCTTCAAAACAGGCAAGGCGATATATTCACTTCCTATTATACGAAGCATATATCCCGACGCTATTGAGGAGCTACGCTCAAGATACGGTTCTTCAGACTATAAAAACGCAACTCCCGTTATGCGTCAAACATTAGTGAACTCGGTAAATGAGGATTTAACCCCGCTATTGTCAAGAATCACTCAGCCGACGCTCTTAATATGGGGAGATAAGGATACTGCAACACCGTTAGCGCACGCAAAAATAATGGAAAAGCATATCGCGGATTCGGGGCTTGTGGTATTTGAAAACGCAGGGCATTTTTCGTTTTTAGATAAGCCGTACGAATTTATGTTGGTTTTGAAGTCGTTCTTCGATATTACGAGGTGAATATGAAGGCATACGCAATTATACTTATCTGTTCATACTTGTTCGCAGCATACTACTTGCTAAGGCGCAGTATTCATATGCTGCAATTAAGCTCATATCAGGCACCTTCATATTTCAAGACCGTATTGAACCTAAAATGGTTCTTTCCGCATATAGTTGAGCTGCTGTTTGCTTTATTATTCCTGCTATTTACCGACAATGTTTCGGCGATACTGTTTTCTGTAATGTTTGCTTTTGTGGGCATTTTCTCACTGCCTCATAAAGCAAAAAAGCCCCTCGTGTTCACGCATAGGGTGCAAAGGCTTTTCATAACCTGCGCAATTATCAATATCGCAATAATACTTTTGCTGTCAAAGCTATTCGCAAGCAACATCAGGCTTGCAGGGCTATTGCTTTTTGCTTCCTATGCGCTGTCCGCTTTCGTTGCCGAGCTTGCTAATCTCATAAACTACCCTTTAGAAAAGCTGTTGAGCAACAGATACATACTTGACGCTAAAAGAAAGTTAAAGAATTCACCTAATCTAAGTGTAATAGGCGTTACGGGAAGCTACGGCAAAACAAGCGTAAAGCATTATCTGCACACATTGTTGAGCGATAAATTCGAAGTCTTGATGACTCCCCAAAGCTACAATACACCTTTGGGAATAGTCCGCACAATACGCGAGAACTTATGCCCCACACATGAATACTTCGTATGCGAAATGGGCGCAAGGCATGTTGGCGACATAAAGGAGATATGCGATATTGTGCACCCGAAAATCGGCGTAATAACCTTCATAGGCGAACAGCACCTTGAAACCTTCAAGACATTGGAGAACATAAAAAATACCAAGTTAGAGCTGGCCCGCGCCGCAACCGGCTTGGTATTTATGAACGGCGACAGTATAAAAGACGCAAAACAGCTTTTTCCTAACTGCATAACCTATGGAATAAGCCCCGAAAACGATTACAACGCTGAAAACATAAGGTATTCAGAAGACGGTATGAGCTTCACTGTCATATCGGCAGGCGAAGCAGTAGAGTTCACAACCGATCTTATCGGCGAGCACAACGCGCAGAACATACTGGGCGCAATAGCTGTTTCTCACAAATTAGGTGTTCCGTTAAAAGATTTGGTGGCGCGCGTGAAGAAGCTGAAGCCCGTTGCGCACAGACTTGAGATTCAGAGAAATAAAGATTATACGGTGATAGACGATTCCTACAACTCAAATCCGCAGGGCGCGAAAATGGCTTTAGAGATTTTAAGCAGCTTTGACGGCTATAAAATAATAATCACGCCCGGAATGGTGGAGTTAGGCGAAAAGCAATATGAACTGAATTTCGCCTTCGGAAAGCAGATAGCTGCAACCTGCGACGCTGTGTTCTTAGTAGGAAAATCGCAAACGCAAAGCATATATGAGGGCATAGTCAGCGCAGGCTATAACATGGATAATGTGTATGTGGTCCCGAGCTTTCAAGACGCTATGTCGGCGGCAAAAGCGTTTATTACAGGCGATAAGAAAAAGGTAATTCTGATAGAAAACGACTTGCCCGACAATTATTGATATGGCGCAGGAGGAAATATGAAAATAAATGTAGGCATAATATTCGGCGGGAAAAGCGTAGAGCATGAAATATCAATTATTTCGGCTTTGCAGGCTGTTTCTAACCTCAATAAAGAAAAATACAATCCCATACCTATATATATAACTAAGCAAAACGAGTTCTACTCAGGCGAGGCTATGCTAAATATTGCAGAATACAAGGATATTCCCGCATTGCTCAAAAAAAGTCATAAAATAACTATGTTCAAAGGCGGCAAAGAGGTATATATCAGGCGATTAGATAATAAAAAGCTGTATGGCGAGAAGCAAACAGTAATTCATGTCGCTTTTCCGATAGTGCATGGGCTGAATGTTGAGGACGGTTCATTGCAGGGCTTTTTGCGAATGTTAGATGTTCCATTTGTAGGTAGCGATGTGCTGCCCTCTGCACTAGCCATGAACAAGTACGCCTCGAAGCTTTTACTCAAAGCACATTCAATACCCGTATTAGACTGCTTTTTGATGTATGCAAACGATTATTTTGAAAATGAAAAGCAAAAATTGGCTGAGCTGCTTGAAAAATTCAGCTTTCCGTTAATAGTCAAGCCCATAGATTTAGGTTCAAGCGTAGGCATAAGCAAGGCCAACAACGAAGCCGAGCTAATAGCCGCACTCGATTTAGCATACAGGTTTTCGCAGCAGGTCATTATAGAGCCGGCAATAGTAAATATTAAAGAAATAAACTGCGCTGTGCTGGGCGATGATAAAAATATCACAGTCTCAGAATGTGAAGAGCCAATTACCGCAGGCGACCTATTAGATTATGAAGCCAAGTATATGTCCCGGCAAACAAAAAAATGTACATCAGCTTCACAAGGCATGGCGAGCTTGAAAAGGCGTATTCCCGCCGATATTTCAAGCGATATGCGCTCGAAAATCCAAAGATTGGCAGCTCAGGCATTCGGCGTATTAGGCTGTAATGGCGTAGTTCGCATAGACTTCATAATTGATACGAGTAATAGTGAAGTGTATCTCAATGAGGTCAATTCGATTCCGGGTTCATTGGCGTTTTATCTGTTTGAGCCAATAGGAATGAAGTATGAAGCATTGTTAGACCAGCTGATTCGAATGGCTTTGCGCAGAAAGCGTATGCGCGAGGAGATATTATATAGCTTTGAAACCAATGTGCTTTCAATGCAGAAAACATTTGGTTCAAAATAAAATTTGTTAGTAAATACATATTAAGCATCAATGCCCATCATTTGATGGGTTTTTTATTGAGTAATCTGCAACATTTAGCAAATACTAATAGCAATTCCACATAAATTGGCGGATAATATATCATTTACATTGAAATTCAAGTTATGCAATGCATTCCCTTTCATAAATTCGCGATTTCGGGACAAATTAAAGCTATCAACCAAGAAAGGAGGCAGGAAGATGGCAAGCAGAAATAACAGGACATTGATTCCTGAAGCGCGTCAGGCATTGAACAGCTTCAAGACAGAAGTTGCCAGCTCGCTTAACATCAACCTCAAGCAGGGTTATAACGGCGATTTGACTTCCCGTCAGGCTGGTTCAATCGGCGGCGAAATGGTAAAGCGCATGATCGCATACGCAGAGCAGAACATGAACGGTAGCAGCAATATGATGAAGTAACGCGAAGTTCTGCAAGCGGGTATAAGCATGGGAGACTTGGAGCGTAATGTAAACGAGAACATAACCCGAAATATTGAGGGCAGATAGCCAATTAGCTCCGCTTATGCCCAAACAACACAGCCTCTCTGTATGGGAGGCTGTGATTCTTTGAAAGGTAAAAATAACATACCCCCTGCCAAAAACGAGTGAAAACGGGGCATGCTTTCATAGGTAATAGGGTAGTGGGTGCTTGCTACTTCTTAAACATTCCTGTTATCATTCCCGTTAATGCACCGGCCAATGCGCCCATGCCTAAATCGTAAACAAAGCACATATTAAGTGCAAATTCTCCGGCTAATATCGCGAATATGAAGAACGCGACAACAATATAGCATACGCCGGCCAATGCGCCTATCAGCCATCTGTTATTGCATATTCCGCGCTCAACGAATATTGCCGCCAACGCTGCGCCAATGATTTTTATTATAGTGTTTCCTATTGATATTGAATCTGCATTAGCCCAGCCCATGTATAGAATCAAGGCGTAAAGCACTATAAGCACAATGCTTATGCCCGAAGCAAGCAGTGTGCCGTATATAAGCCGCTTCCATAAGCATATTTTTGCAGGCTCGGTTTTCTTACGCCTAACTTTCCTTGCTCTCATCTTCATTTTTACTCCTCCAACTCGTATTACTTACTAATATGAAGGATATAATTTCAATATTCCGTAGTTTGCCGTTAAATGTGAAATGTGTTATTATTACTTGAATTATTTTTTGAAAAAAGGAAGCAGTAATGCCAAACAGAGTGTCTCAAGCACAGTTAGATAAAATTTTGCCGCTGGTTGAAAAGCCGGCGCGCTATACAGGCGGCGAGTATAATTCGATAGTTAAAGAAAATGCAGAAGTCAGCTTTGCGCTATGCTTTCCCGATATTTACGAAATAGGTATGTCGCACTTGGGTTCGCGCATAATCTATTCCGCATTGAATTCAAGGGAGGATACTGTATGCGAGCGTGCATATGCTCCATGGGTGGATATGGAAGCGCAAATGCGTCAGCACAATATACCTATGTTTACTTTGGAAACAAAGCGGCATTTGAAGGACTTTGACATAATAGGCTTTTCGCTTTCGTATGAGCTGTGCTATACAAATATTCTTATGATGTTAGATTTAAGCGGCATTCCGTTCTTTGCAAAGGAACGCGGCGATGATATGCCGCTGATTATTTGCGGAGGGGCAAGCGTATGCAATATTGAGCCTGTAGCGGAGTTCTTCGACTGCGTTCTATATGGCGAAGGCGAGGAAATGATACACGAGTTCATAGATAAATATAGGTCAGCAAAGCAAAAGGGTTTGTCAAAAAGGGAAATCTTGCTTGCGCTAAAAGACATAAAGGGCGTATATATACCAAGCTTTTATAAGGCCGAGTACGAAAACGGCAGATTCGTCAAGCTGACCAAGCTGGAAGAATCCGCTCCTGATAAAATTCAGCGCAGAGTAGTCGTAGATTTAGATAAAGTGAGCTTTGACGACAACCCCATAGTGCCCAACATATCTATTGTTCACGACCGCGTACCTGTCGAGCTGTTTCGCGGCTGTACGCGCGGTTGCAGGTTCTGCCAAGCGGGCTTCATATACCGCCCTGTCAGAGAAAGGCAGGTAGATACGCTTATAAATCAAGCGGAAAAAATGCTGAAATCCACGGGCTATGACGAGGTTTCGCTGTTCTCTCTGAGTTCGGGAGATTATTCAAAAATACATGAGCTTGTGCCCGTACTGGCAGAAAAGCTAAAGGGCAGGCAGGTTTCTATATCCTTGCCCTCACTGAGAATCGACAGTTACTTAAAGGATAGCTTGGAGGAAATAGCGAGCCGCAAGAAAACAGGGCTCACATTTGCTCCCGAAGCGGGCACTCAACGACTTCGCGATGTAATAAACAAGGGCGTTACAGAAGAGGATTTGCTTAATTCAGCACGAGAAGCGTTCTTGGCAGGCTGGTCGTCGATAAAGCTCTATTTCATGATAGGTCTGCCGACAGAAACAGACGAGGACATATTAGGAATAGCCGATTTAGTGCGCAAGGTAATTAAGGCATTTCACGACATTCCGAAAGAACAGCGAGCAGGCTCTGTTCAAATAAGTGTAAGTGCGTCGGTGTTTGTGCCGAAGCCGCATACGCCTTTCCAATGGTCTGCGCAGGATACAAAAGATGAAATAGTTCGCAAGCAGACATTGCTGCGCAACGAGTTCCGTACAATAAGGGGTGCAACATTTTCCTATCACGAGCCCGACACAAGCATATTAGAAGCAGTGTTCGCGCGTGGTGACAGGCGGCTTGCTTCGGTTGTCGCCTGCGCGTATATGAAGGGCGCGAAATTCGATTCATGGCATGAGCATTTCAAGCTGAATGTTTGGGAGCAGTGCTTTTTAGAATGTGGTATAGATACTAACGCCATAGCCCACAGAGAATACAGTTTAGATGAAAAGCTGCCATGGGAGCATTTAGATTCAGGTGTTACCGATAATTACTTGAAGCGTGAGTATGAGCGCGCGCAAAAGGGCATTACCACGAAAGATTGCAGAAAGGGCTGTCAAGGCTGTTTTGACTTGACTTTCGAAGCTTATGAGAATTGTTGCAAGGCTTAGGAAAACCGATAATGCGAAGTACATTTCGCACCTTGATTCTTTGCGCGTATTGCAAAGGTCTATCTTGCGTGCCGAAATTCCGGTCGCGTATTCGCAGGGGTTCAGTCCGCACCCGTTAATCAGCTTTGCCACAGCTTTAGCGTTGGGTTATACCAGCGACTGTGAGTGGGTGGATATTAAGATGAAAGAGGAAATAAGCCCCGATGAGTTCATAGCAAAGCTGAATGCCAATCTGCCCGCAGGCTTTGAGGCGGTATCCGCATATGCGGTTGAGGATTCTTTCCCCGCAATCTCAAGCTTTATGCGTTCTGCGGAATACGAGGCTATCCCTGATATTCACATAGATTTTGCTGAATTTCAAAACGCGGTTGATACGCTGTTGAGCGGAAGCATTATTGTAACCAAGCGAAAGAAATCAGGCAATAAGAAAATAGAGGTTGAAGCAGATATCCGCCCCGATGTTTACGAGATGAAGGCGATTCAAGCAGAGCCTGTAAAGCTACATATAGTAGGCAGGCTTGAAAACACAGGCGCGCTTAATGTTGACGCCTTGCTTTCGCAGCTAAATAATGTTTTGAATATAGATTGCGCTTGGCATGTGAACCGAAAAGCCGTAAATTTAGTAGATTTCAACGAGTAATATATTATTTTTTCGGTTGACAAGCAAAAAAAATCTAACTATAATATTTTAGTGCCGCAGACAGTAGGTGCAATTTACGCGTAAATCCTACCGAGGTAAATGAAAAGTTGAATGAATATTCTTCGTTTCCTCATGCGCGCGGCTGAGGATTTTTTTATATATAACGAGGAGGTGAAATACTTGGCAAATCCCAATATTATCGAGCAAAAGGCGAAACATGTAGCTGAAATCGCTGAGAAAATCCGCAAGGCGCAATCGATAGTTATATTCGATTATCGCGGACTTACAGTAAGCGAGGTTACAGAGCTCAGAAGCAATATGCGCAAAGCCAATGTCGAATATGTAGTTCTTAAGAACTCAATGGTTGAACGCGCAGCTCAAGAGGCTGGTTTGGATCCGAAAATCAACGAAATGCTTAAAGGTCCTTCCGCATTTGCATTCGGTTATGATGACCCGGTCGCTCCTGCAAAGATTCTTAAAGAAGCTGTTAAAAAGTTTAAGAAGTGCGCTATCAAGGGCGGTGTGGTTGACGGCGTTATCAATGACGCAGCAAGCATCGAAGTGCTGGCAGATATGCCCTCGCGTGAGCAGCTTATCGCACGCATGCTTGGCAGCTTGATGGGTCCGATTACCAAGCTTGCTATCGTGCTCGACGCTTTGTCGAAGAAGATGGCAGAAGGTCAAGGCGCTGCAGAAGCAGCAGAATAAACAGTAAACACATAATAATTATAGGAGGATTATAATGAATATCGAACAATTTATCGCAGAATTAAAGAGCATGACTTTAATGGAAGTTAATGAGTTAGTTAAGGCTATCGAAGAGGAATTCGGCGTATCAGCAGCAGTTACAGCTGTAGCAGCAGGTCCCGTTGCAGCAGCAGGCGCAGAAGCAGCTGAAGAAAAGACCGAGTTCGACGCTATCCTTAAGGATGTAGGCGCTGAAAAGGTTAAGGTTATCAAGGTAGTTCGCGAAGTAACCGGTCTTGGCTTGAAGGAAGCTAAGGATTTGGTTGACAGCGCTCCCAAGCCCATCAAGGAAGGCATCTCCAAGGAAGAATGCGAAAAGATCGCAGAGAAGTTCAAGGAAGTCGGCGCTACAATCGAAATCAAGTAATAAAGTCAGTAGAATTAAAAGCGGTACGGCAGCGTATCGCTTTTTTATTTGCAGTTTTTCCATAGCATTGAGTTTATAAAGTAACCCAAAACTGATTTATATATAAAGCGAATCACAAAATAGCACCTTATTTTTCCCTTCTACATAACATAATCATAGAAAGTAAGGAGGCTATTTCTTTATGTTTATTCATGTAGTTGTGCCGGGAGAAACATTGTATAGAATTGCGGCAAGGTATAGTGTATCCGTAGCAGATATTATTGAAGCGAATGGGTTGGAGTACCCAAACAGGCTAATAGTCGGTCAATCCCTAATTATTCCGACAGAGGACACTACCCATGTAGTCAGAGAGGGAGAATCGCTATGGAGAATAGCTCAAATGTACCAAACCTCCGTTCAGGCAATCGCACAAGCAAACAATATCGCCACTCCATCAAGTATTGCTGTTGGAACAAGGCTGATTATTCCTGCAAACCGATATCGTGTGGCTGAGGGCGAGAATTTAACTCAAATCGCCCAGAGATACGGTGTTTCCGTAGATTCGCTGATAAGAGCGAACAATATTCAGAATCCCGATAGAATCATAGCTGGCACGTTACTTGTTATCCCCCGCAATCAAAGACCGGTTATGAATGTGAACGGCTATATCTACTTTTTCGGTGAAGAAGCGGTGCCTATCGTGAATGAACGCGGGGAGGATTTGACCTACTTAGCTCCTTTTGCTTATCTCATTACGGAAAACGGAGACATGGAGCCGATTGACGACTCTCCCGCAATAAGCGCTGCATATAGAGAAAATATTATGCCTATGATGGCAGTAACGAATTTCACAACAACCCTTGTAGGTGAAAACCTTGCGCACACCGTTTTGAGCAGTCCCGAAATCCGTGGCAGACTGCTTGACAACATCGTAACAACCGCAAAAACAAAGGGCTATGGCGGAGTAAATATCGACTTTGAAAATGTTTTGCCGGCGGATAGGGTGAACTACAATACATTTCTTGAGGAGGCGGCGGCTCGTCTGCATTCAGAGTGGCTGTTTTTATCAACGGCTTTGGCTCCTAAAACAAGCGCGACTCAATCGGGCTTGCTGTATGAGGCGCATGACTATCCGGCGCATGGCAGAATAGCCGATTTCGTGGTGCTTATGACATATGAATGGGGATACAGGAAAGGCCCGCCGCAAGCAATTTCACCATTGAATCAGATAAAACGCGTGCTTGATTATGCGGTAACAGTTATTCCGAGAGAAAAAATCTACTTCGGGTTTCAGATATATGCAAGGGATTGGCTGATTCCGTTTGTAGAAGGTCAGGAAGCCGAAACAATCAGCATGCAGGAGGCAATTTCAAGAGCAGTCAGATTTGGCACTGTAATTCAGTATGACGAATTAGCGCAGTCGCCTTTTTTCAGATACACAGATGAGCAAGGCAGGCGACACGAGGTTTGGTTTGAGGATGCAAGAAGTGCGCAGGCAAAGTTTGACATGGTAAAAGAATATAGCTTGGGCGGAGTCAGCTATTGGGCATTGGGCTATCCCTTCCCGCAAAACTGGACATTGCTGCAAGATAATTTTACGGTGAACAAGGTAATATAAAGTAAGAATGCAGACTATTTTGCGTTGTCTAACATACGCAAGGCATCATCTATGCTTGGCACGAAGAAAATGCTGCTGCCGTTGTTGCTTCCGTAAATAAAATCTTTTGGCGGCTTGCTTGCGTATTTTGAATAATCGCCTACAATGGCGATT
>DUPG01000030.1 GCA_012838425.1 Clostridiales bacterium | reverse complement strand
GGAAAGTGCGGACGCAGGCATTGCGACGGTTGACGAAAACGGCAATGTAACAGCAACAGGATACGGAAATACAGTAGTAACCGTTACTTGCGGCAACACTACGGCTGCTTGCAAGGTGTATGTGCACGAATACATAGAGTTTAACGGCACTATGAAAGAGCTGAAGGACTTGATTGAAAGCAGCGAGCCGGCTGCATTTATAAAGCTTACACATGCCGAAGGCTATCTTACATCAGATGACCCTAAGCTGTTCCCTATTACTATTCCTAAAGGAAAAACTGTTAGGATTGATTTTAACAGAGTATCCCTTTCATATATGAGCGTTTCTGATAAAGAACTTACCGAATGCATAAGCGCATTTTTTCTAAATGACGGCGGTAGCCTGTTCCTATTATCCACCGGTTTGCATAATGAGGGTTCAATATCTATTAATATGGATTTTCATGCCGATGCAGGCATACACATGGGGCATATTATTAAAAACATTAACAGTGCTTATACTGAATTTGCAGATGATATTAGCGTAAATGTTTATTGTTCTACCGATGATTCATGGTCGTTTGATGCCACTATTTTGAATTCAGGAAACAGCACATTGATATTTAAGAATGGAGGAGTTTATGCTCACAACGGAAGCATTGCAATACATAACGAAGCAGGTTCACTTTTATCGATATATGGCGGTGCTTTCAACTCGAGTGGAACTGTTATAAAAAACGAAGGTGTAATAGATATTATTACCGGTGATGCGAAATTTGAATCTCCTATGGCGAAATTCCTTATAGACAACACAGGAGAGATAAAGCAAATCAGCGGCGGAAATTACTTGGTTGGATATGAGGGTTTCCTTGAGTTTACGGGCGTGACGATATACTCACATGGTGAAAACGCGAGAATCGAAGAAATATCGGGCGGAGAATTCATGGCGCATTACAATGATTGCATAAGGCTTGATAAAGGGTATTTGGGCAAAATCACAGGAGGCACATTCAAAAGCGGAACTAATGCTATTACATATGTAGGCGCAAACGAAAACGATTTGAAAATAGGCGAAGGAATATCGGGCGGTGAGTTCTCGCATGAAATAAGCAGCAGGTACTTAGCAAAAGGATTCGTATGCGTGAAGAATAATGAAACCGGGTTGTATGAGGTAAAGCCGGAATGATGTAAAAAAGCTCACCTGTCCGGTGGGCTTTTTTCGTCTATTCACATTAACGCCTGCGCCTGTCTGCAAGCGACCTGCCTATCGGGCGGCGCATATATACATTCACGACCAAGCCTACCGCAATCATACTCGTAAGCAGATTAGAGCCTCCATAGCTGATAAACGGCAACGGAATACCTGTTACTGGCATAAGGCCTATTGTCATTCCTATATTCTCAAACACATGGGCTAATATCATCGCGGCACAGCCGACTATTATGCACATTCCGAATGTATCGCCGGAGATATATGCGTTATAAAGCCATCGGAATATCAATATGAAGTACAAAAGTATAATAATAGTTCCGCCTATGAAGCCTATGCCCTCGACAATGCCTGAGAATATGAAGTCTGTATGCCTCTCGGGAACATACTTCAATTGTGCTAAAGTGCCTGCGGTGAAAAAGCCCTTGCCCGTCAGCTGCCCGGAGCCTATTGACAGCTTCGACTGAATTACATTATATCCAGCGCCTAAAGGGTCTGCTTCGGGATCTAAGAATACCCTTATTCTGTCCTGCTGCTCGGGATTAAGCACAAACAAGTAAAGCAATGGGGCTAACAGCATTGCGACTATGAGCGTGGGTACTATGTACTTCCATGATATTCCCGAAACGAAAAGCATAAACACCAATATACATATAAACACAAACGCAGTTCCGAAGTCGGGCTGCCATAAAACAAGCGCAGTCGGCAATGCACATATTGCCAATATAAGCCCTATATCTTTTATTCCTTTGAGCTTGCCATGCTTTTCAATAGATTTGGATATGATTTTAGCGAACATTATTATTAGCACGACCTTGCATAATTCGGCAGGCTGTATGGCTCTGTTTATGCTGCTGAGAACGAACCAGCCGGCGACGCCGCGCGATGTCTTTCCGACAAGCACCAGCAGCAACAGCAGAAATACTATACCTGCATACATAATGTTCGCGAGCTTTTCGTAAAAATGATAGTCAAGCACTACAACAATCACGAAAACAGCTATAGCGACTGCAAAGTTAACAAGCTGGCGTTCTACATACTCAAAGTTCAGCTTCTGCATAAAGTCGCTGATGGTTTGCTCATCACCCGAAAAAGGCGACGCCATAATGCTTGCAATACTGATTATTCCTATTGTAAACAACGCAAGCACTATTATTATAGTAAGCCAATCTAAATGCTTTATAAGCTCTCTGTCAATTACTTTCATATCAACCGCCAAATAAATCCTTAGCGTTATTTCTGATATAGGCGTATTTGTGTATGGTATCGGCGTTGGCAATATGCCAGCTTAGCTCTTTATCCTCAACAGCCTGTCCCTTTAGCATGGCGTTAAGCGTATGTGTTGCTGTAACCAATGCTTCATTTACAGGATTAACACACAAGCCGAATAAGCCTTTTTCAAACAGCTTTATCGTAGTATCGGTCAAGCTCGTGCCGATAACAAATATTTTATCCTTTCCGTTCGATTTTTCAACTGTCTGCACCGCTATATTGGTTAATGACGAATTTGTGGCAAATATGCCGTAAATGCTCGAATCTTGGGATAGTTTTTCGGTCAATTCGGCTATTGCGCCCTGCGTATCCGCCGCTGTATTCTGATAGCTTATCACTTCATAGCTATAATCATATGCTTTTAGCTCTGAAGTGAAGCTTTCTGCAGCTTCAGCGCTATCCTTGTCAGAATATATCAGAATCTTGCCGCTGCTCTGCCCTGATTCCTTTATTTTTTCGGCAAAAAGCAACGCGATATCCGCGTAATGCTTTGTGTTGTTAATATATATGTTTATGTTTTCGTCTGCGCTTGTGTTGAATACCGTAACTAACGGAATCTGCGCTTGCTTTAACAGCGTAATTGCTTGCGGATAATCATAAATCGAACAGTCTAACACCACACCGTCGCAGCCGTCGTCTATCGCTTTTTGTGTTTGTGATAGCAGCTCCTCTTGAGTTTTGAACCTATACAGCTTGCCTGTTATTCCTATGTATTCTGCGGTTTCCAAGAAGCCGTACATAGCCATATATTCGTTGATTTTCTGTGAATCGAATACTATGAAGCCAATCAAGCCGCTTTGTATAGACGGCACTGTATTATCGGGAGTGGGCGTGCTTTCCTCTGTTTCATTTCCTGCGCAAGCTGAAAGCAATATAATGCACGACAGTATAATCAGCAATACTTTGGCTTTTGAATATATATGCTTCATTTTATGTATTTCTCATCCTTCGGTTTTATAGATTGCAGCTCTTTCAGCTTATCCTCATAGCCCTTTCTGTTCAATAGGGCGTATGCGACATTTTTGCCTTCTTCGACTCCGGGCTGGTCGAACGCGTTTATATTAAGAAGTTCGCCTGCAAATGCTGTTGCAACCTCGAAGAAGTATAATAACTGCCCTATCGTAAATGCGTTCACCTCGGACAATATGAGCATATTGTTCAGGTGTCCGCTCTTTGATATTGCGTATTCCGTTCCGAATAGCTCGGCGGATATTAACTCGTTAAGCGTATGCCCGCAAAGGTAAGAAATATCCTCGTATTGCTTCAGCTCATGCGGTATTGTTACTTCTTCCCTGAACCTATCTACCTTTATGAATGTTACTACCTTATCGAAGCCGCCCTCTGTGTATAACTGAATCTGCGAATGCTGGTCGGTAACGCCTAACGCTTTTACGGGGGTTTGACCGCAGAACACCTGCTTGTTATCGTTATCCAAGCGTTTGCCTAAGGATTCCGCCCAAAGCTGAGCGTACCAGTCCGCTATGTACTTCAAAGAATCCGCATAGGGCATCATAACGCTTATGTTGTTGCCCTTCTCATAGGCTATTACGGATAGCGCGCCGAACATATACGCGGGGTTGCTATCGGAACTCTCGATTATGGAATCCATGTACGCCGCCCCTGCTAACAGCTCCTCAATATCAATTCCGCAAACAGCGGCAGGCAGTAAACCGACAGGGCAAAGCTCTGAAAACCTGCCCCCTACTCCGCTTGGGATGTAGTATGTTTTTATGCCATATTCGCTTGCTATCTTTATCAGATTTCCTTTTAACTCGTCAGTAGTTGCGATTAGATTTTTTGAAAAGCCGCTGCCTAATGCTTTTTTGAGAACGTCTGTGATTATGAGCATTTGCGCCATTGTTTCGGGAGTGTTGCCCGATTTCGTGATGACATTGAACATTGTGCGCTTAGGGTCTATCACTTGGAATAGCGAACGGATACGCTCGGGGTCAATATTGTCCTCAACATAGAATTTAGGCGTTTTGCGCAATTGCTTATCAAGCTCATTATAGCGCAGATTGTTAAGCGCGGTATGAACGGCAATGGGTCCTAAAGCGCTTCCGCCAATGCCGAACACTACAAAAGCGTCGTAATTCTCTTGAATATACTTTGCTGTCTGCTTTATATCCTCAATCAAGTCTTTATTCTGATAAGGAAGCTCGCGCCATTCCATACTCTTGCGCTTGTTGCGCATATTTTCGACGGCTTTTGTAAAGCGCGGGCGCATATTCATAATGTCCGCTTCTGTAATGCCTGCAGAGCCTACATTTTCGGCAAGCATATTGTTATAGTCGAAGCGGATACGCATACCATTCTTCCAGTCTACATCTATATAACGCTTATCATTCATATTGCTATCCTAATTCCCCAAATTTTTGCGTTTCCTGTATCGGAACTGCATTAAAAATTTTTTTACACATAGAGATTATACCACAACTAATATTTTTTCGCGATATTATAAAGAGGTGCAATATGGCTATTTGGCGGCGAGATATTTTTCGAGTTATAATGTTTTTTGTCGCAATCGCGTTTTTGGCTGTATCATTAGTACATTATCTGAAGCAGCAGAGTGTGGGGCTTATGCGCGTTACTGTGCGCGACGGATTCACAGACGAGCCCTTAGAAGGGGCTGTGGTTGTTATCCCAGAAACGAATATGCAGTATATTACCAATAAGGAGGGCAAGACGGAGCTGATTCAGGTTCCCCTATTGCGCGACAAGCACTACTCAAAGCTGTTGAAGCAGGATTATGGCTTAGTAACTGTGCTTGTGTATTGCGAGGGCTATGCGCCTTATGCGCTTTTCTTTACTCATGTTGAGAATGGTACAATGCG
>DUPG01000029.1 GCA_012838425.1 Clostridiales bacterium | reverse complement strand
ATCATCCCCGCGTATCCTGCACACCGCATATAGGCGCGCAAACCGCGGAAGCACAGAAGCGCATAGGCAAGGAGATCGTGGAGATTATTAAGAGTCTGTAATGTCAGTAAAGTAAAAAGACCGCCAAGGGCGGTCTTTTTTTATGGGAGCTTCACCCCTGCTCCCCGCTTAATGCCACAGTCGCATGGGCACAGCCCTTAAGAATCACTCTCTTTTACGCAGTAAAAATCAAAAATAACCCTATCTTGTTCTTTTGCTACTTTTCTTCCAAAGAAAAGTTGTGGGGCGTGGGGTGAAACCCCGCTTAATGCCCCCGTGCTTATAATGTTTTGAGGAGGCTGCTGTATTCTACCGCAAGCTTTAACTGAGAGTATTTGATTAGTGAGGAGTAGGCGGTATTCGTTTGCCCGTCTGCCTGCTCTAATTCGTTGAGGGTATCTATAAACACATTGTAGCAGGTGATAATCTTATTCAGCGTATCGTTCGCGGCGGTCTGTTCGGTGAGAATAGAAAAGTCGCGCACAAGCTCTTCCTTCATATCGCGCACCTTGTCTATTGCGGCGGTCGGCGTCATATTTTCCTTGTCAAACGCAATAGCGAAATCGATTAGCTGCTTCTGAGCGTTATACATTGCCGAAAACGCCGCGCGCACCGCTGCTTCCTGCTCTGATGACGAATCCGTCGTAACTATAAATGTGCGCTTGTCGGCTTCTATAATATGCAGGGCGCAGTCGTTGCCCGTGCTTCTCAGCCTGTCGCGAACGCTTTTCGCTGACGTTTCGTCGGCATATCCCATTGCCAGCACGCGAAACATTCCGCCCTCGTTATACACATAGCCGCCCGCTCCCTGCGCCTTGATGGTATTCGCGATTTCCGAGGCGTTTTCCTGAGTTGAGAATACGCCCATCTGCAAGGCATAGCAGGATATTGCGGGAAGCTCTACCGTGATGTCTGTTCTGCTTCCCGAATTCGCCAAAGTAAATATTGAATCGCCCGAATAAGTCGGACTATCGGTAGGCGATATTTTACCTCCGAATGACGCGAAAAGCGGCGCGAACACCTCCTTAGCCAGCCATGTTCCCGCAGCGGACGCGCTTATCAGATACACCGCGGCGGCTATTAGCAGCAATATAATTATAACTCCGCCTAATGACGCCGAATCGCCTTTCTTGGTCCCTCTTGTCCGACGCAGCTTGCCTCTGCGCCTGTATGGTGTGCGTCTATATTCCATGCTGTCCCCCAGTTGAGTTGTTGTTCAATTATATGTAGGTGAGGTATAGGGTATGACTGTGATGCGCGTAAAGCGTGCCGACTGATATGTAAGCTTATCACCTTTCACCGGCTTGACAAGCCCTTTTCCCCCATGTTATTATGTATTTGCCTTATCAAGAGTGGTCGAGGGATAGGCCCTATGACGCCCGGCAACCTGCAAAAAATCGCAAGGTGCCAATTCCTACAAGGAGCAATCCTTGAAAGATGAGCGCAACTGCTTAGGGATTATCACACCACGCAAATAAGTGGTGTTTTTTTATCGCTTACGACGCAGAATAAGAGGAAAAAAAGATATGAGGTAGAATACATGACGAAATTCAAGAAGCTTTTTACATCTGAATCGGTAACAGACGGACATCCCGACAAGGTTTGCGATATAATCGCGGATTCGGTTTTAGACGAGATACTCAGCCTTGACCCCAACGCACGCGTTGCCTGCGAGGTGTGCGCCTCAATGGGAATGGTGCATGTGATGGGCGAAATCACCACAAGCTGCTATGTTGATATAAACGCAATAGCTCAGCAGACCGTTAAGGAAATAGGCTATAATAAGCCCGAGCTTGGCTTTGACGGAAATTCGCTGGCGGTACTGACATCTATAAATTCGCAGTCCCCCGATATTGCCATGGGAGTTGACAAGGCGATAGAATACCGCAACGGCGAATTTGACGACGGGCTCAACATAGGCGCCGGCGACCAAGGGCTTATGTTCGGCTATGCCTGCGATGAAACAGAGGAGCTTATGCCCATGCCCGTTGCGCTTGCTCACGCGCTGGCGAAGCGGTTGAGCTATGTAAGGAAGCAGGGGATTATCAGCTATCTGCGTCCCGACGGAAAAACACAGGTAACCGTTGAATACGACGGCGACACTCCCAAGCGCATAGACGCTGTTGTGGTTTCAGCACAGCATGAGCCGGAAATCACACTTGAGCAGATTCGCAAGGATATAATAGAGCATGTTGTTAACGCTATAATTCCTAAAAATCTGCTTGACGGCGATACGAAAATATTCGTGAACCCTACCGGGCGTTTCGTGATAGGCGGGCCTATGGGCGACAGCGGTCTTACCGGCAGAAAGATTATTGTTGACACATACGGCGGATACGCGAGGCACGGCGGTGGCTCATTCTCGGGAAAGGATCCCACAAAGGTTGACAGGACAGCCGCTTATGCTACGCGCTACGCGGCGAAGAATGTAGTCGCGGCAGGGCTTGCCAAGCGCTGTGAGATTCAGGTCGCGTATGCTATTGGGGTAGCTAAGCCCGTATCGATTATGGTTGATACATTCGGAACGGGCATATTTCCCGACCACGAGATAGCGGAACGCCTTATGAAGTGGTTTGATTTCAGACCGGCGGCGATAATCAAATTTTTCGATTTGCGCAGGCCTATTTACAGGAAAACCGCCGCGTTCGGTCATTTCGGCAAAAACGCAAAGGACTTGCCTTGGGAGGACACCTCAAGGGCGAAAGAATTACGATGAGAACGGGGCGCCGCCCCCGCACCCCGCTGCTTTTCTTGAAAGAAAGGCAGCAAAAGAACACTCAATCACATATAAATGAATTAACCGAATAGACCAAGCATAAAACGGGCGTGAATTCACGCCCGTTATTTTTTGATTATTTGTAGCGTTGCGTAACAACATTCAGCTGTTTGCACAGCAAACAGTTTAGCTTGCTGAAAGCAAATTCAGCTGCTCACGAAGTGAGTAATTTAGCTTGCCGAAGGCAAATTTAACTGAAAGCGCAGCTTTCAATTTAGCTGTTCGCGTCAGCGTATTATTTTATCGCTCCTGTCGGACACACCTTTGAGCATATGCCGCAGCCGTTGCATTGTGAGGTGTTTATGAACACATCATTTCCGTCAAACACTAAAGCGGGACAGCCGGTAGTCATGATACAAACCTTGCAGCGCGTGCAGGGGTCCTTATCCACCTGATAATTGCCGTAGCGAAGCTTCCTTCTGCCTGCCTGTATAGCACATTCACGCCTTGCTAATATCACGGATACGCCCTTGTGTGCCATAGCCTTCTGCACAGCGTCTGTCATCGCTTCTAAATCATACGGGTCTATAATAGTGAAGTCCTCTATATTAAGCGCGGGAATAATCTTCGCAATATCCACTACATTCTTTTTATCGTCCTGCTGAAAGCTCTTATCCGTGCCGGCGTTTACCTGCATACCCGTCATAGCTGTCCAGCCATTGTCCATTATAATAACCGTTATGTTCGAATTGTTCTGAACGGCGTTTATGAGCCCGGGGATCCCGGCGTGCAGGAACGTGGAATCACCAATCGTGGCAATAAGCGGAGTTTTTATTCCTGCATACTCGAAGCCCTGCGCCATAGGAATAGACGCGCCCATTGAAACCTCCGTCCACAGCGTGTTGAAGGGCGGGCTCATTCCCAGTATGGTACAGCCTATATCGCCCGTAACAATGACTTCGTTTTTCTTGAAGCCTGCTTTGCGTATAGCCCTGTTTATGCTGATATATACGCCCCTGTGCGGACAGCCTGCGCATACGCCTATGGGACGTGCCGCACACTGCGCTTCGTAAGAGGAATCCTCTTGTTGTATCAGGTGCGCATTGTCTGTAATCTTTAATAGCGCGTCGCACACTGTTTTTGCGGTAAAATTGCCTATTCGCGACAATGTTTTATCGTGCTTGCCGAAAACCTGCGCCTTGGAATTGCTTCTATATCCTAATATGTGCAGCCCGTCCTCGACATATGGCTCGTTCTCCTCGACGACTAATATTTTCGAACAGTGCTCAAGCATTTTCAAAAGCTCATGAGAGGGCAGGGGAACGCTTGTTTTCACATCAAATACAGTAGGGTCTGTGATTTTTACGCCCAAGCTAGCCGCCAATTCAAACGCTTCGTCGATATATGTTGAGGATACGCCTGCTGCAACTATTCCCAAGCCGTCCTTCGCGCCCAATTTCAGCTTGTTTATTCCGTCATTTTTGATTATTTCCTGCGCTAACTCGCAGCGTTTTATTAAATCCGCGTGCTGAGTCATGCAGATTTTCGCGCCCGCCTTAGTGTATTTCTGAATATCAAGCTCGAATTTCGCTTCGCCGGTAAGCTCTTTTATGGGATTAGGCTCGCTGTCAATCATGATTGGCGCGTGAGATAGTGCTACATTCGTTACGGAACGCACCATTACGGGCATCTGAATTTTATGTGAAAGCTCAAACGCGTACTTTGTCAGATCATATGATTCCTGAACGGTTGCAGGCTCTAAAACGGGCATATCGGACATCTTCGCGAAGCCTCTAACGTCCTGCTCGGGCATTCCTGCGGAAACTCCGGGGTCGTCGCAAACGTACAGCACCATTGCGCCTGTGCAGCCGGAATACACAAAGCTTATTAAAGAATCATACGCCACATTCAAGCCGCTCATCTTCATAGTGCAAAGCGCCGCCTTGTTTGCCCACGCAGCCGCGCAGGCGATTTCTAACGCGACCTTTTCGTTAGTGCTCCATTGAATCTCAATATCGGGATAATCGGATTTCCTGTGCCACAGATTGCCTATCGCCTCGCTCGACGGCGTGCCGGGATAGCCTGTTATAACACATACGCCGCTGTGTATAGCCGCCAGCGCCACCGCGTCATTACCCGACATATATTTCTTAACCTTAGTTGTTTTCTCCATTGCGTCCTCCAAAACGGTTTGAAGATATTATAGCATTTTTAGAGGGGTAGGGGCAAGGTAGGGGGGATTTCTTTTCATAAGAAATATGCTATAATTCTATTATAGAAAGCCTAATAACATAGAGGTAATATGGAAGTGGAATATGTAATATCAAATGCGACAGCGCGTAATTGGAGAAAGTTAAAACCAAACATAAGAACGAAACTGACTTCCCGCGCTAATAAAATGTTATCCTGTAAAATGATAGTACCCGTAGAATACTTTTTGAACAAAGCTAATATTCCCTTTGTTCAAAAATTAGTATTATCAATAAAGAACAATAGATGGGAAAAGGGAGATGTTCTGTTCTCCTGCGCCATAAATTTAATCAAACGCGCCGGTCTTATTGATAAAAAACATGTTGAAAGTATTATTATTGAATATAGTAAAACCTTTCAGTTAATCGATGAATTGCTTGCTGTAAATTTACCGAATGATGAGTTTGATATTTTAGGCATTATATATCAATGCTTGTTATTTGAAGGGGAGAAAAACATTAAAGGCTCGTACTATACACCTAAGCATATTGCCAAATCAATGACTCGCGAATTAAATTTTTCAAACGGGCAAACTTTTTTAGATCCTTGCTGTGGTAGCGGGGCTTTCTTGCTATCTTTGGATTCGGCAAAGCCTTGCCAGATATTTGGCATAGACAATGATCCTATCGCGGTGATGCTTGCAAAGTTTAATCTGCTTCTTAAATTCCGCAATGAGAGTTTTACTCCGCAAATTTTTTGCAGTGATTATATTAGTCAATTAATTGTTGTGATGTCTTTGTTTGGATTGCAGTTTGGCGCGATAAAATCAGATATTGGGTTCTATCCAATGATGAAGTAAAGAACAACCAGTATTATTCTCAAGGTCAACATCGCGGCAATGTTGGTGAGGGTCAGTTATGGATTAAAGAAACTAGCATAAATGAGTTTGCTAAATATGAAGTTGGCGTGCGTGATATACTAAAGAAAATTATTGAAAAAGGAAGCCAATAAATAGTAAGTGGCCATTTATAAAGACATGGCTTAGTAAAGTTACTAAGCCATGTCTTTAACCCGCTATTAATGCTTTCCCCGCTCAATTCAAATCAATCAGCTTTGCTGTAATGCCGTCTAACTTATTAAGCTTCTGCACCAGCATTTCAACATCTTCCTTCTTACCGCAGGGCTGCAGCACTATTAAACCGTCGGGCGAGCAGGCATCCTCGCTTGTTTCGTGCAGACCTAAGCGCGCCTTTATGCTGCAACCGTTCTTTGTAAGCACCTCTTGAAAATGCACAGCGTTAGCGACCCTGTTGTTCATGCGGATTCCGATTAAATAATAACACGACATAAGCTACCTCCTAAAATTTTACTTGATAGTATATTATCACATAGCAGAGCAAAATAAAAGCATAATAATTATCTGTCGTGTCGTTTGAAGTATTAAAAATGCTATTATGAATAAAATAGGAAAAACGGGTATATGCTTGCTTATTATTGAAGCGTTGTATAATAGTGGGGTTTGATAAAATCCTATGTATGCGCAAAAAACCTCTTGACAAAGCATTAGCGCTTATGTTATTATAACTAATGCTTGGAAAAGCGATTGTCGTCGCGGGGTGGAGCAGTGGCAGCTCATCGGGCTCATAACCCGAAGGTCGGAGGTTCGAATCCTCCCCCCGCAACCATTTTATGTGGCGGCGTAACTCAGTTGGCTAGAGTAGTCGGTTCATACCCGGCCTGTCATCCGTTCGAGTCGGATCGCCGCTACCAAGACGCCTATACTTGAGGGCGTCTTTTTTATTTTCTCTTTTTTACTTGCTCAGAATAAAGATATAAAATCGTGCTGATTTAGTAAATGCCTATTCCATTCTCAAAAGCTCTAAAAGCTGCTCGTTATTCATCTCGGTAAGCTTTACGCTGCCGTCGGCGTCAATGAGATTTTCGGCTAAACTGCGCTTTTCTTCTATTAGCGTATCGATTTTTTCTTCCAATGTGCCTGTGCATATGAGCT
>DUPG01000004.1 GCA_012838425.1 Clostridiales bacterium | reverse complement strand
TTGGCGGTCTTTTTACTTTACTGACATTACAGACTCTTAATAATCTCCACGATCTCCTTGCCTATGCGCTTCTGTGCTTCCGCGGTTTGCGCGCCTATATGCGGTGTGCAGGATACGCGGGGATGATTTAACAAATCCATGTTCTTCGAGGGCTCCTCGGCGAAAACATCAAGACCTGCGGCGTACATTTTGCCGGAGTTGAGAGCGTTAAGCAGCGCCGCCTCGTCAACATTGTTTCCTCTTGATGTGTTAACGAAAATAACGCCGTCCTTCATCTTGGCTATGTTTTCTTCGTTAATCAAGGGCTTGCCGTCTATCGCGGGAGTGTGCAGCGAAATGAAATCGCTTACCTTTAACAGCTCGTCAAGCTCTACATACTTCATATTTTCGTTTTCAATGCCTTCGACATGGAAAATATCGTATGCGACAACCTTCATGCCCATCGCGATACAGCGGCGTCCCAATGCCTGACCTATTCTGCCGTAGCCTATAATACCTACTGTTTTGCCCATAAGCTCTACGCCCTTGTATGCCTTCTTTTCCCATTGACCCTCGCGCATGGTGTGCCCCGCATGGCTTATATGGCGGGCGCATGAGAACATCAAGCCCAATGCCAATTCCGCAACCGCGTCTGAGCTTGCCTTGGGTGTGTTTCTTACCTTAATGCCCTTGGATTCGGCGTACTCGTGGTCTATGTTGTCAATTCCTACGCCGCCGCGGATAATCATTTTCAGCTGCTTGCCCTCAACAGCCGCATCAATAACGGGCTTTCTTACCTTTGTAGCTGAACGCACTACCAAAACATCGGCAAGCTTAACAGCTTCCTTCAAGTCCTCTACCTCATAGAACTTTTCTTCAACTACATGACCCAATGCCTCTAATTCGGCGCGGGCGCCTTTTTCTATTCCGTCTGTTGCAAGAATACGCATATTCTACCTCCTATTTTTTAATCGACTTTTTCGACTTTCATCAAAACAAAGGGCAAGTCGCCCTGCCCTGTTATTTATTATGAATTCTTTGCTTCGAACTCCTTCATGAATTCGACCAATGTGCGAACGCCTTCTATGGGGAACGCGTTGTAAATC
Organism: Clostridiales bacterium; assembly: GCA_012838425.1. Classification (GTDB taxonomy): domain Bacteria; phylum Bacillota; class Clostridia; order Christensenellales; family CAG-138; genus DUPG01. The sequence goes on along the minus strand of DUPG01000004.1, from coordinate 53,990 downwards.
GATGCGCGCATACCGCCTACGGCTCTGTGACCCTTAAGGTTTGTCATGCCTCTTGCGGTTGCTTCCTTTACGAACTTAGCGTCTAACTCGTCGTCGCCTGTGCGGAAAGTAACATTCATCAATGAACGGTTTGCCTTGACCGATACAGCAGGCTTGAACAGCTTTGAGTTGTCAAGCGCTTCGTAAATCAGGCTTGCCTTCTCAACATTGCGCTTCTTCATAACCTCTAAGCCGCCCATATCAAGCAGCCAGTCTAAAACCAGCTTGCAAATGTATATAGGCCAGCAGGGAGGAGTATTATACATTGAATTGTTCTCCGCCAATATCTTGTAGTTCATCAAAAGGGGAGTGTATTCCTTGGGTGTGCGCTCTAACAAATCCTCTCTTATAATTACGATTGTAAGACCTGCGGGAGCGACATTCTTCTGTGCGCCGGCATATATCATGCCGAACTTAGAAACATCAATAGGCTCTGACATAATGCACGAGCTCAAATCCGCTACCAAAGGAACATTGCCTGTTTCGGGAATATAATCGAATACTGAACCGTAAATCGTGTTGTTATAGCAGATATGAACATAGTCCGCTTCGGGGTCTAACAGCAATTCGTCCTGACGGGGAACGCGTGAGAAGTTTTCGGCCTTTGTTGTGCCGGCTATCTGAACCTTGCCGTACTTAGCCGCTTCCTCTGCCGCCTTCTTTGAGAAGTTGCCCGAAACAATATAGTCCGCCTTGCCGTTAACCGTCATAAGATTCATGGGAACCATAGCGAACTGCAATGTCGCGCCGCCCTGTAAGAACAGCACCTTGTAATTGTCGGGAATGTTCATAACCTTACGAAGCTTCGCTTCAGCAGTAACGATAATATCATCGAAAACCTTTGAGCGGTGGCTCATTTCCATAACACTCATGCCGCTGCCTTGGTAGTTAAGCAAATCTTTCTGTGCGCTTAGCAAAACCTCCTCGGGAAGCACTGAGGGACCTGCGGAAAAATTGAAAATGCGATCGAATGCCATAACCTTTGCTCCTTAAACATTTACTTGGGGAGAGTTCCCCTGTTTACCTATCATTATATCGATAAAATAAGGCAGTTTCAATATTGAAAGGGTATATTATTAAATATATTCGGTAGTTTTACTGAAATGTAATACTTATGGCTGCGCAAAACAGTGTTCTGTGAAGCCCCAAAGCGATCAGATAAATAATTTTGCTTGCGGTGTGCTTATATTTCAGAAATCGCTCTTACAGTCTTATTCTTGGCAGGCTGCAAAAATGCTATTCGAATCAAATCACTTCAAGCTGTCATTTCAAATGTATTTTATTCCGCTTTGCTGTCAATACTACATTTGAGGTGATAATATGGAAAACAGAAACGAAAACTCAAATAACTTCAATTTTAAGAAGAAGTCCGCGCTGAAAACATATTTTAAGCGCAATTCAGCATTCTTGGTATTATTCGTATGCCTGCTTATTGCGGCAGGCGCATTCGCCTTGTTTACGCCTGCTAAGAAGGGCGGCGACACAGGCAATAACCATACGCCCGCGCCCGTAGGAAAATCGCAGGACGAGCGCCTTGAAGAAGCGTTGGAGGGCGAGCCTACATTACGCCCCGTAAAAGAGGCGTTGAGAACCCCCATGCCCGATTTCACACCCGCTCCGAATCCGTCAGACAGCCCCACGACACTCCTCAACCCGCCTGTTGACGGTGAAATTATATGGCAATTCGCTATAAACGAGCTTATTTACTCGAAAACGCTTGACCAGTGGACAACTCATACAGGCATTGACATTGCCTCTCCTATGGGAACGCCCGTAAGAGCGGTCGCTTCCGGCACAGTAGAGAAGGTGTATAAGGACGCAGGGCTTGGCATTACAGTAGTAATAGCGCACCCGAACGGACATAAAACCTATTACGCGAACTTGGCGGAGGACGATTCGCTTGTTAAGGAAGGCGCAAAGGTTGGCGCGAATGAGGTTATTGGTAAAATAGGCGACACCGCAAGCTATGAGTGCGGCGATAAGCCCCACCTGCATTTTGAGTACCATGTGAACGGTATGCCGGTGAATCCGACGAAATATGTGAGGATAGGGAAGTAGTCGGGCAAAGCCCGAATGAAGACAATGCTACGCATTGAATGAAGACACGCTTACGCGTGAATGAAGACGGGCTGCGCCCGTCTTCATTTGCCTTTGGCGGATTCCTGCACGCCCCGTATGTTAACTCCATACTCTACACCGAAAAACTTTTTGCGTTTTGAGTTCATTTATGTTATACTGTATTCGATTTTCTTATATCGGAGGTATGCTTTGTCGTCAATTATCGAAAGAATTGCCGCTGCTGAGGCTGAGGCGGAGCAAATAAGGCAGAATGCCGAAGCGCGCGCACGCGAAATCATATCGAACGCGAACAGAGAAGCAAAGGAATCAGTCGAAAACGCCAAAGCTGAAGCAAAGGCAAGACTGCTGAAGCGTATCGAGCAGGCGAACGAAGCCGCTTCCCGTTTAGTTAAGGATATTTTAGCCACAAATGCAAAGGAAAGCGAAAGAGCGGTTATGGAGGCGCGAAAGAAGCTTGACGCCGCAGTAAGCTTTATAATAGAGAAGGCAGTTTAAGCATGTTAGTTCCCATGAAACGCTTAACCCTTATCGCATTACGCGCGGATAAGGACAATATTATGAGTGCATTGCAGGAAATAGCTGCCGTGCATGTCATTTCGTCTGATTCTGCGACCGGCGACCATAGCTCATTCGATGATATTTTCGCGAGCTTTGAGGAAGGGATACGCAGGTTCAGGGAAGCGCACAGGCAAATAGCAAACTATGCCGAGAAGCCGGGGCTTTTGACCCCTCAGAAGCAGGTAGAGAAGGACGCGCTAACCTCTCAGCGCACAATAGACAAGGCTATGGACGCGGTTATGAAGATAGAAAGTCAAGCCGCGCTGCTGGGCGAATTGAAAGCAAAGCATACACAGGTTCTCAACTTCGCGAACACACTCAAGCCTTGGATAAAGTTAAAGCACAATATAGAAGATGTAAGGTCAACAAAGCATACAAAGGTATTCTGCGCGTATATCCCTAAGCACAACATATCAAAGCTTGAAGGCGTACCCGTTTCAATAGAGGTAGTCGATGATTCGGCCTCGCTTGCCCCCTGCGTATTAGCCTGCCACGCCTCCGATTATGACGAGGTTATGTTAAGGCTGCACGACGCAGGCGGAACGGAGTTTTCTTTTCAGTCCGATTTGCGCGGACAAGTCGTGCATATATACGACGCGCTGATGTCAAAGGCGAATGAAATCGCTGAGGAAACAGAGAAAGAGCAGAAGGAGTTCGAAAGATTAGGCAATGAATCCGACAAGCTCTTATTAGCCATAGACGCGCTTAATGTAGAATACGAGCGTCAGCGCGCAAAGGCGGAATTACTGGTTTCCAACTCCGCATTCATATTAGAGGGCTGGGTAAGAAGCGACCAATTAGATTTAGTAGAGCAAGCAATAAAGGGCGTAACAGATGCCTATTACATAGAGTTTACAGACCCGAAGGAAGACGAAACGCCTCCCACGGTAGTAAAGAACAACAAGTTCAACTCACAGTTTGAAGCTATAACCAATATGTTCTCGCTTCCGAATTACAGGGGAATTGACGCAACGCCCCTTATGGCACCCTTCTACCTTTTATTCTTCGGGCTTATGCTGTCCGACTCGGGCTACGGCTTGGTGCTGTATATACTATGCAAGCTGTATCTGTGGCTCAAAAAGCCAAAGGGCACATTCGGGCAGATTGTTAGGGTTATCGCTTGGGGCGGTCTGTCAACCGTAGTATGCGGCTTCTTTGTAGGCACTTTCTTCGGTTTAAGCTGGAACAAGGTATTTTTCGGAACAGCCGAAGGTCCTTTCCCGCTTTTGTTCGACCCGTTGAAGAACACCATTTCAATGTTATTGTTCTGCTGCGGGCTTGGGCTTTTGCAGATGATGTTCGCGCTTGGTGTTGACGCTTATATGAAGGTTAAGAGCGGCGACGCGCAGGCGGCAATATTCGATTCTGTATCGTGGATATTCTTGGTAGTAGGTCTTGTGGGCATATTGGCTGTGCCTAAATATTCCGCGCCCTTCTTAGTGCTGGCGTTGATAGGCGGCCTGCTCATACTGCTTTTCGCGGGCAGAGAGAAGAAAAACATATTCGGTCGCTTAGGCAAGGGCGCAGGCGCATTGTACGGAGTATCCGGCTATATAGGCGATACTGTTTCATACTCGCGCATATTCGCAATGGGTCTTGTTACGGGCGCTATGGGCGAGGTTTTCAACCTGCTGGGCGGAATGCTGGCCGGCGCGGGCTCGGGCGTTGTAGGAGTGCTTACTACCATTCTTGCCGGCGTTGTGCTTGTGGTATTGCATGGCTTCAGCTTATTTATTAACACGCTGGGAACATTCGCGCATACCGCAAGGCTTCAATTCGTTGAGTTCTTCGGCAAGTTCTACCAAACTGGCGGAATAGGCTTCAAGCCCTTGGGCTATCACTTGAAGCATTTCGATATAAAATCATTTACTAACGCCGAAAAGCGTTAAAATAAAAGCAAATGGAGGATATTGATTTATGGAATGGGGACTAATTTTAGCAGGCTTGGGCGCATTTATTGCTGCGGTTGTGGCAGGCGTGGGCTCGGCTGTTTGGGTAGGTAAGGCCGGACAGGCTGTTGCAGGAGTAGTTGCAGAGGAGCCCGAAAAGTTCGGTTCATTGCTCATATTGCAGCTTTTACCTGGTACGCAAGGCGTTTACGGTTTAATCATATCGTTCTTGATTCTTACAAAAATAGGCGTATTGGGCGGTGCAACGCCTGATTTCTCATTGGGGCTGTACTACCTCATCGCTTCGCTTCCCATAGCCATTGGCGGCGGATTGAGCGCGGTTGCGCAGGGCAAAGCGGCTGTAAGCAGTATCGCATTGGTTGCAAAGCGCGGCGAGGGCTTCGGTAACGGTATGCTTTTAACTCTTATGGTTGAAACCTATGCTCTGTTTGCATTCCTGATATCGCTTATTATGGTTATCTCTAAATAATGAAAAAAAGGAATATGAGGGAAAATGAGCGTTGACAACACCTCAAAACTTATAGAAAGAATCACTCAAGACGCCGAAGCGGAGGCGCAGAGGGTAATCGCGGAGGCGGAGGCAAAGGCCGCTGATATTAGGCAGGCGGCGTCAGAGCAGGTTAAGGAAATTCAAGCCGAAAGCGAAGCGTTTGCGGAAAAGAAGGAAAACGAAATTCTGATGCTTGCACGCACTAACGCGGCGCTTGAAGCCAAGAAGAACGACCTTATGTTGAGAAGAAAGCTGCTTGAGGAGGCCTATTCTAAGGCATTGGAACGCCTGTATTCGCTTTCGGGAACGGATTTGGAGAAGTTCTTCGCCCGTTCTATTGTGAAGGAAGCGAACGGCGGTGAGGTTGTAATGCCCTCAAAGGCGCATAGAGAGAGCATATCGCGCGTAATTCGCCCCGTAAACATCAAGTTAGACGAGCAGGGCAAGGCGCCCGTAACCTTGGGTGAGGATTGCGAGTTAAAATCGGGCTATATGCTTGTAGGAGAAGGCTACATAGTAGAATGCTCCTTCGAGGATATAATTGACGAATTAAAAGAAAGGGAAACGGCTAATATAGCCGATAAGTTATTCAGTTGATGCAAACGAAAAGTAAAATCTTTGCTGCCGGCAGGATACGAGTCCTTGAAAAAGGGCTTATTCGCGCTTCCGATATGCAGAGATTATGCGAAAGCGATTACGATGGTGCTGTTCGCCTGTTGTCAGAATGGGGCTACGGCGGAGAGCATTCCGCTTCGCCCGACTTTGAAAAGCGCATAGAGGGCGAGCTTATAAAAGCAAAAGATTTGATGATAGAGCTTTCAAGCGAACCTATGCTTACTAATGCGATTCTGTTGAGATATGATGTCGCCAACCTGAAAACTCTGCTGAAAATCTACTTAAAGGATAAAGAGGCTTTTTCGCAGAAGGTTGATTTTGAAGCGCTTAGCTGCTTGGGCTTAATCGAGCCGAAGCTTATGCAGCTTATGGTGGCGCAGCAGGACTATCCCGAAATCCCTGAAAACATAGCGAATGCGGCAATAAACCTGCAGTTTTATGAGGATAAAAAGCCCTCCCCGCAGGAAGCGTCAGTAATTATTGACAGGGCGTATTATGAGTATGTGCTAAGCCTTAAAAATCCGATTATTCACGAATACTTCAAGGCAGAATGTGATTTTTCGAACATATTGGCGCTTCTGCGCCTTACTCTCATATATAAAGAGGATACAAGCAGCCTTAAAAACACGCTTGAAGCTGTGCTTATGCCGCAGGGCGAGGTTAAAAAAGAGAATTTGCTTTCAGCCTGCGACCATATAGGCGCTGATTTCAAGAAAGCGAAGGAAATTTTGCTTGCTGACATAAGCGCAGAGCTGTACGAGGTACTAAGCCCGCTAATAAGCGAGGATATGAAGCTGTATTTGATAGAAAAGGCGAAGGACGATTATTTAATAGAGATAGCGCGCAAGGGCAAGTCGGATATGGAAACTATTGCCGCGGTGCTGGGCTATTTCTGGGCAAGACTGCGCGAGGCCGAATGTATAAGGCTTATTATGACATTGAAGCGAAACGATGTGCCCGCCAATGAGATTTTAGAAAGGTTGAGTGAGGTTTATGGCTGATATTGCTATGCTTGGCGAATATGATTCGGTGCTGCTTGCGAAATCCGTAGGCATTGAAGCATACGGTGTCAGCGATAAAACGGAAGCCGCGAAGCTGATAGCCAACCTTGCGAAAGAAGGCGTAAAGGTAATATTTATTACAGAAGCGCTTTATGCGGCATGCCATGAGATTATAGCCAAGTATAAAGCATTGCCATTGCCTGCAATTATTCCCGTTCCAAGCTCAAAGGGCACAGACGGTACAGCATTAAGAAGCATTAAAGCAAATGTAGAAAAGGCAATAGGCGTAGATATTTTATCCGAAAAATAACCCTTTTTAGATGGAGGAAAGCATGATAAAGGGAACCGTAAGAAAAGTTTCAGGACCGTTGATTGTAGCAGACGGTATGAAAGATGTGCAGATGTACGATGTTGTGTATGTTTCCGAACAAAGACTCATAGGAGAAATAATCGAGCTGCGTGGCGAGCGCGCCTCTATTCAGGTATATGAGGATACGGGCGGCATAGGCGTAGGCGACCCCGTGTATGCCTCAAACGAGCCGCTTTCGGTTGAGCTTGCTCCCGGGCTCATAGAATCCATATTCGACGGCATTCAAAGGCCGCTAAACCTAATACGCGAGGCTGCGGGCGATAGAATCCCCAAGGGAATATCCATAGCGCATTTAGACCGCAGCAAGAAGTGGTATTTCGAACCCAGATTGAATGTGGGCGCAAAGGTAGTGGCAGGCGATGTGTTAGGTCATGTTCAGGAAACTCCGGCTGTTCTGCACAAGATTATGGTTCCTCCGAATGTTCAGGGCAAGGTAACATGGATAGGCAGGGGCGAAAACACCATAATAGACCCCATAGCTAAAATTCAGAAAGAAAACGGCGAAGAGGTTGAGGTTAAGATGCTTCAGCTATGGCCTGTCCGCAGGGGCAGACCGTATGTTGAGAAGCTGCCTCCCAATGAGCCTATGATAACAGGTCAGCGCGTTATAGACACGCTTTTTCCGATAGCTAAGGGCGGCGTCGCGGCAGTTCCCGGGCCCTTCGGTTCAGGCAAAACAGTCGTTCAGCACCAATTAGCCAAGTGGGCGGACGCGGACATAATAGTCTATGTAGGCTGCGGCGAGCGCGGCAACGAGATGACGGATGTTCTAATGGAGTTCCCCGAGCTTAAAGACCCGCGCACAGGCCTGTCTTTAATGAAGCGCACAGTCTTGATAGCAAACACCTCCGATATGCCCGTTGCGGCGCGTGAGGCTTCCATTTACACAGGCATAACAATAGCCGAGTATTTCAGAGATATGGGCTACAAGGTAGCAGTTATGGCGGACTCAACCTCGCGCTGGGCGGAAGCGCTGCGTGAGATGAGCGGCAGATTAGAGGAAATGCCCGGTGAGGAGGGCTATCCGGCATACTTGGGAAGCCGCTTGGCAGAGTTTTACGAGCGTGCGGGCATGGTGAGAGTGTTGGGCAGTGAGGGGCGCACAGGCGCAATAACCGCAATAGGCGCAGTTTCACCCCCCGGCGGCGATATTTCAGAGCCGGTTTCGCAGGCGACCCTGCGCATAGTAAAGGTTTTCTGGGGCTTGTCGGCAAAATTGGCGTATTCGCGCCACTTCCCCGCTATTGACTGGCTGCAGAGCTATTCGTTATATAAGGACAGGCTGAGAAACTGGTACGACACGCATATTTCAGAGGAATGGAGCGTGCTTGTTCAGGAGGTTATGAACCTATTGCAAGAGGAAAGCGAGTTAGAGGAAATTGTCCGCTTGGTAGGTATAGACGCGTTGAGCGCGAAGGACAGGTTAAAGCTTGAAACCGCAAGGTCAATACGAGAGGACTACCTGCACCAGAACGCCTTCCACGAAATAGATACATACACATCATTAGAGAAGCAGCAGCTGATGCTTAAGCTGATATTGAAGTTCTATGAAATGGGTCAAAAGGGCTTGGAGTCGGATATTGACCTTGATAAGCTGTTCAGATTGCCGGTAAGGGAGAGCATAGGCCGCTTCAAGTACACTCCCGAGAATGAGTGCAAGGAACGCTTCAATCAGGTAATGAATGAGATAGAAGAACAGGTAACCCGCTTGATAGACGATGGAGGATACGACTATGTATAAGCAGTACAGCACAATTCGCGAGGTCGCAGGGCCCTTGATGCTTGTAGAGGGCGTCAGCGGCGTAAAGTACGACGAGCTTGTAATAATCGAGCAGTCGAACGGCGAGCGCAGGCACGGCAAGGTGTTGGAGGTTGAGGACAACAAGGCCTTGGTACAGCTGTTTGAGGGCTCACAGGGCTTGAAGATTTCCGACGCGAAGGCGAAGTTCATAGGCAGGTCAATAGTGTTGGACGTAGCGCCCGATATGCTGGGCAGAGTATTCGACGGCATGGGCAACCCGCGTGACGGCGCAGAGCCTCTAATCCCTCATAAGCGTCTTAACATTAACGGTACTCCTATGAATCCCACAGCAAGAGATTATCCCTCCGAGTTCATACAAACGGGCATTTCGGCTATTGACGGGCTGAACACGCTTGTTCGCGGACAGAAGCTGCCCGTATTCTCCGGAAGCGGCTTGCCCCACGCGCAGCTGGCGGCGCAGATAGCAAGGCAGGCGAAGGTTTTAGGTAAAGACGAGAAGTTCGCGGTTGTGTTCGCGGCGGTCGGTATAACGTTCGAGGAAGCGGATTTCTTCATAAATGATTTCAGAGAAACAGGCGCAATAGACAGAACGGTTATGTTCGTAAACTTGGCGAACGACCCGGCTATTGAGCGTATAGCAACACCCCGTATGGCGATTACTGCGGCAGAGTACTTGGCATTTGATTTAGGAATGCATGTGCTTGTTATAATAACCGATATTACGAATTATGCCGAAGCCTTGCGTGAGGTTAGCGCCGCAAGAAAGGAGGTTCCCGGGCGCAGAGGATACCCCGGCTACCTATATACGGACTTGGCGACTATGTACGAAAGAGCAGGCAGGTTGAAGGATAAGCAGGGCTCAATAACGCTTATACCCATACTCTCAATGCCTGAGGACGATTTAACGCACCCCATACCCGACCTGACGGGCTACATAACAGAGGGTCAGCTCATATTGTCAAGAGAGCTAAACAGGCGAGGAATCACGCCGCCTATAAATGTGCTGCCTTCGCTTTCGCGTCTAAAGGATAAAGGCATAGGCAGGGGCAAGACGCGTGAGGACCACGCCGACACAATGAACCAGCTTTTCGCGGCGTATTCGCAGGGTAAGGACGCAAAGGAGCTTGCGGTAATTTTAGGCGACGCGGCATTGACCGAGATAGACAAGCTGTATGTTAAGTTCGCCGACGCATTTGAGGAGCAATACATATCTCAGGGCTTCTATACGAACAGAACAATCGAAGAAACTCTCGATTTGGGCTGGAAGCTGCTCTCGATTTTGCCCAGAAGCGAATTAAAGCGTATCAGAGACGAATATTTAGATAAATACTACAAGGCGGAAGAAGCAGCGGAATAGTATGGCTATAATGCAAGTAAAACCTACAAGAATGGAGCTTCAGAACCTCAAAAAGAGGTTGAAGGTGGCTGTGCGCGGTCATAAGCTTATGAAGGACAAGCGCGACGAGCTGGTGCGCCGCTTTATGAAGCTGATTCGCAGGAACAAGGAGCTTAGGGAGTCGGTTGAAGCCGTAATGGGCGAAGCGTTGAAGAAATTCGTCATGGCGCGCGCCAAGATGTCGCCGCACGATATTGAGGAGGCGCTTGCCTACCCCACAGCGCAGGCGAAAATCACGACCTCCGTAAGAAGCGAGCTGTCCGTGCGCGTTCCCGTATTCGAGGTAACATTAAGCGATACGGAGGGGCTTATTCCGTACAGCTTCGCCAACACCGCTGCAGAGCTTGATTCGGCTATAATAGAGTTCTCACAGCTTTTGCCCAAGCTCATAGAGCTGGCCGAAATAGAAAAAACCTGCAACCTGCTGGCATATGAAATAGAAAAAACGCGCAGGCGTGTAAACGCGTTGGAGTATGTTATGATTCCGCAGCTTGAGGAAACCATACGCGCAATTAAGATGAAGTTAGACGAAAACGAGCGCGGCAACCTGACAAGGCTTATGAAAACAAAGGAGATGCTAAATAAGAAATAGTGCTATACTTATGCGCAACCCCTATAGGAAACCTTGAGGACATCACGCTACGAGTATTGCGTGTGCTGCAAGAGGTTTCCGTTATTTATTGCGAGGATACAAGGCACAGCAGAATTCTGTTGCGGCATTTTAACATAGATAAGCCCCTCATAGCCTGCCATGAGCATAACGAAGCGGAAAAAGCTATTGAGATTTGCGAAAGGGTGCTATCGGGCGAAAGTGTTGCGTATCTTTCCGACGCAGGCATGCCCTGCATATCCGACCCCGGCGCAAGAATAGTAAGAACAGCAATAGAAATGAATGTGCCCTATACCGTTTTGCCCGGTGCTACCGCATTTGCGACAGCATTGGCTATTTCGGGCTATGATTCGGACGCATTCGCTTTCTACGGCTTTTTAGAGAGAAGCGGCAAGCAGCGCAAAACCGTTTTAGAGAGAATAATTCAATCCGATATTACATCAATCATTTACGAAAGTCCCAACAGAATCGCCGCTACATTAGCCGACATAACGGAATACGACTCACAGAGGCGCGTATGCATAGTGCGCGAGATTACAAAAATGTACGAGCAGCGCATAGAGGGCGAAGCGAAAGAGTTAATAAACCGTATAGAGCAATACGGCATAAAGGGCGAATGCGTGCTTATCATTGATAAAAAAGCGGAGGTAAAAGCCGAGTATTCGCAAATAGAGAGCAGAGCGAAAGCGCTTAGAAAAGAGTATTCCACAAAGGAAGCCGCAGAGATACTGTCATTCGAATTCGGCATAAGCAAGAACGAAGCAAAGAAAATTCTGTTATCGCTTATAGATAAATAAAAACAATGAATTCATACGCCGCTTAGCGCTTATACTAATCATAAAAGCTAAAAAGGAAAAAGCAATGAAGGGCATATTACTTCCCATATCCTCTTTGCAGGGCAATTACGGCATAGGCTCATTTTCAGGCGGCAAGAGCTTCATAGATTATTTATGTGATAACAATTATAATGTGTGGCAGCTGCTTCCCATACACCCTGTAAGCTTCGATTCGCCATACAGCGCAACAAGCGCTTTTGCGCTGAACCCGTATTATTTGGATATTGACGCGCTATATAAAGAAGGGCTGTTGAAGAAAAGCGAAATAAAGAAATACTCTTGTGAAGCAAAGGATAATAAGGTCGATTACGCGCTTCTGCGAAAAAACCGCTTAGCGCTGTTGGAAATTGCGTACGGCAGGGTGAAAATAAGAGGTGCTGACTACGAGCAATTCTGTAAAGAAAACGCCTATTGGCTGGAGGATTATAGCCTTTTCGCCGCGCTGAAGCAGCATTTTAGCACTCCATGGAACAAGTGGGAGGCGGAAATCAAGAACCGAAACGCGAACCGCCTTCCTAAAATCAAAGAACAGCTAAAAGAGAGCATTGATTTTCACAAATGGCTGCAATACAGGCTGTTCAATGAGTTTTTCGCCATGAAAGCCTATGCGCGGGAAAAGGGCATAAAGCTTTTCGGCGATGTGTCTATGTATGTTACATATGATTCGTGCGATGTGTGGGCAAACAGAAGCCTTTTTATGCTGAATTCGCGCGGGGGAATGAAGGTCGTCGCGGCTGTTCCGCCGGATTATTTCTCAAAAACGGGTCAGCTATGGGGCGAGCCGATTTATAATTATGAAAACATGAGAAAAGACGGTTACGCTTGGTGGAAAAAACGCGTTGCGCATAACAGCAGGCTGTTTGACATATTGCGCATAGACCACTTTATAGCCTTTTCACGCTACTATTGCGTAAAGGCAGGCAATGCGACCGCAAAATACGGAGCTTGGGTTGAGGGAGAGGGCGAAAAGCTCATTGATTTGATTACCGAAGCGGCGAACGGCGCTGTGCTGGCAGCCGAAAGCTTAGGCGCGCTTGACGATAAGGCCAACGCGCTGACGGAGTATGCCAAAAGTAAGGGCTGGTATGATATGCGCGTGGTGCAGTTTGGCTTTAACGGGGATATTGACAACATACACCTACCCCATATGCACGACACAAGAAGCGTATGCTACATAGGCACTCACGACAATATGACGCTTGTCGAGTGGCTGAAATACTTGGGCGACAATTCAAGAGCCGTTTGCGATTATTTTGAGATTCCGTACGGCTTGAGTGTTGAGAATTTAGCGCAGGCTATCATAGGCTCTGTTCAGGTGAAGTCAAGGGCGGAGTATAAAATATTTCAAATGCAGGACATATTGGGGTTAGGTGCCGACGCGCGAATGAATACACCCGGCAGAAGCACAGGGCAATGGAAATACAGATTATAAAATGAAGACACGCTTTGCGTGAATGAATATGCCCCTTTGGAGCAAAAGAAGACAATGCTGCGCCGGATGAAAAATGAATATGCGCATTGAGAGTTCGTTTTTTAGTACGGAGTTATCGCAGAGGGCGCGGAATGCAAAACAATGTTGTGTATAAGCACAAGCTTTTATGGCAGTCAGTTCTTACATTCGCCATATATACCGTTATAATACTATATTACATATCGCACCTATTATCTCTGACGCCCTTTAACAATAAAACGCGTACGGAGTAAAAGCAGTATGCGGAGAAAATACGAAACGAAGAACTAAGCACTTGTGCGCTGCATTTCATAACCGCAGGGCTCTATTATTCGAAAACGAATCATTTTTTGTCCACAGCGCAGCTTCATTTGTGTAAGCAGCCGCAAGCGTATTCATTCATGCGTATACGTGTTTTTATTCAGCGCGCCTGCCCATTCTTTCTTGCTAAAATTTACTTGCTTCCTACATCGAAATAGCGGGGCATAATATGAACGACTGATGAAAAAAAGGCATATCTTACAGTATGCAGGGACTGTTAGAGTTATAGGCTGATGGTCATTCATAAAACTTTGGAGTGTGAATTTATGCAGACTTGTGCAGTATGCACGCACGAATACGATATAGACATAAACGCGCTTATGCGCCGCTATTTAGATAAAAGCGGCATTGACTACATAGCTATTGATACAGGCGAAGGTCAATTCGCAATAGACACTTCCAATCCAGAGCACAAGGAGGTATTCTGCGAAGCCGTATGCAGCCTTATAGCTAACGATATTGCTAAGTTTGAGCTGGCGGAGCTTGTAAAAAGCCTCCCCGCAACGCTTGACGAAAAGAAGCAGATACTTTCCGACGCGATAAGATATTCGAAGCACTCTACCATTCGTTCAAGGCTGTATAGGGATATTAAAAAGCATTTTGAGGATTCAGACCTGCTTATATTAGAGGGCTTTGTGCGCTTCAGAATGGCGGAAACCATGCGAACTTGGGAACGCTGCGTTGACCATGCGGTGGAGGAAATGCTGCTTATTGCCGAGCAAAAGGAGCTGTTAGAGCTTATAGGAAGCTTCGCGCGGCTATCCCCCGCAAGTGTAGAGCAGATAAGCATAATATTGCAGGAGGACGGTTCATGCTCATTAACAAACGACATGGACACTCATGTAGATTACCCCAAGGAATCGGTTGACAGCGTCATCGATTTGCTTATTTCGCTTTCGCCTAAGCAAATAATAGTGTATGACCTGTCAAACGGTAAAAGCGTTGAGCTTCTGCATACGATTTACCGCATATTTGAAGGCAGAGTAAAGGTTTATAGAACTGTGTTCAGGTGAAACATATGGAATTATAGCAGAAATAAGCCGCACCAAGCGGAAGCAAGGCTATGTAATATAGAATAGAGATTATGACGAATAGCTGATTCCGAAATACTTATCAAACCACCTTATACAGCTCATCTGCCTGCGGGGCTGTTATTTCCTCGCCCTGAGCGGTTCTTACACCCTCTGATATATCCGTAATGCGCCCTATGATTTTTGCGTTTACGCCTATGTCGCGCAAGCCCTGCACCATTTCATTTCCGTTTTTGCACACTATAAGCATACAGCCGCTTGAAAGCAGCCTGTACGGGTCAATATTCAGCATTGAGCATATTTTCTTAGTTACGGGGTGAATATCTATTTCGTTTATATATACTTCTGCGCCCTTGCCTGCATTGTAGGCTGCTTCCCAAATAGCGCCCAATATGCCGCCCTCTGTAACATCGTGCATAAGTGTTGCGCCGTTCTTTGCCGCGAATATGCCTTCCTTCACTACGCTGATTTCTTTAAGCATATCTTTCGCCTGCTGTAATTCCTCTTGCGACAGGTCTGTGAGCTTATGCTCCAAATCATATGCAATAACCGCTGTGCCCTCAATGCCGGCAGTCTTTGTCATTATTATATAGTCGCCAATATCGGCAGTGTTGGATATGGGTTTAGCTACGGGCTGGGCTATTACCGTTGAAGAAGTGATAATCCGCGTAACTGCGGAGGTTATTTCCGTATGCCCGCCTATAATGTTTACATTTATTGCGCTTGCGGCTTCTTGAATATCGCCGGCAATCCTTTCAAGCTCGTATTGCTCGGTTTCGGGAGGAGCCAGCAGAGTAACAAGCAGACCTATTGGCTCGGCACCTGCCGCCGCCGCGTCGTTGCAGTTTACATGCACAGTCAAGTAGCCTAAATGAGTGCTTGCCGCAGTAATGGGGTCGGTTGACAACACCGCAATACCGTCATCAAGCCGCACCCTTGCGCAGTCTGCGCCGATTTTCGGCTGTTCAAGCACTTCCTTGCGCGTAATTTTGAACTTGCTCAGTATTAAGCTTTCAAGCAAGCCATTGCCTAATTTGCCTATTCTCATACGCTTTCCTTTGCTACTCAAATATTACCCGTTTGATTGAAGGTCGGTCAAGCAGGTACATAAGCGGCATTCCGGCGCCGTAGCACGCTATTATCTGCCCTGCTCCAACATATGCGCAGGCTATTGCATAGCTTACAGACAGTCCGTAAACATATTTTAAGAGCCAGCCTACCACAAATGCGTTTACCACTACCGCAGGCAAGGGAGTAAGCCATTTAGCAAGCGTTCTGTGCTTCTTCGCAAAATGGCTTCTGCTCAACATATACGAACACAGGGCGGCAAGCAGCGTCGCCATGCTTCCGAATATTATGTCGTAAATAAATGCGCCTGTTATAGTGTTTGCAAGCAAACAGCCGATAAACAGTCCTAATACCGCGTCAAATGTAAAGAAGGGCAACACGCACAATGCTTCTGAAAACCTTGCCTGTATAAGCCCCGAGGCGAGATTAACGCCCCACGCGAGCAGAGTAAGCACAATGTAAACAGAAGCAATAATTGCCCCTCTGACTACATTTTTAACTCCAATCCTCAATTACTTGTTTGCAAGATAATCGTTGATTTTTGCAGTGAGCGCTTCTGCGTCAACACCATGAACAGCGCATGCCTGCTCTAATGTTTCGCCATGAGCCATAGCGCAGCCCAGGCAGCCCATGCCGCTTTCCATAAGAATATCAGCTATGCCTTGGTCAACATTCAGTATAGCCGCGATGGTCATTGTCTTTTCGATAGTCATAAAATGTCCTCCATCAAGTATTGAGCCCCTTTTTATTGTACCCATTGCGCGATTTTTGTCAATCAACAATGGGAGAAACTCCAAAATATAATATTACATGGATACCGTATCACAAGCAAATACGCCATTTAGCGAAAGCAAGCATATTAGCAGAAACACTAAACGTGCTATATATCGTTCGATATACGGATACCTCCGCCTAATATGTATTTTCCGCAACCGTGAATGCTTTTATTCTAAATCAAAGCCTCTTTAAGTGTATGTGAGTAAATACCGGTTTCATATTCTAAAACGCGAACCATTCTGCATATGAATTATAAAACCTCACAAGGAGAAGCTATGCTTAGATACAGAGCTGATAACCCATACAAAAAACTATTGAAGCTGCGCTTTGCTATGGCGATGATAAGCATATTGTGCGTGCTAATGCTTATTGTAACAGTCGCTAAAAATTCGCCGGCGGAAGCGGTGATATTTTTAGGACTTCCCTATGCGGAGGCGACGAACGAAACGCAGACAGCAAGCAAGAATTTGATAGTAAATGTTATCGGGAACAGCAATAAAAATGAAGAAACAGATTATAAGTCCGCCTTAAAGGTAGCCAAGCATACGGATTCGCCAACCATTCTGATATACCACACGCACACATTGGAGGCCTACACGCCCACAGCAAGCAATCAGTACATCGAAAAAGGCGGCAGGTGGCGCACGACAGACAATTCGAAGAACATAGTGTTAGTCGGCGAGCTGTTAGCTGAAGCACTGCGTAAAATGGGCTTTAATGTGATTCACGATACTACGAATCACGAACCGCCCGAATTGTCCTCGGCGTATGAGCGTTCGGAAGAAACCATGCGGAAATATAAGGAGCTGTACCCCTCAATCACAATGTTCATAGATTTGCACCGCGACGCTGCTGGAGATGAAGCAGAAAATGACTTTATTGTAATAAACGGCAAGGAAGCTGCGAAAATAATGTTCGTAGTGGGAAATGGCAAGGGCGCAACAGGCTCGGGATTTTCCGAAAAGCC
Organism: Clostridiales bacterium; assembly: GCA_012838425.1. Classification (GTDB taxonomy): domain Bacteria; phylum Bacillota; class Clostridia; order Christensenellales; family CAG-138; genus DUPG01. Next base: position 36,710 of record DUPG01000004.1, on the reverse strand, counting down.
GAATTTCGAATACAACTTGGCGTTTGCAGACGCTATTCGCGAGGAGCTGCTACGAATTCACCCCGATTTCGTGCGGCCTACGCGCATAAAATCAGGCAGGTATAACCAGCATATTTCGAATCAGTGCTTGCTTATTGAGATAGGACATAACATGAATACTTTAGAGCAGGCAGTAAACGCTGTGCCGTACTTGGCAAATGCAATATATGAGGTGTGCGGCGGGGAAGGATAAGGGTTATTTCTATATCCAAACGGAAATGCATAGCAAGCAGAATGCGCTATGCAGAATTCTTCACATCAAAAACAAAGGGTACTGCTCATGTTGCGTACCCTTCGTCCTCGTCTATGCTCTCGCCCGAAAGTTTGGCTATGATTTTCTTTTGATTTTCCTCAACAATATGCAATAGCGCATCTGATTCGGCGGTTTTGTCTATCAGCTCTCCGAAGCCATACATAAACAAATAGCTGAACCACGAAACAGCAGGCCCGGCAATCATAATTCCAATTCCATAAGCTATTTCCGCGCCGATAAGTAAAAATGTGCCTGCTATTGCGCTTGCTATTATGCCAAGCCACATAAAAACAGTTGAAGCCGACTTTATCATTCCACCAATATTGCTATACATAAACTACTCCTTTCGGTTACGAACAAGCACTTTATTCCATTATAAAGCATATCATAATTATTTGACGCTTTCAACTCTTTTATTTATTATCAGGAGCACAGTTCATTGTATGAATGAATGCCAATGCTTAATGCATTGCCGAAAAATATATTGCACTGTTCGCATATGCGCAGGAAGCAGGCTGAAACTATATGAAGGTTGATAGTATTAACTCAACTGCCTATGTTCCTTCGTGAAAAACGCTATTGCGCAGCAAAAACTGCTGTTTGTAACAAAACTTAATAATTGCTTGGCATATCAAAGCATACATCTGCTTCATATAAGCAATGGCTATTACCCTATATGGCTTTCCTATCGGCTTCGAATACTTCGGCGGGATACCTGTTGCTGTTCCTTTTGATGTATTTCAGCATTTCGTTTATATCTGCTTCAATGCAGGTGATTTTATCCACAACCTCACCGAAGCCATAAAGCGCAAGGTACGACATCCACGCAAGCAGAGCTCCGCCCACCATTACGGTTATGCCGAATATAATGTCGGTCGTGCCCAAGGTCGCTTGGTCTGAATCGCTAAGCGCTAACAGGTCTATTCCGCGCGCAATAAGTATTACACCTATGATTATTGCGCCAACCATGCCTATAATCGCAAGCGTTTTCGCTAATGCCTTGATTTTATCGCCCATCTCACTCATTCTTCTGCTCTCCTTTTCATTCGGGGCATGCTGCTTGCCCACAAAATCATAACACAACAAAACAATATTTGCAACATAAATTTTATAAATTATAACAATATGCGAAATAATGTTTTATCATTGTCTTTCAATGCGCTAATGCTTCGGCATATCAGCCGCTATTCGAATTATGAAATAGTCTTTGACCATATCATTTTTCTTCATTCGCCGCAGGTGTCTTAACAGCCTTGCTGTTGTCCTTATTCGGCCGCTTTGCCGCTGCCTCCATGCACGCACAGCGTGTCAACTTCACACTCCACACTCACAAAACCGTTTTAATTCTTCCGCTTTTACTGTATAATAAAGCTACTTTAATTGGAGGTATATTATGCCCAAGTACAGCGCATTTGACATAATAGGGCCCAGAATCATAGGCCCGTCGTCGTCGCATACCGCAGGAGCTGCAAGGCTTGCGTACTTAGCCTACAAATTAGCCAACGAGGATATTGCCGAAGCCGAAATCACGCTTTACGGCTCATTCGCGGAAACAGGCTTAGGACACGGCACAGACAAGGCATTAGTCGCAGGCCTGCTGGGAATGGACACAGACGACAAGCGCCTGAGATATTCGCTTTTATTGGCGGAGGAGGCGGGAATAAAAATCACATTCCACATAAGCGACGAGGAGCGTGAGCATCCCAACACAGTGAAAATACGCATAATAGGCACGAGCGGCGATATTACTGAGGTAGTGGGCGAATCCTTGGGCGGCGCAATGGTTCAGATAGTCAATCTCAACGGAATGAGCGTGCGCATTTCGGGCGAATATCCCACTTTGGTTGTGATGTATGAGGACCGCCCGGGCGTAATCAGCAAAATAACCGAAATATTAGCTAAGCATAATACAAATATTGCGTTTATGAAGGTATTCAGAACAGCAAAGCGCGAGGGCGCCTGCATGGTAATAGAAACCGACACAGAGCTTTGCGAAGACCTTATCTCCGACATTTATAATTCTATTGACAAAACATATGAGGTAAGAACTATATGAACGACCAAAAACCTGAACTGACATATTCATTTTCAACAGGCGAAGAGCTGCTGTTACTGTGCCAGAAGCATAATTGCAATATTTCCGAAATAATGATTCGCAGGGAAATGTTCTTATCCGAATGCTCGCGCGAGGAAATATTGGCTGAAATGAGAGAGAATCTTGCTGTAATGCGCGAGGGCACAGTTCGCAGCATAGAGGAGCCGCAAAGCTCCGTTTCGGGCTTCACTGGGGGCGACGCTGTGAAGATGAGGCGATTCAGAAAGCGCGCGATACTCGGCGAAACCGTATGCGATATGGTGGCGGCGGCGCTGAGCGTTGTCGAAGTCAATTCGGCTATGGGAAAGATAGTTTCAGCACCTACCGCCGGTTCTTCGGGAGTGCTTCCCGGCTGCTTGATAGTGGCGGCGGAGCGTTATGAGATTTCCGACGAAAAGCTCACAGAAGCGCTGTTCTGCGCCGCGGCTGTCGGAATGATTATTGCGGAGAACGCTACAATATCGGGCGCTGAGGGCGGCTGTCAGGCGGAGGTCGGTTCGGCGTCGGCCATGAGTGCTGCGGCGTTATGCGAAATGCGCGGCGCCTTGCCAAAAACCTGCTTGAACGCTGCTGCAATAGCTTTGAAGAACATATTGGGGCTTGTGTGCGACCCCGTTGCCGGCTTGGTTGAATGTCCCTGCATTAAGCGCAACGCTATGGGAGTTGTGAACGCGGTAACCGCGGCGGATATGTCCATAGCGGGCATAAACAGCCTTATCCCGTTTGATGAGGTAGTGTCCGCTATGAAAAGCGTTGGCAGGCTCATGCACGTTGATTTGAGAGAAACGGCAAAGGGCGGTTTAGCGGCAACAAAAACAGGAAAAGAGCTGTTAAGGAGAATCAGAGAAAGCGCGCCCAAGGGCTAAGGGCGCGTAGCGCATAAAGACAGGGCATAGCCGTTGAATGAAGAAAAGCGCAAGCAATTACAAGAAATAATGCAGGGGCGATATATCCCTGCATTAAATATAAATAGTGTGTTCTTTTGCTGCTTTTCTTTCAATAAAAGCAGCGCGCTCCGGGGCAGCTCACCGGAGAAAAACGAAGGCAACGGTATAGCCGGCAAACGAATATAGGGTTACTCCCGAATGAAAAATACGCGCATTGCGAGTTCTTTTCCTATACGAAATACTAACGGAGCAAAAAAGGCGATACGCCGCCAAATGCATACATAACGATAAGATGAATGGTACAGCCGGACAGACCCGCGAAATTCATTCCCATTGCTATTTTTGCAAATCTGTGATTGTTTAGGCATCCCGAAAAGGAAAACACAAGACCTATGAGTGCTAGGGGCATTCCGATTATGGGCTTAAGCCACGCAAACAAGCTGATAATGCCTATAATCAAACCCACATACTCAATATTCTTGAACCGCTCGCGCTTTTGCAGGCAGCTTAAACAGTATTCGCTGTTTTTTGCAGGCTTCTGACCGCAACGCTTGCAATGCTGATGAGAATTATTTTCCATAGCACAATTCTATACTATCCGTAAGTATAACGCAATAACAGAGTATTTGCCCGTGGCATGAAATATCCTATGAACATGAAATATCGCGCCTTCGTGCAACAGGATTTTGCATTTAAAAAAACGGACGCGCTAACGCGCGCCCCTGCGCTTGTGTCTTCATTCGCCGTGCGTCTTATCCGACTCTAATTTGGTTCACAGCGATTTTTAACGCAGTTATGTCTTTTATCAAATCTTTTTCCGCTTCAATAGCAAACAGCTTATGCCCTACTACTTGGCACATATACTGCCCCACATACTGATTTACGGTAACGACTGCGGTATCGCCATATACCTCAATGCCTGCTACTTGGGCGTAAAGCGACTCTGTATTCTCGAACAAATACACAAATGCGAGTGCGTTTTCGTTGAAAAACTCATCGGAATAGCTTTTCGCCAGCTCCTCAAGCTGCATATACCTCACAGGCTTGGGAAGGTCGGTATTGCTTGCTGCGGTATCGTTCGCGTAGAGATATTCCCATACACCCTCGATTTTACTGCCTGATGGGTCAACAAAAGCCTTTAATGCTTCCATGTCCTGAATTACAATGATAAGTCCCGATTCATTCTTCAAAAAAGAATTAAAATACCACTCGTCCGCAATCCATTTACTGTCCGTATTGCAGCAGCTTCTGAATACAGGCTTGTAGGTTTTTGCGACATACTTAGGCCTTGCGAAGTTCACAAGCACAGCTACCGCGTCGCCGGTGTTTACCTTGCCGTCATTATTAAAATCCATGGAAGGCATATCAGCGTCATTAGCCCGCCTATTATTTGTAAGCTCGCGAAGAATGAACACCGCGTCGCCCGTATTTACGCGCATATCGCCGTTAGCGTCGCCCCGTATTACCGTATTGCTCACAGCAAGGCTTGGAATACAGAAAACCAAAGCCAGCATTACAGCAAGCACCTTTATTAGCTTTTTCATTATTCTCACCGCCTCTTAATAATTGTGGACACTCTCTGCCATATATATTATATTATGTGGATTATATGCTGTCAAGTTATAGTACATCGTGTTGCGGCATATGCTATAAAAGTTACAAAAAGTTTACATATCTCAAATTCGGAAAACTGCTTGACAAATTAAAAATACCGTGTAAACTATACTATAAAGCAATATAACTTAATAACCAAAAACGCGATGACGGAGAGAAAAGTGTTTTGTGCAGGGTTTCAGAGAGTCTGCGGTTGGTGCGAGCAGATACCGGCGAAGCATATATACACTCCAGAGCGGATTTTCTGAAAAGCATAAACGCTTAGTAGGAAAATACGGGTTGCCTCCGTAACAGGGCATGGGAATTGATAGATTCCTGCTGAGTGGCGGCGTATTCGTCGCAATTAGGGTGGTACCGCGGAAGTTTACCTTTCGTCCCTAAGGCAATAAGGCCTTGAGGAACGAAGGTTTTTTTATACCCTTTTTCCTCTTGGCAAAATCCCAAAAATTCAGGAGGAAAAAATGAACGAGGTAAAATTCTTTTTCAATCAAACGGGCGGCGAGAGGATTCCGCTTGAAATGCACAAGGCGAAAATGGTGCAAAGGCTGCACCTGTTGCCCGTTGATGAAAGGCAAGCGGCTATCGAGAACGCCGGCTTCAACACTTTTTTGTTGAAGAACAGAGATGTATTCCTTGATATGCTTACAGACAGCGGTGTAAACGCTATGAGCGACGAGCAGTACGCGGCATTGTTAAGGGCAGACGACTCATACGCGGGTTCGGAAACGTTTTACAGGTTAGAAGCAGAATTAAGTAAAATGTTCGGCAAAAAATACTTCCTGCCGGCACATCAGGGCAGAGCCTGCGAGCACATATTAGCGAAAACGCTTGTAAAGCCGGGGCAGGCGGTTATTATGAACTTCCATTTCACTACGACAAAGGCGCATATCACGCTTTTGGGCGGAAAAGTAATAGAGCTGCTTACAGACGAAGGGCTGAAGGTTGAAAGTGATATTGCTTTCAAGGGCGATATGGATATTGAGAAGCTGAAAAGCACAGTTCAAGCGCTTGGCAAAGAAAATATTGCTTTTATAAGAGTAGAAGCAGGCACAAATCTAATAGGCGGTCAGCCCGTTTCTGTTAAAAATATGCGCGAGGTTTCACAAATCTGCAAGGCGAATGGCATAACATCCGTATTTGACGCAAGCTTATTGTCCGATAACCTGTATTTCATAAAAACGCGTGAACAGGGCTATGAAAACACAGAGATTTCCGATATTACGCGTGAGATTGCGTCGCTGTTCGATATAGTTTACTTCTCAGCAAGGAAGCTGGGCTGCGTTCGCGGCGGCGGCATACTTACCTCGAATGATGAGCTTCATATTGCAATGCGCGAGCTTGTAACGCTTTACGAGGGCTTTTTAACATATGGCGGAATGTCCGTAAAGGAAATGGAGGCGCTGGCGGTGGGCTTGCGTGAAGCATTGGACTTCAATGTAATAGAGCAAACGCCCATATTCGTAGAAGCATTGACGAATGAGCTGAGAAAGTTCGGCGTGCCTACCGTATTGCCCGCAGGCGGCTTGGGCTGTCACATAGACGCAAAACGCTTTTTAGAGCATATTCCGCAAAGTGAATACCCGGCAGGAGCGTTGGCGGCGGCAATATACCTGGTAGGCGGAATAAGGGGAATGGAGCGCGGCACATTATCCGAACAGCGCAACGACGACGGCAGCGAGCATTTCGCCGAAATGGAGTTAGTGCGCCTTGCCCTGCCCAAACGAGTGTTCACGCTTTCGCATATAAAGTTCGTTGCGGATAGAGTCGCTTGGCTGTACCGGAACAGACACTTAATTGGCGGCTTGGAGTTTGTTGACGAGCCATCAATACTGCGCTTCTTCTTTGGCAGATTGAGAGCGAAAAACGATTGGCATATAAGGCTCGCGGAGGCGTTTAAGCGTGATTTCGGGGAGAGCCTGTAAGGCGTGAAAGCTGTCGCACTCGCGAATGAATACGGACTTGCACTCGAATGAAGATACAAGCGTAGGGGCGCGCATTGCGCGTCCGTTTTATTAAATGCAAAACCATGCTGCGCATAAGCGCGATATTTCATGGCCGCAGGATATTTCGTTCACCACAGGCGACTATAATATACTTTTCCCCTTTCATTGACACAAATCATTTCTTTATTTATAATAGGTAGATGGAGTTAAGCCCGTAGAATGTGGGGAAATAATAAACTCAGGAGGTAGAAAATGTCAAAGAAAATGACAATCGACGGAAATACCGCTGCGGCGCACATAGCGTATGCTTTTTCAGATGTTGCGGCGATCTACCCGATTACGCCTTCATCAACAATGGCTGAGGTCGCTGATGAATGGGCAGCTGCGGGAAGAAAGAATATTTTCGGTCAAACAGTTAAAATCGCTGAAATGCAAAGCGAAGGCGGCGCGGCAGGCGCAGTTCACGGCTCATTGGCAGCCGGCGCACTCACAACAACATTCACAGCTTCACAGGGCTTGTTGTTGATGATTCCGAATATGTATAAGATAGCAGGCGAGCTGCTTCCCGGCGTTTTCCATGTAAGCGCAAGAGCATTGGCGGCGCACGCGTTGTCGATATTCGGCGACCATTCCGATGTTATGAGCGTTCGTCAGACAGGCTTTGCTTTGCTGGCTTCATCATCAGTTCAAGAGGTTATGGATTTGGCTGCTGTTGCACACTTATCGGCAATAAAGGGTTCATTGCCCGTGCTGCACTTCTTCGATGGCTTCAGAACCTCTCACGAATTGCAGAAAATCGAAGCTATAGATTATGAAGACCTTGCCAAGCTAGTAGATATGGAAGCCGTTAAGCGTTTCCGCGAGCGCGCGCTCAATCCTGAGCATCCCCACCAGATGGGTACTGCTCAAAACCCTGATATTTACTTCCAGGGCAGAGAGGCTGCAAACGAATACTACAACAAGTTCCCCGAAATCGTTCAGCATTATATGAACGAAATCGGCAAATTGACAGGCAGAAAATATAATCTGTTCGACTATGTAGGCGCTAAGGACGCTGAGAAGGTTATAATTCTCATGGGCAGCGGCGCTGAAGCGGTTGAGGAAACAGTCGAATACCTCAACAGGAAGGGCGAAAAGGTCGGCTTGCTGAAGGTTCGCTTGTATCGTCCCTTCGCTACAGCTAAGTTCATTGAAGCACTTCCCAAGACAGTTAAGAAGGTTGCAGTATTGGATAGAACTAAGGAGCCCGGCTCATTAGGCGAACCGCTTTATGAAGATGTTATAGCCGCTTTCAAGGAATACGGCAGAACAGATATCGAAGTAATAGGCGGCAGATACGGCTTAGGCTCAAAGGAATTTACACCCTCAATGGTTAAGGCTGTATTCGATAATCTGAATGAAAAAGCGCCTAAGAATCACTTCACAGTAGGCATAATAGACGATGTTACAAACACATCGCTTGATGTAAAGGAACACATCGATACAGCAAGCGAAGGCACAATACGCTGCAAGTTCTATGGCTTGGGCTCAGATGGTACAGTAGGCGCTAACAAGAACTCAATCAAGATTATTGGCGACCATACTGATATGTATGTTCAGGGCTATTTCGCATACGACTCAAAGAAGTCGGGCGGCTTCACGGTAAGCCATCTGCGCTTCGGCAAAACACCCATTAGGTCAACATACCTGATAGATGTTGCGGACTTCATAGCCTGCCACAATCCCTCATATGTAACACGCTATGATGTATTAGAGGGCATCAAGGAGGGCGGCGTATTCCTGCTCAATTCACCTTGGACATTAGAGGATATGGAGCGCGAGCTGCCTGCTGAAATGAAGCGCACAATCGCAAGAAAGAAGGTTCGCTTCTATAATATCGACGCTATCGACATTGCTCAGAAGATAGGCATGGGCAACCGCATAAATACAATTATGCAGAGCGCATTCTTCAAGCTGGCTAATGTAATTCCGGTTGAGGATGCTATTAACTATATGAAGGACGCTGCGAAGAAGTCATACGCTAAGAAGGGCGAAGATGTTGTTAAGGCAAACTACGCAGCAATCGACGCAGGCGTTGAGAATCTTGAGGAAATCAAGTATCCGGCTTCATGGGCAGACGCGACAGAGGGTGCTGTACCCGTTTCCGTAACGGACGACGAGTACTTCCACGGCTTCATTAAGCCCATACTTGCCCAGAAGGGCGACACTATTCCCGTTTCGCTCATGTCGAAGGACGGCACTGTTCCCACAGGCACAACCAAGTTCGAGAAGCGCGGCATAGCGGTTCAGATTCCCGAATGGAATCACGAAACCTGCATACAGTGTAACCAATGCTCATTCGTTTGCCCGCACGCAGCTATACGCCCCGTATTGCTGACGGAGGAAGAAGCGAAGAGCATGCCCGAAACCTTCGTAACAGTCGAAGCAAAGGGCAAGGAATTCGCAGGAATGCGCTATCGCATGCAGGTATCACCCTTGGATTGCACAGGCTGCGGCAACTGCGCAAATGTATGTCCCTCAAAGCCGAAGTCGCTCACAATGGTTCAGCACAATCCGCCCACAGTTCAGGAGGATAACTGGAACGCGGCTATAGCATTGCCCGAAAAGCATATCGAAACCAACTACAACACAGTAAAGGGCAGCCAGTTTAAGAAGCCCTTGTTCGAGTTCTCGGGCGCATGCGCAGGCTGCGGCGAAACTCCGTACATCAAGCTGGTTACACAGCTGTTCGGCGACAGAATGATCGTTGCCAACGCGACAGGCTGTTCGTCAATTTATGGCGGAAGCGCTCCCACATGCCCCTACACAGTAAACGAAAAGGGTCATGGTCCTGCTTGGGCTAACTCATTGTTCGAAGACAATGCAGAGTTCGGCTACGGCATGAACCTTGCTATAACACAGCGCCGCGCAAAGCTTGCTGAATTGGTACGCGAGCTGGCAGAGCACATAGACGGCGAAGGCAAGCAGATATGCGAAAACTGGCTCAACAGCATGGACGACGCAGAGGGCAGCAAGAAGGCTTCAGAGGCACTGAAGGCCATGGTGCAGGGTTGCATGAACTGCGGCTGTGATTGCGATGAGCTGTGCGCGAAGATTTACGAGATGTCCGACCTCATGGTTAAGAAGTCCATATGGATATTCGGTGGCGACGGTTGGGCATACGATATAGGCTATGGCGGACTTGACCATGTATTAGCCATGAACGAGGATGTAAACATACTGGTGCTTGATACCGAGGTTTACTCGAACACAGGCGGTCAGTCCTCAAAGGCAACGCCCACAGGCGCTGTTGCGAAGTTCGCTGCAGCAGGAAAGCGCACAAAGAAAAAGGACTTGGGTCTTATGGCTATGAGCTATGGCTATGTATATGTAGCAAAGGTAGCTATGGGCGCAAATCAGAATCAGCTTATGAAGGCTATCACAGAAGCCGAAGCCTACAAGGGACCTTCCTTGATTATTGCTTATGCTCCCTGCATTAACCATACTATTTCAGCAGGCATGGGCAGAGCACAGGAAGAATCCAAGAAGGCTGTTGAGGCTGGTTACTGGCAGCTTTACCGCTACAATCCTATGCTGGCAGACGAGGGCAAGAATCCGTTCATACTTGATTCGAAGGCTCCCACAGCGCCGTATCGCGAGTTCTTGATGGGCGAAATGCGTTACGCTTCACTCACAAAGCAGTTCCCCGAAAAAGCGGAAGAGCTGTTCAAGCGCGCAGAGGAAGAGGCACTCGAAAAGTACGAATACTACAAGAAGCTTTCGGAAATTAAGTAAGGCACAAACAATATAAAGAGGGCGCAAGCCCTCTTTTTTAGTGCGGAATGTGGAGTTGGCGCCTGCGGCGCATGAAGACAACAGCAAAGCTGTTGAATGAAGACACGCTTGCGCGTGAATGAAGACAGCGACAAGTCGCTGAATGAAGATAAAGCAGAAACGGGAATATGCAAAAATGCAGGGGTGATGTTTTCCTTGCATTTATTATTAAATAATTGCTTGTTCTTTTGCTTCTATTCTTATAGAGAAGAAGCGTGTCTTCATGTGCGCTCAGCGCACCAACTCCTCGCTCCTCATTTCATATTTCCTCTTTTCCAATGTATAATGTTTACATCACCAAATTTCAGAAAGGGTATGAGTGTTTTTTATGCCTAATTCGTCTAATAAGTGTAATGACCAAAGCGACTTAAACGCAGGGGGCAATGATTTGAACGAATACGCGCTATCGTGCTATATGCGCTACATGGAAGGCGACGAATCCGGTTTAGAGGAAATAGTACGGGTATTCAGCCGCCCTTTATTGTTGTTCATAAATGGCTATGTGAACAATATCAGTATTGCGGAGGACATCGTTTCCGAAGCATTCCTGCGGCTGATTATAAAGCGCAGAAGGTTCAAGGGCGCGGCGTTGTTCAAAACCTACCTGTTTTCCGTCGGCAGAAACTTGGCAATAGACTATCTCAGAAGATCTGCCAAGAACAAAACAGTTCCTCTTGTAGAGGATTCCCCGGCGGACATTGAGGAATTGGAGGCGCAAGCCTTAGCCGATGAGCAGAAGCGTAAGGTCCATTCAGCGCTGTTGAAGCTGAATGAGCTGTACAGAGAGGTACTATATCTTTCGTTTTTCGAAGGCTTCACGAATGAGCAGATTGCCAAGGTGCTCAACAAGAGCAAGAAGCAAGTCGAAAACCTGCTGTATAGGGCTAAGCAGTCATTAAAATCTATATTGGAAAGAGAGGGCATAACACTATGAAGGACTATAAGGAAATCACAGCAGCTGTATTGGCGCGTAAAGCCGAATATATGCGCAAAAAGCGTGCGCGCAGCAGGGCAACTATTGCAGCAGCCTGCGTATTGTGCCTTGCGCTTGTGGTGTCTGTAACGGTTAAGCCGTTGTCTGTTTATTTCAACGCAAAAAGCATAGAGAACCTTCCTAAAAGCGTATCGAATTATAACGAGCTGTACTCCGCTATTTCCGCTATAATTCGTCAGAATCGCGTAGTAAACGATTTAGGCGGTTGGAAGGGCACAGTCGGCGAAGCTGCCCCGAATGCCCCGGAAGCGCCTCAGGACAGCGACGGCAGGCAGAATAATTCAAAGGACTACTCCGATACCAACCTTCAAGTAGCAGGCGTTCAGGAGGCCGACATCATAAAGACAGACGGCGACTACATTTACGCAATATCCTCAAACAATCTGTATATTGTGGAGGTTGACGGCGACAAGCTTGAATTGGTTTCGAAGGTGGAGGACTGGGACGATTACAATACCGGCTATTACGAGATGTATATCACAGAAAACCGCATAATAGCGCTTAAATACTATTATGATGACAGCTATTACGGCTATGCTGTTCCCGAAATAGCGTGGGACGGTATGTTCTGGATGTCAAGCACAATTGGTGTTGACATTTTCGATATTTCCGACAAGACTGAGCCTAAGCTCATAAACTCAATAGGTCAGAGCGGCTACTATGTTTCATCACGCATGATAGACGATACTCTCTACTTAGTATCGAATCATGTGATATATAGCAATATCGATAAGAGCAAGCCCGAGACATTCGTTCCTAAGACATTTGATAATGACGGCGAATACCTCATCAACCCCGGTGACATAATTCTCAATACCGATTACACGGACGGCTACTCAACGCAATACTTAGTGCTTGCTGGAATAGATACGAGCGGCGATGGAGAAATCGTATCGTCAAAGGCTATGTTCGGCTTCGGAAGCAGCATTTACGCGAGCAATGATAACATATATATACCCACATACACGCAGATAAAGGAAGGCGAAATGGTACATTCCGCGACTAAGCTGTTCAGATTCAGCATTGACGAGGGCAAAATAGAATTAGCCGCCGAAGGAGTTGTAAAGGGCAACATACTCAACCAGTTCTCAATGGACGAATACAATGGCAATTTCCGCATTGTTACTACATTGTATTCATATAAGGACTACCCGACAGATAATGGCGAATTCCCTGTAAGCTCCAGTGACGATAGTGGTCAGTCGAATGAGCTGTATGTGCTTGATTCCGACCTGAATATTATAGGTAAAATCGAGAATTTAGCGAAGGGCGAGCGCGTATATTCGGTAAGGTTCATGGGCGATATTGCGTACTTTGTAACATATGAGCAGATTGACCCGCTGTTTGCGGTTGATCTCAAAAATCCCAAATCCCCTACCCTGTTAAGCGCTTTGAAGATTCCCGGATTTTCCCAGTACCTGCACCCGTACGGTGAAGGACTGCTTTTCGGTTTAGGTACAGATGCCGATATGGAGGGCAGAGCTTCGGGAATGAAGCTTTCTATGTTCGATGTTTCAGACCCCAGGAATGTTGTTGAAAAGCATAAGTTGGCGCTTACTAACTTATGGTCGGAAGCGCAGTACAATCATAAGGCGATACTCATAAACGCTGAAAGGAACATCATAGCGTTCGCGACTGATTTGACATACTATGTGTATTCGTATTCTGATGAAACCGGCTTCAAGCAGGAAGCGGTAATCAACCTTGCAGATGATGTATATTATGGCTACAGCGTTCGCGGGCTGTATATTGGCGAGTATATGTATATTTCAGCTGGAAACACACTCAATGCGTATAGCATGACGAATTATGAGCGTGTCGCCACACTGAAATACTACGAGGAAAGACCCGGCACAACGCTTCCGAGCGGAGAGGGAAAGCAAGAACCTGATGTTGAGGTTACACCCGCCACGCCTACTATTTGGAGCTTCGAAACAATAATACTTGATGTAGCCGACGAATACATAGTAGTAGAATCCGACTATGACGAGTTTAGAATCAGAATAGACGAGAAGCTGACGCGCATATATGATGAAAACGGTGAACTCAGCCTTGACGAGCTAAAAGCCGGAATGAAAATCTTTGCGGAGATATCCGAGCTTGTAGTGCATGATACCGGCATAGCAGAAGCAGTGGCGAATATAATCAAGGTATATTGAGGGGGAACATGAAAAAGGGGCGTTGCGCCCCTTTTTTCTTGTAGTATTTGATTGGTTATTTCGGCTGCATGAAAATTAGCTGAAATAAGCTAAGCACGCCGTATATGCAATACGGAGTAATTTTTATCGCTTCAGCCATAAAGCATATTGCTATTATTATTGCACATTACACAAAATTATTAGGGGAACATTCAAAAATCTACAAGTTCATGGAACATTTTCGGACATTGTTTGTGATAATTTGATATTGTCGGTGGCAGACGCTTATATGCGGGTGTGGAACCTAATAACATTCATTTCTCTCTCTCTCTTTTTATATTCTCATTTCCTAATCCGCACCCGCAGGGGGTCCTCCCCTGCCTCTCTTTTGGTTGGGGGTGATTAGCCTGTATTTGCGGCGCAGCTGCGGATCACCCCATTACTCATACGGTCTTACCTTCTTTGTCGCGTCGCCGCACAGCGCCTCGCCGTTCACCTTCAATGTTTTGTGCATAGGAATACAGTAGTAACAGCTATTATACGGGTCCTCGCAATATTCGTCCTCAAAATACGCATAGCCCGCACCCTCGTATTCGTAAATCAGTGTGTTCAGCCCTGATGAATCCTCGCGATAGACTCTGTAAACCACATCGCTGTCAACCCCTGTGAATGTGATAATCGGATTGCCGTAAAAGTTCAGTCGACAGCTGAAATTCTCAGGTGCTTTGGGCTTTACCCAATACTTGCTTTGCACGTCGGGCTGCGTGCCTTCAATAAAGTATTCTATGAGAACGGATTCCTCGGGAGTGATAGGTGTTGCCAATGCAGGCACTGAGTCTTTTTCCATTGTGTAGGCGTCTAACCGAATCTCTATAACATTTTTAGGACGAATGAATTTCGGCGCAGGCCTGTTTTCGTAAATAGATAAAAACAGCGCTTTCAGTATTTCCGCCGGATAGCTTCCCCCCGTAAAGTCGTGAGGAAGGCTTTTGCCGCCCGCTGCCGAATCATAGCCCATCCATACCGCAGCGGAATACTCGGTGTTGTACGCTACCATCCAAGCGTCTCTGTTCTCCGTACCGCCCGCGCCGGTTACCTCGTTTGAGGTGCCTGTTTTGCCCGCAAGCTCTATGCCCTTGTTAGAAACCTCGCCCAATCGCCTGCCCGTTCCCTTAGTTACTACATCGCAAAGAATATTCGAAAGAATAAAAGCGTTTTCCTTGCTTATCACGCGTGATTTCACAATGTTGTAGCTGTATAGCACTTTTCCGTTCGAATCCAATATCTTTTCCACCATCTGAGGCTTGCAGTAGTAGCCATCATCTGCAAACATAGCGTATGCGGAGGCGATTTGCAGGGGCGAAACTCCATATGCGAATCCCCCTAACGCCAGCGCAAGCGACTTGTCATTATCGGCAAACTCAATTCCCACATTAGACGCGAATTTCATGCCGGCACGCACCGAAATATCGTTCAGAACCTCTACAGCGGGTATGTTCAGAGAGCTTGATATAGCTTTTCTTAAGCTCACCTGACTGCTGTACCTGCCGTCAAAGTTCTTCGGAGAGTATCCCGCGAAGCTGCGCTCCATATTCGGAATCATAGTCGCGGCAGTATAGCCGTAATACTCCATAGCGGGCGCATAGCATATAATGGGCTTTATTATCGACCCGGGCTGACGGCGAATCTGCGTAGCGCGGTTGTATGCCATAGCAACATTTGAATTCCTGCCGCCAACCATTGCGCTTACCATTCCTGTTTCGGGGTTCACAACAGCTATTGCCGCTTGAATCTCATCGTTTATGAAGAATGAACCGTCGGCGAATATCTCCTCGCATTTCTTCTGAACAGCGCTGTCCATAGAGGTATATACATGGTATCCGCCTGTTAATAGCTCATCTAATGTGATGTTCAGATGCTCGCACGCTTCAAGCAATGCCGTGTCTATGTAGTAGCCGCGCTGGTCGGCGAAATTCGTTTTCGTGATAATAGCTTCTTCGTTGACTGCTTTTTCGTATTCGCCTTCTTCTAAAAAGCCATAGTCCTTCATCAGCTTGAGAATCAGGTTTCTGCGCTTTATGCTTGCTTCAAGGTTTATGTGCGGAGCATAGCGTGAGGGCGATTTCAGAATTCCCGCAAGCATTGCCCCCTGCGCAGCAGTAATTTCCGAAGCCGATTTTCCGAAGTACCCCCGTGACGCCGCCTCTATTCCATAAAAGCCACCGCCGAAATAGCAGTAGTTCAGATACATTTCTAATATTTCGTCTTTCTCAAACTGCCTTTCCATCTGATATGCCAATATGGCTTCTTCTATCTTGCGCTTGAATGTTTTTTCAGAGGATAAGTGGCTTAGCTTTATGAGCTGCTGGCTTATAGTTGACGCCCCCTGCTCGTATGAGCCTGCTTTTATATCCGCAATCGCCGCGCCTATTATGCGCTTTATATCAAAGCCCGGGTGCTTGTAAAAGCGCACATCCTCCGCGGCAATAAATGCGTTTCTGACTGCTTCGGGAATACTATCTATGCTGATATATATGCGGTTTTCGCTCATCTTTAATACGCTGACCTCGTTGCCGTCCTTGTCGTACACTATGAGCGACCTGTCGCAGTTTAGGATTTTGCTTGCGTCAAACTCGTGCCATGCGTCTAATCTGAGTATGCTTGCCGCGAAAAGCAATAATCCCGAAAGCATGAGAAGCACAATGCCAAGCGATATCAGGCGTATGAAACGAAATAGCTTTTTGCGTTCGGTCTTGCTCTTCATGCTTCCCCCGGTGAATAGACTTAATATTACTTTTTGTAGAGAAAGGAAGGTTATGCAAGGGAGTTTTTGGGTACGCTTCGCATGCATGAAGACGCCTGCGGCGAATGAAGCTATGCTAAGCGTGAAAGAAGCAATTTGCGTTTGTGCATAGCTTGATTATTTATCTTTTGAACGCTTTTCACTTGTAATAGCAAGCTGATTTTTAACTGCAACATCGATAATATCATTTGGGTGTAAGCCTGTCTTCATTCGGGCTGTGTCCGTATTCATTAGCGTAGGGCTTTTTCGCTTGCTAATTCTCTCCCCTTCCGGTTATAATAGTCCATATACCAAAAACTTGGGGGTAAGAAATGGAATACGAATATGCTCATGAAATAAAAGAAATGTGTTCTGTGAGAAAAGGCACCAATCACGATTGCGCGCCTATACCGCAGGAAGGCAAGTGGACGAGCGTAAAGGAAGTCAATCAGATTAACGGATTTACCAACGCTGTCGGCGGCTGTGCTCCTCAGCAGGGCGCGTGCAAGCTGACTCTAAACATCAAGAACGGCATTATCGAGGAAGCGCTGATAGAAACCATCGGCTGCTCGGGCATGACCCATTCGGCGTGTATGGCTGGGGAGATACTTCCCGGCAGGACTGTGCTTGAAGCATTGAACACAGACCTTGTTTGCGACGCTATAAACACAGCCATGCGTGAGGCATTTTTGCAGATAGCGTATGGGCGTTCACAAAGCGCGTACTCAGAGGGCGGCCTTCCCGTAGGCGCAAGCATGGAGGATTTGGGCAAGGGCAAGCGCTCACAGATAGGTACGGTGTTCAGCTCAAGAAAAACCGGTCCGCGCTACTTAGAAAACATGGAAGGCTACATATTGGAGCTTGGATTAGATGAGAACGACGAGATAATAGGCTATAAGTACATCAACATAGGCAAGTTCTTTGAGGATATTGAAAAGGGCGTGCCTATTGAAGCCGCTTTCTCAAAGGGCGTCAAGACATACGGCAGATTTGACGAAGCTGTGAAAAAAATAAATCCACGCAAGGAGTAGAGTATGGAAATCAGATTTGAAAACTATGAAAGACGCATAGACAGAATCAACGAGTGCTTGAAGCAAAACGGCATAGAATCTTTAGAGGAAGCTCAGAGGATTTGCTGCGACGCCGGCATAAACGCATATCAGACAGTATTGGATATTCAGCCTGCCGCATTCAAGGACGCCGGCTGGGCATACACATTGGGAGTGGCGATAGCTTTGAAGCGTAAGGTCAAGTCTGCGGCGGAAGCGGCTAAGGCAATTGGTGAAGGCTTGCAGGCGTTTTGCGTTCCCGGGTCTGTCGCGAGCAATCGTGAAATCGGCTTGGGGCATGGCAACCTGGCGTCAATGCTGTTGAGCGAGGAAACCAACTGCTTTGCGTTCTTAGCCGGGCATGAGAGCTTTGCGGCGGCAGAGGGCGCAATAGGAATAGCGCGCACTGCCAACACCGTTCGCAAAAATCCCTTGCGCGTAATTCTGAATGGCTTAGGCAAGGACGCCGCGTACATAATTTCGCGCGTGAACGGCTTTACTCATGTTGAAACCAAGTTCGATTACGCGAATGATGAGCTGCACATAGTGTCGAAGCACGCGTTTTCAAAGGGCGAGCGCGCGGCAGTAGAGTGCTACGGCGCAGACGATGTTTCAGAGGGCGTGGCAATAATGAAGCATTGCGGAGTTGATGTATCGATTACGGGCAACTCAACCAATCCGACGCGCTTTCAGCACCCCGTTGCAGGCATTTACAAGAAATGGTGTGTTGAGAATGGCAAGAAGTATTTCTCAGTCGCGTCAGGCGGCGGCACAGGCAGGACAATGCACCCCGACAACATGGCGGCAGGTCCCGCTTCATACGGCATGACAGATACAATGGGCAGAATGCACTCAAGCGCACAGTTCGCAGGCTCGTCATCAGTTCCGGCACATGTCGAAATGATGGGCTTTATAGGCATGGGCAACAACCCCATAGTCGGCGCGACAGTCGCCCTCGCAGTCGAGGTCGAAAAGGCATTGAGGGCTTAATATTATGGGGCGCTGCCCCAAACCCCGCTACTTTTCTTAAAAGAAAAGTAGCAAAAGAGCACTCTTATTATCAAATAAACAGATTTGCCGAATAAACCAAATATTACGGGCGTGCATACACGCCCGTAATTTGTTATTAGAGTCAAAACCTTGTATATATAGCGTTGCGAAGCGACATTTAGCTGTTTGCGAAGCAAATAATTCAGCTGCTCACGACAGCAACAATTTAGCATTGCGAAGCAATATTTCATTTGCCCGCAGGGTGTATTCATTCGCCGCAGGCAACTTTATTCAGTAGCTTGCTATTGTCTTCGTTCAACGGCTATGCCGTTGTCTTCTTTCCGCGCGTCGCGCGGACATTAAATAACGCCGTACTCTTTTAAGGTCGTCTTAATCAGCGCTTTCGTATCCTCGCTCGGCGGAACTAACGGAAGCCGTAACTCGTCATTCGGGATAAGCCCAGCCTGCATTAGCATATGCTTAATGGGTATCGGGTTTACCTCCGTGAACGCTGCCTTGCATACGGGCAGCATCTTGAACTGTATCTCGCGCGATTTAATAATATCGCCGTTGAAATACGCTTCGCAAAGGTCGTGCATATCCCTTGGAATTATATTCGCGACTGTTGAAATTACGCCCTTGCCGCCTAACGCCAATATGGGCAGCACATGGTCGTCGTTGCCGGCGTATATGTCTAAGTCGGGGCAAAGTGAAGCCAATATAGTAATCTGCTCAATGTTCGCAGATGCTTCCTTTATACCAACAATATTCTTGTGCTTGGCGATTTCCTTCATGGTTTGGGGAAGTATATTTAAGCCCGTTCTGCTCGGAACATTGTATGTAATAATAGGAATATTCACAGCGTCGGCAACCGCGTTAAAGTGCGCCACAAGCCCTTTTTGCGTGGTTTTGTTGTAGTATGGCGTAACAATCAGCAGCCCGTCAACGCCTGTTTCCTGCGCCGCCTTGCTCAAACGAATAACCTCTGCGGTGTTGTTGCCGCCCGTTCCCGCAATAACAGGAATTCTGCCCCTTGCTTGCTCGACTGCGAAGCGGAAAAGGCTTAGCTTCTCGTCAAAGCTGAGTGTGGCGGACTCGCCCGTCGTGCCGCAAACTATAAGCGCGTCGGTTTTATTTGCGATATGAAAATCAATCAGCCTGCCGAATGCTTCAAAATCGATTTGTCCTGCCTTGAACGGAGTAATAAGTGCGACTCCGCTTCCTAAGAAAATGCTCATACCTACCTCCTGCAATAATTTATTAGTGCTTGGGCTATTTGAACTGCGTTTGACGCGGCACCCTTTCTTATGTTGTCGCCGCATACGAAGATGTTTATGCAGTTTTCGTGTGAGGTATCCATGCGTATTCTCCCCACAGAAACCGAATCCTTGCCGCTTATCATCAATGGCATGGGGTATATGAAGCTCTCCGGGTCGTCGTGCACCAATACGCCCGGCGAATTCTCTAACAGAGTGCGTATTTCCTCGATTGTGAATTCCCTTTCAAGCTCTATGTTGATGCTTTCGGAATGTCCGTTAAGCACCGGAATCCTAACGGCAGTAGCGGTTACAGCCAAGTCGGGCTGGTTGAGAATTTTTCGTGTTTCGTCAATCAGCTTCTGCTCCTCCTTGGTATAGCCCGAATCCAAGAACACGTCAATTTGCGGTATGCAGTTGTTTGCAATGGGGTACATAAATTTTGTATGCGGCTTGCCCTGCAAGGTGTTTTCCAAGTCCTGCACTCCGCCCATGCCTGCGCCCGAAACCGCCTGATATGTTGAGTATATAACACGCTTTAAGCCGAACGCCTTCTGCAATGGCTTCAACACCACAACCGCTTGAATGGTTGAGCAGTTGGGATTTGCTATGATTCCGCGATTCTTATACATTATAAGGTCGTCTGTATTGACCTCGGGAACTATTAAAGGAATATCCTTCTCCATTCTGAATGCGCTTGAGTTGTCAATAACCACAGCTCCCGAAGAAGCGGCGACAGGGGCATACTTTCTTGAAACATCGCCGCCCGCTGAGAACAGCGCAATATCGATATCCTTGCCCTCGAATGAACTCTCCGTAAGCTCCTCTATGACTGCTTCTTTACCGTAATAATCGATTTTCTGCCCTGCGCTCTTGCTTGAAGCGAAAAGATATAGCTTATTTATAGAAATCTCATATTCGCGCAGCACTTGAAGCATTGTTCTGCCCACCATGCCCGTCGCGCCCACAACAGCTATGTTGTAGCTGCTTTTGCCCGTATTTTCTATATTGAATTTACGCATAGCTTCCTCCACTCTTTGATTATATATCGTATGCTAAGCGCAAGTCAAATATAAAGGGGACTGCGCAGTCCCCGTTTTCAGATGAAGTGATCGGTAATCATAATACCATTCGGCATTTGCTATTGCGTCAAACAATTCGTATTCGTCTGCTCCCGAAAATAAGCTCCTTTTAACTCTAAATCATACGAATATTCAAAATGACCCTTTTTGCCTGACTCCGTTTCAAAGTAAACCCTGCTTATACTGTCCGTAGCGGTTATTTTCAGCTTGTCGCCCGTATTTATGGTGGCTTTCCTGTGTTTCCCTTTACTGTTTTTTCAACGAATGTCTCAAAGTATTTCAGCGCGTTGTGGCAGGGTGGGTATAGTGCTTCAAAAGCGTCCTCAATTTCAGGATAACCGTCTTTATTAACTATATGCTTTACCCTAAAATTTTATAAAGGTCCTAAAACCATGCGAAATGCAGATTCCTTACGGATAAAATATGTTATCAAATACCTCCTCCTGCGGAATACCTGCTACAAGCACTTTGTTATTCACCTTATCGTAGGTCAGCGTAAAATACCCCGCTTCGCCCGTATTGGTTTCGAAATATACCTTGCCCATTCTGTCCGTCGCGGTGATTTTCAGCTTAACCCCTGCATTGATTTTGCCCTTAATGTGATTGCGGTTATTGGTTTTTATGTATGCCTCGAACTCCTGCAGCACTATGTGATAGGGAACGGAATCGCTTTCGTCGACCTTTTCGGGATAGCCCTCCTCGGTGTATAGAATATTTGCGGGCGTTCTGCGCTCTAACAGCGTAACGGACTCGTCAATCGGGGTGTAATACACATCATTTTCTATGAGTATGCTTTTATAGCCAATGCAGTCGATAGCGGTCCGCATAATTAAGAGACTTTTGCCGAACTCATATGGAGAGCCGCTCAATATCGACTTCTCGCCGCGCAAGGTGAAAACATAGGTCTCTGGAAAGGAGTCTGCGGGGATAAGGGTAACGAAGAACATATCCTCGTCATTCCCTGTCAGATTATGCACCATTGCCAAGTACGCGTAAGAATAGTTTTCTTCAACTGAACAGGGAATGAATCCTGATTTAAGATACTTAATAGAATTATCCTCTAATGATTTTAGCTCGACTGCAATCTGCATACCGTCGTATGTGCATTCTATGTCCTCATAGCTCGTTTCGAAAATCCGCAGCTTAACATCATAGTTGAAAAAAGGCTTGCTTTCGCCGGGCAGCGCGTATTCTACAAATATGCTCCTGTCGGACACAAATGCCCTGTAAGCAGGTAAAACGGCGCCTTTCTCGGTGTATTCCATCTCGTTCAGCTTTATATTCGGAGTGGCGGTAGGCTCTGTGGTGTTAAGCGTGGGCGATGCTTCGTCAGTCCCCTTGGGCGTATCCTGCGTGCCGGTATTTTTCGCGCAGGCGGAAAGCACAAGCATGGCTGACAGCAAACAGACCAGTGATAGAAAAAGCCTTGACTTATTCATATAATTCCTCCCAATTATAGTACTCCTATGTAAATATGGTGTTAGTCCTTGAATGCTTACTATGCGCTATATGGTACATAAAAGATAGCACGCCTTATTGAATTTGTCAACGATTTTCAAAATAAGCTTTAATAAAATCGTATAAACACAGCACATATTAAATATTCAGGCAAGTTTTTCTATTTTAAGTCAAACATTTTTCCATAAATTTATAGTGATTTTATATTGTAACAAAAATTTTTACTTGTTTTGAAAAAAAGTATATTTCATAATACGACAAAAGCGGATTTGTCGTGTAAAATAGAAAATGGAGTAATATTGTGAGGTTTGATGTATGGCAGAATCGAGATACTTTGTTCATTATCTCAAAGAGGAGATATTAGAACTGTCTAATGAGTGTACTCACGAGGAGCTGGCGAAATGGGCCTGTGAATGTGCTATGAGAGTTCTACACTACTTTGAGGACGAAAATCCGCTTGATTTGCGACCGCGGCACGCCATAGAGGGCTGTTTGGCTTGGTTAAGCGGCGATATGATGATGTGGGATGTGAGGAAGTTAGCGTTTGCGGCACATTCTGCGGCAAGGAAGTCGCGCACAGCGGAGGCATATTCGGCGGCACGCGCCTGCGGACACGCAGCGGCAACCGCGCATGTACCCTCCCACGCTATAGCCTGCTCAATGTACGCGGCGCAAGCGGCAAAGAGCGCCGGCAGCAACATAAGCAAGGAACGCGAATGGCAGCACAATATGCTAAACACCATTCACACCGGAACAAAAAAGCCTGACAACGAGTTTGTATTCGCGAAAGAGGGAACAAAAGCGGTATTCTACCAAAGCGCAGGAATGTTAATAGAGTTCGAAAGAAGCTATTATGATTTAGGCGTCAATATAGACGACTATATTCAAGATGCAAACGGCAGGCTGTATCAAGTCAAGGATATTGTAATGCTGAATCGTTCAAGAAGGCGCAAGTCGAATGAATGGGGAATGCTGTTAGCGACGCACGAAAAGGCGCACTATTTCAACGATATGTTCGATGTCGGCAACAGAGGTTTCCGCATTATAAGAAAATCCAATGAGGAAAAGACAAGCGAATAAATTCAGTCAACCGAAACAGTTGACATAGCTTTGCTTTGAGTTTATACTCTATTAGTCAAAGCAAAACCGATAAGCATATGCTTATCAGTGTTTCACGCGGCTATGACAGCTTTTCTTTGTGAAAAGCATTATTTATTATGGGAGGCAGCCTCCGGGCAATACTAAGGGGGAAGCGTTCCCAAAGTCAATGTGAGAATTCTCACAAATATTTCAGAGAGGTGGTAATAAATGGACGCAAGCAGTAGTAGCGGCACAAGCGGTCAAAGCGATTTGCCCATTTATTACCATGCTCTGTCAGCCGTAATGCTGGGCTAATGCTTTGATATTGTGCCTGCTCCTATTACATTTTCTTATAGGAGGAGAGCATTATGATAAACACAAATCTAATTGTTGAACGCTTCAATGAGCTTCTTGATTCTAAGAGCTTCCACGCTTTAAGAAATGAGCTGATAGATCTCAACGCGGTTGACATAGCTTTACTATTTGACGCTATGCCGCGCGAGTCTCTGCCTGTGCTTTTTAGATTGCTTCCCAAGGAGCTGGCGGCGGAAGTCTTTGTAGAGATGGACTATGATTCGCAGGAGCATCTCATAAAGGGCTTTTCGGACAGCGAGCTAAAGGCAGTTGTTGACGAGCTTTTTGTTGACGATGTGGTGGACATTATAGAGGAAATGCCCGCGAATGTTGTAAAGCGAATACTCATGCAGGCAGACCACGATATGCGCAAGCACATAAACGAGATACTGCAATATCCGCCCGATAGCGCAGGCAGCATTATGACCACAGAGTTTGTGAACCTGCGCCCCGAGATGACTGTTTCCGACGCTATAAAGCACATAAAGCGCACAGGGCTTGACAAAGAAACCATAAACACCTGCTATGTAACACAGAATAAGAAGCTGTTGGGCTATGTTTCCATGCGCAGTCTTATACTCAATGACGAGGATAAGAAGCTATCGGAGATCATGGAGCCCAATGTTATATTCGCACAAACGCATGAGGACCAAGAGACAGTCGCGCATATGTTCAAGAAATACGGGCTGCTGGCAATTCCTGTTGTAGATAACGAGCGCAGGCTTGTGGGTATAGTAACGGTTGACGACGCTATTGATGTTATGACCGACGAAACCACAGAGGATATTTCGAAGATGGCGGCGGTTATACCCTCTGATAAGCCGTATCTGAAAACAAGCACATTCACGCTGTGGAAAACGCGCGTGCCTTGGCTGCTGTTTTTGATGTTTTCTGCCACATTTACGGGAATAATTATCGCGAAATACGAGGCGGCGCTTCAAACATTGCCAGCGCTTATGGTGTTTATACCTATGCTTATGGATTCGGGCGGAAACGCTTCAAACCAAGCGTGCACTACTATAATTCGCGGCTTGTCGTTGCGCGAGATACGCTTTTCGGATATATTCCGCATTGTGTGGAAGGAGTCGCGCGTGGCGCTTTTATGCGGTTTAACGCTTGCCTTATTCAACTTCGCAAGAATTATGCTGATAGACAGGTTAGATATTGTAATCGCTTTCGTTGTATGTATAACGCTTGTCGTTGATGTGTTTATAGCCAAGCTGATAGGCAGCTCATTGCCCATATTAGCCACTAAAATTGGGCTTGACCCAGCAGTTATGGCAAGCCCGCTTATTACCACCATAGTTGACGCTTTGGCGCTGCTGATATATTTCGGCTTCGCCTCAGCGCTGTTGTTTTAATGAGGCTCTGCCCCATTAAAAATGAAGACAGCGACATTGTCGCTGAATGAAGTTGGCAACAAATTGCCTAAAAAGCAAATGTGTATTTTTTAATTGCAGGGCGCGTTTATGTAAATATAAAGCAATTTAATTTAGCTTTGCAGTGTTAATAGATGAGATAAGCACATAGCGGCGAATTTTTGAGCAAAGTGTGCTTAATTCCTTATAGCATAATTCGTTTATATGGTCGGTTCTAAATAATAACTCTAACCAATAGTCTGTTTCGTTGGCTTCTTTTAGTGCAATTTGCATTTTCACAATAAAATCTGCTCTGCTATGTGCATATTTTGCTTCACGAATATTTGCGCCAATTGATGTACCACTTCTCAAAATTTGATTCGAAATAACATTTTCATGTTTTTCTTTTAGTCGCTTTGCAAGTTTTACAATAGCAATTGCAAAGTCCATTGATAGCGTTGCAAGCTTATCGTTTTCCACAGCATGCCTCGCATTATATTAGCGATTATGCCAATTGATGATCTGCTTTTTTGTGAAGCAGTTGTTTGCGCCATCATGCTTCATTTCACGAAATGTATCATCATTTGCCCGCAGGGCATCTTTATTCGGCGCGAAGCGTCGTCTTCATTCACCCAAAGGGTGTCTTCATTTGGCGGCAAAGCCGTCATCTTCATGTAGTGCGCAGCACTACTCATTATGTCCGTGCTTATACAGCATTCTATTATCCAGCGCCCACAGTCTATCCGTAAAGCTGCCGTTTTGTATGCCTTCGAGCGCGTCGAACATCTCATACAGGCGCGCGTCTAACATATCAAGGGTTGCGACGACCTCAGCCTCCGGGAACATAGGCGGGCGGGGGCTGCCGAACTCAGGTGTTGAGTGGTGCGACAACACTATATGCTGTATTAGCATGCGCAACTCATCTGATATGCCTAACTCATTCGCGGCAAGTGCTATTTCCGCCACTCCCATATTTATATGCCCCAACAGCTGACCCTCCGCGCTGTAATTCGAGGCAAGCCCTATTTCGCCTACGGTAAGCTCTACCATCTTCGATAAGTCGTGCAGCATAATGCCGGCAAACACAAGGTCGGAATCAAGCGCCGGGTAATGCTTGCATACCGACTTAGCCATATTCAGCATTGAAAAGGTATGGTACAAAAGCCCGCCCCTTTGCGCGTGGTGCAGCTTCAATGCCGCGGGATATACAAGCAGCTTATCCTTTTTGGATTCGAGCATATGAATTACAAGCCTTGAAAGCTCCTTGTCGTAAAAGCCCTCCGCGCACTTTATAAGCTCATCGTACATGAATTCGGGGTCATATGGGGCGCAAGGCACTAATTTTGACATATCAAGCGTATCCTTTTCGGGATTATATTTGCGAATCTTATCTATCCTAAGCTGCTCATAATCGTTCCAAAGCGTAATTGTTCCGCGTACCTTCACAATCATATCAGCGGAGTATTCGCCATGAATTTCGGGATTATAGTCCCACAGCTTCGCGTTTATATCGCCGCCGCTGTCAACAAGCGTCATATCAACATATGCCGAGCCCTTCGAGTTGGTCTTTACATTCGCGTTCTTGATTATCGCAAAGCCCTCCACCTGCCCTGTCGCATTGTTTATCACATTATCCAACAAATACATTCTTGCCATATATTCACCTATCCTAAATATTCTTTTACCAGCGAATCAAGCTCGCCGCTTGCCTTCAAATCCGCTATTACAGCACTTGCTATTTCCATCAAAGCCGCATTCTCAACGCTGCTTGCGAACGCGTACTCTATGGGTTTTAGCTCAACCTCGTGCTTGTACAGCGAATATTTAGCCCTATACATATTATAATATGCGCCGGTGAGCACGCACGCGTCTATTTTTCCGCTATTAAGGGCATTGAACATTATGTCATATGTGGCGTAGCGCACCT
Organism: Clostridiales bacterium; assembly: GCA_012838425.1. Taxonomy (GTDB): domain Bacteria; phylum Bacillota; class Clostridia; order Christensenellales; family CAG-138; genus DUPG01. The sequence goes on along the minus strand of DUPG01000004.1, from coordinate 9,598 downwards.
TTTTTACCTTTGGAGCCTTTTCCGATATGAAGGAATCGAGTCGCGATTCGCAAATGGTATCGACTATTACGCCAATCTCAGCATTTTCAAGCGATTGCTTCGAATCTGTGGAGCTAATGGTTAGCACGCATGAATCCTTATAATAGCTGCTCGAATACGCGTACTTGCCTGTGTTCCAGCCCATAGGAAGCTGCATAATTGCCACGTCTATTGAACCGTCGCTGAGCTTAGTGCCTAACATTCTTGAGCTTATAATAACGAACTCAACGCTGTTGCCTGCCTTATCGGGCAGTATGTAATCGCCCAAGCGCTTCGCAAGCTCTATTTCCAAGCCCTCAGAGCCGTTAGAAAAGCCCAACAGGTCATCGCGAATACCCACGCGCAACACTCCGCGCTTCTCTATGAGCTTCACCTCTATTGAATCGAATGCGGACAGCTTTTCGCAGCGTTTTGCGGAAAAAAGAATGATGATGAGCAACACAAAAAGCAAGCCTGCGCCTATTATGGTATACAGCTTAGGAAATTTCCCGAAAAGCTTTGTGTATTTTCGCCTGCGTCTAATCATTCGATAAAATACTTGGCACGCTCGCCGCCCACATACTTTTTGCGTGTGCGCGCCATTGTCAGATTCGCTTCGCCTATTTTGCGGTTTTGAGTATGAATGGGAACAACAACAGGGCGCAGGTGCATTCCTATAAATGTTCCGCCAATATCCATGCCAAGCGCGGCCTTTGACTCTATGCTTTCAACCATAGTATAGTCCTTGAATCTCCCGGTGGCTTCTACGGCAAACGCTCCGCCCGCGTGCGGCTGCGGAATCACATTCACTTCCGTAAAGCCATATCTTTCGGCACATTCGCGCTCTACAACCAATGCGCGGTTCAGGTGCTCGCAGCATTGAACAGCTAAGTACAAGCCCCTTTCCTGAATCTTCGGAAGCACGGCGTCCATAATAGTTTTTGCAGCAAGCGCGTTTGAGCCGGTGCCTATCATTTTGCCTACAACCTCGCTTGTGGAACAGCCTATTACGATAATATCTCCCGCCTTTGCGTTTGCGCGTGATAGAAGCTCGTCAATAGCTATGCTCGCCTGCTCATATACCGCTTTGAAATCCATAAGACCCTCCGTTAATAGCTGATATTATAATAGCATTATTTTATGAGGAAAGCAAGGAAGCATCACCCTGCGGGTGAATGAACACAGTGTCATAGCTGCTGTATTCATTCCGCGCCTGCGCGGATAGCTCCACGCTAAAAATAAAAAACACCCAAACGGGTGTTATAAGTCCGAATTATTTTAGTTTAACAGCCTAACTGTACCATTAAATCGTTTACGGTTTGGATATTTTCCTCGTTGCAGATAAGCACATCAAACTCGTCTTCAACCGTAGAAACCAATTCGCAAACATCCATAGAATCCATGTTGAGCTGTTTTATAGTAGTGTCGGGTGTAATAGTGCTTGCGCTGACACCTGTAATGCGCGAAATCATCTCACGCAGCTTATCGAATGCCGACAACCCTTCTCACCTCCTTTTTGTGCTCTCAAATGTGCATTTTATAATATTCTACGCGCGCTGTCAAACAATATGAATGACGGCGGGCTTTGCCCCGTACCCCATTACTTTTATTATTAAGAAAAGCAGCAAAGGAACGCCCTTTAATCAGCTTATTTGCATTGCGCAAGCATTTTATGTTGCGCATCGCGCAATATTTCATATCCGCAGGATATTTCGCTATTTACGAAGCAAATTATTTCATCTTTCTTGATCCATGCTGTACCAGCGGCGTGCCTGCCTTGCACAGCGGACATTCTTCGGGGGAATAGCTTGGCAGGTCAAGCTTTATTGCCGAAAATACCGGGAAAGGCAGCTCAACAGCGGCAGCTGTTCTCCTGTCGGCTATACAGCCCAGCGCCACTACCTTAGCGCCCAAGTCCTCTAATACCTTTACCGTTTCCATAGTCGATTTACCTGTGGTTACCGCGTCCTCAACCAGCAGAATTTTATCACCCTCAGATACTACGAAGTTCCTGCGAAGCTCCATTTGGTCTGTCTGCTTGTTGCGTTCGGTGAATATCGCTTCCACATCAAGCAGCCTGCCCATTTCGTACGCGACCAGTATAGCGCCCATAGCAGGACCGCAAACCTTTGTTATTTCGATTCCCGCTGCCTTGATTTGCTCAGCGACTCTTGAAAGCACCAGCTCCGCTTTTTTAGGAAATCTCAGCAGTTGCGCACACTGAACATAGTTCCCCGAATGTCTGCCCGAGCTTAACAGGAAATGCCCCGACAAAAGCGCTTGTGATTCCGTTAATAAATCGCGTACCGTTTCCTCTGTAACATTTGCTTTGAACATATTAGCTCTCCTTTACTTATATAATTCCTCGAATTTCGGATATATTCTCTAAGCTGTTTTGTATGCAGTATTTCTCTAATCCCTCAATTATCCTTGGCATTGTGTAGGGATTCGCAAAATTCGCCGTGCCTACCTGAACAGCGACGGCACCCGCCATTATGAATTCGAGCGCGTCGGTATAGCTTGATATTCCGCCCATGCCCACAACGGGAATTTTCACCGCCTTGCATACCTGATGCACCATGCGCAACGCAATAGGCATAACCGCAGGACCCGATACACCTGCATATATATTGTTGAATATGGGCTTGCGTCTTACTACATCAATTTTCATGCCAAGCAATGTGTTTATAAGGCTTATAGCGTCTGCGCCCGCGTCTTCTACTGCCCTTGCGACCTCAATAATATCGTTAGCATTAGGCGACAGCTTAACCATAAGCGGGAACCTTGTTACAGCCTTAACTCTTTTTACGACATCAGAGGCGGTAGCGCCGCACATTCCAAAAGCCATGCCGCCTTCCTTTACATTGGGGCAGGATATGTTCAGCTCTAATATATCTATGTCGGCCTCGTTCAGAAGCTCGGCGGCTTTTACATAGTCTTCAAGACTGTGTCCGCCCAAATTGCATATGACTGCCGCGCCTGTGCTGCGCATTATTTTGCAGCCTTCCTTTACGAAATGCTCAACGCCGGGGTTTTCAAGCCCTATTGAGTTCATCATGCCGGCGGGTGTTTCGCAGACCCTTATTCCCTTGTTGCCCTTAGAACCGTTGAGTGTAAGCCCCTTGCCCGATATTCCGCCCAAAATCCCGGGGTCGAAATACCCCTCGAACTCCTTGCCGAAGCCGAATGTGCCCGAAGCGGCTATTACGGGGTTTTTCAGCTCAACGCCTGCTAAAATGGTTGTTAGCCTACTCAAAGCACACCTCCGACGCCAAGAATACAGGCCCGTCCTTGCATACGCGCTTATTCCCCGAAACAGTGGGGCAGGTACAGCCCAAGCACGCGCCTACGCCGCACGCCATATGCGCTTCTAATGAAAGATACAGCGTTGAGCCCTTCTTCTCGGCTTCTTCCTTTGCGGCCTTCATCATGGGTACAGGCCCGCAGGCGTAGTTCACTACATTTTCTTCAAAAGGAACATCTGAAGTTATATATCCGCCTACCCTCACATACACGAAATCCGCAACCGCTCTGAAATACTGCACCATAAAGGGCTTTTCCACAAAGCCCAAGTATGCCTCGATGACTCTGTTGGGGTATAGCGCCTTTTGCGTTCGCGCTAAGAAATACAATGGCGCAATGCCTATGCCGCCGCCTATTAGGCGAATATCCGAATCCACAGGCTCAAAACCGTTTCCGTATGGACCGTATGCCTCAATGGTATCGCCTGCCCTTAATTCGCTCATAAGGCTTGTGCCCTTGCCCGCTATGCGATATAAAAAGCTGCAATTACCGTCAACACAGTCATGTATGCTTATAGGCCTGCCCAGAAGCGGGTCTAAAACCTTTGTGGGTCTAAGCATATAGAATTGCCCTGCCTTGCCTGTTAAACCTTTAATGGTCATAAGGCATACTTCGGGGCTTACATGGCTGTTTTGCAAAATTACAGGCATTTATTTATACTCTCCCGCATTGAAGCTGTCGCTTCGTTTATATATACATCAAAATCGTCGCCCTCTGTTTTACCCATGTGGGCGCAAATAATTCCGCGTGAGGAATTTACTACTCCGCAAATACCGTCAGCGAAAATCCTGCCAATGTCCTCGGCTGTTCCGCCCTGCGCTCCATAGCCGGGTATGAGGAAAAATGTATTTTTCATGATTTGCTTTACCTTTAAGAACTCCTCAACATATGTCAGCCCAATTACAGCGCCTATGTTCGAAAATCCGCTCTCGCCTATGAATGCTTGTCCCCACTTGTCAACCAGTCGCGCCATCTGAATATACACGGGCTCGCCGTTCTCTAAAATCTTGTCCTGCAAATCGCCGCTCCTTTTGTTGCTCGTTTTAACCAATACGAACATTCCCTTGCCCTGCTCTAAATAGGGGTAGTAGGGCGATACGGCGTCCTCTCCCATGTATGCGTTAACCGTTATAATGTCGGTTTCGAAATCTCCCGAGAAATGCCCCTTCGCGTATAGCTGAGCGGTTGAGGAGATGTCTCCGCGCTTAATGTCCGATATAGCTATCGCGCCGACCTTTTTGAGATATTTCAGGGTATTATAAAACGCCGTCATGCCCTCAAGTCCTAATGCCTCATAGCAGGCGATTTGAATTTTGAAGCAGGCGGCGTGCTCTCTTGTCGCGTCAATTATTCTTTTGTTGAATTCAAAAAACTTTTCTCCAAGCGATATGTCCTTATCCGCGATAACCTTTGGTAAAAACTCAGTTTGAATATCCAAGCCTACGCATACAGGGCTAACTTCGACTGCCCTCTTCGCTAAGCAGTTCATCATAGGCACCCTCCTAAAAATCATTCGAGTAATTATACATTATGAATGACGTTTTGTCAATTAAGAATGTTAAATATAGAATCAGTGCGGAGTGTGAAGCGAGCAGTGTGGAGTCGGCATATGAAGCGCGCATTTTTAGGGCGTTGCCCCAAGCCCCACTGCTTTTCTTGAAAGAAAAGCAGCAAAAGAACACTCAATATACTTGCAGCAAGCAAGAATACAAAGCTATGCTGCGAGCGGAGCAGGATTTCATATAAGTAAGCGTCTGTTTCGCGTAATACTTTTCAGTCCTTCTGCTAATACTAATCAAAACATTTTCGGAGGTGAACTTATGGGCATAATAGGATGGCTTATTATAGGCGCGCTTGCAGGCTGGATAGCAAGCCTTATTACCGGCAACGACGAGAAAATGGGCGCATGGCTTAATATTTTAGTCGGTATAGTGGGCGCATTCGTAGGCGGATTGGTGATGAACCTGTTAGGCGGCCGCGGAGTAACCGGCTTTAATATCTGGAGCCTGTTGGTATCAACATTAGGCGCGGTGATAATACTGCTTATTGTAAATGCTATAAGGAGAAAGAAGTAAGCGGCGGCATGGGCCACTGTTTGCTCGCGATTGATAAAGCATATTTATTTTCAAAGCATTCACATGCTTATTTCTGAATATAACTCCACCCTTCTCCCCTCTCACCCAACAATAATCGCGTGGTTACAGTGATAAATTACTATCAGCAAGGGAGGTGTCGGCGATATATATTGAGCTGTATATATTTGACAACTTCCTTATGAACTGCCTTGTAATTCGGCTGTCCGAAGCGATTTTAGGCAGGCGCGCGCACAAGTGGCTGAAGCTTCTGATATGCTTTTTAGCTTCGGTATATGCTTTGCTGGCGTATTACTTCCCCGCGCTTAACCTGTGGATTTTCAAAATACTGCTGTGTGCTGCTATGGCGATATGCTTTCGAATAAAAGGTATTCGCGAGCTATTAGGAAGCGTGGCTGCGGTGTTCGTATCAACCGCGCTGATAGGCGGAGCGACATTCGCGCTTGTGTATGCTTTTTCAGGAAGCATGAGCGGCGGAATACTGTACGCGCCCTCGGGTTTCAGAGTGCTTCTGTATTCTGTCGGAGCGGGAGTCGCTTTGCCGTCAATCTTCCGAAAATTAACGAAGCGTAGAGTCAAGGCTAAGCTTAAAGTGCCTGTTCGAATTATTCATAAGAACGAATCGTATGATTTCGAGGGCTTTATAGATACGGGCAATCTGCTGACAGAACCCATAAGCAGTCTGCCTGTTATAGTGCTGTGTTCCCCTAAACTGATAGAGTATTGCGATACAAACATTCCGTATTCAGACACGAGCGGCGCAGGTACTATGAGCGCGTTTCTGCCCGAGCATATATACATAGACGGCATAGAGATTTCCGCCTACATAGCCATAAATGAGCGCGGCAAGGATATGCCTGCAATAGTGCCTGTGCTTGCTTTACCGCATAAAAGTAAAGGAGTTGAAGAAAATGCTGAATCCTCTGCAATATCTGTTCTCTAATTACAAAAAGCTGCTAATGCTTGTATATAGCCAGTTAGAGCAGGAGAATCCTTTATATTATGTGAGCATGGGAGAAGCGCTTCCCCCGCCGCTTGACAAAGAGGAGGAAGAAAAAACCTTTGCCATGTTAGCTACCGACCCCGACACAGCAAGGCGCAGGCTTATAGAGCACAACCTGCGGCTCGTGGTGTATATAGCAAGGAAGTTTGACAACACGGGCGTTCATATAGAGGACCTCATATCCATAGGCACAATAGGACTTATTAAGGCTGTAAATACATTTAATGTTAAAAAGAACATAAAGCTTGCGACATATGCTTCGCGCTGTATTGAGAATGAAATCTTAATGCACCTAAGAAGGTCATGCAGGCAGAAGTTAGAGGTTTCATTAGACGAGCCGATGAACATAGACAGCGATGGCAACGAGCTATTGTTAAGCGATGTTTTAGGAACGGAATACGATGTTGTCAGCCGCGAATTCGAGGACGAGATTGACAAGGAGCTTCTACAAAAGGCTATGGAGAAATTAGAGCCGCGCGAAAAGGAAATAGTAACGCTGAGATATGGTCTATACGGAACAGAGGAGCGCACGCAAAAGCAGGTCGCTGATATGATGGGCATTTCGCAGAGCTATATTTCAAGATTGGAGAAAAGAATACTGGGCTTTTTGAGGAAGGAAATTACGGCGCACAGGGGTTAAGGGTTAAAGGTGCTTTCGCACATGAAGACAGCGACTGTGTCGCTGAATGAAGACACGCTTACGCGTGAATGAAGACGCCTGCGGCGAATGAAATGTTGCTTCGCAACGCTAAATTGTTCGCTGTCGCTAACAGCTAAATTGCTCACTGCGTGAGCAGCTAAATTATTTGCTTCGCAAATAGCTAAATATTGCTTGCGCCACTAATTGTTGATAAGATGCTTGTTCTTTTGTTACTTTTCTTGCAAGAAAAGTAAACGTGCCCCGTGCCCCGTGCCTTCGTGCCTACTCAACCGTAACCGTTTTGGCTAAATTGCGTGGCTTATCAATCTCGCAGCCGCGCAGGGCAGCTATGTAGTACGCGAACAGCTGCATGGGTACTATCGCTATTGAAGGCCCTGTCATCTGCGAGCACTTGGGCAGCCAAACACAATGGTCGGCAACGCTTTCAAGCTTCGTATTGCCCTCTCTTGCAAGCGCAATAACCTCCGCCCCGCGTGAACGCACCTCTGTTATGTTCGATAAGGTCTTTTCGAATAGCGGTTCGTATGTGCAGCTTGCTATCACGAGAGTTCCCGGCTTAATAAGCGAAATAGTGCCGTGCTTCAATTCGCCGCTTGCGTATGCCTCCGAATGTATGTATGAGATTTCTTTCAGCTTTAATGAGCCTTCAAGTGCTAACGCGTAATCTAAATTTCTGCCTATGTAGAATATGCTTTCGCAGTTCTGATACAGGCTTGCCAAGTGCTGTATATGCTCCTTGTGCTCTAATATCGATTCGAGCATTGCGGGAATTTCCATACATTCGGATAAATACCTGCTTTCGATAGAAGCGTCATCATTCCTGATTGACAGTATATGCCCGAGCAGCATATATAAAACCACTAACTGCGCGCTGTACGCCTTCGTTGTGGCGACCGCTATTTCGGGTCCTGCCTGCGTGTATATGCAGTCGTCGCTCTCTATTGCTATAATCGAGCCTTCAACATTTACTATTGAAAGCGTTTTTGAGCCTAATTCCTTTGCCTTTCGCAGCGCTTGCAGACTGTCCAGCGTTTCGCCGGACTGGCTTATTACGATTGTAAGCGTGTTTTCGTTTATAAGCGGGTCTGAGTATATGAATTCCGACGCTATTTGCGCCCTTGTGGGTATTCGCAACGCCTTTTCGAACAGATTAGCCCCAACAACCCCCGCGTGATATGCCGAACCGCATGCGACTATGCAAATATCGCGCACATTCTTCAAGTATTCGCGCGTGATTGATTTTAGCCCGAAATCTATGCGCGTTCCGTTTGCATACCTGCTTATTGTGTTTCTGACTGCCGTGGGCTGCTGCATCATTTCCTTCATCATGAAATGGTCATAGCCGTCTTTCTCCGCGGCGTTCGCGTCCCAAGTTATTTTTACGGGAGTCTTTTCTACTTCCTCGTCAAAGCGGTTGAGTATGGTTACCGAATCCGCCTTTACTATGGCCATTTCATAGTCCGACAGCCTTATTATGTCGCGCGTGTATTCAAGCATAGCAGATACATCGGAGGCAAACATATTCCTGTTCTCGCATAAGCCCAATATAAGCGGACTGTCCTTGCGAATTGCTATTAACATATCGGGGTGCTCGGCAAAAATAATAGCTAACGCGTATGTGCCCTGAAGCATATTGGTAGCTGTGCGAACGGCTTTTACGGGGTCATGAGTTTCCTTGTAGTAATATTCAACCAACTGCGCTATTACTTCCGTATCGGTTTGTGATAGAAATTTATAGTCGTGCTTGGTTAAGAACTCGCGAAGCTCTAAATAGTTTTCTATGATTCCGTTGTGAACAAGTGCTATTTCCTTTGAATACGACATATGCGGATGTGAGTTCACGTCATTGGGCTCGCCGTGCGTTGCCCAGCGCGTATGCCCTATTCCTGCCCTGCAATTCTCAAGGGTACTGAATTTGTCGGCCGCAAGCGCGCATAGGTCCTTAATATGCCCCTTCGTCTTAATCATGTGAATTTTCTTTTCGCCGTTGCTCTCTAAAATAGCTATACCGGCGGAATCATATCCGCGATATTCCAGTTTCTCTAACGCCTTTATCAGTATCTTCGCTACATTCTCGCAAGATGCCGGCGAATTATTGCTTATATATCCTACTATTCCGCACATATGCTCCCCTCAAAGCCCAAATTTATGCTATTACTATAAAGTATCACAAAGGCTCGCTTTTTGCAATCAACAGGACTTGCCATCCGCTTTATTTATTTTTTATAACCCGTTTGGTGTGTAACCGCAACATGGCGGCAGAATCTAACGGTTGAGCCTGCTGCGATATAACGGGTTCACAGATGAACAACGCTGCCCATAATAAATTATGGGATTTTCGGGAAACAGTTGACAAAAAATTCTATTGCTATATTATGTAAATAGGGCATTAGTAGTGTAGTGTAAAATTATCTATGCAGTTTATATTTTCAACTTTTTGTCGGGTGTTTTGGGCGATTGTCGCATAGATATATCAAAGTTTTCAAAAAGATAAATAGCATTACCACTTGCTACCATATT
>DUPG01000028.1 GCA_012838425.1 Clostridiales bacterium | reverse complement strand
AGCATTCGGCTTTGGGTTTAAGGGGTTAGACGAATAGCAAGAAAGTGAAGGCGTGCCGGCGCATTGAATGAATATGCCATATAAGGCAAATTCTATAATATCAAATGGTTTTGTTGCTAAAGAATTCTGCGTTCTGCGCGGAGTTTTTTGTTCGCAAATATTTTATGTCGGAGCAGCTTGATCGTCCAAAAAGGCTGCAAAACAAAAAAACAGCCTGTTTTCACAAGCTGCTTTTCACTGGTGCGGTCGAAGGGACTTGAACCCATACGGTCTCCCATACGCACCTCAAGCGTACGCGTCTGCCTATTCCGCCACGACCGCATTGCTTAGCTATTATACAAGCAGATTTTATGTTTGTCAATATGAAATTTCACAAGCTGACGCAAACCGAAAGCGAATCAGACTTTTGCGGTTCGCTAAGCGGTTTTCGCTTTACATATTAGGCGCGGGTGCTTTAACTACAAACAGTTCCAATACTTCGTCGTGCAGGTTTTCAGCAGTCATTTTCGTATTGTAAGGAATCTTCAATAGAGTTCCGCGCGGGTATGTGTGCGGCTCCTGCTCGCCCAAAGTAAGCGTTAAAGTGCCGCGAACAACCGTCATATAAACATTCCCGTTAGTGTTGTGCTGCGGTGTGCCCTCGTTTTTATTGAATACCATGTGCAAGTAGTGCAGGTTTTCATCGAAAAGCACCTTCTCCATAACCTTGTCGTTTGTTGTTGACATTGAATAAACCTTTTCTATCATAAATAATCCCTCCTTGCAATTATAGTATAGCATTTTTTGGGGCAATACAGTAATGCAATCACAATTTAGTCATTTTTGAGCTTTAACCTCAATCAGAGTAAACGACTGGATAATATTATTCGTGCTATTCTATGCTATACTGTTTTAACAGGCATAATAGGGAGCCCTTCAAATTATATATTTTCTAACCTTGCAGGAAAAACGACATAATATTTGTAATAATAAACGCAGAAATGTTTTGTGAGGTGTGGAGTTGGCGTTTCCTGAGAGCTGGTTAGGCGAGCTGTTGGCAAAGAACGATATTGCTTCTGTTGTGGGGAGCTATGTTCAGCTAACCAAAAGAAGCGGCAGGCTTTGGGCCTGCTGTCCTTTCCACCGCGAAAAAACGCCTTCATTCACTATCGACACCACAAAGCAGCTATTCTATTGCTTCGGCTGTCATAAGGGCGGCACGGTGATTCATTTCGTTAAGGAAATTGAGAATTTTCCGAACAACTTCGAAGCCATTAAGTTCTTAGCCCAAAGAGTGAATATGGAGCTTCCGGCAGATGAAGCGAGCAGCCATAGGTTCAAGCAGGAAAAGGAGTTAAAGGAAAGGCTGTACGCTTGCTTGAAGGACGCTGCGCTTTTTTATCACTCTCAGCTGTATAATCATCAAAACGCGCTTGACTATCTCAACCGCAGAGGAATCCCAAGCAATATAATTAAGCGTTTTGGGTTGGGCTATGCGGTAAATTCGTGGGACGAGCTGTATAACCACCTGAAAAGCAAGGGCTATTCCGATAACGAAATGCTGACGGCGGGTTTGATAAAGAAGTCGCAGAACGATAAGCCCTATGCGTTTTTCAGGGATAGAGTGCTTTTCCCGATAATTTCCGAAAGAGGACAAGTTCTGGGCTTTGGCGGCAGAACATTAGGCAATGACGAGCCAAAATACCTGAACACAGGCGAAACCTTAGTTTATAACAAAAGGTATAATCTCTATGCGCTTAATATGATAAAGCGCAAGCGGCTTGACGACATAATAATCGTTGAAGGCTATATGGATGTTATCGCCCTGCACATAGCAGGCATACAGAATGTAGTCGCCTCTCTTGGAACTGCGCTCACAAAGCAGCAGGCAAGCCTTATAAAACGCTATTCAGACAATGTGTATATAAGCTATGATGGCGACGCGGCAGGTCAAAACGCCACTATGCGCGGCTTGGATATTTTAGCGAGCGCAGGCTTGAATGTGCGCGTAATAGTCATACCCAATGACGACGACCCCGACGACTTTATAAAGAAGCATGGCGGAGATGAGTACTTAAAGCTGAAGGAGCAAGCGCTGCCGCTAAACCTGTTTAAGTTAGAGCATATGCAGAAAAAGTATGATTTGACGAATGACGACGACCGTCAGGCATACGCAATAGAGGCATGCGAGTTCGTGGGGAGCTTGCAGCCGGTTGAGCAAGAGCGCTATTTCAGGGTTATATCCGAAAAGACAGGAATCAGCTACGAAACCATACGCGAGCAGGGCAGTATGAAAACGCAATCGCGCGAGAATACAATTGTTCATTTACGGAATAATAGTGAAAACAGCTTGTTTGGACAAAATCAGCGCGATAAATGTGAGTACTTGCTTGCTACCTGTGCTGCGGCAAAAAAAGAAGCAGCTTTGTGGATACAGGAGCATGCGCTGAATTTAGTAAAGCGCGAGGATGTGAAACTGGTATTGAACGCGATTGCGGAGAAGTTTTTGAGCGGCGCTGAGGAAGTGAATATAGCCGAGCTGTTGAGCGAATTAAGCGAGGAAAACGATGTGTCAGGGCTTTTCGCGGCTTTCAGCATGAACGAAATAGAAAAACCGCTTGACACGGCGAAGGACTGTGCGCGTACAATAAGCAGGCTTGATTTTGAGGAGGAGCTTTTAGCGCTTTCCGCAAAACGCGATATGAAGGAAATAAGCGCGGAGGAATATGCTGCGCAGTACAAAATGCTAATGGCTAAAAAAGACCAAAGAATATAATAAATGAAAGGGGAAACCGTATGGAAGAGTTTACAAGCTATGAAGCAAAGGTCAATCAGCTGATTGAGAGCGGCAAGCTGACGCATTTTCTGACCTATAAGGAGGTCGTTGACGCATTGGCGGAATACGATTTGGATTCCGAGCAGATGGACGATATTTTTCTGCAGTTCGCCATGCACAAAATCGATGTGATTGATGAGGAGCAGATACCTAAATATACCGAAGAAAGTGAAGACCATGATGTAGAGAGCCAGGCACTTGCAGCCGAGCTTGCCAATGTGAACTTAGACGACCCTGTGCGTATGTATCTCAAAGAAATAGGCAAGGTGCCTTTGTTGACCGCTGAAGAAGAGGTAGAGCTTGCAAAGCGCATTGAAGCGGGCGACGAGGAAGCGAAGAATGAGTTAGCCGAAGCGAATCTGCGCCTTGTAGTATCTGTGGCAAAGCGCTTTGTAGGCAGGGGAATGCTGTTCTTAGACCTCATTCAAGAAGGCAATTTAGGGCTTATGAAGGCGGTAGAGAAGTTCGATTACAGCAAGGGCTTTAAGTTCTCCACATACGCTACATGGTGGATACGCCAAGCCATTACGCGCGCTATTGCCGACCAGGCGCGCACCATACGAATTCCCGTTCATATGGTTGAAACCATACAGAAGCAGGCAAGGGTTAAGCGTCAGCTATTGCAGGAGCTAGGCAGAGAGCCGCGCCCCGAGGAAATAGCCGAAGCGCTCAACTGTACTGTAGATAAGGTGCGCGAAATAATGAAGATTTCGCAGGAGCCGGTATCATTGGAAACACCCATAGGCGAGGAGGAGGACTCAAAGTTAGGCGACTTCATTCCCGATGAAAACGCCGTAGCTCCTGCCGATGTAGCCGCATTCGCCATGCTGAAGGACCAGCTTGCAAATGTGTTAGATACGCTTACAGCAAGAGAGCAGAAGGTGTTAAGGCTGAGATTCGGGCTTGACGACGGCAAAGCACGCACATTGGAGGAAGTGGGCAGAGAGTTCAATGTAACGCGCGAACGCATAAGACAGATAGAAGCAAAAGCGCTGAGAAAGCTAAGGCACCCCTCACGCTCTAAAAAGCTTAAAGACTTTTTGGAGGACAAATAATGCGCACAAGCGCGCAATGAAAAAAGCATAATGCAGAATGAAGGGCGCAAGTGCGCCCGTATTAGTCTAGAGTGAATAATCCGCACGTGGCGCGGTATTTCATTATCAGCAGTATAATTTCATGTTGCGTCAGCAATAATGTTGCGCATAAACCTACACGATATAGAACCCCGACTTCCTCATTAAGCGAACTATACTCTCAATTTCCTCAACATCGGCATCAAAGGGCAGGTACAGCGCTACTAAAACTTCCTTTTCATCACAGTTTGCGACTGTATCCTGTATTACCTGCGCTGAAAGCTTGCCGCAGGCGGTCGAGTAATAGTCCTTAGTGCAGTCCTCAACCGAGTATATGTCAAAGTCATAGCAGTCAAACAGCGAAAAGTCGAATTTCTTAGCGTCTGCCTTTGAAAGCTTGCCCTCTATGAAAATATGCTCTACATCAATTCCTATATCGCATATATTCACTATTGACAATACGGGTATGGGGTACAGCTCCGTAAAAAGCTCATTATCCCGCCTTAGCATATGGTGTGTGAAATAGCCCCAGTTAATATTGTAGCCCTTTTCAATCAGCGTATTGTATAGCTCGTCCTTCTTGTTTACAATAGGCTCGTAAATCATATTAAGCATATCTATTTGCGACATTGATTCAGTGCACATATTTTTGCTCCTTTTATATTTTTCTGATATAATAGCATATACCAATTCGCATGTAAACATTAAAGGAGAATACTATGGCGCTTACAGAATTAAAATTTTATTTCACAACGGTACCAGCCCATAAGTTTATGCACATAAAGAACTATGAAAGCAATGGCTATTTTGACTTTTGGGAAAAGCAAGACAAAATAGAGGGCGCAGACTGCTGCACCGTATGCGATAAGTTAGACTATATCAAGAGCAAGCTAGACGGGGAAGACGGTGTTTTCGGAAAATACAGCGGTCAGATTATGGCACGCATATTCGAAGGCGATAAAAGCCCGGAGGCGTACGGCGTGCGTCTGCAAGCGGATTATTCCGGTGAGGTGCCTACACCTATGCTAATGTTAGATGTTGCAGAAAGCGAGTACTTGGTGTTCGAGCATGGACCCTTCGATTATGAAACAGAATGTGCCGAGTTGGACAGAAGGTTCAATGCGGCAATAGCCTCATTTGACTTTTCGCAAACCGAATATGAGTTAGACAATTCAAGAGGCAGGGTGCAATACTCTATATTCGACCCCGAACGCCACGAGAAACGCTTAATTCCCGTAAAGCGCAGGTAAGCTTTGTTACGGGTAAAATACAGCAGGGGGAAATCCCATCAGGAGTGAGTTATGCGCTTATTTATTGCGATAGATATCCCTAAACAAATGAAAAGCGAGGTGCAGAGATTACAGAACGCTTTGCGCCAAGCGGCTGTGTCGGGCAGATATGTTCCCATAGATAATATGCACATTACATTGAGCTTTCTTGGTGAAACAGATGACGCGTACTCTGCGGTATCCGCCATGAAGCATGCCGCCGAGGGAATACGCTGCTTTCCCCTGCACTTAGGCGGATATAATTATTTCGAGCGCGAGGGCTCAAAAACCTCATATGTGGAGGTGCTGGGCGATATGAGAGAGTTAAGAGCGTTGCACTCGGCGCTCACAGCCGCTTTGCGCGATTATGGATTCAAAACGGATTACAAGCAGTTCACTCCGCATATAACATTGGCGCGCAATGTAGTTCATGACGATAAATGCACGCAGGCGTTAAAGCACATTTCTCCCAGTCTCAACGCCTCAATGAATGTAAACGGCATAATTCTGTACGAAAGCATACGAAAAGAGCATGGCATGGAGTACATACCTTTGCACAAGGAGCTTTTCTATGACAAAAAGAGTTGAGTTCGTAATAGGCAGGGCGAAATCAGGCAAAAGCGCTTATGTTTTCGACAAGATAATAGCGCACGAAAAGGCGCAGGAGCCCGCTGTGCTGATAGTTCCCTCGCGCAACACATTGGGAACTGAAATGCTAATCTCCGAGCGTTTAGACGGCGGCACCTTCTACACCAAGATATTTTCCCTGTCAAGACTTTCAGATAATGTGCTAAAGGAAACCAATGTTAAGCAGGTGTTCATATCCGAGCAGGGCAGGCTAATGATTATTAGAAAAGCGATTATGAGCCTTGAATTAGATATTTTTAACACCTGTGCTACTAAAATGGGCTTTGCAAAGACCTGCGACGAGGTTATTCAAAGCTTTGTAAACAACTTGGCAAGTCCCGACGAGGTACTATCAATAGCCGAAAGGGTTGAAGAACCTCTTTTAAGACGCAAGCTGACAGACTTTGCTAACATATACGCCAAAGCAACCGAAATCCTTAGGGAAAGGGCGTTAGATCCCTTAGACAATCTCAACGCCTTTATAGACAATATCAAGAATGCCCCTATTTGCAGGTCACATATCTATTTTGACGGCTTTGAAACCACAACCGAAAACATGTATAAGGCAATAGAGGAGCTTATTCTAAGCAGCGCGTCATTCACAGCTACATTCAGGCTTGACTTTTCAAAAAACAGCAATGACAGCCGCCTGTTTGCTCCCGATTTTGAAGCGTTCAGCAGGCTAAAGCGCTTCGCTCAAGACAATGGCTATGATGTGAAAATAATAACACCCAGCAGGGAGAATAGGTTTTCAAGCCCTGAATTACAGCATTTAGAAAGGAACCTCTTCGCATTTCCGTATAAGCAATATGCGGGCGATGTTGACAATATCGAGTTGGTAGTCGCCACCAACATTGACGCGGAGGTAAGCGCGGCAGCAGGCTCTATTCTAAGCGCTGTACGCGACGAGGGGCTAAGGTTTCAGGATATTGCTGTAATAGCTTCAGATGAAGCGGCGTACGCGGTAAAGGTGCGCAATGAGTTTGAGAAGAACTCAATCCCCGTGTACTGCGATGTGCAATACAGCCTGTATTCTATGGAGCTGTCAACGCTTGCAATGTCCGCGCTGAGAGCGATAAACGGCAGCTTTGACAAGCACGAGCTTATATCGATAATGAAAACGGGCTTAAGCGGCATAACGCGCGAGGAAGCCGAAGCCTTCGAAAACTATCTCATAGCGTATGGGGTATATGGCTCATCACTAAAAGAACCTCTAATAAAGGGTGACGAAGGGCAAAGGGCTGCGCTTGAGCCCATACGCAAAAAGCTCATAGAGCCGCTAATCAGGCTGCAAAGCGCAATGGCGCGTGGAGATGTCGCCGCAAAAGCAAGGGCAATATATCAGTATTTGCAGGATTTGCAGGTGCATGAGCAGCTATGCGAAAAGGTAGAGGCATTGCAGAACGAGGGCAATTTCGCCGCCGCAGAGAAGTGTTCGCAGGCATGGAATCTGCTTATGGGCATATTAGAGCAGGCAAACACAGTGTTAGGTGATGTGCAGATAAGCAATTCGCAGTTCATTTCTATTATAGAGGAAGGGCTCAGGGCGCAGGTTGTAAGCTCAATACCGGCGAATGTTGATACGGTGTTGTTTGGAAGCATGAAGCGCACAATGCCTCAGAACATAAAGCGGCTGTATGTGCTGGGCGTGTATGAGGGCTCTTTCCCGAAAGTAATAAAAGACGAAGGGATTATAGACGACGCCGAAGCCCTATCCCTACAGCAGCTTGGGCTTGATGTGTTTTCAACAACCGCAAGCCTTACCGACGCCGACCGCTTAGAGATATACACATTGCTGACAATGCCCTCCCATAAGCTGTATATGAGCTATCCTGCATTGGTATCGAATAAGCCGAAATTACCCTCAATGCTGTTTGAGAAAATAAAGCAGCTGTTCCCAAGCATAAAGGTTAAATCAAGTGCTGAGGAAATGCTTAAAGGCTGCAGGCTATATAATATGGAAAGCCTTGCAAAAGAATTGCGCCTGTTCGTAGATTCGGGAAATATAAGCGACAGGGCTAAACACTTATACGCGTATTATTCAAGATTTAGGGATAAGGCGGAGCAGCTGGAAATTATAAAGAAAATGCTGTACTTCAAAGCCTCTCCCGACGATTTAGACGCTGAATTCGTAAAATCGCTTTACGGCGATAAGCTGTATTCAAACGCCACAAGGCTTGAGAGCTTCAACAGATGTCCCTTCTATCATTTTGTAAGATATGGCTTGAATGTGGAGAAGCGCAAGGAATACAAGGTCGAAAGAAATGACGAGGGCAGCTTCATACACGATATACTGGATAAGTTCGTAAGGCACTTAATAGATGAAAAAATTGACTATAAGCAGCTTGACGAGCTTGCCTGCAACAACCTGATTGAAGAGGTAGCGAATAATATAGCAGAGAGCTTCAAGGACGGCTATTTCATGGAGTCCGAGCGCAGAAAAGCCAAGTGCGTGTTATTGAAAAAAACAGCTAAACGCGCAGCATGGGCAATTATTGAGCATATGCAAAAGGGCGATTTCGATTTTTATAAAAGCGAGGTTAAGTTCGGTGATAACGGTGAGGTTGATTCGCTAAAAATAGATTTAGACGATGGCAGAGCGCTTGTAATATCGGGTAAAGTGGATAGGGTTGACTGCTATAAAAAGGGCAATGACAGGTTTATAAGGGTAATCGATTACAAGAGCTCAGAAACAAAATTCAATTATCAGGAGATTTACGAAGGGCTAAGGCTTCAGCTTCCGCTGTATTCGCTTGCTATTGCCAAGGGGCTTGAAGCCGTAACCTCGGGAATGTACTATATGGCCACAAGCGCTTCTGTCAAAGAGAATGAAAGGGATATTGAAACTGCCTTGAAAAAAGCGTTCAGGCTATTGGGCATGACGCTGAATGACGAATCGATTGTTCAGGCGAATGATAATACATTGGAGAATTCGCCCTCAGAATCCTTCGTTATTGAAGCGAAAAGAAAAAAAGACGGCGACTACTACCCATACGCCAAGCTGTATGATATTGAGCAGATACAGGGGGTTCAAAGGTATGCCCTCTATAAAGCGCGTGAAACAGCAAAGCAGATAGTAAGCGGTAAAATTACGGTTTCGCCTTGTAAAAACGGCAAAATAAGTTGTGAATCCATCAATTGTCCGTACAAAAGTATATGTATGCTGGATAAGCGCCTGCCCGACTATAATATAAGAAAAGTTAAGCCGTTAAAGTCCGACGAGTTTTTCGCAAAGCTGAATGCGCTTGAGGGTGACGACTCAGACGGCTGCTGATAAACGAAACAGCAAGAAAATATAGGAAAAATATACTTTTTATAAGGCCTTATATTGCCTGTTTTGGCTTGATATGCTGTATTTTGGGTGTTATAATCAAGCTTAGTTGAATAATGTATAGAAACGCGCGTTTCGTACATACTATCAAAAAAGTGAAGGAGAATTGGCATGGCAATCAAGGTTAGTATTAACGGATTTGGGCGTATTGGTCGTTTGGTTTTCAGAGTATGTATGGCAAATCCAAACATTGAGGTTGTAGGCATTAACCACCCCGGCATTGAAGAGTTAGAATATATGCAATACCTGCTCAGGTATGACACTGTTCATGGCAAATTCGGCGGCACTATCGATATAAAGGGCGATAAGCTAATTGTAAACGGCAAGGAGATTTCGGTATTCAGGTGCTTCGACCCCAAGGAGATTCCGTGGAAGGCTTGCGGCGCTGAATATGTAGTAGAATCCTCCGGCAGATTTACAACCATGGAAAAGGCGCAAGGCCATTTAGACGCAGGCGCTAAGAAGGTTATAATAACAGCCTCCAGCGCAGACGCTCCTATGTTCGTAATGGGCGTAAACCATAAAGAGTATAAAAGCGATCAGAATATAGTTTCAAACGCTTCATGCACTACTAACTGCTTAGCTCCTTTGGCAAAGGTTATTCACGATAATTTCGGCATAATCGAAGGCTTGATGACCACAGTACACGCAGTAACAGCCACCCAGCTCACTGTTGACGGTCCCTCTAAGAAGGATTGGCGCAGCGGCAGAGCGGCATATGATAACATTATTCCCAGCTCAACAGGCGCAGCGAAGGCGGTAGGCAAGGTTATACCCAGCCTGAACGGCAAGCTGACGGGTATGTCTATGCGCGTTCCCACAGTCGATGTTTCGGTTGTTGACCTTACCTGCAGATTAGAAAAGCCCGCTAAGTATGACGAGATCAAGAAGGTTATGAAGCAAGCCTCAGAGAGTGAAGAATACAAGGGAATTATAGGCTATACAGAGGACTTGGTAGTATCCTCCGACTTCAAAACTGACCCGCGCACCTGTATTTTTGACGCAAACGCAGGCATCAGCTTAAACGACCACTTCGTAAAGCTTGTAGCTTGGTATGATAATGAGTGGGGCTACTCAAACAAGGTCGTTGACCTCGTATGCCATATGGCAAGCGTTGATGGAGTAAGGTAAGTTTTATAACACTATAAAGGGACGCGATATCGCGTCCCTTTTTTAATGAAGACGCCAATAAGTTGCCGAATGGTATTGATTTGCTTGCAGGTGTGAGCGTTTATTATGCTTAAAGACAATTTCGTTATTTGCGAAGCTAAGCATAACTTGCCTCGCTACTCTGTCCCAAAAATTATAAACCATATAAAGAATTCGCCCCATTTGGAGCGTCTTTATTCAATGTGAAGCATTGTATTCATTCTCGCCCCCGCGAGATCATGCTAACCGTAAACCCCATTCCAAAGCACAGGCCAGCCAGCAGTCTGTAATACAGCGAAAAGCGCACGAACAGAGATGCTAACAGCAGAAATCCACCTAACAGAAAATACGGTGTAAGCCTTGACTTTGCGAAGGAGTCTTTATACTTGTTTCTGCGCTGCTCACGCTTTTTACTTTCACGCTCTATTATAACCGAGTCGATTTCGTCGTCTGTTATGGGGAAAAGCCGCTTTGTGTATTCGTAAAGCTTTTCCTGCGTGTAGATTATAAACGCAATCTGCTTGTTCGCGCTTAAAAAGTCCTGCGCCTTTGCGCTAAGCCTTGAGCATGAGATTACATACACCTTTTCATAGCCGTTGGATACTGCGCTTCTGTATGCTTTGGCTATTTCGTCGGCGCATATTTCCTCAATGTTCTGATAGCTTAGCACCATGCAAAACCTTTTGTCTATTCTCTCCACTTTTATTATAGATTCAACTACCTTCGCATAGTCCGTTTCGGGCAAAATGCTGAGCCGGCTTAAAACCAACTCCTTTCTTATCCGTTCACGCTCATGCACAATGAACCTTTCAAAGCGCATGCTGCTTATAATTCTATACGCTATTATAATCAGCACAGCAGCTGCCGCGCCCAGCGCCGCAGAAACGTACCAAGCGATTCTTTGCCTTGCGAAGTATCTGTAGCCGAGCAGCATTATTATAAATCCGAAAAACACAGTATCGACTATGCGTGCGAGGGTTGACCGTCCGCCGCTGAACTTTTGCTTAAAATAGCTGTTAAGCGTTTTTTCAAGTTTTACTTCCATAATAGTAATTATTGACAAGTATTCAGCTTTGTAACACAAATGCGAATCAGAAATTCTTTGCTTGATGTGATGTTTTTGTATTAAATTCGCAAAATAGAGGCATAATAGCTTTGTAGCAATAGTACTGAGCATGGGATATCCCCCGACTTTTTCGAAAGGAAAAGATGTAGTTTTGAATTTGCCGTAAGAAAAAGCTAACAATAAGGCAAATTCATTTCGGCAAAGTGAGGTATCAATTTTGCCGACAGCAAAAAAATAAAACAATATGAAAATATAGTTTGCAGAAATAGTGCGAAATATGTTACAATACCACTATATAGGAAAATGAAGGGAGTTATCTATATGAGGAGAATATTATTAGTAGATGATGAACCGGCAATCATCAAGGGCTTGAAGTTTGCTTTGGAAACCGATGGCTACGAAATAGATTCTGCGGCAGACGGTGAGGAGGCGTTGCAGAAGGCTTTAGAAAACGAGTACGACCTTATTCTGTTGGATGTAATGCTCCCCGGTATGTCAGGAATTGAGGTTTGTCAGGCGATAAGAGAGAAGAGCGATGTTCCAATCATAATGCTCACCGCAAAGGGCGAGGATATGGACAAGATATTAGGCCTTGAATACGGTGCAGACGATTATATGACAAAGCCCTTCAATGTGCTTGAAGTAAAGGCGCGCATAAAGTCCGTTTTGCGCCGCACAGCCTCTAAGGAGCCTGAGCACAAGCAGAAGATAGAGATTAACGGCATTGTTATTAACATGGGCAACAGAAGCGTTGTTGTGAATGACCGTCCTGTGAACCTTACAGTTAAGGAGTTTGATTTGCTGTATCTGTTCATGTCAAACCCCGGCAAGGTATATACTCGAAATGATTTGTTAGAGCAGGTATGGGGCAACGACTATTCGGGCGATTTGCGCACCGTTGATGTTCATATCCGCCGCTTGCGCGAAAAAATCGAGGAGGACCCTGCAAAGCCCGTATATATCATAACGAAATGGGGAGTAGGCTACTTCTTCGCCCAATAGTAAATTACAAAGGCTGACAGGGCTAATATGGCGAAGTTTTTAACTTCTATTCGCTTTCAGTTGATAGCAGTATTTTCAATACTGCTTGGAATTGTGTGTGTAGTAGTGTTGTTCATGGTTTCAAGAATCATGAGCGACACTCTTTTGTCGTCTAAAATATTAACCCTGCAGAATTCTCTCAACAAGGTAGCGATAGAGCTTCCCGAACGCGTTGTAAACAATGATTTAGAGGGCATATACGAAACATTCAGAGAGTTCGGGGTAGAGAACAAGGTCAGATTGCTTGTGCTTGACAAGAACTACATAGTGCGGGCGGATTCCGCATCGCTTTACAATGGCTATTATTTACCGTATGCCGAAGCGCAGAAGGTTGTAAAGGGCGAAACGAACGAAGCATTAGGCTTTCACAAGCTGAATAACATACACGACAATACAGAAGAATGGGTCGCGTATTTCGCAAAGCCTCTAACATATAATGGCTCATTTATCGGTGTTTTGATGTGCTCAGCTTCAATCAACGATACATATCAAAGCGTGGCAAGCGTTCAAAACAGGATTGCGGGCGTATTCTGGCTGGTGCTGCTGGCTTCCGTAATAGTGTGGCTTGCTTTTTCAAATGTATTGACAAAGCCTGTTATAAACTTAACAAATGTGCTGCGCCAAACCACGACTAAGAATTATCCTACAAACCTGAACATAAAGGGCACAGGCGAAGTAAAGGAGTTAGTTGAGGCATACAATCGAATGAGCCAGGAGCTTTTCGAATACAACAAAGTTCGCGACGAATTCGTAGCCAACGCCTCGCATGAGCTGAAAACTCCGCTTACAGCAATAAAGATTCTTTCCGAAGCCATACTTTCTTTGGACAATCCGCTTGCGCATCCTGAAAGAATGCTGGAATTCATGAAGGATATAGACGCCGAAGTGGACAGGCTTAACCATATCATTACGCGCTTGCTGGAAATCGCCCGCGAAAACGAAGCGAATATAGATATGGAGCTGAAATACTTTGATCTTGGCAAATTAGTAGATGTTATAGCGCATAGGCTTGCCCCGATAGCTATGCAGAAGAAGCTGACATTGAAGATTTCAATAGATAGATACATACAGATTTTTGCTGACGAGCACCGCATAGACAGAGCCATAACCAACCTCATCGACAATGCTATAAAGTACACCGATGAGGGTTCGGTCGAGGTAGATGTTCGCCACAACAGCAAGTATGCGATAGTACGAGTGCGCGATACCGGCATAGGCATACCCGAATCGGCAAGGGCGCATGTGTTTGACAGATTCTATCGTGTGGATAAGGCGCGTAGTCGCGCAAAGGGCGGCACAGGCTTAGGATTATCGCTTGTGAACGACATAGTAAAGGCCCATGGTGGGTATATTACATTAGACAGCGAGATAGGCGTGGGCAGTATGTTCACAGTTTATTTGCCGTTGACAAAGTAAGGAGATTTATGAAAAAGGATAATAGGCAAAACAGCAGGAGGCGCGACAATACGCCGAACGAAAGCAACTCAAAAAGCACATATCAAAAGCGTGGCAGGTTCGAAGATAAGTCGTCTGATAGACCATATAACAGGAGAGGCGACAAAGCGTCAAATGAGAGCGGCGCTAAAAGATCATACCAAAAGCGCGGCAGGTTCGACGATATGCCCGAAGCGTCTGAAAGACCATATAGAAGGCGTGACAATTCGCCAAACGAGTACAGCGAAAAAAGAGCATATCAGAAGCGCGATAGGTTTGAGGATAAGTTCGAGCATAACGAAGCTCCCGAAACAGCATTGAGGGAGGACGAGCTTCCCTACTTGATAATGGGGCGGAATGCGGTTCGCGAGGCTGTAAAGTCAGGCAGAAGCATAGACAAGCTGTTAGTCATAAAGGAGCGCGACGGTTCATTGCGCGAAATAGTGAATTTAGCGCGTGACAGGAACATAGTTATTCAAGAGGTTACAAAGGCAAAGCTTGACGAGCTCTGCATGCCATTCGGACATGGCGGAAAAAGCGGCAATCATCAAGGCATAGTGGCACGCGTTCCCGGTGCGGAGTATGTTTCGCTTGAGGATATATTAGATTACGCGAAGAGCAGAAACGAACAGCCCTTCATATTGCTGCTTGACGGTATTACAGACCCGTATAACTTAGGCTCAATTATAAGAAGTGCGGAGTGTGCCGGCGTGCATGGAATAGTAATACCTAAGCGCAGGAGTGCCACGCTTACATCTGCGGTTGTTAAGGTTGCAGCAGGTGCTGTAGATTATATGAGGGTTGCGCGTGTGCCGAATATAGCGCAGGCGATAGATAAGCTAAAGAAGTCAGGCGTATGGGTAGCAGGAGCTGATATGCAAGCCGACATATCGGTTTATGATGCGGATATGGCAGGCGCTTTCGCCATAGTAATAGGCAGTGAGGGCGAAGGACTGTCGTCGCTGGTGCGTTCAAGCTGCGACTACCTGATAAACATACCGCTGAAAGGGCAAATAGAGTCCCTAAACGCCTCAGTCGCCGCCGCCGTTGTAATGTTTGAAAAGAACAGGCAGGAGATAGCACGTCAAGCAGAATGAATGTGTCTTTTGAATTGCATGTTCTGTGCTCTAACACAATACTGATAAGGGCGTCGAGTGCATGAAATACCCTAATGGGCATTAAATAATTTGCTTGCGCTAATAATGAAATATCCTTCGGACATGAAATGTTGCGCTTACGCGCAGCATTATTTTATATTCTGTATTTTACACTCATTATTCTGCGCTTTGCGTGGGGAACGGACGCGCAATGCGTGCCTCAATATAAATTTTCACTCGGGCACAGCCTGTATTCGTTTGCCGCGGGCGTCTTTATGCGTGCTTGCACGCGGCAACTCCGCACTCCTAACTCCCATTAAAAAAGCCCGCATTTGTGCGGACTTTTCACTTAACATCTTACAGTGTTGCTTTCCATAACCCATGCAGGTTGCAGTATTCATATACCGCAATGGGCTTTTCGTTTTCGCACAGGCAGAAGTTCATTTCGGGTTCGTCGCCTACTTTGAAGCACTTGCGCTGACCGCCGTTAGCATACTCAACATAAATCCATGCAATATGGTGTTCTTCGGTCATAGGATGGGGTATGCTGCCAATTTTAACATTCAATACACCGTCTTTAATCTCAGCTACGGGAACATGCTTTTCATGGCTCGCGTCAACCGTGTTGGGAACAAGCGCAGTCATCTCCTCGCCGCAGCAAAGCATGGGCACGCCGGAGCAGTTAATCATTCCAACAAAGTTTCCGCAATGCTTGCAGATGTAGAATTTAGTTTCGCACATAATGTCCTCCTTATAAATTTGGTAATTGCCTATACATATTCACACAATACTGCGAATAGACAATCCCTTATGAGTATATAATATCAATTTTTGTCACAAAGTCAAGTAATATGTTCAGCCAATTGCACGAACATTTTTCGTATAAGCTGGGCGACCGGCTACAAAGCCTGTCGAAATCATAGCTTTATGTGATTAAGTCATATTTCGAGCAGTTTTTTGTGTGAAAGCTCAAAATATACTATTTAGGCTATTTACAAATCCCAACCGAAGTGGTATAGTTTAATTACAACCGGAGAGGTTGGGATTGGAGGGGCGAGATGAAGCTATCGACTAAGGGCAAGTACGGCATAAAGGCTATGGTGGATTTAGCGTTAGCATACGATGAGGATTCCCTCGTAAATTTAGGCACATTAGCCGATTCGCAGGGTATAAGCGAAGCGTATTTAGAGCGTATATTGGCTACATTGCGCAATGCCGGCTTAGTAGAGTCGGTGCGAGGGGCATTCGGGGGCTATCGTCTGCTGAAAGCGCCGAGCAATATCACAGTCGGCGAGATTTTGAACACGCTTGAAGGCACAACCTCAATAATAGGCTGTGTTGACAGCGAAAAGAAAAGCAAATGCGGCAATGCGGTTTTCTGCTCTGCCCGTCCTCTGTGGTTGAAGCTGCAATCGCGCATTGATGAGGTGCTTAACACCACCACATTAAAGGATATGGCAGACGATTATGCGGCACAGCTTAAATCTGTAAAAAAATAAGCGGGAGGGAATATATGAAGGTTTATCTTGACAACGCAGCGACGACGGCGTTATCCAAAGAGGTGCTAAACGAGATGATGCCGTACTTGACAGAGATTTACGGCAATCCGTCAAGCATACACGGGTTTGGACAAGCGGCTAAGAACGCAATAGATACAGCACGCAACAGAGTAGCAAATGCCTTAGGCGCTCAGCCTAATGAGATTATATTCACAAGCGGCGGAACAGAAGCCGACAATATGGCGATAGTTGGCGTGGCGCATAAGCTTCAAAAGAAGGGCAAGCACATAATTACATCAGCTGTTGAGCATCACGCTGTGCTTCACACCTGCGAAAAATTAGAGAAGGAAGGCTACTCCGTTACATACCTGCCCGTTGACGAATACGGAATGGTAACTCCGGAGCAGGTAGAAAAGGCTATAACAGACGAAACAATATTAGTTACGATAATGTACGCCAACAACGAGGTAGGTACAATAATGCCCATAAGCGAAATAGGCGCTGTTTGTAAAAAGAAGGGCGTATTGTTCCATACCGACGCTGTTCAGGCTGTAGGGCATATCAATATAAATGTTGTAGAGCAGAATATTGATATGCTTTCATTATCCGCGCACAAGCTGCATGGACCTAAGGGTGTAGGCGCGCTGTATGTCAGGAAGGGAATAAACCTGCCCTCCCTGCTTCACGGCGGCGCGCAGGAATTCAAACGCCGCGCGGGTACAGAGAATGTAGCGGGCATTGTAGGCTTAGGCAAGGCGATAGAGCTTGCAGTCGCTTCAATAGATGAAACCGATAAAAAGCTAACAGTCCTGCGCGACAAGCTGATTGACGGGATACTCACAAGAATTCCCGAGGTTAAGCTTAACGGGCATCCCACAAAGCGACTGCCCAACAATGTAAATGTAAGCATAAAGTATATTGAGGGCGAATCTATATTGCTCCTGTTGGATATGAATGGCATCGCGGCTTCCTCAGGCTCGGCGTGCACTTCGGGCTCATTAGACCCTTCGCATGTGCTGCTGGCAATGGGTCTGCCGCATGAAATAGCGCATGGCTCGGTACGCCTTACGCTTTCCCAATACACAACAGAAGAAGAAATAGATTACACAATCAATACACTTGAAACAATAACTCAGCGTTTGAGGGCAATGTCGCCTTTGTATAATCCGTCAATGCAGGGTTCCTCAAGCTGCGAAGCTACAAAATAAGGAGGTATTATTATGACATACTCAAAAAAGGTTTTAGAGCATTTCCAATGTCCGCGCAATGTGGGCGAGGTTGAAGGTGCAAACGGCGTTGGCACAGTAGGCAACGCAAAGTGCGGCGATATAATGCAAATGTTCATCAGAGTAAATGACGAAGGCATAATAGAGGACGCGAGCTTCAAAACCTTCGGCTGCGGCGCTGCGGTAGCGACTTCTTCAATGGCAACCGAGATGATAAAGGGAAAGTCTATTGATGAAGCATTGCAGCTTACCAATTCAGCCGTAGTGGAAGCGCTTGAGGGTCTGCCGCCCGCAAAAATCCACTGCTCAGTATTAGCCGAAGAAGCTGTAAAAGCAGCTATTGATGACTATATGAAGAGGAAAAACGGCGAGAAGAGGGAGTAGGCTTTTTGAGTGTGGAGTGTGAAGTGAGGAGTTTACTTGTTTCACACTGAATGTTGAATGTAGAATATAATAATTAGGGGCGTGCATTACGCCCTTTTTTATTTGGTGTAAATGGGCTGCCTTGTGTTAACAGCATACTTCACATCAGAAGCATTCTGCATTCGGGCGCAGTCCGTATTCATTCACCCGCAGGGTGGCTTCATTCACGCTCGCGCGGCAACCCCATACTTCTAACTCCACATTTCACATTAAAAAAGGGCTGCGGAAGCAGCCCTTTTACTGACCTGTGCTTATTTAGCCACAAGTATCAATAGCATTATTGCAGCGTCGCCAGTGTTCAATGTGTCATCACCGTTCATTTCGGCCAAGAACTTCTGCAGGTCGTCAAGCGTTACATTTCCAACAATGCTCCTCAGCAGTATTACTGCGTCGCCTGTGTTGAACTTGTCGTCCATATTTGCATCGCCTATCTGCGGTGTTGAAGTATCAACATGCGTTATCTCGATTAAGTCGAGAGCCAGTATGTACTCGTCAGTTACATTGTGATGGCGGAAAGCAATGCGTACTTCCTTGCCTGCGTATTCGCTCAAATCAACCCTATGCTTTGTCCATTCGCCTGTGGGTACGCCGTTGTAAAGCTCTATGGTGAAATCTTCGGTTAAGCTGCCCCTTTCGCCTAATATGCTGATATATACAGAGTAGTTATCGCCTGCATAGTTGGGGTCAACTGCGGCGTCGTACCATGAAAGCATATAGCCCTCTTGAACTGTGAATACGGGTGAAACCAGCCAGTTATCAGGTGTGAGCGCTCCTACATAGTTGAGGTAGGAAGCCGACGTTATGAAGTGTGTGCCGGATACGGGGCTAAAGAATTCATTGCCCTCTTGCACGGTCCAAGCATAACCGTCCTCGTCCTGATCAAATATTTCCCAACCATCAAGATCTTCGCCCTCGAAGTCCTCTTGCAGATGATACTGCATATCGTAGCTTGAATAGATTGTGCAGGTCTTTTTGAATCCGCCGTCAAGCGTTGTGGCTGTTATGTTAGCAACGCCTCTGCCTACAACGGTTACTACGCCGTTTTTGTCAACTACTGCAACATCCTCGTTGTCGCTCTCAAAGAGTATGCGCCATACTGTTGCGTTTTCAGGGATAACATTTGCTTCCAATGCAAGCTGTTCGCCCCAGTTTACCCATTCAAACCTGTTCTTGAGTGAAATGCCCGTTACGGGAACCTCCTCTACCTCAGGATATTCATACGGTATGCTTAAGCCTACTACCTCGCCTACATTGTCAATCAAGTATTCGAGCTCGGCTGTTTCTATATTAACCTTTACAAGCACGCCGTTATACATTGAGAAGCCGTTGCGTATACATACAGCAGGGGCGGGATCTTGCAGCATAGCCCAGAACAATTCGCCTGTATTATGGTCAAATGCCATTGACTGAACATACATAGGCGATACACCGGTATTGCCAAGCAGCTTCAATCCGCCACTGCGGCGTCCAATCTGATACAGCTTGCCCGTGTCTGCGGCTATTGAGTACAGCCTGCCTTCAAGGTCAGCTGCGAGCGTCAACAATGTTTCATCGGTGTAAATCTTTGTTATAGTCTGAATATCCGAGTTTCTGAAATCCACCGAATACAAGTACATATTGTCATCGCTGTAGTCTATGCCTAAGCCTATGAATTCGCCTGTTTTAGCGATATAGGTCAGAGCAAGCATAATAATATCATCTTTAGCCAGCGAATAGTCAGTTATTGTGTATTCGAATGTCTTTGCGTCGATAACAATCAGCTGATTTTCGGTTGTAACACCATAGTAGCTGCCGTTTACGAGAGTCATAGCATATGTCGAGGGAAGATCGTAATTCTCGGCAAGAATTTCAAAGGTGTTGTTTTCAAGGTCGAATACATTCCAGCCGGTTTTTGTATCGTCCTCATTCCAAATAGTGCTACCTATTGCGAACCTGCTGCCGTAAGCGTTTACGGTTGTAGTCGCCTTGAAGCCTTCCTCCGATTCGGCAGTGATTATTGCTTCGCCTTCCGCTAATGCGGTAACAAAGCCGTTTTCATCGACTGTTGCGACTTCAGTGTTGCTTGATGAGAAGGTTATCTCTGAAAGGTCTGCATACTTAGGTATGGGAAGTACATTCACCTGCTTTGAGAAGCCAACAGGTATTTTGCCGGACCATTCTTCGAACTCTATTCCTGCAAGCGCGGGCTTTGCGCCTGCAAATACATTGTCAATCCATGCGCTGTCAAGACCTGCTGAGTAGCTCTCGTCCTTTACATAAATGAATGTGAATTCGTAGGTTTCTGTGTTTTCAGTATCGTTTACGAATACTACTGTTTCCCAATCTGATATGCCGCTTATGCTCCAAACGGGTTCACCGTTAATAAGCAGCACAAGCCCGTCATAGAATGCTTCGCTCGATACCTTTACATCGAAAATAAACATATCGTTGGGCGTCAATTCAACAGTTGTTGAGAATCCGCACTCAGAATCATGTATGCCCTGATTCGAGTTCGAGGCTGCTGATCTTCCGTCGATTTCATCAACTAACCACTTGTATTCGCCATCATTTACATATTCTAAATTGACGCCCTCATAGTTAATTGCTTCGCCGATATTGTAGTTAGCCTGACCTGCAATCTTAATATTGTCAATATAAGCGGTATCTGTACCTTCAGAGCCGCTTGAATCCTTCATGTATGACCAAATCAGCTCATATGTGCCAGCTTCGTGGACTATGTATTTGTATGTATTCCAATCTTCCATAATACCGCTTGCTTGAAAAACAACTCTATTGTTTACCAAGAATACCAGCTCGTCAAAGCTTTCTTCGCTTGAAACCTTGTAGTCAAATGTTAATATTTGACCTTCCTCAAGCTCAACAGCTGTCATGAACGAAGATTCAGAGTTGTTTTTTCCTTGGTTTGTGCTGTAAGCGTATGAGGTTTCGCCCTCTGTATATACAGCCCAAGGATATGCGCCTAAGTCATAGAATGTGAAGCCGCTTCCGCCGTCAACCGCCGCGGTCAGCTCCTCATTAGGCGTAATTTCTAACTTTTCATCTACAACAATTAGGTCGAGAGCAATAGCATACTCGTCGGTTGAATTGTGGTGGCAGAAAGCAATATAGATTTCCTGCCCGGAGTATGCTGACAGGTCAACCGCCATTCTTTTCCAAATGCCGGTAGTCGTGCCTTCGTACAGCAAAACATCGAAATCCTCAATATCTGTGCCTGTGGTGCTCAGATACACCGAATAGAACTCGTTGGAGTAATCGGGGTCTATCGCCGTTACATACCAGCTGAGCTCCATGTCATCTGCGGGAGTGAACTTAGGTGAAATCAGCCAGTTTTCGGGATTTAACGCACTGCCCGAATACCATGAATACGAGGCGAGTGAGTAAAAGCCTTCGAATGCTGTGCCAGACTCCAACTGCCAGTTGTAGCCGTCTTCATCGGCATCTAAGATTTGCCATTCGCCTAACCCGCTTTCGAAGTCCTGATAAAGCACATGTGTTTCGGTTTCACCTTCATCTTTAACAGACTTCATTTTCTGCTCGGACACTTTGCGCGTCAACGCATCTTTAGGCAATAGAGGCGACTTCATAGCCCTTTCGCCCTTAATGCCAGCTGCTAAGACGCCGGGTATCATCGAGAATACCAAGCAGAGTACCAAGATGATTGCTAATAGCTTTTTCATTTTTTCCTCCTTTTTGGGTGCCTTTGCCCCCCCGTATTTTTATAATAACAACAATGTTGTTATTGAAATTGTAAACCATGCCGCCTATATTTGCAAGCATTTATTCATATTAAAGCTGTAATTTCTCTACTTTCTTCTCTATCCGTCAAATTTATGTATAGTTTTTCTGTTATTGCATAAATTTACTTACAGAAAAAATCTTACACACATATATATATAATTAATTTGTGCTTATTTGGATTGTATCATAAATGTTTAGCAAATGCAAGCAAATTTCAAAATAATTTATTCTCCTTTTTGGTAAGCATAGCTTCTTTCCCTCGTAATAATATTTAGACTATACGAAAATATACCTGTACTTGACTAATATATTGCAAGCACATACAATAAAAATGTAAAAATGTGCAAGCGATGACACAGCATAGAAAGGTACTCTTATGGATATTAACAGGTATGGCTTTGGAATACAGTTCGATATAAGAAAGCTGCCAATAGGTATTGATATTGCAGATTCAATGCTGCTTCAGATATTCTCTGCTGCCTCTGCGCATGACTTGAAGGAGGCTTTTTTCTTCGGAGGGGAAAGCGAAGGCTTCGATAACGAATACTTCATTATTATAGATAATATGTCCTTCGGTCAGGCAAGGCGTTTGCGCAAAAGGATTGAAGCGGATTCGGGCTTGGCGTTGTTTTTAGATGACGAAACGCCATTCTGGGGCAAAAACAGGCTTAGAAACGAGTTGGGAGCTTTACCGCAAATAGGCGCAGTAACAAATGGCGAATTCGTGTATGCCGACAGGAGCAAATCTATAAAGCTGAATAAACGGTGCGATAAGAAGCTCAGCTTCGTGCTTGCGCCGGATAAGTTCAAGGGCTCATTATCTTCATCAGACGCTGTAAGGATACTCACAATATCAGCAAGAAAGCATTTTTTAGGTGCAAAAATACAGCCCCAGCTTATAGCAGACGGCGGTGAAGGCAGTACCGAAGCATTCGTAGCGGCGCAGGGCGGCGAATACAAGACAGTAAGGGTATCCGACCCATTAGGGCGTGAGGTAGAAGCGAAATACGCCATATTAAACCCAACTACCGCATTGATAGAAACCGCTCAGGCGTCAGGGCTTGCGCTGATAGAGGAGCATGAGCGCGATGTGCTGAGAAGCTCATCATACGGCACAGGCGAAATGATACTTGCCGCGCTGAAGTCGGGGTTTACTAACATTTTAGTTTCCTTGGGCGGAAGCGCTACAAATGATGGCGGCATGGGCTTGGCGCGCGCGTTGGGCGTTAAGTTTTACGATGATTTAGACAATGAGCTGTTAGGCTGCGGCGCAGATTTATTGAATGTAAGGCGCATAGATTTAACGCAAATTGACCCGCTTGCAAAGCACGCTAAGTTCACAGCCCTGTGCGATGTAAAGAATCCGCTGTTGGGGCTTGACGGCGCAGCTATGACATTCTCTCCCCAAAAGGGCGCCGACGCAAAAACTATGTTCGAGCTTGAAAGCGGAATGAAGAATTTTAGGCGCGTATTGTTCGAAACAACAGGCGTAGATGTCGCGAAGGTCGAGGGCGCAGGCGCGGCAGGCGGCATTGCAGCTGTGCTTCATGCGGTGTTCAATGCCGAAATAAAGTGGGGCATAGATACGCTGTTAGAGCTCATAAAGTTCGATAAAATATTAGAGAATACCTCGCTTGTTGTAACGGGCGAAGGCAGGCTCGACTCGCAAACCGTAAAAGGCAACAAGGCTGTGTACGGGATATTAGAATGGTGCAACAGGGCGGGCGTTCCCGTGGCGGTCATAGCGGGCAGCGTAGAGCGCGGCTTGGAGATTAACGCAAATATAATACCTATTGCACATTCAGATATGTCAATAGAGTACGCTATTCAGAACGCCTCTGTACTGCTTATGGAGGCGAGCGACAGGCTGTTTTCGTTGCTGGCTGCTTCAAGGCGTATGCGCTGCTATGAATCGAAGCTCGAAAAAACAGCTAAAAAAGTAGCCAAAGAGCTGTGGCGGCTTACTAAAATTGCGGCAAAGTTCCTGTGGAAGTACATAAAAATAATAGCCAAGTTCTTATGGAAGTGGCTGAAAATCATAGCAAAGGAGCTTGCAAAGCTTATATGGTGGTTTTTGCGCTGGCTGTGGAAGCAAATTAAGCTGCTTTTTAGGCGCATAGGCGAGAAAATGAAAGAGTAAAGTGATAATCATACAGAAGTAGTAGGAATTATGAGTATAATATTGTTATGCCGCTTGGCAAAGAATATGTAAAAAGGAGCGGAACAATGATAAGGGAATATAAAATAACCGGTATGCACTGCGCCTCCTGCGCGGCGAATGTAGAGAGGGCGGCGCGTAGCATAAAGGGCGTTGAAGCCGCAAATGTGAATCTGTTAGCCGAAAAGCTGAGGGTTCGCAGTGAAAGCAATGTTGACGATGAAATAATTAAGGCGGTTGCTCGCGCCGGCTTTAAGGCCTTAGTTTCAGAAAGCACATTAAAGGAAGCAAGAAGCGATATTCTGCGCCATGAAAAAGAGCTGAAGCAGCAGAAAACAAGGCTGATATTAGCGTTAGTGTTCGCAATTCCGCTTTTCTATATAGCTATGGCGCCCATGCTTAATCTTCCTACATTCCCCTCGCACGCTCAGCCGGAATTGTATGTGCTGGCACAGCTTTTCTTACTCCTTCCCATAGTTGTTATAGGGTATAGGTTCTATACATCAGGCTTTTATGCGCTTTTCAGGCTTCGACCAAATATGGATAGCTTGATTGCGATAGGCACAGTCGCTTCCATAGCGTATTCTGCTGTTTCAACTTATCATATATTGGCGCATGGAGCGGCGCATGACTACCTGCACCAGCTTTACTATGAATCTGCGGGCGTAATAATAGCGCTTGTGATGATGGGCAAGTATTTTGAAGCCAAAGCAAAGGGCAAGACATCGCAGGCTATTGACGCGCTTCTCTCGATAGTACCCGAAACAGCGAATGTAATTCAGCAAGACGGTACAGAGAAAACCGTAAATGTTGAAGAATTGGTAGAGGGAGAAAGAATACGCGTGCGCCCGGGCGAAGCATTCCCTGTTGACGGAATAATAATTTCGGGCGAAACAGAAGCCGACGAATCAATGCTGACAGGGGAAAGCATGCCCGTTCATAAGGAGGTCGGCGCAAATGTCGTGGGCGGCTCAAACAACCTTACAGGTACGGTAGAGGTAAGGGTAACGAGCGTCGGCGAAGATACATTCGTATCAAAGCTTGTAAAATTAGTAGAGCAGGCGCAGATGTCAAAGCCGCAAATAGCAAGGCTTGCAGACAAGGTAAGCGCAATATTCGTGCCTACTGTTATGTTCTTTGCGGTAATAGTCGCGGCGCTATGGCTGTATTCAGGAATGGAAATAGGCTTTGCGCTCAAGGTATTTACTTCTGTATTGGTAATAGCCTGCCCATGTGCTTTGGGGCTTGCTACTCCCACAGCGGTAATGGTGGGTACAGGCAGGTCCGCGCGTGAGGGCATATTGATTCGCAACGGTCAGGCAATAGAAACAGCAAACAAAATCACCACAGCGGTATTCGATAAAACAGGCACATTGACAATAGGCAAGCCCTCCGTAACAGATGTGTTCGCATATTCTTTAGATGAAAACGCCATGCTCTCATTGTTCGCGGCTGCGGAGTACGGCTCCGAGCACCCCTTAGGAAAAGCAATAGTCAACTACGCTGACGAAAAGGGCATAGAGTATAAAAAAGACGCAAGTTTCACAGCGGTATCAGGCAAGGGCGGATACTCTGTTATCGACGGTAACAAGTATATAATAGGCTCTCCCGCGTTTATCAAGGAAAACGGTATTGAGGATGTTCCCAACACCACGCCTGTTGAAGCGCAGGGCAAAACGGTTATGATGCTTTCAGACGGTATAAGCGTGTTAGGCGCAATAGCGGTTGCGGATACCTTGAAGCCCAACGCATACGAGGTCATAGCCGGGCTGAAAAAGATGGGTATAAAGCCCGTTATAGTTTCGGGTGATAACAAGAATACAGTGCACGCGATAGCCACCAAGTTAGATATTTACGACACCTATGCCGAGGTTCTGCCCGAGGACAAGGCGAAGGTAGTAGAAAACCTCAAAGGCGAGGGCGAAGTAGTAGCAATGGTAGGCGACGGAATAAACGACAGCGTAGCGTTAGTTGTAGCCGATATAGGCATAGCTTTGGGAAGCGGCACAAACGTTTCAATATCCTCATCTGATATAGTGCTTATGGGTGATGATTTGAGCCTTATTGCAAAAGCAGTGCGCATTTCAAAGGCGACAATACGCAACATAAAGCAAAATCTTTTCTGGGCATTTGCGTACAATGTGCTGTGCATACCCGTTGCGGCAGGCTTGATATTCCTAATCACCGGAAACGAAAGCCACCTGCTTAACCCCATGCTTGCGGCGGCGGCAATGAGCTTAAGCTCCATAACCGTATTGGGCAATGCGCTTAGATTAAGAAGACAGAAGATATAATGACAAAGAATACGAATGAAAATCTGCACAAGGGGCATAGGCAAAGGGTATTTAACTCAATATTGAGCGGTGGCTATAAAAACGCATATAGCCACCAGCTTTTAGAGGCATTGCTTATGTATTCAATTCCGCGCGGCGACACAAACCCCACAGCGCACCTGCTTATTGACAGGTTCAAAACATTAGAGGGCGTTTTCTCCGCAAGCGATGAAGAGCTGCTTTCAATAAAAGGCGTAGGCAGGCGAAGCGTGGAATTGCTCAGAGCTGTCGGAAAGGTGTATAGCTATCTCAACGAATACGAGAATACGCACAGGTTCAGGATAGTTAGCTTTGAGTGCTTAACTGACCTGCTATTAGAATATTTACATATTCAAGGGGTCAACATATTTTTCATTACACAGGAATTGAGCTTAGAGAATGTAATCAGTCTTGACACGGTATCTCAAGCCGCTTTTTCCGAATTAGTCGATAGCTTACAAACCATGCTAAGCAATGATGCGCATTGTTATTTCATAGCGTATAGCCGCAAGGACTTCGACCCTGCTGTATTCATAGACGAAGTCAATACAGTATTCGAAGAAATGAAGGCATACGGCTTCACTATGCTTGATTGCTTTTTGTTGAAAGACAGCAAGGTTTACCGCCCGTTCAACGATTTTTTTGAAATAGTGCTATATAAAATACAGAAAATGAGCGAAATACCGCAAACAGAGCTTACGGAAAGCATATTTGAGAAAACAGTGCTATATAAAATGCTTGAATCGGTAAAAAATGAGCAAGATGTAGAAATCGAATCCGGCGATATAGACTATACGCTATGATTTTCTGAATACAATGCCGCGCCCAATGCCCCTGCTTTATCAGAAAGCATTGACAGCAGCATTTCGCACTTCATTTCGAAAAAGCATTTTTCTGCGGTTGCCCTTTTCAACGCTTCAAGCAGGAATTCTCCGCTAAGGCTTATTCCGCCGCTCAACACAAGCCTTTCAATATCTAACAGATTGATTATAGAAGCCGTAACGCATGAGAGGTTCTCAGCATACCTGCAAAAAATCTCATACGCCGTTTTATTGTCGCTTTTAGCTAAGTCTATAACCTGCTTTGCGGTAATGCCCGTATAAAAATGCTTTTCGCCCTCAGCTTTAAGGTATGCAGAATTGCACAGCACTTCCGCGCAGCCGTAATTACCGCATGAGCATTTTTGCTTTGACGATTTGTCAATAATCATATGCCCTAATTCTATGCCCCTTTTCAAGCCGCCGAAGAACTGCCTGCCGCCCAATATAAGTCCCCCGCCAAGCCCGGTGCCCAATGTTATAAGCACGCCGCTATCACAGCCCTTTAATGCGCCAAGCTCATGCTCTGCCAAGGTTGCCGCGTCAGCGTCGTTCATAAGTCCTATATCTGTGCGTGGGGCAAGCGTATTAAAGGCGCCTTTTATATCCGCGTCATATAGCTTTAAGTTGTGCGCATAATTGACTACACCTTTTTTTGAATCAATACTGCCGGGAAAAGCAAGTCCTATTTTAGTTATCTGTTCTTCTGAAACGCTATTCTCAAGTGCCAGCTTCAGCACAGCTTCATATATATAGCTTGAAAGCTCATATGCGCTTGACTTATACACATAAGGAATAGAAGTGTAGTGCGCATTGTCGTAATCGCCTGCTTGTATTAAAGCTATTGCAATATTTGATCCGCCTACATCTATTCCTATTGTAACGCTATCTTTCATTATTAGAATACCCGAAATAGCTGTATAGAGTGCATCTCTTGCCGCCGCTCGACAGATTTCTGCGCTTGCTGGCTCTTTTGCCGTATACGCGCTCAAAATCAAGCATTGATGTAATTATATGCTTAGACCAGCCTATAGGAAGCGCGTCAAAAGCGGTGCGCATATCTTTATATAGCTGTATTGTTTGCTGCTTTGTCATCATGCGCTCGCCGTATGGGGGATTGCATACTATAATACCCCTTTTAGCTTCGGCGCTTAGCTGGGACACGGGCATAACCTTCCAGTCAACCATGATTTTTGCGTTCTTTGCGTGCTGCTTTGACAATTCTATTGCGCGACTCTCAATATCGCTGCCTAAAATCATAGGCTTAATGTCTAATATAGAATCGCGTGCCTGCTCGTATGCTCGCGCAAATATGCTTTTCTCAACA
The DNA here is from genome assembly GCA_012838425.1 of Clostridiales bacterium. Lineage (GTDB taxonomy): Bacteria > Bacillota > Clostridia > Christensenellales > CAG-138 > DUPG01. Next base: position 12,349 of record DUPG01000028.1, on the reverse strand, counting down.
AAGTGCCATTCCTGCGCGGCAAAGCTCCTGTTAAGCCCCGGAGCCATATTCCTTGCGATCATAGCCGCTTCAATGGGCATTGTGCCGCTTCCGCACATGGGGTCAATAAGCGGAATGTCAGCATTGTATCTTGATAACAGCACAATAGCTGCGCCCAAGGTTTCGGAGATTGGCGCTTCGTAATTGTGAATCCTATACCCTCTGCGGCTCAAGCCCGCACCGCAGGCGTCTAACGCTATTGTTACCTGGTCGCGCAGTATGCCTACCTCAACAATCACCCTGCTGCCCGATTCGGTTAGTACGCGCGTTTTGAAAGCGGACAGCAGGTTATCAACTATGGCTTTTTTGACTATGGATTGGCAGTCTGAAACCGAAAACAGCGTGCTTTTTGCACTTTTGCCGTTTACATGAATGAACGAATCCTTTGTGAAGCATGGCTTCAGGTTAAGCGCTTTTGTATTCTCATAAAGCTCGTCAAATGTTTTGGCTTCGAATTCGCCTACTACCATCAGCACACGCTCTGCCGCTCTCAGCCACAAGCAAGCGCGCGCCAAGTCGTAATAATCGCCATAGAAAATTACTCGCGCATCCTCTTTCCTTATGTCCTTAAAGCCCAACGCTTCAAGCTCATTCGCGACTACGGATTCAAGCCCTAATTTCGTTGTGGCAATGTACTTGTTCTTAATCTTCGTCATCGTCAAAATATGCGAAAAAATCAAAGTCGTTTAACAGCTCATATGCTTTTTCGTATCTTTCTTCAGAAACGCGGAACATATTCAAAACATAGTCTAATTCAATGTCTAAATCGCATCGCAGCATAGCAAGGTGTCCTATAACAGCCGCGACTGCTCTTAACATTCCGTCGTCAGCTCTAAAACTGTCGCTTATGTTGTAGTAGTGAAAGCTGTAATAGTGGAAAAGCTCTCCGGCGGCTATGCGGCATATGTCTTTTTTGTGCGCTGTCAGCTTTTCCATGCAGATATTTATGGCTTTTTGGTATGTCTGGTCATAGAACCTGTACGCGTCGGGGTTGGGGTCGCCTTCTACTATCAGGTTGCCGAATGCCGCCCTCAAAGGCTCATTCGGTTTTAGCTCGCACAGCTTTTCATATGCTAAATTCTTCACATTGAAGGGCAGGTCGCCCAGCAGCAAGCATTCCTCCAAGAATTTAACCGCATTGCTTGTGCCTGTTTTATATATCAGCTCTAAGCACTCCATTTGCTCCTTCGGTTTCAAGTAATTCTCGAATACATACAAAAGCTCGTAAAAGAATTCGCCTTCCTCATCAAGCTTTGCGCCCGCCTCCTCTGTGGGAAGCTCTAAAAACTCCCTTACGACAGCGGTTACCTCCTGCCTTGCTCTGAAATCCAACTGATAGTCGGGATATATGTAGCCTAAGCACATTTCCTTGTTCTTTTCGGATAAGCTTTCGTCTTGGCTTATCCTCAGGCATTCCGAGCATATCTTCTTAAAGTGCTGTGCGACTATGTCGTGCGGGTCGAACTTCAATATTGAGTCGTAGCAGCTCTTTGCCTTCGCGTAATCGCCCGAATGAAACGCGCAAAGTGCCAGCATATGATTTTCCTTTTTGCCATAGGGCATAACCTTTATGAGCTTTTTCACAAAAGGCTCTGCAAGCTCCCATTTCTTTAAGTAAATAAGTGTGGTAGCTATGTAGTTGGCTAAGTCTAAGCTGTCGGTTTCAACGCTTGCAAGCATTTTTATTCCGTTCAGCTTTTCCTCATCGTCCTCTCTTGATATAAAGTGCTTCAAAAGAATCAGTACGCATAAGAAAGTAGCGTCAGTGCGCACCTTTTCTAAATCAACCTCATTTAGAAGCTCTGCCGCCTTCGTATGATTGCCCGAAAGAATGTATGCAAGCAGTAAATCGGGTATAAACTCTATCGCGTCGGGGAGTATACTGTGTGCCTTCGCCAACACATTCGCCGCCCGCTTGTAATTGCCCGTTATCAGCATATTTCGGGCTATGCTTAACGCTAAGTCTATGTATTCCTCGCTATCGTCATCATCGATATACTGGCATGTTTTGAAATCAAGAGAAAAGTCCGAGCTGATTATCGCGTCATAGGTTTCGTCTGAAAAGCCTATTTCGTCCTCAGCGCAGGAGTTCAGCCTGCTCAGCATTATTTCAACCTGCTTCTTTTCAAGCATAAGCGCGTAGTTGCACACCAACGCGAAATATACGCTTGATGTGCGCTCGTTCGGCTTGAAATTCTGATATAAAAACTTGTTAGATTCGAAGAATCTGCCCGTCTGCGCCAATGCCTGCGCTATGCCTAATTTGGTTTCGAACTTGTCCTCTTTTGAAAGTGAGCTGTATAGGTATTTTATAGCCTCGCTGAAATCGCCTGCGCGCATTTTCTTGAGTCCGTTTTTCAGGAAAAAATCCGCTGTGCGCTCAAATGAAACAATGTTTTGCTTGTTAGCTGAAATTTTCGTCATTTTGCTGTGTTTGCTCCGTTTCTTCAATTATCATGTATAGCTCCTGTTCAGAAAACTTATATGTTTGATTGCAGAACCTGCAGTGCAGCTCCGCGCCCTTGTCGTGCTCAGCCATATCGCGCAATTCTTCCTTGCCCAATGCCGCAAGCACCGAAATTAGCCTTTCCTTTGAACAATCACATTCGAATTTCGGCTCCAACCTCTCTAATTCCAAAAAGCCCAATCCGTCAAACAGCTCCGCCAAAGCGCTTTCTAAGCTCATTTCCTCAAGCATTTTAGATAGGCTTTGAAGCTTAGGCAGTACTGTCTGCAGCTCGTCTAACACATAGTCGGGGCAGTCGGGCAGGGGCATAAGCATTAGCCCGCCTGCTGCAAGCACCTCGCCGCTTTGCGTATCAACGCGCACGCCTAAGTATATAGCGTTAGGCTGCTGCTCGCTGAAAAAGTAGTAGTTCGTAAAGTCCTCTGCTATTTCGCCCGAAACTATATCGCTCTTTCCCATATATGGTTCGCGTAAAGACATATCTCTGATTACTGTAAGCGTGCCGCTTCTTCCCACAGCCGCGGCTACATCAAGCTTGCCCTCTTGGGTGGGCGGCAATTCAACCTGCGGGTTTACAACATAGCCCTTGACTATGCCGTTAGGTCTGGCTGTGCAGACAATGTTTCCTATTGGACCATCGCCTGAAATAATATTCGTAAGCCTGTCCGTCTCAGTTTTCAGCTGTGTGCTCATCATAGCGGTTTGGAGAAGCATGCGCCCCAGCGCCGCAGTGCATACGCGGGATAATTCATGCAGCTCGCGCGCTTTCTGCACCATTTTTCTTCCGTTTATGGCTATTATGTTTACGCTTTTATCAAAAATAAGCCCTCTTATAAGAATATCTAAGCTATCTATCATACTGTTACCGTTTAGCAACAAATTGAATCCTTTCGCTATTATTGCTTGGCGCTATAAATGAAAACGCCTCATAAGAGTATATCTCATTGAAGCCTATACTGCAAAGCGCGTTTTTTAGCTCCTGCTCTGAATGTGCGCGCTGAATATGCCTTTCTGTGAACCTCTCATACAATCCGTTTTCAGTCTTTTCGAAAAAGCTAAGGTTCATTTCTATTAGCTTTGATTGCGAATCATAGCTGTTCTGCCAAATATACGCTATTTCGCCCGTATCCTCTGCAAATGTGTTGTCGCCCAATATGTCTTTTAGCTTATAGTGTGAAGAAATATCGAACATAAGCAGTCCGTTAGGCTTCAATGCTCTGTACGCGCTTTCAAAGAAGCGTTTTACATCCCTCATTGATGTCAAGTAATTCACACCGTCGCAAACCGCAATCACCGCGTCTGCCGGCTTATGCACAGTGAAGCTTCGCATATCCATCTTAGCGAACACTATGGATACTCCGCTCTCCCTTGAATTCTCCTGAGCCATTTGCAGCATTTCTTCAGAAAGGTCAATTCCTATTACTCTACTGCCCCTTTTAGCTAAGCGAATAGACATTGCGCCCGTTCCGCAAGCACAGTCAACAACAAAGTTTAGGGGAACACAAAAGCGTTCAGCAATATTGCACAAATACTCTGCCCAACAATCGTAATCAACATCGCGCATCAGTGTATCGTATATTTTTGCGAATCTCTTATACTGCATTGCTTATATTCCTATCAGAATTTACAACATAATAGCATACACAGCCATTTTTGCGCAAACCCTACCTATGATTATATATTTGAGAGTTACTTGAGAAAATGATAGAGTATTGTAAAAGTAAGAGAAGGGGGATATTATGTCGATTGAGTTTACAAAGCTAACAGATGAAAATGTAGCATTGCTTCCCAAATACATGAGTTGTCAGAGGTTCAAAACAAGCGATTACACTACGGGCAGTACATATATGTGGCGTGAGTTCTTCGGAGTAGAATTTGCAATTATTGAGGATATGCTTGTAATAAGAACGGAAATGTTAGACAACGGAGAATGCTTTTCATATCCGATTGGCTTCAATGACGAAAAAAAGGTGTTGGATATATTAGGCGAAGGCAGAGATTCGCTTAGACTGTGCAATGTTCCAAGAGAAGCTCTCGAAAAATTAAAGGGCTATTACGGCGAAGAAAGACTCACATATAGAGATGCGCGCGAATGGGCAGACTACCTGTATGATGTAGAGCAGTTTTGCACATTTTCGGGCAAAAAGCTGCACGCAAAGCGCAACTTCTTAAACCGTTTCAGAAGCACCTGCAACCTGTTCGACTTCATACCGCTTACAAAGCATACCTCTGCATTAGCCTTGGAGTTTTTAGAGTATTACTATTCAGAGGAAAAGGATATTTCTGCCCCTGAGCTTTCGCCAACAGAAAAGGAGGACGCAATTCGCGCAATGGAAGCCATAGAGAAGCTGCACCTCCTGCCCACATTGTCAGGCGGAATACTGGTTTGCGAAAAGCGAACGATAGGCGTTACAGCCGGCGAAATAATAGACGATGTGCTGTATGTTCATATAGAGAAGGCCACTACCACGCGCCCGGGGGTGTATCAGGCATTGTCGAGCGAATATGCTAAGTTCGCTAAAAGGCAAGGCGTGAAATACATAAACCGAGCCGACGATTCAGGCGATATGGGACTGCGCAAGTCTAAGCTAAGCTATTACCCCATAGACATTCTTCCCAAGTATTATGTTGATGTGAAGCTGGGGTAGAATCGAACATTTTGCTGAATAGGCAGTTTCAAAATAAAAAAGCGCGAGGCAATCCTCACGCTTTAATTCTATCGCTGTTAATTACTCAACGGCATAAACGCTGATCTGCTGGCGATTCTTATCCTTTCTTTCAAAACGCATTACGCCATCAATCAATGCGTACAGGGTATCGTCCTTGCCCCTGCCGACATTGTTGCCGGGATGGAAGTGAGTTCCCCTCTGCCTTACTAAAATGTTGCCGGCAAGCACGAACTGACCGTCGGCGCGCTTCAGACCTAAGCGCTTGCTTTCGCTGTCGCGGCCGTTGCGCGAGCTACCGACACCCTTTTTATGTGCAAACAGCTGAAGGTTTATGTTCAACATTTTTCCGCCACCTTTCTCTCAGATACACTGAGGAATTTATTATAATTCGCTTCTATATTTTTTAGACCCATAGCCAGAGTGCCTATAAGCAAATCTGCCTTGTCTAAAAGCATTTCGCTTGAGTTTACATCAACCAAAACAAACATTGTGCCTTCTTCGAAAATGCTGCTGTCTGTCTTGATTTTCAGCTTCTCCGTCAATCCTATCAATACGGTTTGCGCCAATGCTGATACTGCGCTGCAAACAATATCCTTGTTGTATTCAGAGAAGCCCGCATGCCCGGTTATATAATACCCGACATACCTGTTTTTGTGCAAAAACATTACCGCTTTTATCATTGCCTTACTTAATGGAGGTAATCTTTACCTTCGTGTATGGCTGGCGATGACCCTGCTTTTTGCGGTAGTTCTTCTTGGGCTTATACTTGAAAACTATTATCTTCTTGCCCTTGCCATGCTCTACTACTTCGCCTGTAACTTGCGCGCCTGCCAACAACGGCTTGCCTATTTTGACACCGTTTTCGTCAGCAAGCATGAGCACATCGAAAGAAACCTCAGCACCTACCTCGGCATCCAGCTTTTCGATTACCAAGCAATCGCCTTCGGATACCTTGTACTGCTTACCGCCAGTGCGGATAACTGCGTACATACTGCACCTCCTCTATCCCAGTCTCGCCCGAAAGCAAACGGCGGCTTTACAGCACTTAATATGCCGTTCCGGAGCGGCTCAACGAACATAATACTACTTATAAATTGCGTTGTCAAATACTTTTTTGCAAAAATTTGAGTCAATTACTGATTTTTTAGACTTTAATGCCCTGTGCCTATTGGTCAGAGTTTATCTGCCCGATACGAAACGCGGGCGGCATTTTATCGCAAAGACACAGCCGCATTAGAAAACCAAAAATTTTTCCTCTATTTATGTTGAAAAGCCATACAATAAATGATAGAATGTAGAAGCATGACATTTTGCAGTGTAAATATTAAGCATTTGCTGTAGATAAAGAGGTAAAAATGGGCTTATTTGAATTTAACGATGTTGGAATCGATTTAGGCACTTCGAGTGTTTTGGTTTATGTTCGTAATAAAGGAATAGTACTGCGTGAGCCTTCCGTTGTTGCTGTTGAGAAGATTACAGGCAGAATTATAGCAATAGGTGAGGAAGCGCGCAGAATGTTGGGCAGAACTCCCAGCAAGATTATAGCTATGCGCCCCTTGCGCGATGGCGTTATTTCTAACTTCGACATTACTGAAAGGCTGTTAAATCACTTCTTGCGCAAGGTTGTGGGCCCGCGTATGTTTTTTAAGCCGCGCGTTGTTGTGTGCGTGCCCTCAGGCGTTACCGAGGTTGAAAAGCGCGCAGTATATGATGCGACATTGGAAGCAGGCGCACGCCATACCTACTTGATTGAGGAGCCTATAGCTGCGGCAGTCGGCGCAGGCATTGATATTTCTCAGCCGCGCGGCTGTGCAGTGTTAGACATAGGCGGCGGAACGACCGATGTAGCAGTAATATCCTTAATGGGCGCAGTGCTTTCCGATTCTATAAAGGTTGCAGGCGACAAGTTTGACGATTCTATTGTCCGCTATATGCGCAAAAAGCACAACCTGCTTATAGGCGAACGCACGGCGGAGGATATGAAGGTGCGCATAGGCTCTGCATATCCAAGAAAAGAGCAGGTGTTCATAGATGTTAAGGGCAGAAACCTTATTTCAGGCCTGCCGCAGTCTATCGTAGTAGGCTCAAACGAGATGATAGACGCGCTTGAAGAGCCCTTGCAAACCATTCTTGAAACGGTCAGAACATTGTTTGAGAAGACACCGCCCGAGCTTGCAAGCGACATAGCCGAAACAGGCATATGCTTAACAGGCGGCGGTGCATTGCTGTATGGAATGGACAAGTTCATTTCCGAGCATACCAAGGTGCCCTGCTATATAGCGGAAGACCCGATTTCATGCGTAGCCATAGGCACAGGCAAGGTATTAGAGAATCCCGACTTCTTTGAGTCTGGCGCGATTCACGATTACAGACGCGGAGAGTATTTCGAAGCATAATGTTCTTTTAATTATTGAAGGGTTGAAAAGGTTGAAAAGCGGCGCATTAGCCGCTTTTTTTGATGCGCAATTTTATATCCTGCAAATGTAAATATAGTAAAGATTATATTTTCAAGCCGCCTGCCATTATAGTTGAAAGTTTTAGCTGAAACAGTTATACTGTATAAAGGAAAGGAGTGTACAACTTGCCTAACAATAAATCAAATAAAATAAATGCGCAGCTGGGATACCGCAGGCTGAAGGGCGGCGTTATGCTTATGAAGCGCACCGTAGTTGTCCTGTTATCGCTTCTTGTTGTATGCCTGATAGCCGCCATAGCTACAAAGCCTAAGTCGTTGGCTTCAAAGTATGCCGACGCTGTGGTCCCCGGTAATGTGAATATATGCGGCACTGATGTTTCCGATATGAAATTCGATGAGGTGTATAGCCTCGTATCAGATATAGCGAATGAAAAGCTGTTTTCGATTTCTATTACCATTGCCGGCGTTAATAAATCCTTCGTGCTTACTGCTGACAGCATAGGCGCGTACATAGATGTTAACAAGGTCGTATCCGACGCGTTTTCGGGTCAAGCTACCGACGCGTTCACAATAGTTTATGACGAAAACAAGCTCATGGAGAACATAAACCGTATGAGCACGCTTTTCAATTTGGCTCCCGTTGAGCCTGTGGCTATTGCGGATAGCTTAGCGAATGAGCCTGCGTTTATATATGTTGATGGCGCTGACGGTTATGCGTTAGACACAGAGCATCTCTTTAACGAAATCAAATCCTGCTTGAATGAAAAACGCTTGACTGCGCTCATTGAGCCGAAGCTTGATACCGTAAAGCCCAAGCAGACCATTGACGATCTGAAGGCGAACACAGTTTTGAGAGGTCATTTCCAAAGCTCTTACGGTGCTTCAAGCAGCCTGCATACTCCCGAGAGGATGCTCAACATACTCAAGGCGGCAAGAAAGCTGAACGGCTGTGTCGTAATGCCCGGCGAGGAGTTTTCGTTCAACGACTATATTGGTCCGCGCACATACGATTTAGGCTGGGCGCCCGCTCCGGGCATAGTTGACGGAAGCACATATGAGAATCAGGCGGGCGGCGGCATTTGCCAAGTATCATCAACACTGCATATAGCGCTTATGCGTTCGGGCGAGGATATTGAAATCACATATCGCAAGAATCACTCATGGCCCTCATCATATATCGATACAGGGCTTGACGCGACAGTTTCAACAGGCGGTCCCGATTTTAAGTTCGTAAACCGCACCAATAAGCCGCTATACATATTCGCGTTCGCTAATAATACAAAGTACACAATGGATGTATATATTTACGGCGAGCCCCTGCCCGAAGGCACAAAATATGAGGTAAGGGCTGTTATAGACGAGATTATAGACCCCGAGCCCACAAAGATTGTTGAAGAGCCCACATGGCCGCAGGGCTATAAGGAAACCGTAATAACATCAAGAAAAGGCTACAAAACAACCTGCTACAGGGATAAGATAGTTAACGGTAAGGTAGTAGAAACGGTAGAGCTTTACAAGTACTATTACCGCCCCAAGCAAGGCGAAATACATGTAGGCACAGGCGACCCTTCGCTGCCTAAACCGTAATAATGGCATAAATGTATTATATGAAGGCGATTACGCCTTCAATTTATGCGCGACCTTGGCTAGTAAGCTGCTTAGCTTAGCAAATATAACAACACGAAAGGCGGAAGAAAAATGGATTACTCAAAAATCATTGTCAAGCGCGTTCAGGATGTTCCACCATCGGGCATTCGCAAGTATTTTGACCTTTTGAACGACGAAACAATCAGCTTAGGCGTCGGCGAACCTGATTTCCCCACACCCGAGCGTATTCGTCAGGAAGCGTTGGAAAGACTCTCAAAGGGCAGAATACCGTATTCCTCAAATTCGGGTATGCCAGAGCTTAGGGAATGGATTGCTCGCTATCTCAAAGAGCGCGAAAACATAGAATACGATCCCATGAAGGAGATTCTCATAACCGTTGGCGCAAGTCAGGCGATAGACTTGGCTCTTAGAGCGGTTGTCGAGAACGGCGACGAGGTTATAGTTCCCGAACCCACATATGTTGCGTACCTGCCCGGCGTTATTTTCTCAAACGGCGTGCCGGTGCCATTGGTAACAACGCATGAGGATCGCTTCAAGATGACTCCCGAAGCGTTGAAGGCAGCTATCACTCCTAAGACAAAGGCGATTATACTGCCCTTCCCCAATAACCCCACAGGCGGTATAATGGAATATGAGGACCTTGTTCCGATAGTCGAGATATTAAAGGATAAAGACATAATAGTATTGGCAGACGAGATATATTCAGAGCTTACATACAATGGCAAGCAGCACGTTTCCATTGCTTCATTCCCCGGCATGCGTGAAAAGACTATAGTTTTGAACGGCTTCTCAAAGGCGTTCTCAATGACCGGTTGGCGCTTGGGCTATGCGGCTGCACCTGCTCCGCTGATTGCTGCAATGACAAAGATTCACCAGCTCACAATGCTGTCAGCTCCCACGCCTGCGCAATATGCCGGCATAGCCGCGCTGCGTCAGGGCTTTGAAACAAATTGGGAGGATATGCTCGCTATGAAGAACGAGTATGACCGTCGCCGTCGCTTCTTGGTTGACGCGTTCAATGAGCTGGGCTTAGAATGTAAAGAGCCCGAGGGAGCTTTCTATGTATTCCCGTCAATCAAGTCAACAGGCTTGAAATCTGAAGAATTCTGCGACAGGCTGCTTGCGTACTCAAATGTTTGCGCGGTTCCCGGCACTGCTTTCGGTCCCAGCGGCGAAGGTCATATACGCTGCTGCTATGCTACAAGCTATGAGCAGCTGCAAGAGGCAGTCGTGCGCATAAAGAGATTCTTAGATTCGTTGAAATAAGCTTTGTCAGTATTTACACTCGCCAAGGCAGTATCGCTTTGGCGAGTTTTTTATGCGGTCGTTGGTCGGCTTTATTGTCGAAAGTCAGCGCAGGTGGTATAATAAATACATGGATTTCAGTATAAATCGTTTTATTTGCTGCTTATTGCTAATATGCACAGTATTTGTGCTGTTTTCAGCCTGTGCGGTTGAAAAGGAGAACGCAAGCCAGATTGAGCTTCCCGAGGGCTTTACTGTTGATAATATGTCAGAGGGCAGGGAGTTCCCAAGTGCAAATCTATACTCATTAAGCTATGAAAGTATCCCGTCATTCGATTCACAAATGCTAATAATCAGCTTTGAGTTCATGCAGGGGAGCGTCATAGAAGAAGGCTCTCAGCGGCCCGCTTACAATGTACCCGAATTCAGCATACAGCTTTTCGACAATCCCGCAAGGCTTATTATCAGCTTCCCAAGCTTAAGATATTTGGACTATGAGCGCAAAATCAGCGTAAGCAAGCCCGAATATACCCACCTATCAGGCGATTTCAGCTATGATAAGAACGGGCGCAGCATATTGTATCAGTTCAACGCGCCCATAGCCTATAATGTGGATAATTATGAGAACAGGCTGACCCTGCGCATAATTCCCATTCAGCAGCCTGAAACACAGGAATTCGACTATTTCGTAACAGCAAACGCATTTGATGATTATATAGCAGGCGTATTCGAGCCTGATATGTTAGCCCCCGTGCTCACGCGTGAGAATTCAGGCGCGATTCTTATATCAAAGCCATTTGCCAATGAAAGCGCCGCGCGCAGCTTTTATGACGAGTTGACCACAGCCTACCCCGACTATTCAAAAACATTTGATGTAATAGCCATGTATAAAGGGCAAATGCCCATTTACAATGCCGATAAGGACAGCATTGACATTTCAGCCGTTTACCCGATTGCGATAGACGATACTCCGCACCAGCTAACCGGCGTGCTTTCAAACGGGCATTATATCTGCGACGCGCCTAACGGGTCTTATCTGTTCAGCAAGCGCACAAAGCGCGGCGACTCAGAGTTTTTCACTCTGCACATAAAAACACCAAAGGGCATTGAGAACATAGACTATGAATTCGAAAACATTGAGTCCGCAAGCTATTCGCCCGATTCGAAAATGCTTGCTGTGCTGGAAAGCGCATCAACCGGCTCTCACCTATACATATTCGCTGCAAAAACAGGCAAGCTCATAGCCGACTTATCGGATTCGGGGCTCGGCAAGCGCATATCGGCATTTATCTGGAACGAGTATTCAACTGCAATTTTCGCAATTTGCGGCACAGAAACTGTTCAGCTGAAAATGTATGACTTCACAATGCCCGAGGGCAGCCGCACAAGCATAGTGTATAGCGGCTATGTGGAGGAAAGCGGCTTAGAGCTTCATAACGGGCTGTTATACTTCGTGTGCATTGACGATGAAGGTAATTCCACCATATACAACATTCGTCCCGACGGCGGAGCAAGGCGGCCGCAGTATAGCGGCGCGTCATTCGTTTTTTCAAATGACGGTAAATACTTAGCCGTAACCACGGCAGGCGTATATATGCTTCCCAACAGCAAAAACACCTTTTCAGTCTATGATACGGACACGAAGGAAAGCGTATTGGTTACAGACGAGTTCGATGTATTCGAATTCTTCTGGGGCTATGACGGTGCTTTGTATTATATTCAAAACAAGCAGGGCAGCACAGAGGGCGAGCAATCAGAAAGCATTTACGAATACCCCTATGTGCTGTATTCCTTCGATATGAGCACAAGGCAGTCAACTAAGCTATGCGAGCTGAAAAGTTCTACGATACATATCTCCAACCGCTGCGAGAATCCATTGCTACTCTATGTCGATGACGAGATTTT
>DUPG01000027.1 GCA_012838425.1 Clostridiales bacterium | reverse complement strand
ATTGCTTGACTGTTAGTGCACTATACAGTTTTCAAGGTGCAGGCCGCAAAACATCTCCTGTTCTGCGACAGCTTTAATAGAATACCCCATACTTTTTGGTTTGTCAATAGGGTTTTTGAATTTTTTTAAACTTTTTTCGTGAAGAAAATTTTAACGAAACGCCCGATTTTCGATTTCGATGTGAAATTTCTATTTTTTTACTTTACAAACGATTATTATTGGTATATAATATCAATTGTCAGGGTAATCAACATTATATAAAGGAAAGGAAAAGAGAGATAAACATTAAGAGATTTACTGCATTTATCACATTATTATTTGTTACAGCTACATGGTTTATCCCATTAGCAAAGGCTGCTGAGGTCGAACCTGTTGCGCATTTTACTTCTGAGGCGCATTTAGAAGGCGGTCTGTTAGCCGTCGACATTTACCTTGCAGAGATGTCCGGCGAAGTTTATGCATCGGTATTAGATTTAGGATACGACAATGAGCTTCTTGAATACGACCATTACGAAGTGGGCGAAATCGAATTAGAACTGCATATTCTTGAGCACAATGCCGAAGATGGTATGTTGAGAATCAGGCAGACTTCCTCAAATGCACTTTCTGGCACAGGTCTATTTCTAACATACTATTTCAAGTTTGACGAAGCAGTTGCTAACAAAACAGTTGAATTCAATCTGACCGTATATGAAGTAGTAATCAATCAAAATGTTGTGGCAACAGCTACTGCGGAGGGGTGTACTTTCACATTTAGCACAAGCGTACGCTTTACCTCCGAAGCATATATCGAAAATGATATGCTTGTTGTTGACCTGAACATTGAGGAATTATCATGGGACATTGCCGCATGCAAAATTCAGCTTAGCTATGACAATCTGATTATCGCTTTCGACAGATACGAGCATGGCGAAGCATTTTCGGGGGAAAGCTCGTATATGGTCAGCCAAGAATGGGGCGATATTCAGATAACGCATGAAATGACTGATGATTCCGCGCCTATTTCGGAAGCTGGGCGATTCTTGAGATTTTACTTCAATTATTATGAGGCTGTGGTTATAGGAAGCACAGTGAAGTTCAGATTTGATGTGCTATATGCCACGAATTCCATCGGCGCAGAAATAGACGCGAAGGCAGAGGGCACCTCATACACCTTCGAAGCTAACTACGGCGAAAAGACCGTGTTTACTTCAAAGGCATATTTTGAGGACGACTATATTGCTGTTCAAATTAACCTCGACCAGCTGATGCTCACGGAGGGTTACTCGATTTCAGAGTGCGTGGTTACATTGACATATGACGAAGCGTTGACATATCACCACTTTAAAGAAATGGGCGCGTTCATAGGCAATGACAATATTGAGCATGGCGAGGATAATTCGCTGAGCATTACTCAGAATCGCGAAACGGGTACGGCCTACAATCTTACTGGGCGTTTCTTGAAGGTGTACTTCTCTTATAATAAGGAAGAAATTTTCGGCAAGACGCTTGAGTTCGGCTTATCGGCATATGAATTGGCAGACGATATTAAGCTGTATGCAGACGCTTATGGCTGCGAGCTTATAGTTCCGAGCTTGGGCGATGTGAATTTTGACGCGCAGGTGAACACCGGCGACGCAGTATCCTTGCTGAGGCATATAGCCGGCAATGAAATACTTGACAATTTGCAGCTTATGTTCGCCGATGTGAACAAAGACGGAAAGGTGAATACGGGCGACGCGACAAGGATATTGATTATGACGGTACAAGGTTAAGAAAGGGGCGTAACGCCCCTTTTGCTTAATTAAATTCGCAGAATGTAACATAAAATTCTTATTAAACACTTCAAACGCAATTTTAGATAACCCTCAACCTACCGCCATATCCTCCTAAATACAAAACAGCCAGCAACCATAATAGTTGCTGGCTGTTGGCGGAGAAGGAGGGATTTGAACCCTCGCGACAGTTGTCCCATCCTACTCCCTTAGCAGGGGAGCCCCTTCGGCCTCTTGGGTACTTCTCCATATTGGCGGAGAGAGAGGGATTCGAACCCCCGGTGCCTTTCGACATCACTGGTTTTCAAGACCAGCTCCATAAACCACTCGGACATCTCTCCGCGGTAATCACCGATAAATTTTAGCACAGTCAAAACAGCGTGTCAAGCAAAAAATATAATTTGCTTTTATGCAAGGATAAAAAAATTCAGTTATTTTGACAAGCAGTTACAGCTATCCTAAGTGCCATTCCTCAACCACAAAAGCGGCTTCAACATGCTTTGAAACCTCGCCTTTCGCTAAATCTACTTCAATGCAGTCGAAACGGATTCTGTTTTCCGTTAAGGAATTATCATGGCAATAGCGTATTGCAGCTTCGATTATATTCTTCTGCTTTTTGGGATTTACAGCGTCTAAGCCAAAGCCGAATGTAGTGCTGCTGCGCGCTTTTACCTCTACAAAGGCTATGGTATCGGCTTTACGCGCTACAAGGTCAATTTCCGCCCTGCCCGCGCGATAATTGCGACATAGCACCTCATAGCCATTAGCAGTTAGATACTTTTCAGCTATTATTTCGCCCTGCCTGCCCGAAACCTGATTGTTTGTTTCGCCTAATATAGATTTTAGAAACGATTTTCTGTGCAGAGGGCATGGACCGTATTCTTTAATAGCGGCTATATGCTCTGCTGTGCCATAGCCCTTGTGCTTCGCGAAATTATACTGCGGATACATCTCGTGCATTTGCAGCATATACCTGTCGCGCTCATATTTCGCTAAAATTGACGCGGCGGCTATGGAATAGCTCAGAGAATCGCCGCTTACTAACGGGAATTTAGCTGCGTCAATGTCAACCCCGTCTATATAGTCCATTAAAACGGCACGAGTCTTTGTGCGCATATTGTTGTAAGCTGATTTGAAGCCCAAGCGCGTTGCGTTGAGAATATTAAGCTCATCAATAGCTTGGGGGCTTATGAATTCGACATTATAGCACAGTGCTGTTTCCTTTATTTTCGGATATAAAAGCTCTCTGCGCTTTTCTGTGAGCTGCTTTGAGTCCTTAATATGCTCTAACAGAGGTTCGGGGGGCATAATTACGCAAGCGACAGCGACAGGACCGGCTAACGGACCCCTGCCCGCCTCGTCCATTCCGCATACGAGCTCGCCTTTTTCCCAGTATTCCCTTTCGTACTGCGTTATCTGATAAAGACGTTCGGCTTCTGACAGCTTTTGTTTTGGCTGCTTTTCCATCTGTTATTCCTTCGGAGGAGCTTCAAGCGAAACCTTCGCTATTTTGCCGCCTCTGAACTCGTCAAGCACTATCTTGGCGGAGCGCATTGTGTCGAATTCGCCTTTACCCAATATGAAGCCGCGACTCTGCGCAACCGCTTCAAGCAGCTGTTCATGGGGTGTGTCGGGATTCAAGCTCTTGTAACGCGCGAATACGCTTTCAGGCGCAAGCTGTAATAGCGTGATTAAAAGCTGCTTTGCTAATTCCTCAATGTCTATAACCTCGTCGCGCACCGAGCCTATGAACGAAATATGCTTGGCTACTGTTTCGTCTTCAAACTTCGGCCATAAAAGCCCCGGAGTGTCCATAAGCTCAAGCTGATTTGTGATTTTCACCCACTGCTTGCCCTGAGTAACGCCCGGGCGGTCGCCGGTCTGCGCACGCGATGCGCCTGCCATAATGTTTATAAAAGAAGATTTGCCTACATTGGGGATTCCCACAACCATTGCGCGCACTGTTTTGAAAACGCCTTTTTTGCGCATGCTTTCAACCTTTTCACGCGCGGCGTCTTCTATCGCCATTATTGCGCTTTTACGCTTGTTCGGCTTTGTGGCTACGAACTCGGACGCGAATATGCCCTGCGCCTTGAAATATCTTATCCACTCGGCTGTTATCTTCTCATCGGCTAAATCGGACTTATTTAATAGCACCACGCGCTTTTTATTTATAAACATATCCGAAAAGTCAGGGTTCTTGGTTGACATGGGCGCGCGCGCGTCAAGCAGCTCAATAACTACATCTATGAGCTTTAGGTTTTCGGCTAACATGCGCTTAGCCTTGGTCATATGTCCCGGATACCATTGAATCTGCATAACTCTACCCTTTATAAAAATGCTTTTATTATATTACCACAAATACACATAAACAAAAAGCGTGCCTTATAGCACGCTCCCTGCTAAAATCTCTCTTATTCAGCCGAACCGTTGTTGTTTGTGATAAAGCGTTCTTTAATTTTGGAAGCCTTACCAACGCGGTTGCGCAGATAGAACAGTTTTGCTCTGCGAACGCGGCCGTGGCGCACAACTTCGATTTTGCCGATTCTCGGGCTGTGGTAGGGGAATGTTCTCTCGACGCCTACACCGTATGAAATTCTGCGAACGGTAAATGAACGACGCAAGCCGCCGCCCTGAATCTTAATAATGGTTCCCTCAAAGTTCTGCAGCCTTTCTCTGTTGCCTTCAACAACCTTTACGAATACCCTAACGGTATCGCCTACCCTGATTCTGGGCAGGTCAGTCCTCAACTGTTCCTTTTCAAGCTCTCTGATGATGTTTGACATAGTTTTCTCCTTTTTTCAGTGTTCATTCCCATATATATGGCAGCGGAACACCAAGATTCACCCAACAATTATACCATATGTTCTTCTATTTACAAGCGCAAAGAAAATATATTTTCCTTTCTTGACTAATTACGACTTTGAGTTTATACTCTTATAATGGCAATAAGGAGTAAAGTATTACTATATGCTTGCTAAAATCAAGAATAAATTTCGACTTAAGATAGACCCGAAGGAAGATTTAATCACTTTGGGAACAATGCTGGCGCTGTGCTTGGTTCAGGGGCTTGTTATAAACGGGTTCTATGTTCCTAACAGCTTCTTATCGGGCGGAATTACGGGAATATCGCTTCTGTTCAACTATCTGTGGGGCTTGCCGAGCTGGCTTTGTCTCTTAGTGCTTAATATGCCTATTGCTATATTGGGCATAATACATCTTGACCTGAAATTCGCGCTTTTCAGCGCGTTGGGAACTGTATTGTTCTCATTCTCTATAGCTGTTACATCATTCATAAAGCTGCCTGCGGTTGACCCTATATTAGCCGCGCTAACGGGGGGCGTAATACTGGGTGTAAGCGGTGCGCCCGTTGTGCGACGCGGGGCTACGTTCGGCGGAATGGATGTCGTCGCCATGTTTTTGAGCCGCAAGTACTCAATTCCTATGGGCAACTTCAACATAATATTCAATCTGATAATAATGACAGTACTTGGAATTATATACGGATTAGAGCTTGCTATACTCTCAATGCTGGCTATGTTCGTTGCGAATGTTGCATTCAACAACGCGCTTGTAGGAATGAATAAGACGCACGCTGTGTTTATAATTTCCGATAAATCAGAAGAAATCGTGCCTGACATAATGCACCTGATGAAGCGCGGAGCCACATATATTCCCACAACAGGCGCATTTACGGGCATAGAGCGCAAGCTGATATACTGCATTGTAAGAACGGTTGAGCTTTCAAAGCTGAAAAGCATAGTGCTGAGCCACGACCCTAACGCGCTGTTTTCGGTTATAAACACGCGTGAGGTAATAGGCAGGGGCTTCGGTGCAATCAACTAATATAATAATAAAAGGAAGGAAGCTGCTATGAACACAAAGGTTGACGCTATCATCAATAAGAATAAGGAAGCTATGCTTAACACATTGGTTGAGCTGTTAAAGATTAAGAGCTTAAAAGCCGAGCCCGAGAAAAACGCGCCGTACGGCAAGGGTATAAGGCAGGCGCTTGACTATATGCTGGACAAAGCAAAGGAAATGGGCTTTGAGGTAATAGATATGGACGGTCATGCAGGCTGCATAGACTATGGCACAGGCGAAGAAATGTTAGGCATAATGGTTCACCTTGATGTTGTTCCCGAAGGCATCGGCTGGAAGCACCCGCCATTCAGCGCGACTATAGAGGACGATAAAATTTATGCGCGCGGCGCTGTTGACGACAAGGGGCCTGCGGTGAGCGCACTGTATGCTTTGGCGGCTATAAAAGAAGCCGGGCTTAAAACTAAGCGCAGGATTCGTATAATAGCGGGCTGCGACGAGGAATCGGGCTGGGGCTGTATGGACCATTACAAGCAGCATGGCGAGGTTCCGCACCTGGCTTTTTCTCCCGACGGCGAATACCCCGTGGTAAACGCAGAAAAGGGGATACTGCGCGCAAGCTTTTATAAAAAATTTAAGTCGAATATACGCATACATTCGGGCTCACGCGCTAATGTAATAGCCAATGACGCGGTTGCGGAGCTGCCTATTCCATACGAAGCAGCAAAAGCAGCTTTGGGCGATTTAGCAAACGGGCATGAGGGCTTTACGATTGATGTTCAGGCAATCTGTGGCGGTACTAAGCTTACCGTAACCGGCAAGGGCGGGCACGCTTCTATGCCGCATTTGGGCAAGAACGCGCTTCAAAAGGCGCTGGAGCTTCTTTCTAAGCTTCCCCTTGCAGATGAGGACAAGGCGACAGTCGAATATATGCACTCGCTTATGAAAATGGAATATCACGCGCAGGGCTTCGGGCTTGACTTTACAGACGAATCGGGCAGAACCACTTTTAACGCGGGCGTGCTGTATTGGGACGAAAACGGTATTAGCGATTTCTCAATAGATATGCGCTGCCCTATTACAATGAAGCTTGAAGATGTTTTGAAGGTGTTGGAGGAGAAATTCTCTCATATTGGCTTAAAGCTGTATGATTCGGAGTTGAAGGACGGGCTATTCGTGCCTGCCGACAGCGAGCTGGTAAAGAGTCTGCTCAAGGTTTACGCTGACAGAACGGGCACAAACCCCAAGCCGTTGGCGATAGGCGGAGGAACATACGCGCGCGCATTTAAGAACGCGGTGGCTTTCGGCTGTGAGGATTTATCGAAAAAAGGCTCGATAGTGCATATGCCCAATGAGCATATTTCGATTGAGGATATGATGTTCAACACATATTGCATTGCGGACGCGATTATTGCGCTGGCGTGTGAGTAAGCGTGCAAGCACGCATGAAATCGCCTGCTTTGTACTGAATGAAGATGCCTTCGGGCAAATAAATACGGGCTTGCGCCCGAATGATAAAAGCAAAACAGCCAATAATTACAGGGGCGCATTGCGCCCTTGTCTGTTACTCCACACTCTCATTCATCTTTTTCCAAAAAACCACTTGTAACCTAATAAAGTATCTGTTATACTGTTTTGCGACAACTCACCCGCATAGATTTTCAGGCTCGTGCCCTATTGGGTTCACTGAAAAGACGAAATGCGGGGCGGAAAATTAACGAGGAGGATTTTATGTCAGTTATTTCAATGAAACAGTTGTTGGAAGCAGGTGTTCATTTCGGGCACCAAACACGCAGATGGAATCCGAAAATGCGCGAATACATATTCACAGAGCGCAACGGAATCTACATCATCGACCTTCAGAAAACGGTCAAGAAAATCGACGAGGCGTACAAGTTCATAGTCGAAGTAGCACGCACAGACGAGCCTATTCTTTTTGTTGGCACAAAGAAGCAGGCGCAGGAAGCCATAGAGCAGGAAGCTATCCGCTGCGGAATGTACTATGTAAATCATCGCTGGCTGGGCGGCACGCTTACTAACTGGAAAACAATTCAATCGCGCATAGCATATCTGCGCAAGATTGAGCAGATGGAGTTCAACGGCGAATTCGAGCTTCTTCCCAAGAAGGAAGTTATAAAGCTGAAGCAGGAAGCTGAAAAGCTTGAGAAGAACTTGGGCGGCATTAAGGATATGCCCCGACTTCCCGGCGCATTGTTCGTTGTTGACCCCAAGAAAGAGCATTTGGCAGTTCACGAAGCAAGAACATTGGGTATACCAATCATTGCTATAATTGATACAAACTGCGACCCCGACGAAGTTGACTACCCCATTCCCGGTAACGACGACGCTATTCGCGCAATCAAGCTGATTGCAGGCAAGATGGCAGACGCAGTTATAGAGGGCAGACAGGGCGAACAGATGACAGCTTCAACCGAAGATGAGGAAACAGCCGATAACGAACCCGAAAAAGCAAATGCTGTTTTGACTGATGCAGACGAAGCAGTACAAGATGAGGACGATTTTTAATTAAGGGAGGAATGTATAATGGCAAATTTCACGGCTAAAGATGTAGCTGCGCTCAGAGAGATGAGCGGTGCAGGCATGATGGACTGCAAAAAGGCTTTGGTTGAATGCGACGGAGATATGGAAAAGGCTATGGACTATCTGCGCGTAAAGAGCTTGGCGGCAAGTGCTAAAAAAGCTTCACGCATTGCAGCAGAGGGCATAGTTGAGCGTTATGTTGACGGCAATGTAGGCGTATTGGTAGAAGTAAACTGCGAAACCGACTTCGTTGCTAAGACAGACGATTTCAGAAGCTTGGTTCTTGACATTGCAGCGCAAATAGCAAAGAATTCACCCGCCTGCGTAGATTGCTTGATGGAGCAGAAGTTTTATAAAGACGAATCAAAGACTATTGCGGAGCTTTTGAACGAAGCAGTAGCAAGGATAGGCGAAAAGATTACCGTTCGCCGCTTCGAGCGCATTGAAATTGGTGCGGGCGAGATTTTGGAGAGCTATATTCACCTTGGCGGTAAAATAGGCGTGCTTGTTTTAGCAAAGGCAACCGAGGAGCACAGGGAAGTATTGCACGACATAGCGCTGCACATAGCCGCTTTCAAGCCCACATACCTGGATAAGAGCCAAGTATCTTCCGAGGAGATCGAAAAGGAAAAGGAAATCCTCAAGGCGCAGGCTTTGGCAGAGGAAAATCCCAAGCCCATGAACATAATCGAAAAGATGGTCGAAGGCAGAATCAACAAGTATTACAAGGAAGTATGCTTGTTAGAGCAGCAATTTGTTAAGAACGACGAAGTTACAGTAGGCGCCTTGATAAAGGGCAAGTTCGAAATCGATCGTTTCGTATGCTATGAGATGGGTAAGGGGCTTCAGAAGCGCGAAGACAATTTTGCAGAGGAAGTCATGAGCCAAATCAACAAGTAATCAAACCGCGCTTATAGCTAACCTGCAAAATGCGCTTGTAAGCGTTTTGCAGGTTTTTTATAAAATAATAGAAGGGGCGAAAAATGAGTATTAAAGACATAAGATTTAAGCGTATTCTATTAAAGCTTAGCGGCGAGGCGTTGAAGCGCAGAGATGAGCCTATCGACGCGGAAGCGCTTTCTAACATAGCCACACAGCTAAAGGCGATTCAGGAAGCAGGCATTGAGGTAGGAATCGTTGTAGGCGGCGGCAACTTCTGGAGAGCAAGAAGCGCCGGCGGTATGGAGCGGAACCGCGCAGACCATATGGGCATGCTGGCTACAGCCATGAACGGCATAGCACTGTGCGATGCCCTTTTAAGAGCGGGGGTTGACGCGAAGGTAATGTCCGCAGTCGATATGCAGAGGTTCTGCGATACATACAGCGCAAGGGAAGCGCACGCGGCACTCGATAAAAAAACAATATTGATATTCACCTGTGGAAGCGGTTCACCGTTTTTCACGACGGATACAGCATCAGCGTTGCGCGCCTGTGAAATAGGTGCCGACGCTTTGTTTTTAGCCAAGAATGTTGACGCGCTGTACGATAAGAATCCCGATACATGCCCCGACGCAAAAAGATTAGAGAACCCAAGCTATGACGAGGTAATAGCTATGAATCAAAAGTGCATCGATATTACCGCAATCACAATGTGCAAGGAGCAGCGTATTCCCATAGTGATATTCCCGCTTGCAGGCTTTCACAGCATATTAGACGCGGTGAACGGCAAAAACATAGGCACAATCATAGATAGTTGACCGTAAATTATCCACAGGATATAATATTTTATAATTTGATGAGGAGGTAATACTATGGAAATACTGGATATGGCAAAGGAAAAAATGTCAAAAACCATTGCTAACTTAACTAAAGAGCTGAGCACATTAAGAGCAGGCAGAGCAAACCCCGCTGTGCTTGACAAGGTATTGGTTGATTATTACGGAACTCCCACTCCCATAAATCAGATGGCAAATATATCAGTTCCCGAGCCGAGATTGCTTGTAATATCAGTTTGGGACGCAAGTATGCTGAACGCGGTCGAAAAGGCGATTCAGAAATCAGACATAGGCATTAACCCCGCAAACGACGGCAAAGTTATCCGCTTAGTATTCCCCGAGCTTACAGAGGAGCGCAGAAAAGAGCTTGTAAAGCAGGTTAAGAAAAAGGGTGAGGAAGCAAAGGTAGCCATTCGTTCGATAAGACGCGACGCTAATGAACAGGTTAAGAAGGAGCGCAAGGAAAGCCTTATAACCGAAGACGACCAGAAGGCTTTGGAAGAGGACATTCAGAAGCTGACAGACGATAAGATAAAAGAAATTGATAACATAATCGCCGAAAAAGAAAAGGAGATTATGGAGGTTTGAGTTCAAGAGAATACCTTGGCTTGAAGCTTGAAAACGCTCTTGATTCGGCTAGAAGCAGTGGCTATGCCATAAAGGTAAAAGAGGTTCGCAGCAAGAAGGGAATAGAAAACGGAGTTCCTATTGTAGTAAGGCAACGCTTGATTGATGAAAACACAATCGAGCTTTGCTTTTCATACTTTATTACAGATGTCGCAGGCGAAGCAGGTGAAAATGAAGGTTGATTTTGAAATACCTAAGCATGTCGGAATAATAATGGACGGCAATGGCAGGTGGGCGCAGCGTCAGGGCAAGGCGCGCGTATTCGGACACAGGGCAGGCATGAACAGGCTTAAGGGCATTGTAAAGACCGCCTCCGATATTGGCATATCCGCATTGAGCCTTTACGCGTTTTCGACGGAGAACTGGCGCAGACCCAAAGCCGAAATAGAGGCGCTTATGGGGCTGTTGTTAGAGTATTTCAACAAAGAGATTGACGAGCTGCATGAAAACAATGTGAAAATACGGCACCTGGGCGAGCTGTCGGGGTTTTCTGACAGCGTAAGAAAAGCAATCATAAACGCAATCGAGAGAACAAAAAATAACACAGGCCTGCAGCTATGTATCGCGCTAAATTACGGCAGCAGGCTTGAAATAACAAACGCTGTCAAGGCAATAGCAAAGGAAGTCAAAGAAAACAGTTTAGATATAGACGATATAGACGAAAAGCTTATATCGAGCTACCTGTACACAAAAGACCTGCCCGAGCTTGATTTGATAATGCGCACGAGCGGAGAGCAGAGGCTATCAAACTTTTTGATGTATCAGGCGGCATATGCCGAGCTTATATTCGTAAAAGAGACTTGGCCGGAGTTTTCCGACGAGCTTTTTATACAGACATTGAGAGAGTACAGCGAAAGAAACCGCAGATTCGGCGGACTGTAATACAGACAGGAGAGGTTAAGTGGATAAAGAGAAAAAGCGAAGCTTATTCACACGCGTATATGTAGGGCTGCTGCTTACGGCTATGTTTTTGGCTATACTTTTCTTTGGCGGCATACCGCAGATGATTATATCTGCTATAATATGCCTGCTATGCGTGTATGAGATGAAGAACACAGCGAAAAACAAGGGGTACAAGCCTTTTTTTATACCGCTTTACATATTCGCGCTTGCCGCCTGCCCCGTATATATGTATTTAGGCGGCTTCTACTTGGCTATAGCCTTTGCTGTGGCAATGCTTTTCACTCTTTCGTATGTGCTTTTTTGTGAAAAATACAGCATTGAGGATTTATTTATAAGCCTTGCGCTGTTCATATACCCAACAGCGCTTTTGGTATTCTTATTGCTTGTAATAAATATTGAGAGCTTCGCGCTTAGCAGGACAGCAATGCTTTTATTGTTCGCATGCCCGCTTTTGGGCGACACGCTTGCGTACTTCGTAGGCATATTCTTAGGAAAGCACAAGCTGAACACGCGCATAAGCCCCAAAAAGACCATAGAGGGCAGCTTAGGCGGGCTTTTAGGCGGCGCGCTGGGGGGAGTGCTGGTGTATTTCTTTCAAAGGTGGATTCCGTATATATGGAATATTGAGCTTGAGAACGCATTGCCGCTTGCTCCGCTGATTATTATAGGAATTATACTGTCGTTTACGGGGCAGATGGGAGACCTGTTTGCCTCGGCTATAAAGCGCTGGGGCAATATTAAGGACTTCTCAACCATATTCCCCGAGCATGGCGGAGTTATAGACAGGCTGGACAGCGTGCTTCTGTGCGCTCCCGTAACATACATTATATTCTACTATCTGCATATCTGGCTGTGAGGAAGTATGAAAAATATCGCTGTATTAGGCTCAACAGGTTCAATAGGCAGGCAGACGCTTGATGTTATACGCCAATCAGATGAAGAACAGTTTAGCGTATTCGCGCTGTGTGCGGATTCAAACGCAGAATTATTGGCAGAGCAGGCGAATGAGTTTAAGCCGAGCGTTGTAAGCATAGCGCACGCTAATAAGTATCAGGAGCTAAAAGACAGGCTTAACTACTCACCCGATATAGTCGTAGGCAATAATGCGGCAAACCTTTGCGGAGGGCATGAGAAAGTCGATTTGGTTGTGAACGCCGTATCGGGCGTTGCAGGCTTTAAGGCAGTATCGCTGGCGCTGTATAAAGGTAAAATTATCGCTTCTGCTAACAAGGAGAGCATAATTTATCTTCATTCGTTGAGAAACGCGCTTGAATCGGGTACAAGCCCTATGATTACAGCTAATGACAGCCTAAGAATTATTCCAATAGACAGCGAGCAGTCGGCTATATTTCAGCTTATTGAGGGCGACCCTGAAAATAACAGCATATTTGACAGAAGCAGTATAGAGAACATAATACTTACCGCGTCGGGAGGGCCTTTTTACAATACGCCCATAGAGGATATGAAGCATATTACAGTTAATGACGCGCTTAAGCACCCGACATGGAGCATGGGTAAAAAAATCACCATAGATTCGGCGACTCTTTTTAACAAGGGCTTAGAGATATTGGAGGCGGCGGCGTTATTCGGATTAGGTGCGGATAAAATTGAAGTGGTTATACATCCGCAGTCTGTTGTTCACTCTATGGTTAGGTTTGTTGACGGAAACGTAAAAGCACTTTTAAGCGTTCCCGATATGCGCGGCGCTATACAATATGCGCTGACATATCCGAAAAGGAGAAAGCGTATAATTGACAGGCTGGATTTTTCGAATCTCAATCTCAGCTTTTTGGCACCCGATTACAAAAAATTCCCCGCACTTTGCCTTGCCTATGAAGCACTGCGGGAGGGGCGCGTACTGCCCGTAGTATATACGGCGGCTAACGAAAAGGCGGTTGAGATGTTTGTAAACGGGCAAACAGGCTTTTTGGATATAGCGAAGCGGGTGGAGTACGCAATGGGCAAAAGCTATTGTAATAAAATATCGCCGGATGCTATAATTGAGATTGACAAATTAGCAAGGGCTTACGCGGCTGAATGGAAGGGATAATCGCCAAAAGTCTCACGATTTTTCGGGCGGCAGGTTTAGTTGGGGAGCACCTCCTTCCCCCGCATATTAGTACAAAAAACACTGCGACAGCGCATACAATATAGACAAATAGCAAGGAGAAATATATGACCTTAATATTATCCATACTCTTTACACTGCTTATCTTAGGAATACTCATCACGATACACGAATTCGGGCATTTTATATCCGGCAAGCTGCTGGGCTTCAGCATAACCGAATTCGCGATAGGCATGGGGCCTGTAATATTCAAAAAGCGCAAGGGCGAAACGGAATTTGTATTACGCCTTTTCCCCATTGGCGGTATGTGCAAGTTCGTAGGGGAGGACGAAGAAATAGTTGACGCAAAAAGCTTCAATTCACACCCCGTCTGGAAGCGCATGATAACGGTTGCCGCAGGCGCATTTATGAACATAGTGCTTGCTTTCTTAGTAGGCGCGCTGATGTTCGGCATATTCGGCTCGAATGAAGCTATTGTGTATGAAAAGCCCATGGTAGCGGAGATTATAGAGGGAGCACCGGCTGAGAATTCAGAGCTGATGGCCGGCGATTTTGTGGTAGCTATAAACGGCAATGAGGTAGCAGACTCCGCACAAATGATTGATTTAATTAAAGGCGCTACGGAAAATTATGTGAACATTACGGTTATGCGCCCCAACGCAAATACGGTTTACAGGGTTGACGGCGAAATCGTAGATATAGAAAACGAAGAAGCGCTTGAAAAGCTGATAAAGTCTAAATTCGCGGCACAACACACGTTAACTGTAGAAAACGCTGACATAATCGAGAACATACGCATTGATAACATATACGACGCCAAAGCGGGATACAACAAAATCGGCGTATCGATTTTGAATTCTAAGGTGCTTAATATACAGCACAGCTTTTTAGGCTCATTCGAGCAAAGCGGCAGATTCTTTGTAACCACCTGCGATGTGCTGTTCGACTTCTTGGGCAAGCTGTTCACAGGGAATGCCGATGTTCAGCAACTGATGGGCGTAATAGGCATTGTAGATGTGCTTGACTCCGGCGTTTCCGAGGTGGCTAATCTTGATGTTGCGGCATCTATGAAGGCATCATTCATAATTGAATATTTGCTGCTGCTTTTGGTGCTATTAAGCATTAACTTAGGCGTTGTGAACCTGCTGCCATTCCCTGCGTTAGACGGTGGAAGACTCGTGTTCATGCTGATTGAGCTTATATTCAAAAAGCCTGTGCCTGTAAAAATCGAGGCGCTTATACACATGATAGGCTTCTTTATACTAATGGCGCTGATTGTTTTGGTTGTGATTATAGACACACTCAGAATTTTTGCAGGATAATGAGTACTTATACGCGAAAAATCAAAATAGGCAATATCTACATAGGCAATGGAGAGCGTATAGCCATACAGTCTATGACTAATACGGATACTGCCGACGTTGAAAGCACCTTGGCGCAAATAAAAGCGTTGGAGAGTGCCGGCGCTGATATCGTGCGCCTGTCGTGCTATGATGAAAGCTGTATAAAAGCGATAAAAGAGATAAAAAAGCACACTAAAATACCTCTCGTTGCAGATATTCATTTTGACTATAAATTAGCCATAGCTGCCTGCGAAAGCGGCATAGACAAGCTTAGGATAAACCCCGGAAACATAGGCGGCAGAGAAAAGGTGCAGGCGGTTGTCTCTGCGGCTAAGACGGCGAATATCCCCATACGAATCGGGGTGAACTCCGGCTCGGTTGAGCGTGAGCTGCTGCAAAAATATGGCGGTCCTACTGCGCAAGCGTTGGCAGAAAGCGCGTTAAACCACGCAAAGCTGCTTGAAAATGAAGGCTTTTACGATATTGTAATATCAATAAAGGCATCAGATGTAAAAACAACTGTCGAAGCCAACCTGCTGTTAAGCAAATCAGTGGATTACCCCCTTCATTTAGGCGTTACCGAAGCGGGCTTGGGTGAAAGCGCTATTGTGAAATCGTCAATAGGCATAGGGGCTTTGCTTTTGCTTGGAATTGGCGATACTATCAGGGTTTCAATTACGGGCGATGTGGTGCAGGAGGTCATAGCCGCTAAGCAGATTTTACGCGCGCTTGATTTGAGCGACGAGGGCTATATTGATTTTATATCCTGCCCGACCTGCGCGCGCACTACTGGCGATTTAGAGAAGCTGGTACTTAGAGTGAAAAACGAGCTTGCCGCTTTCACACCAAAGCACAAGGTAAAGATTGCTATAATGGGCTGTGTGGTGAATGGTCCGGGCGAGGCAAGAGAAGCCGATATAGGCATAGCATTCGCGAAAAAGGGCGCCGCTGTGTTCAAAAAGGGCGAGCTTGTGTATTCGGGCGATATAGATGAAACTATTGAGAGGTTTATATCAGACTGCAAGGAGCTTATAAGATGACTCTGCCGGTTCAGCAGATATTGGATAAGTACTTGTTGAAGGTTGAGGAAATAACCTTTTATAAGCGTACAAAAAGGCTTGAATTAAGCCTTGTTTCCGATAAGCTGATTGAGCCTAAAACCAAGGAGAAAATAGAGAACGACCTGCTGGCTAATATTCCTAAGGTCTCTGCGCTTTGCTTGAATATTAAGTGCAAGGACGCTGAAAAAGCTATTTTTGAGGACATAAGCGAGGCACAGACAATATTAAAGGAATGCGCTAAGGAATTAAACCCGCAATGCACGCCAATTATAGACTGTTCGGTTTGGGAGGTCGACAGAGCCTGCAACAAGGTGCTGATACGCGTTCCCACACGCTATGAAAGGCTTATGCCAGCACCTGTAAAGGAGCTTTTTACTGCATTGGGGCTTAATGTAAGATTCGAAATAGTAGGCGACGACAATATTTCGGTAAATGCAGACAACACCTGCGTATATGCAGCGCAAAAGAATGAAAAAACTGCTGCGCCTGCTGTTCCTGTCATTCCTAAGAAGCCTAAAAAGGAAGCCTCTGACACGCGCATAATATTCGGCTCGGCCATACCCGACGACGCGAAGATAACACCCATGATTGAGTTAAAGCGCATGGCAGCGGAGTTAAGAAAGCAGAGTACGGACAGCGATAAGATTCCCGGCACGCGTGTAACCGTGTGCGGAAGCATTGTTCCGCTGACCGAGGAAGAGGAAAAGCGTAAAGAGCAGAACTTAGACAAGCTGCGCAGAGTTATTGCAGACGATACATCAGCGGTTCAGCTGATTTGCTTCAAGCTTGAAAAGGACAAGCGATTCGCTAACCAAAGGATAGAGGAAGCGGAGAAGGCCGGCTTGCAGCTAATTGTGCGCGGCAGGCTGACAATATCAAGAAACAGCGATGAATACTACATTATCCCTTACGATATAAACACTAAAGAGAAGGAATACAGGCAGGATACAAGTGAGAAAAAGCGCGTTGAATTGCACCTGCATACGCGAATGTCTGAAATGGACGCGCTTACGAAGGTTTCAGATGTTATAAAGACAGCCGCACGCTGGGGGCATAGGGCAATAGCAATAACCGACCATGGCGTAGTGCACTCATTCCCCGAAGCTATGGAGGCGGCGAAAAAGAACGGCATTAAGCTTATTTACGGTGTAGAAGGCTATTTGCAGGACGATTGCGAGCTTTTGCACGATTTTGATATAGACTATGTAACGATAGACGGGGAAAAGCGTTCATTGGTTTCCGTATCGCTTGTGTGCTTCAATGTGCTGTCTGAGAAGCACTTTGCGGAGATTAAGGCGGTACGCCACGCAACAGGCGAGAGATTCTCAACGCTAATAAATTCGGGTGCGCCGATACCTGCGCGCTTTCCTATAAAGTATGACCCGGAGAGTATCGCCTCAGCGCCGCATACCGAGCAGGCAATTCACGATTTTGTAAAGTTCTTGGGCGATTCCATACCCGTCTGCCATGATTCACAGGACTACCTTGCTTTACAGGCAACCGCGAAACGCTATGGCGCGGAGCTTACAAAGCACCATATTGATACACAATTACTCACACACTATATTTTCCCCGAGGCGAAAAGCATAAGCCAGCTGCAAAACGCATGCAAGGAGTTTGATATTCAAGAGCAGGGCGACAGCGCAGAGCTGACTATGCGCCTGTACGCGAAAATCTGTGAACATCTGAGGGAGAGTAACAGCACTCTGCCTTTAATGTTCGGCGAGGTGCAGAAGAACACCAAGAAAAAGCGCAATTACTACCACATAATACTGCTTGCGAAGAACAGAGAGGGCTTGAAGAATTTATACAAGCTAATAAGCTATGCGCATTTGGAGAACTTCTCATTTGAGCCTTTAATGCCTAAAAGCCTGTTCTCAATACTGCGAAACGGAATAATATTGGGCTCTGCCTGCGAACGCGGAGAGGTGTTCAGAGCAGTTTTAGAGAACAAGCCCGAGGCGGAGCAGAGAAAGATAGCTTCGTGGTACGATTATTTGGAGATACAGCCCATAGGCAACAATGCATTTATGCTGAAAAACGGCACGGTGCAGTGTGAGGACGACCTCCGCGCCTTAAATAAGAGAGTTGTAGAGCTTGGCGAAGCGCTGAATAAGCCGGTAGTAGCCACGGGCGATGTGCATTTTTTAGAGCCTGAGGACTATATATACAGGGCAATTCTTATGCACTCAAAGCATTTCAAGGACGCAAACGAACAGCCGCCTTTATACTTCAAAACCACCTGCGAAATGCTCAAAGAGTTTTCGTACTTGGGTGAAGAAAAGGCTATGGAAATAGTGGTTGACAATCCTAACGCGATTGCCGACTCATGCGAACCGCTTACAGCATACCTTGACGACAAGCCCACATATTCGCCCGTATTCGAGAACGCAAGCGAAGAGCTGTATTCTATGGCTATGACGCAGGCGCACAAGCTGTATGGCGAAAATCTTCCCAAGATTGTTGAGGACAGGCTTAAATTTGAGCTGGACTCTATTATAAACAACGGCTACGCTACGCTGTATATTTCGGCTGTAAGGCTTGTTAAGAAGTCTATGGATGACGGATACTTGGTAGGCTCGCGCGGGTCTGTCGGATCGTCATTCGTGGCGTACTTGGCTGGCATTACGGAGGTTAACCCGCTTTCCGCGCACTACCTGTGCCCCAACTGCACAAACAGCGAATTTAATCAAAAATACTCCTGCGGTGCTGATATGCCCGACAAGACCTGTGAATGCGGCACGCCATATAAAAAGCTTGGCTTTGATATTCCCTTTGAAACCTTCTTAGGCTTCAAGGGCGACAAGACCCCCGATATTGACCTGAACTTCTCAGGCGAATATCACGCGTCGGCACACGAATTCACGAGGGAGATGTTCGGTGAAACGCACGCAATCCGCGCAGGCATTATATCGACATTGAAGGATAAAACCGCATACGGATTCGTTCTGAAATACTGTGAGGACAATGGGCTTGATTTAACGCCCGCCGAGATTTCTAAGCTGGTAATGGGCTGTGTAGGCGTTAAGCGCACAACCGGTCAGCACCCCGGGGGCATGGTTATTGTTCCTAAAGAGTTTGAGTGCGCGGATTTCTTCCCCCTGCAATATCCTGCTAACAAAAAAGAGGGCAACAAGCCTATTACGCATTTTGACTTCCACGCAATGAACGATAAATTAGTAAAGCTTGATGTGTTGGGGCATGTTGACCCCACTGCGTTAAAGATGCTGCACGACCTTACGGGCTTAAACCCGCAGGACATTCCTTTAGACGATGAAAAAACGCTGTCGCTGTTCTCATCACCCGAGGCATTAGGCGTGAACCTTGACGCTATAAATTGCGATTCGGGCGTGCTGGGAATACCCGAATACGGCACTACTTTCGTTCGCGGAATATTGAGCGAAACCAAGCCGAAAACTATCGAGGAGCTCGTATGTATTGCAGGGCTTTCGCACGGAACTAATGTGTGGAGCGGCAACGCGCAGGACCTGATAAAGCAGAAAAAAGCCGTGCTATCAGAGGTTATAGGCACGCGCGACGATATTATGCGCTATCTGATAGCTAAGGGCTGTGAGCCCAAGATGGCGTTTTCGGTTATGGAAAGCGTAAGAAAGGGCAAGGGCTTGACTGAGGAAATGGAGGAGGTATTAAGAGGGCTTCCCCTGCCATCGTGGTATATTGATTCGTGCAAAAAGATTAAGTATATGTTCCCAAGAGCGCACGCCGCGGCATACTTGACCATGGCATTCCGCGTGGCGTACTACAAGGTGCATTATCCGGCGGAATTCTATGCTGTGTACTTTACAGCGAGGGCGGACGATTTCGATATTGCCCTGTGCAGCGGCAACGCAAAAACAGTATTAAAGAACCTGCGCCAGATAGAGAAGGAAATCAAGGAGCAGGGAGGAAAAAGGTCAAGGAAAGCCTACGATGAAGACGATTATTACGACGAAGATGTTGAGGAAGAGGGAACAACACAGACGGTTGACAAGCTGAAAAAGCTGATTCCCATACTTGAGGTTGTATATGAGATGAACCTGCGCGGAATTCGTTTACTGAATGTGGATATAAACAAATCAGACGCAACAAACTTCATTGTTGTTGATAAAAGCTCGCTGCTGCCACCGTTCAACTCGATTCAGGGCTTGGGCAAGAATATGGCAATGCAGATTGTAGAAGCGCGAAAGAAACGCAAAAATGTTCCCTATGAGAACATTCAGGACTTCAAGGAGGAAGCGAAGGTTTCAACGGCTATTATCACGAAGCTGACTGATTTGGGCTGCTTTGAGGGAATGACGGAGAGCAGCCAGATAACGTTGTTTTGACTTGCGATACTAATATACTATTCGGATTTTTAGGTGCTAATACTCCTTATTAGTTAATAATAAGGCAGACTTAGTAACTTTTAGCTAAAAAATATTGAAATAAGATAAATAATTCACAAAGATTTATTTGAATTTACTTGACAAACTTTGTTATTGCACATATTATAATAGTATTATCAAATATATTTAAAGGAATTGCCAAGCATGCGAATACATCGAGTATTCATCACATACATTTGTACCATACACCATTGACTTACTGCGATGCTCTCAATGCGGATACACTACTCCAGTAGGTGGCGGCGGTACTTCTATGTACCCAGCAAATATTATACAAACATTTTAGGAGGATTTTATGAAAAAGCTATTACCCGCACTTGTAATCCTGCTTGCAGTTATGTTGCTTGCTTCATGCAACCAAGACACAAACACACCTGCAACCACAGAAACACCCAACAATACAAATACTGCAACACTTGAACCGACAACCGAGCCTACCATAGAACCCACAGTTGAGCCTACCGAAGTTGATTGGCGAACACTTTACCCCGAGAAGGATATTGAGTTGCTTGAAAAGTTCTGTGATATCTGGAACAGCGAAGAACGAGATTTCTCCGAGGTACTTGTTTATCGCACCGAAGATGGAGATTTGCCAGACCCAGAAAACCTAAAAGCAGGCGGATATCAATTAGACGAAATTTATGCATTTGTTTATGTTGATAATTTAGAGCTTTTAGAAATAACCGGTGAATACACAGATAAAGAAAGCAACTCATGGGGGCATATGACGCTCACTTATAGTAGCCAAGCAGACGGAATAAAACTCTATCTCGACCCCGACCTTACAAGCGTATATCTTGTTAAATTAAATGTTACGGTTGACGAGGATAAATATGATAATTTCTTAGAAACTGCGGAAGAACCAAGAGCTTTTATGCCCGATACAACATATACATTGATGGTAATAACCACAGTGGGCGATGACAGGCTTATATTCTCCGTATCTGGTGCTGACTATGTAGTTTTAGAAAACATGGGCTTTGATATACCCTATGACGAAATGCAAAGATGGCTTGACCGACAAGCGTACATACAGCAAGACTGGGAGTAAGCTCGAAAAAAACGCGGTGGGGAAACTCACCGTTTTTTTAATACACAAGATGCTCTATTAAAATTTTTACTCCAAGCAGTATTAGTATCACACCGCCAGCAAACTCGGCGGTTGTTTTATACTTTTCTCCGAAAACATTGCCAATCTTTACTCCTAAGCATGAAAAAGCGAATGTTGTGACGCCAATAAGCAATACGGCAGGAACTATATTAACTTTAAGCGAAGCGAACGCTATTCCTATAGCCAACGCGTCAATGCTCGTGGCAAGCGCCAATATTATCATTGATGAAAACGTAAAGCAGCTTGCTCCTTCACTTCCGCTTTCGGAATGCTTGCGCGATTCCCAAATCATATGTGCGCCTATAATGCTAAGCAATACAAATACTACCCAATGATCAATGCTCGTGATTAGTGAAGCGAACGCGCTGCCTATAAGATATCCAATTAGGGGCATTACTGCTTGGAATATTCCAAAATATAAGCCTACTATGATGAAATGCTTTAATGCCGGCTTTCGTACTGATAGACCCTTGCATACGGCAACCGCAAAAGCGTCCATAGAAAGGCCTATCGCAATTAAAAGTAACTCTATTGTTCCCAAATTATCCTCCGCAAAATACTCAAAAAGTATAGCATACGAAGGAAAAGCGCGTCAAACAAAAAACATCAGCACCGTTCCCAGAATTAAGCATAATAGGCCTGATACAAAGCGCCTTCTTAGAGCTTCTCTCAGAAGAATCCGCGAGAACAGCACAGTTACTATGATATTCAGCTTTTCTATTGAAACCACCACGCTTGCCCTGCCCTGCTTCAACGCTAAAAAGAACATAAACCACGCAAGCCCCGTTGTTATTCCCGACAGCACTATGAACAGCCAGCTTTTTTTATCTATTGACTTAATATACCTGTGCTTTTTCTGCCCCAGCACGACTGCCCAAACTACCACGAATACAACTAATGTGCGTACAGCTGTAGCGAATGCGGAGTTTGCCTCGCCTACTCCAATTTTTCCGAATATAGCTGTGAGAGATACGAATATTGCCGATAAAAACGCGTATAGCTGCCATGCCCTGCCCGTATTCTCATTTTCTCCCTTTTTGAGCATAAGCAATATGCCAGCGGCTATGAGCAGCATTCCTATAAAGACTGTGATGGACGGCTTTTCTTTGAAAACAATGAATGAGAGCAGAATTGTGATTATAATGCTGCTTTTATCAACCACGACAACGCGGCTTACATCGCCTAACTGCAAGGCTTTGAAGTAGCTAAGCCAGGCGAATGCGGTTGACAGCCCGGAAAGCAGCAAAAATAGCAGATTTGCTTGCGAAAATGAGGGGCTTGGCGTGCGCGCTTCAAGCAAAATCGCAAAAATT
Source organism: Clostridiales bacterium (assembly GCA_012838425.1). GTDB lineage: Bacteria > Bacillota > Clostridia > Christensenellales > CAG-138 > DUPG01. The sequence goes on along the minus strand of DUPG01000027.1, from coordinate 4,582 downwards.
GCCGAAAATCCCAGCACAACAGCCGTTCGCAAAGCGGTCGCAAGGTTGGAATCAACGCGTTTCAGACCTACCTTTATCAATATAGCCGTACTCCCCGCAAAGAATGCGGAAAGTATTGCGAAAAGTATCCATGTCATAGAATTAGTTTATGGAGAAAGACTTTTTATATACGGGAGTTAGGAGTTTGGAGTTGCCGTGCAAGCGCGCATGATGACAGCGGCACTGCCGCTGAATGAAGACGCCTGTGGCGACAGAAGACGGGCTTTGCCCGAATGAAGAAGTATAATTTGCCAATGTAGATTTAGGAGTTAACAGCGTAAGCTGCTAATAACACGAAACTAATAATTGCAGAATAAATGTATGCTATATTTAATTAAAACAAAGCGTGTGGAGCACTCATCGCTCCACACTCCTCACACCTCACTTTTTATACTTCATTAGCGAAACGACTTCATTCACGCGAAGCGTGTCTTCATTCGGACACAGTCCGACTTCATTTGCCGCAGGCATCTTCATTCACGCGCAGCGTGTCTTCATTCGGACACAGTCCGTCTTCTTTGCGCTATTTCCCGGGAAATAAAACACATTTTGCCATCATATACCCATATTTCTTGCAAAGCGCTTACCCTTTCTCAGCGCACGCCTGCCATCTCTGACCATGCGTCTGTAAATATCGGGATACATCATGGATATCGACACAGCTGCGACTGCGGCACCTGCTGCCATTCCCAAAAATACTAAGCCTGATTTCATGCTTTCACCACCTTTTTTTGATTATTCGTTATACATAGTTTGTGCAGAAAGGCATTTATAAAACATACAATTCAGTGGAATTTACACATTGCTTCTGTAAAAAATGCAAAAATAATCAAGTTCTGCAAAAATCTTTTTTTTAAGAAAAAAGCCGACAGTATTCTCTGTGTAAAAAAATTTTTGCTCATTGTATTATTTAATTTGTGAAACAATATGCACAATCAACGACAAGGAGGGCAATATGCGAGTAAAAACGCATTTATCTGAGAATATGGCGACAAAACAGCTCGTGATGTGCCTTGAGGGAGAATTAGACCATCATTGCGCAGAAAAGCTGAGATTAAGACTCGATTCTGAAATCAAAAAAAGCAATTGCAGGGAATTCGTGCTCGACCTGACTAATGTGTCCTTTATGGACAGCTCGGGCTTAGGGGTAATATTAGGACGCTATAAGCTGATAACTCAAAAGGACGGCACACTATACATAAAAGGCGCAAACCGAAATGTTGACCGTATTCTCAGAATGTCGGGCATATATTCATTGGCGCAAAAAATCGAGAACTGATAGGGGGTAAGAAATCATGAAAAACAACGAAATGCACTTGACATTCCCCGCAATGTCGGAAAATGAAGCGTTGGCAAGAATGTGCGCCTCGGCATTTGCCGCGCAGCTCAATCCTACAATAGAGGAAATATCGGATATTCGCACCGCCGTAAGCGAAGCGGTAACAAACTCTATAATTCATGGCTATAACTCAAAGCCGCTGACCATTTATCTTGACGCGTACATATCCGACAATGAGCTGAAAATAGTAGTGCGCGACGAAGGCAAGGGAATAGACGATATTGACCTTGCAATGACGCCATTCTATACGACGCTTCCCGACGGTGAACGTTCGGGCATGGGTTTTTCGGTTATGCAGGCGTTCATGGACGAGCTGTATGTTTCCTCAATGCCCGAAATGGGAACAACCGTTACTATGATTAAGCGCATAGTCAGGTGTGAAGAGGAATGAGCGAATCGTCCCTTCTAAGCCATGAAAGGACGACAGAGCTGATAGTTAGTGCAAAGCAGGGCGACGAAGAGGCCTTTGAGCTTTTAATCAAGCACAACATAGCTTTGGTTAAGTCCATAGTAAAAAAATACCTAAACAGGGGAGTTGAATACGACGACCTGTTTCAAATAGGCTGCTTAGGCTTGGTTAAGGCTGTAAAAAACTACGATACCGCTTTCGATGTGCGCTTCTCTACATACGCTGTTCCCATGATAGCGGGAGAGATAAAACGATATTTGCGCGACGACGGAATGATAAAGGTCAGCCGCTCGCTAAAAGAGCTGGGCATAAAGGCTATGGCGGTGCAGGAGCGCCTTTCAAAGCAGCTGAACCGCGATGTAGGCATTGAGGATATAGCAAAGGCCCTTGATTGCGATGTGTATGACATAACAAACGCGCTTGAATCAATGCGCCCCCATGTTTCGATATATGAGCCGGTGTATGACGACAGCAACAACCCGGCAACAATAGCGGACAGGCTTGCAGCCGACAGCAACGAAGAAGAAATGATAATCAACCGCGTATTCCTAAAAGAAATGCTAAAAAGTCTGCCCGCAAGGGACAGACAAATAATAATGCTAAGATATTTTTCCAACAAAACGCAGGCTGAGGTCGCAAGGCTGTTAAACATATCGCAGGTGCAGGTTTCACGCCTTGAAAACAAGATTCTAAAAAGCCTGCGCGAGCTATGCACCAAGCAGAACGACTGACTCTCAATCCTCTGAATACTTATCCGAAACAGTCCACAGCATGCCGCCTGAACCCGTTGCCCAGAAGTGCAGCTGAATATCGGGCATAGACTTTATCTCCTCATAAAAGCTATTGTTTGCGAACTTCACATTTTCGGATTCCAAATTGCATACCGACACATCAAAGTAGCACGAATTCAACAGCTTTGAAAGCTCATAGTAGTTTGCTTCTACTGTATCGGTGGTAATTGCGTCAAGCGCTATTGTGATTTTACACAGCTTGCCTTTTGAATTGAAATAATATGTGCGTGTGCCGCTGAAGCTGCGCTTCTCGCCCTTTACATATATTGAGCACTGCAAAAAGCTCTTAGCCTCTACCTTTTTTGAGTTGGGGTCTAAGCGTTTAACCGTGGTCTTTGTCATTCCGAACTGTATTCCGAAATCCAGCTCGGCGTTAAGCGAATTCTGGTCGTTTCGCTTGAACAATATTTGCTTATGCTCTACAAAATCATAGCCTTCTATCTCGTTATCAGTAAAGCGTATAACGGCAAAGTCGTGTATGAGATTATCCTCCGCATACACCTTTATATAGCCTTCATCGAACTTCCATGTATAAGCGTTATACTCTAATATCGGCTTTTCAAGCGACAAACTTTCAAGTATTCTGCACTTGTTCTTGGGCAGGAATGTGAAATACCCGTCCTTGCTGTGCCAGTTGCCGTAAAACATAAAGTAGTCTATGTCTATGAGTACCTTTTCCTTATACTCATGCTCTGATTGCTTGTTAAGCTCGGCGTCTATCAGCTCGATTTGCTCCTTTGAGTCAGAAAACTCGCCCAGCGCCGAAAAAAGCGTTTTCGCCTTTACATATTCGCCGTGCTGAGCCAATTGCTTCGCATACCTGTACTTGCAGTCCAACAGCTTATTTGCGCTGTCCTCAAAGCCTTTTAGTTCCTCGAATATGCTTATGGCCTGCTCGTAATCGCCATCATTCATATACTGCTGCGCTAAGCTGTATTTCGCACGCAAAATGTATGTTTGACTTTCTTTATAATCTCCAAGCGCGCTGAAAGCTGCTATTGCTTGCTCAAATTGCTCATTATCAAATAATTCTATTGCAGCGGAGTACTCCTTGCCCGCCCCAGAGCAGGCCGATAATAATAGCGCCAATATAATAAGCGCTGAAAACGCGGCTAATCTCCTAAATACTCGCATATATTCCTCCTTGCATGCTACTATTTTAATTGCGAGGCGAAATCTGTCAAGCGAGGCAGATATATTTCAGTTTTATTCGATTCCGCTCAAAATATGAAAAAAGCTACATTTTATGGGCAATGCGGGTGCTTTTTTGCCCATTGCGCTAACAGCTGATAAGCGCAAAGAATTTACATTCAATTCACAAATGAGCATTTTTCGTTATATGTTGCAAGGTCTTAAATGAAACTGTATAATAAAATCACCAAGTGTACGAGGAGAATGTAATGAGCGAACAAGATAATAAATGGTTAGGCACAACTATACCGCGGGCGGCGCCTATTCAAAAGCCAAAGCCGGGCGAAGGGAAGCCCGTTATTGTTGAACCTGAGCCCGAGCCTACGCCGGAGCCTGAATCCCAGCCGGAGCAAAAGCCTGCGCCGCAAAAGTCTGCAACTGTTTCTCCGCCTGCTCATAAGCCTGCCAGCGAGATTAGGCGCAGAACCTCAAAATACAGAAATGTAATAGATGATAACTACAAGCTCATGAAGCCTTCTATAAACAGCCCCTATGCTGTATTGCCTGTGAGCTGGTATTTGCTATATACGATACTTTTCTCAATTCCGTTGTTAGGCTTCATAATAGCTGTTGTTTGGGCAGCGGGCGGAACTAAGTATCAAAACAAGCGCAACTTGGCTATAGCCTTTGTGTTCTATCACTTTATACTTATTATAGCGGCTTCCATAGCTTTTCTGGTGCTTTACACCGTTGCGGAGAACAGGCTTGATTTGCTGCTGATGAATATTAAAACATTGATAGATTCGTTTATGGAAGCTATTAAAAGCTTGTTCATATAAGAATTGAGTGTGAAGTTAGCGCACAGCACGGAAT
>DUPG01000026.1 GCA_012838425.1 Clostridiales bacterium | reverse complement strand
GAGAGGACCTAAGAAAATAGCCGACCCCGAATACCATAGCGTTTATCTAATGATTGGAGTAAGCCTTAAAAATCTTCTTGATAAAAATCAAATGAATTGTAATTGAGAATTATTACTTGATTCGATTATTTTTTATTCTTTCTTGAATATGCAATAAATATGTGATAAAATATTCAAAAGCGTTGTGAGTGATATAGATTATGAAACAGATTAAGTGCAACAAAGAGCAATTCCCGTTTGGCAACGGCAGGTTCGTGTGTGCAAAATCCGAATCGCTGATGAAAGAGCTTGTATCTGAATACGCAAACCAAGCCACATTAGTATATATCGACCCGCCTTTCTGCACCGGCAGCAAATTCACGCTGGCGAACGGCACTTCGCGCGAAAACGCATTTTTCGATAACATGAGTGAAGCCAAATATCTTCAAATTATGCGCACAGTACTGCGTGGTGCTTACGAAATTCTGTCTAACGAGGGTAGCATATATGTTCATATCGATTACAGAATGTCCGCAAAGATTCGCGGCATTTTAGACAAGATATTCGGTGAAAGCAACTTTCAGAATGAAATAATATGGGCGTACAATTCAGGCGGGCGAGCAAAGCACTTTTTCCCGCGTAAGCACGATAATATTTTGGTTTATAAGAAGGGCAAGCGCGCGTATTTCAATATTGAAGCTGTGGGCAAGCCGCGCGGAACCATTAAGCGCAACAACATGAAACGCAGCGTCGATACTGATGGGCGCGTTTTTTTCTCAATAAAGTCGAATGGCAAGCTGTACAAGTATTATGAGGACGATCTTATTTATCCCACAGATGTATGGACAGACATAGGTCATTTGCAGCAGAAGGACAGCGAAAGAGTCAATTATCCTACACAGAAGCCAAAGGAGCTGCTGCGAAGAATTCTCCTTGCTTCATCTTATGAAGGCGCACTCGTTTGCGACTTTTTCTCGGGTTCAGGCACAACCGCAATAGTTGCTGAAGAACTGAACAGGCGCTGGCTTGCTGTTGATTCTTCGCCCTTTGCCGCGTTCGCGTTGAGGAAAAGGCTTATTGATTTGTATTCAATGGGCGGGTTATTGTTTGCTAACGACTCAATTACGTTTGAATACCCTAATAAAGCCGATAAAATGGACGTTTACGCATTTATGAAGGGCAATACATTAGTTGTTGCAAATGAAGGCGAAAACAGGATTGAGCAGGTAAGCACAGGCTATATTGAGAACAATATATTCATTCCCAAGCGTAGCGTAATAGCAAACAAAAAAGCCCAAATCAGATTGGGCAATTTTGAAGAATCCGCGCTGCATATAATAGATTCAAGCGGAAGGCATGGCTTCTTTATTATGAATTAGCCGGCTTTTCTGGCTTGTAGCTGTCCTTCAGCCCTACCGTGCAGTTGTATGAGTCGCTCTTTGAATCCTTTATGAAGTAGCCTATCCTCATAAACTGGAAGCGCATATCGTCAGGACATTCGAACAATGCAGGTTCAGCAAAGCCATGCAGCACTTCTAATGATTTTTCGTTAAGGTATTCAAGAAAATCGTCGCTGTTTGCTTTATCCTCTTTAAGCAAGCTGCTATACATATTTACTACTATAGGCTTAGCGTCTGTTACAGGCACCCAGTGAATAGTCGCCTTAACCTTTCTGTCGCTCATGCCGCTTTTCGTAGCCGGGTCGTATGTGCAGAGCACTTCTACTACATTTCCGTTTTCGTCCTTAACCCAATCAACGCATTTTATAATATATGCACCCTTTAAGCGCACCTCACCGTCGGGCTTAAGCCTGAAAAACTTTTTGTCGGGTTCTTCCATAAAGTCGTCGCGCTCAATATAAATTTGCTTTCGTATATTGACCTTATGAGTGCCGGCTTCGGGAGAGTTAGGCAGGTTCTCCAATACTACTTCTTCGCAAAAATCGTCGGGCATATTCACGATTGTAACCTTCAGGGGTTTAGTAACAACCATGTACCTATGCGCTATTTCGTTTAAGTGTTCGCGAACGCAGTATTCAAGCATTGCCGAATCCACTACCGAATCCGCCTTCGCAACGCCTATCCTGTCTAAAAAGTTCCTAATAGCGTAAGGAGTATATCCGCGCCTGCGCATTCCGCAAAGCGTGGGCATACGCGGGTCGTCCCAGCCGCTCACATAGCCCTCTTCTACGAGCTGACGCAAGTAGCGCTTGCTCATAATTGTATTTGTCATATTCAAGCGTGCGAATTCTATCTGGCGCGGTTTGTGCTCAAACTCGCAATTCTCAATAACCCAGTTATACAGCGGTCTGTGCGATTCGTATTCAAGCGAGCATAGCGAATGAGTTATTCCCTCAACCGCGTCCTGTATGGGATGCGCAAAGTCGTACATGGGATATATGCACCACTTGCTGCCTGTCTGATGATGTGGCAAATGAAGTATCCTGTATAGCGCAGGGTCGCGCATATTGATATTAGGTGAGGCCATGTCTATTTTTGCCCTCAATGTGCAGGCGCCATCGGGGAATTCGCCGTTCTTCATACGCTCAAACAGCGCAAGGTTTTCTTCAACGCTTCTATCTCTGTACGGGCTGTTTATGCCGGGCTCTGTGAGAGTTCCCCTGTATTCGCGTATCTCGTCTTTTGACAAATCGCAAACATATGCCAAGCCCTTTTTGATTAAGAGCACAGCCTTTTCATAGCAAATATCGAAGTATTCCGAGCCGAATGTCAGCTTGTTCCACTCAAAGCCCATCCAGCGAATGTCTTCCTGTATAGCTTCCACGAACTCCTCGTCTTCTTTGGCGGGGTTTGTATCGTCAAAGCGCAGATTGCATTTACCGTTGAACTTCTCAGCAATCTTAAAGTTTACATACATGGCTTTTGCGTGACCGATGTGCAGATATCCGTTAGGCTCAGGCGGAAAACGAGTATAAACGGGCGCCTTCCCTCCCAAATCCTCCTCTATAATCTCCTCTATGAAGTTTTTAATTTCTGGTGTAGTTTCCATATATCTCTCCTGTTTTATATACTATTGAATATTATGATGTCCAATTATTCGTTTGTCAATCAGCACAGCGTAGTATTCAAACCGTGTATGAAAAGTTAATAATTTTGCTTGCGAGTTTATGGTTTTGATAGTATAATTCTGTTTAAGAAAGAATAATGCAGAGGAGGTCCGGCATATGACAAAGAGCATTTATTCTATGTGCTTAAGCGACGAAGTGATCGCTGAGATAGATAAAATAGCGTATAATATGGGAACGAGCAGGTCGAATATCGTTGACCGGATACTTGCGGACTTCGTTTCATATCAAACTCCGCAAATGCGCAGCAGAGAGGTGTTTGCGAATATTGAAGCCATGCTTTCAAACGCTTTTCAGGTGCTGTTCGAGCCTTCGGATACAATGTTCTCTTTGCGCTCAATGCTTTCATATAAGTATAACCCGAGCGTGCGGTACTCATTAGAGCTGTTCAGGAGCAAAAATCCCATAGGCAAGCTCAAAATTTCGGTTAGAAGCAGAAATACAGCATTCATACTATACTTTTTGCGCTTTTTCAAGCTGTGGTCAAGCATTGAAGCTGCCTATTTAGGCGAGCGCCAATTTGAAATTGAGGACGGTAAATGCACACGGCTGTTAGTCCTGCAAAATTGCGAGGAAGCGAGCACAGAAGCCATAGCGCAGGCAATCGCAGCATATATAAAAGCGTTAGACTACGCAATAAAAGCATACTTTGAAATGATTGACGAGGTATCTCAGCCGGCATTGGTTGAAAAAATCAAGGCGATTTACTTCGATTATGTAAAAAACAACAGACTATTGGTTTGAGGAGGTATTTATGAAAATAGATAAGCTCACGCAAAAAAGCATAGAAGCCATACAGGAAGCGCAGGACTTGGCATTAGACTATAAGAATACGCAGGTCGAGCCGGAGCACCTGCTGTTGGCGTTACTTAATCAGGAAAACGGTCTTATAGGCTCAATTTTCAAGAAGCTGAATGCCGACATAAACCACATAAAAAACGATTTGGAAAGCAAGGTACTGGGCTTTGCAAGGCTATCGGGAGAAGCGCAGTCGGTATATGCATCTCCAAGCTTCAACGCAGTAATGCGCGAGGCGGAAAAGCAGGCGGACTCTATGAAAGACGAGTATGTTTCCGTAGAGCATTTTCTGCTGGCTATGTTCGAAAAGTCGCCCTCAATAACGGCTTTGCTTAATAGATACGGCGTCAACAAGGCGGGCTTCCAAAATGTTCTGAGGGAGATTCGCGGAAACAGAAGAGCAGACAGTGAAAACCCCGAGGATACATACGATGTTCTGAACAAGTATGGTATCGACCTAACACAGCAGGCAAGGGAAATGAAGCTGGATCCCGTAATAGGCAGGGACAGTGAAATTCGAAGCGTAATAAGAATTCTGTCGCGCAAAACTAAGAACAATCCTTGTCTTATTGGCGAGCCGGGCGTAGGTAAAACCGCTATTGCAGAAGGCTTGGCTTTGAGGATTGTGCGCGGCGATGTTCCCGAAAACCTGAAGAATAGAAAGCTGTTTTCGCTTGACTTAGGCGCGTTGGTAGCAGGGGCGAAATTCAGGGGCGAGTTTGAGGAACGCCTGAAAGCTGTGCTCAACGAGATAAAGGAGTCAAACGGGCAAATAATTTTGTTCATAGACGAGCTGCATAACATAGTGGGCGCGGGCAAGGCGGAGGGCTCAATGGACGCCGGCAACCTGCTAAAGCCCATGCTTGCGCGCGGCGAGCTGCATTGCATAGGCGCGACAACTCTGAATGAATACCGCAAGTACATTGAAAAGGACGCGGCGCTTGAAAGGCGTTTTCAGCCCGTATTGGTTGAAGAACCCACAGTCGAGGATACGATTTCGATATTGCGAGGACTCAAAGAGCGTTACGAAGTCTATCATGGCGTAAGGATTCAAGACGCAGCGCTTATTTCCGCAGCGACACTTTCTGACAGATATATAACAGACAGATTCTTGCCCGACAAGGCAATAGACTTGGTTGACGAAGCCTGCGCATTGATAAAAACCGAAATCAACTCCGTTCCAACCGAGTTAGACGATGTTTCAAGGCGTATAATGCAGCTTGAAATCGAGGAATCCGCACTCAAAAAGGAAACAGACAAGGTAACATTAGAGCATTTGGAGGAAATTCGCGAGCACTTATCGAATTTGAGAGCGCAATATGCTGAAATGAAAGCGAAATGGGAAAGCGAAAAGTCGATTATATCCGAAATCTCAGCATTGCGTGAGGAAATAGAAAGGGTAAACACTCAAATAGCCCAAGCCGAACGCGATTATGACCTTAATAGAGCGGCAGAGCTGAAATATGGCAAGCTTCCAAAGCTCACAGCGGAGTTGGCTGAGAAGGAGGAAAAAGCCGCCGCTTCAAAGCATACATTATTGCGCGACAGGGTAACAGAGGAGGAGATAGCGAAGATAGTAGCACGCTGGACGGGTATTCCCGTATCAAAGCTTATGGAAAGCGATAGGGAGAAGCTACTGCATCTTGATTCCGTACTGCATGAGCGTGTAGTAGGGCAAGACGAAGCGGTTTCAAAGGTCGCAGACGCCATAATGCGGACCCGCGCAGGAATAGCCGACCCCAACAAGCCCATAGGCTCATTCCTGTTCTTAGGTCCTACCGGCGTTGGCAAAACAGAGCTTGCGAAAACGCTTGCCGAAGCGCTGTTCGACGATGAGCGCAACATGATTCGTATAGATATGAGCGAATACATGGAGAAGCACAGCGTGGCAAGGCTTATAGGTGCGCCTCCGGGCTATGTGGGCTATGACGAGGGCGGGCAGCTTACGGAAGCGGTTCGCAGAAAGCCGTATTCCGTAATACTTTTCGATGAAGTTGAGAAAGCGCATAGTGACGTGCTTAATGCGCTGCTGCAGGTATTAGACGATGGCAGAATTACAGACGGGCAAGGGCGCACGGTTAACTTCAAGAATACAATCATAATCCTAACAAGCAATATAGGAAGCGACCTGCTGCTTGAAAGCATGGAGAGAAACGGCGAAATTACCCAAGCTGTGAAAGACGAGGTAATGCGTGTTATGCGCCTGAGCTTCAGACCCGAGTTCATAAACAGGCTTGATGAAATAGTGCTATTTAAGCCGTTGAGCGACTCCGAGCTTGTTGCCATTGTGCGCTTGCTATTAAAGAAGCTTGCGAATAGGCTGTCCGACCGCTATATCCGTTTCGAAGCGACAGATGAGGTGATAGAGTACATAGCCAAGAACGGCAGCGACCCGCAGTTCGGCGCAAGACCGCTTAGGCGTTTCATACAAACCAATGTCGAAACGAATATCGCAAGAGTAATGCTTAAAAAAGATGTTGAGCCCGAAGCCGCAATGCTTTTAACTGTTGAAAACGGTAATCTCGTGGTAAAGCTTAAGTGAGTATTCGCCCCGTATCTATAATCAGCGGATACGGGGCTATCTGAACTTGCATCGAAAATCTGCACCTGCACATCTGCAAAAAGCTATTAAAAGAGGTGCGATATTTTCAAGAAATATGCTATAATTGTCGTATGAGGTGCAATACTATGGTATCAAGAAAACGAAAGAATATAAAACTGATTATATGTACGCTGATATTGCTGTGCGTGTTTTCGGTATCCTCTGCGGCAGGCATATATGAAACTGTTGCGCAAAACAGCTTTGGCGAGACTGTGCAGAGAGTTCAGATTCGTTTGCGCGAGTTGGATTACTTTTATTTCAAGCCCACAGGCAATTACAAGGGCATGACCGTAAATTCGGTAATCAAATTCCAAATGCGTGAGGGCTTGCCGGTTGACGGTACAGCGGGCGAGCAGACCCAAACCATTCTTTTCTCCGCAAGGGCTTTGCGCGCAACAATCCCTGATTCCGTGCATATTCCCATAGGCCCGAGCCTGCAAGGCACTCAAGAGATAAAGGGCAGCTTGGTTCGCTGGGATACAATTAAGACGGAGCTAATAGTCGGCAAATCATATAGAGTTATGGATTACAATACAGGCAAAGTGTTTTACATGACATATACGGGCGGCACAAACCATGCTGAAATGGAATGTACCACAGCTGAGGACATGGCAAAATTCCTGAGTGTTTTCGGCGGTGTTGTGAACTATTCCAAGCGCCCTGTTGTAATTGGCGTGAACGGTAAGGATGTCGCGGCGTCGCTATACGGCTTTCCTCATGGCACAGATACCATAAAGGATAATGATATGGATGGGCATACCTGTATGTTCTTCCAAGGCAGTACTTCCCATGTAGGCGGAATCGCGGATGTTGAGCATCAACGCCAGATTTATGTCGCTGCGGGTGCATGATGAAAGCAACAATCGAAAAGGGCTCTCTATATATATTTGATTGCGATATAGATTTATACAGAACATTCAACTGCGGACAGGCTTTCAGGTGGAAAAGCGTGTCCGATTCTGTTTTCACCTGCGTACTTGGCGAAAGGATTGTAACCGTATCAAAGGAAGCTGACTGCATTGCAATTTCACCCTGCGAAAACGAGATAGACAAAGCATTTTACACGCACTATTTTGATTTAGAAAGAGATTATACAGCGATAGAAGACTATATGCTTTCTAATACCGTGCTGAGCCGCTGTATTCCATATGCAAAGGGCATTAGGATACTTAACCAAGCCCCTTTTGAAACGCTGATTTCTTTCATAATATCCGCTAACAACAACATTAAGCGAATATCAAAAACGATAGATAATCTCTGCGCCGCAGCAGGAAGGCGTATAGGCGATACTAACCACTACACATTCCCAACTCCTCAAAGCATTGCTGATTTGAGCATAGAGGATTTATTAAAAATCGGCACAGGCTATCGCGCATCATATATAAAGGATACTGCAATTAGGATTTGCGAAGGCTTCCCTTTAGAAGAATTGAGAGATTTAGACTACTGCACAGCAAAGTCAAAGCTTATGGAGTTAAAAGGGGTAGGGGGAAAGGTCGCAGACTGCATATTGCTTTTCTCATTAGGGCATTACAACGCATTTCCTATGGATGTTTGGATGAAAAGAGCGGTAAACGCATTGTTCTTTAACGGAAAACAGGTCTCACGCGATGAATTGTGTGCGCTTATTGAGAGCCTTGGCGCAAATGCAGGCATAATACAGCAGTATATATTTCATTACGCAAGGCAGATAGGCATTAAATAAAGCTAAAACTCGATTTCGGGCTTATGAACTTTGAATATCGCTTCGTCGTCAGATATGTCCCAGTCGCCGATATAACCGTTGTGCGCTGCGCCCAGCTCTATATGCAGCATGGCGATTCCGCAATCTAATTTGCCATAGCCCAAATTATTCGAAACATTCACTACCGCAATAGAATTGTCGTCAATCACATCAAAGTCCCATGGCTGTGCGTTTATTGCCGAAGGCGCGCGCCTGCCGCACTTTATAGCGTCCTGCTGCCATTGAGGTAGGCGCATGAATTCCTGAACACTCATTCCTGTAAGTGAAGAAATTGTCCTGCGTGGGCGTTGCTTATATGGCTCGGCGGGGAATCCTATGGGCGTAGTGCAGGCGATAACCTCTCCGCTTTGTAACGGAATAACCTCCTGCGCCGCTCCCATTCTGAAGGAAGCGCCTAACCAGCAGGTTCCAAAGCCGCGTGCGACACATTCAAGTATGAATAGCTCTCCTATATAGCCAACATTTGTTGAACGCCCTTTTTTTGATATGAAGGCGGCAAAGCAGTCAGTGCCTTTGATTTTAGGCGTCATAAGCCTTCCTGCGAAAACCTTTTTGCTTCGGGCTATTGCTATTCTCACATCATCTAAAGCGATAGAGTCGGCAAATTGCCGCAAGCTGTCTATTTCGCTTTGCGACGGTGCGCCCATATATGACCTGATAGAGCACCGCTTTTCTGCGGCTTGATACCATCTCTCCATGCTTTCTCCCAAGTATTGCCTACATATAATAGTATTATATACGATTATTCGTGTTTGGCAAGAGTTTTGCGCAAGAATTGCCCGGTATATGAGTGCTCACATTCGGCAACTTCTTCCGGTGTGCCGCAAACTACTACTTCTCCGCCACGATCGCCGCCCTCTGGTCCCAAGTCGATTATGTAGTCGGCGGTTTTAATAACATCAAGGTTATGCTCAATGACTATTATTGTGCTTCCATTGTTGCACAGTCTTTGGAGAATATCAAGCAGTCTCTCAACATCTGCAATATGCAATCCCGTTGTAGGTTCGTCTAAAATGTATAAAGTTTTGCCTGTATCGCGCCTTGCAAGCTCTGTTGCAAGCTTCACTCTTTGCGCTTCGCCGCCTGATAGCGTAGTAGATGGCTGCCCTAAGCGAATGTATCCCAAGCCCACATCATATAATGCTTTTAGCTTTGCCTGAATGCTCGGGTGCGCATCGAAGAAGTTAAGCGCGTTCTCAACAGTCATATCCAACACATCGGCGATAGACTTACCCTTATATTTTACTTCAAGCGTTTCCCTATTATACCGCTTGCCTTGACAAACCTCGCAGGGCACATATACATCGGGCAAAAAGTGCATCTCAATTTTTATTATGCCGTCGCCTGCGCAGTTTTCGCACCTGCCGCCGCGCACATTGAAGCTGAATCTTCCGCTTGTATAGCCTCTTGCACGCGCACTGGGGGTAAGCGCAAACAGCTTGCGTATCAAATCGAATACGCCTGTGTATGTCGCGGGATTGCTCCTTGGCGTTCTCCCGATAGGCGACTGGTCAATATCAATAACCTTGTCTAAGTACTCTACACCTGTTATCGATTCGAACTTGCCCGGCCTTGTTCTTGCCCTGTTCAGATCGGCAAGCAGCTTTTTGCGGACTATCTCGTTTACAAGGCTCGACTTTCCTGAACCCGAAACTCCCGTAACGCAAGTGAAAAGTCCAATCGGAAAATTTACATCAATGCTTTTCAGATTGTTTGCGGCGGCACCCTTTACGCAAAGCCATTTACCGTTAGGCTGACGTCTGCGCTCAGGTATTTTTATTTCACGCTCGCCTGTAAGGAACTGCGCGGTTATGGAGTGCTCGCACTTCATAATCTCGTCTAAAGTGCCGCTGCATACTACATTTCCGCCATGCTCGCCGGCACCGGGACCTATATCTACCACATAGTCGGCTGAACGGATAGTATCCTCATCATGCTCTACCACTATTAAGGTATTGCCTAAATCCCGCATGCCCTTTAGAGAATCTATGAGCTTTTGGTTGTCCCTTTGGTGCAGTCCTATGCTCGGCTCGTCAAGTATATACAGCACGCCTACAAGCCCGGAGCCAATCTGCGTTGCAAGGCGAATTCTCTGCGCTTCGCCGCCCGATAATGTGCTTGCAAAGCGTGAAAGCGTAAGGTAATCCAAGCCGACATTGATTAGGAATGTAAGCCTTGAGTTAAGCTCTTTTAATATTCTTTCAGCGATTATCTTTTGCGAAGGCGTAAGCTCTATTGAAGCTAAGAACTCCCTTGCCTGCACAACCGTCATATCGCTAAGCTCTGCAATAGACTTGTCTTGAATGGTTACAGCCAGGCTCTCGGGCTTCAAGCGTTTGCCCTTGCAGGCATTACACCATATAGTTGACATATAGCTTTCAAGCTGCTTCTTCGCTTCCTCTGATGAGGTTTCCCTGTATCGTCTCTCAATGTTCGGTATAATTCCCTCGAACTGCGATATGAATGTGCCGTTACCGTATTCCTTTGTGTAGCTAACCCTTATTTTTTCGCCTTTCGTGCCGTAGAGTATTACATCCTTAGCCTTTTGTGAAAGCTCCTCCCAAGGCGTATCTAACGAAAAACCGTAATGCTCCGACAATGCCTTGAAATACATAGAAGCTATTGAGCCTTCTGCATTGCTTTGCCAGCCCGCTGTGCTTATTGCGCCCTGTCGTAATGAAAGCTTGGGGTCGGCGATTACTGTGTTCGGGTCAACGCGCAGTATCATTCCAAGCCCCATACATTCAGGGCAAGCGCCAAATGGGTTGTTGAATGAGAACATGCGCGGCGACAGCTCTTCAATGCTTATGTTGCAGTCGGGGCAGGCATAGTTTTGAGAGAAAAGCATTTCTTCGTTGCCTTCGTCTTTTATTACCACTACCTTTGCCAGCCCTGCGCCGTATGTGAATGCGGCTTCTAACGAATCGTTCAATCGCGTGCGTATATTGTCTTTTATAACTATTCTGTCTATTACAACATCTATGTTGTGCTTCTTGTTCTTGTCTAATTGCGGCACTTCCTCTATGTCATACACTTCAGAATCCACCATTACGCGCACATAACCGTCGCGATTTATCTGTTCGAACAGCTTTGCGTATTCGCCCTTTCTGCCGCGTATAGCAGGAGCCAATATCTGAAGCTTTGCGCCGTTGCCCAATTCCAATACCTGCTCAACGACTCTGTCTATTGGCTGCTTCTCTATAACTCTGCCGCACTGTGGGCAGTGGGGCAAGCCTATACGCGCGTACAGCAAGCGTAAATAGTCGTGAATCTCGGTTACGGTACCCACAGTAGAGCGCGGGTTGTTAGAGGTGCTTTTCTGGTCAATCGAAATAGCGGGGGACAGCCCCTCTATATTGTCAACATCAGGCTTTGACATCTGCCCCAAGAACATACGCGCGTATGATGACAAAGACTCCATATACCGCCTTTGCCCTTCTGCGTAAATAGTGTCAAAGGCCAATGAGGATTTGCCCGAGCCGGACAGCCCGGTAAACACAATCAGCTTGTTTCGCGGTAATGTCAGGTTTATATTCTTTAAGTTGTGCTCTCTTGCGCCAGTAATCCTAATATAGTCGTTCATATACTACTTCCGTTTTCTCTCGTATGCTTTTCTTTTGCTTCCGGGCATACCCGGTCTGACCTTTTTATCCTCAACCTCTTTGCCCATCAGCTTGTGCAGCTCATCTCTTACCTTCGCGGCCTGCTCGAATTCAAGCTCGGCAGCGTATTTCTGCATTTCCTCGCGCAGTATCTCGATTTTGAGGTTCAACTCTTCCTCGCTCATGCTGTCCTTAGGAGCGCGCGACCTGCCGCCAATCTCAATAACCTTGTGAATCTCTCTTTCCACAGTCTTAGGCTTTGTGCCATGCGAAATATTATACGCTTCCTGATACTTTCTGCGCCTGTTGGTTTCGTTTATTGCCTCCTGCATGGATTCGGTTATGGTGTCGGCGTACATTATTACTCTGCCCTCTGCGTTTCTTGCGGCGCGTCCTATTGTCTGTATAAGCGATGTTGTAGAACGCAAAAAGCCTACCTTGTCCGCGTCAAGTATGGCTACAAGCCCAACCTCAGGCAAGTCCAGCCCCTCACGCAAGAGGTTAATTCCCACAAGCACATCGAATTCACCCAAGCGCAAATCTCTGATTATCTCCATACGCTCCATTGTTTGAATTTCAGAATGCATATAGCGAACCCTTGCGCCCATGGAGGCGAAGTATTCGGTAAGATTCTCCGCCATGCGCTTAGTAAGCGTTGTAACAAGCGTGCGATAGCCCTTTTCAGTGGTTTTTCGTATTTCGCCTAACAGGTCGTCTATCTGCCCCTCTGTGGGTCGAACATCAATTTCGGGGTCAAGCAGCCAAGTCGGGCGAATCAGCTGCTCAACAATTTCATTGTTTGATGCCTGCTTTTCGTAATCGCCCGGAGTTGCGCTAACATATAGCAGCTTGTCCGTTTTCTGCATAAACTCCTTGAACTTCAACGGTCTGTTGTCATAAGCGGCGGGCAGGCGGAAGCCGTATTCCACTAACGCCTTCTTTCGCGCAGAGTCACCCATATACATTCCTCTTAATTGAGGAAGCGTAACATGCGATTCGTCGATAATAATCAAGAAATCATCCGGAAAATAGTCAACAAGCGTATATGGCGGCTCGCCGGGCTTCCTGCCGTCAAAATAGCGTGAGTAATTTTCAATGCCTTGACAGTAGCCGACCTCGCGCATCATCTCTAAATCGTAGCGCGTGCGCTGTTCAATGCGCTGTGCTTCTATAAGCTTGCCCTCTTTTTTGAACTGCTCGACAGCAATTTTCATGTCGGCTTCTATTCTCTCAAGCGCATTTAATGTTTTTTCATAGCTTGTAGCATAGTGCGACGCGGGATATATCACAATGAAGCCAATATCGTTCAATGTTTTGTTGGTAAGCGGGTCTATTCGGCTTATCCTGTCTATTTCATCGCCGAAGAACTCAACGCGAATTGCGGTGTCCGAGCTTGATACCGGAAAAATATCCAACACATCGCCCCTTACGCGAAAAGTACCGCGCGTAAAATCTATGTCGCTGCGCTGGTATTGCAAATCGACTAACTTTCGTATGACCTCATTCCTGTCAACCTCTGTGCCCTGTATCAGAGAAAGGCTTATGCGCAGATATTCTTCGGGATCGCCAAGCGCGTAAATGCACGAAACAGAAGCGACAATTATAACATCATTCCTGTCGTTCAGAGCAGCTGTCGCGGCATGGCGCAGCTTGTCTATCTCGTCGTTTATAAGGGCTGTTTTTTCGATATATGTATCAGTTGAGGCGATGTACGCTTCAGGCTGGTAATAATCGTAATATGAAACGAAATATTCCACAGCGTTGTTCGGGAAAAACGCTTTCAGCTCCGAGCATAGCTGGGCGGCCAATGTCTTGTTATGCGCTATAACAAGCGTAGGCCTTTGAAGCTGCTCTATAACATTTGCCATTGTAAAGGTTTTGCCCGAACCCGTTACCCCAAGCAGAACCTGCTCTTTTTTGCCTTGCTTATAGCCGCTTACTAACTTCTCAATCGCCTGCGGCTGGTCGCCCGTAGGTGTAAAAGGCGATACTATCTTAAATTCGCTCATTTTTCTCTCCATACGATTACACAAAGCACAAAGCATTCTGCAATCCTAATCATAATAACAGAACATTCGTGCAATTGCAAGCAATTTTCGTATAGCGCTACCGTTTTATCTACAATAATGCTATAATAGAATGTAATACTTTTTAGGAGGTAATCCTATGAAGAACAAGATGCAAAGCAGATTGGATAAATGCTTGAAGCAGATCAGGAAGCGTACGGATTTTGTGCCTAAAATCGCGCTCGTGTTAGGCTCGGGTTTAGGCAGATTTGCCGAATCTGTGAATATAGAAGCGACCATAAGCTACAATGAGCTTGATGGCTCCCCCGTATCCACAGTTGAGGGGCATACCGGCAGATTTGTGCTTGGCTACATAGATGACATACCGCTTATTATAATGCAGGGCAGGGTGCATTACTACGAAGGCTATACTATGGAAGATGTGGTGCTGCCCATTCGCTTAATGCGCTTAATGGGTGCGGAAGTGTTGTTCGTTACCAACGCTTCCGGCGGTATAAACGAGAATTTTGCGGCAGGCGACTTCATGCTGATTGACGACCATATTAGCTTGTTCATACCCTCTCCCTTAATCGGGCAGAATTTGGACAAGCTGGGTACTCGCTTCCCCGATATGACGCAGGCCTATGATGCTGAGTTGAAAAAGGCCATATTAGACGCAGCAACACAGTTAAATCAAGATATAAAGCGCGGTGTATATGTGCAGCTAACTGGTCCTGCATACGAAACCCCTGCTGAAATTCGCGCACTGAGAGCGTTGGGGGCAGACGCGGTAGGCATGAGCACAGTTTGCGAGGTTATAGCGGCAAGGCATTGCGGTATGCGTGTTTGCGGAATAAGCTGCGTATCCAACGCCGCGGCAGGCTTGAGCGCAGATCTGCTATCACATGAAGATGTGCAGAAGGCTATGAGCTTAGCAGGTGAAAGGATTCAAAGCCTGCTCAATCAGTCAATAAAAAACATTTGGGAAATTATTAACTAAAGATTAGTTGGAGGAGCTTTGGATAAGCTGCTATTTATTGTAAACCCCGTTGCAGGCGCAGGACGCGCAAAAAAGAGCGTCAGCATAATAGAGAACAGACTGAAGAATGAAAATGTAGAATTCAAAATAGTTTTTACAAAAGCGCCAAAGGAAGCTACACAGCTGGCAGAGCAATACGCGAATGAGTATTCGTTAATAGTTGCGGTAGGCGGAGATGGTACAGTCAACGAGGTTGCGCAAGGTGTATTGAACAGCGGCAAGGGTATTTTCGGCGTATTGCCTTGCGGTACCGGCAATGATTATTCGAAATCTATCGGTATTCCAAGCAAGGTCGAAGAAGCGTTAGAAGTCATATTAAGAGGACACACTATGGAAGTAGATGTGGCAAAAATAAATGGCTACAACATATTCAATATTGCGAGTGTGGGCTTTGATGTCGATGTATTGATTCGCACAAACAGCATAAAGAAGAAAGTCAAAAATCGATTCGCTTATATTTTAGGCGTGTTTTCTGCATTGTTCGGCTTTAAGAAAAAGCAGTTCAATTTCATAATAGACGATGTTGAGTATAGACGAAATCTCGTATTGCTCGCAGTAGGCAAGGGGAAATATTATGGCGGCGGGCTGAAGGTGTTGCCTGATGCAGATTTAACAGACAACAAGCTTCATGTTTGCTTAGTAAGGAATTTAAGCAATCTGAATTTATTGTTCTTGTTCCCCTCAATATTCAATGGCAAGCATATTAAGTTCAAAAAATATGTGGAAGCATTCTCCGCAAGCAAAATCATTATCGAAAACTCAACCGAAATGAACATAAATATTGATGGAGAAGTAATACAGTCTGATAAAGACATAGTGATAGAATTAGAAAAAGCTAAGCTGAAAGTCATTTCTAACCCAGCTTAGCTTATTTAATTATTTTTGTTTAGAACAACTCTTTTCTTCTGCTAACAATGTACTTCAATATCGCTACGGCGTCGCCGGTATTCAGCTTGCCGTCTTGATTGAAGTCGGCAGCCAGCTTTTGTTGTTCGTTCAGGGTATTGCTGATTGTGCCCTTTAATACTATCACAGCGTCGCCCGTGTTTATTACGCCGTCGTTATTTACATCGCCCAGCAGCAGATAATTTGCGGCTATGGTTATATCTGCAACAACAGGCAAATTGTCATAATCCCAGCCTAAGAACAAATATCCTTCATGCTCAGGCGGCGCGGGGAACTCTGTTACAACATCTCCGTATTCTACGGTTATATTAGAAATCTCTGTGTTCGCAATGCTGTCCCAGAAGGTTACGGTGAAAGTCATTTTCATCAAAGTTCCTGCAACATCAACATCATGCGCAGGCATTGCCTCGGGTAGCCCCTGCCAGCCGGAGAAAGCATATCCCTCCTGTGATGGCGCTTCCAAAGGCTCAATTTTTTCTCCCGCAGTATGCTCAAACTGTGCATAAAACTCGCCATTCAAGTAGTATGTCAGCTTATACACGGGGTTTATTGTCGCGTACAGCTCAACATTATCCAAGCAAAGCGAGGACTGCGCGGGCTTGTCATTATGGCGGAAGGCTATGTAAATCGTATCGTCTGCATAGTCCGTCAAATCGATTGTATAGCGCTGATAATCACCTGTGGTAATAAAGGTCTGCTTTTCTGCCAAATTATCAGGGCTAATACCAACTAATACTGTAAACTCCTCGCTCTCCCAAATATAGTCCGAAGCCTTTGCTCTGAAGGACAGCGTCATATTCTCCATCTTTTTAGGAATAGTAATAGCTGGGCTTACAAGCAAATTCGTGTGAGGCACTTCGCCAACACCATCAATATATGAGTACGAATGCATAAAGCCTTCGCCCTCATAGGCGTTGCCGCTTTCTGTGTCGTGCTCCCAAGTTTTATCGTAATCTGTTAGATTTTCAACAGTCCAGCCGCTATCAAATGGGTTGGTTTCGAAGTATTCGCTGAATATTATCTCGCCTGCAGGTATTTGATCTTCAGTTTCGCCGCTTGATATCAAGATATTGTCAATCAATGCACCGTCAAAACCTGAATTGTTTTTGTAATCCTTAGCGTATTGCCAAATGAATGTATAGCTTCGCGTAGTGCTGCAGGTGTATGTGTAGTTTTTCCATGTGTTAGTAGTGCCTGATTGCTTAAATACCTCTGAACCGTTTACGATGAATGAAAACACATCCTTGTTTTGCTCACTGCTGACTAAATAGTCGAATGTCAGCTTCTGCCCTTTGTTCAGGTTGATACTCAAAGACAGTATTGATGAAGAGCTTGCAACGCCTGTATTACCGGATATAGCGACCACTTTATCGTTGTATATGAAGGGTTTCCAAGCGTAATTCTGTGGTGAGGTTGTGAAATTTAGCTTGCCGCGCTCTGCATTTATGGCACCGTTCAGGTCTAACACGCGCAAGGTTGTGGTTGCAATAAAGCCGCCGTCAACAGAAGTTGCCGTAACTCTTGATTTGCCAATGCTTAGGGGAGTTATAACGCCGTTTTCGTCAATTTCCGCTACAGCTGGATTGTCTATTGACCATGTAACTTCCTTATTAGAGGTGTTAGCGGGTGTGAATACTACGGGTATTGCAATGCTGTTGCCTATGCAGGTGTCGTAAGCCGCTGATTCAAAGCTTATGCCTTCTGCGTGCATAACGCCAAGCACATTTACAACAGCTTCACTTGAAAAAGTGTTTCCCGAACCGTATGTATCGCTTACAGTTAATGTTATGTTCGCAACACCTTCAGACAACGCGACTATTTCTCCCGTTCTTTCATTTATTGAAGCTACCTCAGGCGCGTCAGATTCCCAACGCACATTATATCCGTTCGCATCTAACGGTGTTGTTTCGAATGTGAATTTATGAGTATTGCTTATATACAGGTCGATTTCTTTATCTATTATCTCAACGCCCTCAACGGGTATAGGATGCCACAGCACCAAATCCTCGTTGCCAAGCCATATTAAGACCGCTTTATATGTTGGCTGTGCGTATGGATCCACTGCGCCATGCTTTTTCTTCGCTTCGTTGCAGGCTTCTGCGGCTGAGTAAGTTCTTGTGGTATCCGTCTTATGCACTGTTGATATATATTGGCATATTGTAGGCATCATCTGCCCGTCATATGTGAAAGAAACCGAATCATTATATCCGCATACGAAGCCGGCGCCTGCGCGAATCAAAGCCTCGGCGGTACCCAACTGCATCATGCCTTCGCAAATTCCTAAGTATATGAAGCTGTTGGGCAATGTGCAGTATTTTTCGATATATGTTCCCGAAACGCCTATTTCACCGCCTGAATACATCAGGTGTCCTTCTGCAATGTCTATTAAGTCGTATTCTCCGGGAATAGGCACCCATATATACGACTTTCCTGTAGCTGATAGTGAAGAGCCATGGCTGTCAACAAGTACTACGCTGTACTTGCCAAAGTTTTTGAAGCTCTCAACATTGCCGGCACCAGTGCAGAAGGAAGCCGAACCATTGCCATACCAGGCTTCTACGGTCCAGTCAGGACCCAATCTGCTCACCATTCCTTGCGCGGCATTGTAGTAGTTGGTGGTCATGCTTTGGTCAACGCCATAGTATGGTGAGTAAACGCCTATAACCTTGCTGCCTACTACCTCTATGTCCTTCACAGGCTCAAAGTCGAAGCTTTCGCTATCAAATACATATTCGTTAGTGGATATATCACCGAAACGGTGGTATTCGCTCCAAAGCCCAGTGCTCAGCTGGAATGAAAAGTAATATTCATTCTCGTAAATAATCTCTGTTACATTATCTAAGCTCGATATATACTCATACATTGCTTCGACGATTTTCATATCGCCCTTTGTATTTTGTTCAACCGATTTTTCATGGCTTTCTATAACATTCCAAGTAGAAAACAGCTCGTTTAGCTTCTCCTCTGCTGATGGCTCAAAAAGGTTCTCAAAATCCACAGCAAAAGTAATTGGTATAAGTAACGCAGCTATAAATACTATCACAAGAATTATGCTTGTAATGCGGCAGACACTTTCCATAGTATACCTCCCACATGAATTATCATAAATATTTTATCATATACTAATTATAAGTAAAATACTTTTTCATTATTTTGACTCAATAAGCATAAAAATTTCTTAGTTAAAATTAGATAATATACAAAAACTATACTTGCGTACAGTGTTGATTAGTGGTATAATCTCATTCGTGCTTAATACCGGCATGATTGTAAATTTAGCGTGCGAAAGGCAACAAGGAGGTGTTATATAATGGGAAAGTTTTGCGAGGTATGCAATAAGGGCGCAATGTCGGGTAACAATGTCAGCCACTCAAACAGAAAAACAAAGCGTGCGTTTGCACCCAACATCCAAAAGGTTAGCGTGACTGTTGAAGGCGGCGCTACTAAGAGATTGCAGATGTGCACTCGTTGCTATCGTACTGTTAAAAAGCATGGCAGTTTGAAGCTTAGCGTCTAATCACAAAGCAAATTTAGCAATAGAAAGGCGTAGTGTTACCTACGCCTTATTGTGTTTTTGGGAGTTGTTAGCTTGTAAATACCCCCTGTTCCGTACGCCCTGCTGAAACAGAGCTATTCACTAAACCGCTTACCTTAAATCCCACAGCCATAACCTCATGTAAGTTACTAACAGGTATTATCTGAATATCAAATCCCTTTGCCTGCTCTAAATTAGCTTGCGGAATTATTACCTTTTTCGCGCCTGCTAATATTGCCGCTTGAATCTTCTCGCGTATGCCGCCCACAGCACGCACTTCGCCATTCACTGTTACTTCGCCTGTAAGCGCAATGCTGCTTTGCGGTGCCCTGCCTGTAAGCGCACTCATTAAGGCGGTACTCAATGCTATGCCCGCACTCGGTCCGTCCATAGGCATTCCGCCGGGTATGTTGAAGGCAATGTCGTACTTCCTGCAATCTATTCCAAACACCTTGTAGAATGCAGCGCACACATTTTCAACAGAAGAATATGCCATGCTCTTTCGTTTTAAGCGTCTGCCGTTCGTGTTGAAATCCTCCTCCATTATTGCGCCGCGAATATTTAGGGTTCCGGTACCCGAAATTGCCTTAGTCGCGATACATTCTATCTCAATAATCGAGCCTACGCTGCCTGTAACGCCCAAGCCATAGCAAACGCCTACCTGCGAATGTGATGGAATGATACTGCTGTGCCGCTTTATCAGATGACATACATTGGCAACCCATTCCACATCACTTTTCGATATGAAGCTTCGACCTTCCTCATAAGCTATGCTGCTTGCAAGCTGAATTATGTTAACAGCGTCGCGTCCGGACTTCGAATACGCGGCGCACTCCGCCAAAGTGCTTTGGTTAATGCCTATATTCAGCTTAGCGGCGGCTGTTTTAGCGATAGAGATTAGGTGTTCATCGGTTAAGGGCGAGAAAAATATCTCGACGCAGCGTGAACGCAGGGCAGGCGGCAGCTCCTCCGGCGAGCGCGTAGTGGCGCCAACAAGCCTGAAATCCGCAGGCAGACCCTTTTGGAAAATATCGTGTATATGCTGTGGAATATTTGTATTGTGCTTAGAGTAATACGCGCTTTCAAAATGCACGCACCTATCTTCTAATACCTTCAGCAGCTTGTTCATCTGAATAGGATGCAGCTCGCCTATTTCGTCTAAGAAAAGCACTCCGCAATGCGCTCTTGATACAGCGCCCGGCTTTGGCTGGGGAATACCCTGCACGCCCAACGCTCCCGCGCCTTGATATATGGGGTCATGCACGCTGCCTAAAAGCGGGTCCGCTATCGAGCGCTCGTCAAAGCGAACACATGTAGCATCTATTTCGATAAACTGTGAATGCTGGTTAAAAGGCGATATGTCGCGCTTCTTAGCTTCTTCTAATATAAGCCTTGCCGCGCAGGTTTTGCCCACGCCCGGAGGTCCATATATAAGCACATGCTGAGGGTTTGCGCCGCAAAGTGCCGCTCTGAGTGCCTTTATGCCTTCTTCTTGACCGATAATATCGTTCAGCGAAGCCGGCCGCACAGTTTCAGATAATGGAATATTCAATGAGCGTGCGCGCATAGCCCTCAACTCATATAATTCTCTTGTGTCCTCTCGGTTTATTATCTGCTTTGTTTGTCCTTCCTCTTTCTTTTTTCGCCATTTGAAGTAAGAATAAACCGTTATCATTACGATAATCTGCACCAGGCCGAAAATAATCCACTGCATGATTTCACCTCCGAATTTGTATATGGGTATAGTATGGACAAACTTGCGATTTCTAATAGTTGAACTGCCTATTTTATTATCGGCTGATTTTTATATACTTGAACAAAATTCGCCATAATGTTATCATATGAAGCGACAATGTGTATGGAGGTTTGAAATGAATTCAATCGATAAGCTGTGCATCAACACAATTCGAGTATTGTCTGCCGAGGCTGTGCAAAAGGCGTCAAGCGGTCATCCGGGAATGCCCATAGGTGCCGCCCCGATAGGCTATACGGTATTCAACAAAATGCGTATCAATCCCAAAAATCCTGATTGGGAGGGCAGAGATAGGTTCATATTGGCGGCAGGGCACGCTTCTATGCTTTTATACTCCTTGCTCCATATAAACGGCTATGATGTTTCGATAGAGGATATTAAGAATTTCAGACAGCTTGGCTCAAAAACTCCCGGGCATCCTGAATATAAGCATACTCCCGGCGTCGAAGCTACCACAGGCCCGTTGGGTCAGGGCTTTGCTATGGCGGTAGGCATGGCTATGGCAGAAGCGCACAAGGCAGCAATATTCAATAGGGAAGGCTTTGATATAGTCAACAACTACACATATGTATTGATGAGCGACGGCTGTATGATGGAGGGCGTATCCTCCGAGGCGGCGTCATTAGCTGGTACCTTGGGCTTGCACAAGCTGATAGCGATTTACGATTCCAACAGCATATCGATTGAAGGTGATACCGACCAAGCATTTTTGGAGGATGTCGGAAAGCGTTATGAAGCATACGGCTTCAATGTTATAAAGGTATCTGACGGTGAGGATATAGACAAGATTTCAAAAGCGATAGACAAGGCAAAGTCGCAGAAGAAAAAGCCCACGCTGATTATAGTCAGAACGAATATAGCGCATGGAACGGAAAAGCAGGGCAAGGCGTCAGCGCATGGCGAACCCTTGGGCGAGGAAGTATTATCCGATATGAAGGCACGCTTGGGCTGGAATTACGAGCCTTTCACGGTTCCAAGCGAAGTATATGAGCATTATGAAAAGCTGCAAGTCATAAGAGAACAGTATGAGCAGGAGCATAAAAAGCTGTTTGAGGAATACAAGAAAGCTTATCCCGAGCTTGCCGAGCAATATGAGCTATGGCACAGCGAAGTAAGCGAAGAAGCAATTCAAAAGCTCATAGATTTGATAAATGTGCCGCAAGCAAAGGGCGAAGCAACGCGCTCAATTTCAGGCGCAATACTTAATATGCTGTATAACGAATTGGATATGAAAAATCTTTTCGGCGGCTCTGCTGATTTAGGACCTTCGAATAAGACTATAATTTCTCCTAAGGACTTTATAAGCAAGGCTGATTTCGCACCGCAAAACATTCATTTCGGCGTAAGGGAATTCGCTATGGCGGCAGCCTGTAACGGTATTGCGCTGTATGGCGGCTTCATTCCCTTCTGCGCAACATTCATGGTGTTCTCCGATTATCTCAAGCCGGCTTTGCGTTTAAGCGCATTGATGGGGCTTAGAGTGCTATACATTTTGACGCATGATTCCATAGGAGTAGGCGAGGACGGTCCCACCCACCAGCCCATAGAGCATTTGACAGCATTGCGCGCAACTCCAAATGTTTTGGTGTTCAGACCGGCGGATTATAAGGAAACAGTCGCGGCATACGCAAGCGCTCTGAAAGCAAGCTGCCCCTCAGTGTTGGCGCTTTCACGCCAGAATCTGCCTACATATGAAATCACAAGCGAAAAAGCAATGTATGGCGGCTATATAGCTTCTGATTGTGAGAATCCTGAGTGCATAATTATAGCATCAGGCTCTGAATTAGAGATTGCACAGCAGGCGCATGAAGAATTGAAGCAGCAAGGCATAAATACGCGCCTTGTAAGCATGCCCTGCATGGAGCTGTTCGATAAGCAGTCAGAGGAATATCGCGAAAGTGTGTTGCCAAAGGCCATCACCTCAAGGGTAGCTGTCGAAGCCGGTTCGTCGGTAAGCTGGTATAAGTATATTGGCTTGAATGGCGAAGCGGTAACTATGGATACATTCGGCACTTCAGCGCCGGCAAAGCAGGTATATGAGTATTTCGGCATAACAAAGGATAGAGTCATCGAAAGCGTAAAGCGTGCAATAGAAAAGAATAAGCAGTAAAACGATTAACTGCAAGTAAGAGGCGGAGCAATCCGCTTTTTATTTATACCAAGCCTTGAAATACGCAAACAGCTCGTCTTTAGAAATAGTATCAATTCCCATAGCCTTGTGCATTATGTAGCCGTCAAGCAGCATAAAGAAGGCAATTGACAGCTTAGAATTATCGAATATCTCTGTAGGAATCCTAAGCGCTCCGACCTCAAGCACTACGCTTAGGTTGTGGTAGCACTGTGCTATCAAGTCTTTAAGCGGTGAGTTGCACATAGCCGCTTCTGCGCAAAGTGCTATATGAAGCTGGGGTGAAATATCGCTTTTTAGTATGCAGTCTATGAGGTGTGATAAAGCGTAATCCGTTTTATCAAGGGTGCAGCCATCAAAAAAAGCTGGCGTGGCTAAATCCTCAATCCACATAATGAGTATCTCTGATAGCTTTTCTATATGTATTTCGCAGATTTCCTGCGTTAAATCCTCTTTTGCAGGGAAATAGTAATATAGAGTACCCTTGCTAAGCTCTGCAGCCGATGCAATATCGGCTAAGCTTGTAGCATGTACTCCCTGCTCGGCAAATAATCTTGCGGCGGTGTCAATAATCAAATCCCGCACATTTTTTGAGTTCTTTTCGCTAATGTTAGTATCGTCGAACTCCATATATAACTCCTATATATTGTTTATAATAAGAGTTTAGCACTATTAGCCTAAATTTTCAATAAATGTTTTTTCGAATTTTGCAAGCTAAATTATTATAAAAAGCTCTGAAAACTCAATAATAACAATAAGCCGCCTGACTTGGCTTATACTGCGCTGCGGCATACCTAATTTTGCGGAGGAACGGATGTATAATAAAAATCGAGTAAGCGGTTCGGCTACGCTTCTAAGCGATTCGGATCTTTTACGATTAGCGCGAGAGCTGTCTTTTGTGCGGTGCAGGGCAATACGCATAAATGACGCAAATTTAAGCATTTCTTCAGAAAAAAAGGTTCTAACCGCCATATATAAATTCGTAATAAAAGCAAACTCAAAGTGTGTAGAGCTGCCGCCTGTAGCAGATACGCTTATTGATAATTTCTACTTGGTCGAAAAGAATTTAACAGCAATTTCAGATATTTTGAAAGTGCAGAGACTACCACATTCTATCCCTGTATCAGCCGAAGGCTCAAGGAATGGTCAGCTTCGTGTTTACGGCATAGCAAGCGAGCTGTTGGCGCATAAGGAATACAGGTTTAATGAGGAGGTTTTTTACAGCTTCATACGCGAGTTTCAAAAGATAGCACCTCTGGGCAGCGCAGAGTTAGAGCTGTTACCTTTAATGTTGAAAATCGTATGTATTGAACAGCTTACAGCAAGCGCATTAACAGCAATACAAACCATTGCCGAGTATGAAAGCGCCGATGAGGTATGGGAAACGCTTTCAAAATATTCAAACAGTAAGCGCAAGCAGAAGGAAATAATCAGGCAAAGCGTCAAAACGCTTGATTCTGCCGGCATAAACCATCTGTATTCGTATCTGTGTGAAAAGGATAGCTTTGAGCTTATTTCGTATCTAAAAGACGAGTTAGCAACTCAAAGCCGAACAATAGAGGACGAGAACGACCTGCACATTCAACGCCAAAGCGATAGTCATAGAATCGCAGCAAACGCAATCAACAGCTTGAAGTTCATAGATACAATGAATTGGGAGCAAGCGTATAATGCTCTCTCAGTAGTCCGCGAGGCGCTTTCGGCAGATGAACTCTATAACAATATGAACCTCACATCAAAGAAGAAGTATGCTGAAATAGTGTCAAAAATTGCGCTTGACTTAGATGTAACAGAAGCCGCCGTAGCAATGCGCGCCGTAAACCTTGCAAAAATGAGCAATACCCATGTAGGCAGGTACCTGCTTGACGATACAGGCATAGACGAGCTAAGGAAAGAGCTTCGCCCCGACTGCAAGTCAATATACAGAACGAATAATCATAAGCTGAATCGGTTCATACTCATTCAATTAGCCATTGCGGCTGTGATAGTGTTGCCGCTTGCAGTATTTAACCTCCTTGAAGCGCTATTCGTAGTAATTCCGGCATTGACTATCGCAAACGCAATAGCAGTTAGGCTGTTGATGAAAGGGCTAAAACCGCGTTTCATTCCAAGGCTTGAAATCGGAAACGAGTTAGAAGAAAGCATGCGCACAATAGTAATTGTGCCAACGCTTATATTCGATAAGGCAAGCGTAGAGCATAGTGTAGAGCAAGTGGAAACGCATTACCTGTCAAACCCGCTTGAAGGCTGCTTTTTCGCTGTTTTGGGCGATTTTTCCGATTCAAACCTTGTTTGGAGGGAAGGTGAAGTAGAGCTTGTAAAATACGCGGAAGAATTAGTTGAAAAGCTCAACAAAAAGTACCCATGCGAAGAAAAGCTGTTTTACTTCTTGCACAGAGAAAGAACCAAAAACGAGCCCGACGGAATATTCATGGGCAGAGAGCGCAAGCGCGGCGCGGTAATGGACTTCATTTCGTATGTGCTGAATAAAAATGAGTCGCCCTATGCGCTTATATCTTCGCCTTTGCCTGAAAAATTAAAGTATTGCGTGGTCGTGGATTCAGATACGATAATACCGCGCGAATCTCTAAAAGAAATGATAGGAGCAATGGCGCATCCGCAAAACGCTCCGGTACTAAATGAGCATGGAGTCGTAGTAAGCGGCTATGGGTTGATGTTTCCGCGAATGGATAACACAGCAAAAAGCGCCGCGAAAACCAAGTTCTCAAAGGTTATTACGGGCTTTGGCGGCGTGTCGTCATATTCGGGGTTTGCTTGCGACTTCTATTCGGATATATTCCGCGAAGGCACCTTCTGCGGTAAGGGAATATTCGATATTGAAGTGTTCGCAAAGGCTTTAGAGGGCAAAATAAGGGACAATACAGTGCTAAGCCACGACTTGCTTGAGGGCTGCTTCGTGCGTGCAGGGTATTTAAGCGATGTCGTGTTTTATGACGGTGAGCCCTCGACTTATATTTCGTGGTGGAAAAGGCAGCACCGCTGGCTTAGGGGCGATTGGCAACTGTTGCCTTACCTTTCGCGCAACGGCAAGGACTTAAATGGCGTAAAATACAATACATATCTATCAAGGCTTGCGCGCTGGAAGATACTTGATAATCTAAGAAGAAGCCTTATTATCCCCAGCGTAATGATGACATTGCTGCTTTCTATATTTATAGGGTGGCGAGCTTCGGCGTATATCGGAATAGCTGCTCTCCTCATTGACCAAGTAATAGACTGTCTATCAGCCTTTGTGCATATCCCAAAATGCGGCTTTGGCAAGCTGAAAGACCAAGCCTATACCGCTTTGCGCGCGGTATTGCGAATAATTATGCTTCCCTATGAAGCGTATATAAGCCTTGACGCGATTATAAGAACATTAGTGAGAGTGAATTTCACGCATAGAAGAATGTTGGAATGGCAAACCGCAGCCGAAAGCGAGAAGCATTTTAAGAATAAGAACTTAGCGTATTATTACAGAAAAACATGGGTGAACACCGCGTTCGGTATTTTTTATTTCTCAATGCCCTTTTGCCAATTCTGCGCGGCAATAGTGCTGGGGATAGCTTGGATATTCGCTCCGGCAGTTATTTATCTTATGGATTTGCCTAAAAAGCAAAAGGAATTGTCCGAAGCTAATAAATCAATGCTTGAGGAGCTTGCCAAGCAAATATGGGCGTTCTTTGATGAGCAGGGCGAAAAGGAGCATGGCTTTATTCCGCCCGATAATGTTCAGGAGAATCCCAAAAAGCCAGCGGTTAGAATCACATCGCCCACGAATATTGGTATGGGGCTTATGGCGACAGTTTGCGCGTATGATTTGGGCTATATTGATGCAGATACAATGCTTTCCCGCTTAGAAATCACAATTGTGTACATCAATAGATTAGAAAAATGGAATGGACATCTGTTCAACTGGTATTCGATAAATACCGGCGAAAAGCTAGAGCCGCCCTACATATCCACTGTTGACAGCGGCAACTTGGCGGCGTGCCTTTTAGTATGCGCTCAATCGGTGCTTGAGCTGAATGACGGCTCATTAAGCGCAGAGAGAAGAGAGAAAAAAGAGAGAATTGCGCAGGATTTACGAAAAATAGCGTATGATATGGACTTTTCCGCGCTGTTTGACAATAGCAAGTCGCTATTCCACATAGGCTTTGACTATAACAATGGTGTACTTAATCAATCTTGGTATGACCTGTTGGCGTCTGAAGCGCGGCTCAGCTATTTTGTCGCCTGCGCTATGAATAAGATACCCGTAAAAGCGTGGTTTTCGCTGGGCAGGTTACTTATAAAGGCGGATAAGGTTAGGGCATTGATTTCGTGGGGCGGCACAATGTTCGAGTACCTTATGCCCGTAATATTTACTCCCAATGTTGAAGATACATTGCTGGACGAAAGCTGCAAAAATGTAGTAATAGCCCAGCGCAAGTATGCCGAGAGCTTGAGCAAAAAGCGCACAATACCTTGGGGAATTTCAGAGTCGGGATACTATGCTTTCGACCAGTCTATGTACTATCAGTACAGGGCATTTGGCGTTCCTAAGCTGGGGCTTTGCCCCATTCGCGAGCGCGAGCTTGTAATAGCCCCGTATGCAACGGTACTTGCATTGCTTGTTGATAAGGAAGCCGCTTGCGATGGCATAAGGCTGTTTGATGAAAGTATGCGCGGAAGGTACGGTTATTTTGAAGCGATTGATTATACGAATAGCCGCGTGCGCCCCAATGCAGAATACGAAATTGTGGAAAGCTACATGGCTCACCATCAGGGCATGAGCCTATGCGCGATTACGAATGTATTGCGCGGCAATATAATTCAAGAACGCTTTTCAAGGATTCCCGAAATAAGAACAGTATTGCTGTTGAATGAGGAAGAGCTGCCCTCTAACGCAATAACGCTCAAAGAGTTTGAGCGCACCGCCTATGAGGACGAAGAAGAATGTAAAAGAAGAGCGGATTCGAAGCCAAGGTACCTGCGCAGATTCCACAAAACGCCGCAATCTCAATTGCTTACGAATGGCGAATACACTGTGTTTATTTGCGACAATGGCGTCGGCTTTTCAAAATGTGGAGATGTTTATTTGACAAGATTCAGACCGGATTATCTGCGTTCGGATTCAGGGGTTGCCGTTTGCATAAAATGCGATGATGAAATAGAAGAGGTCGCACCGGCACTATGTCAGCAGGAGGGCGACAGCGCGTTTACGGTATTTGATAGGCATAGGGTAGAGCAGGTAAAGCGCATTGGCGATATTACCTGCAAGGTTGAAACAATAGTTTCGCCCGATTGCAACGGTGAGCTGCGGCAAATCACCCTAATAAATCATGGCAGCGAGGAGAAAACGGTAGAGGTAGGCGTATTCTCGGAGGTGAGCTTAGCCTCATTCCAAGAGGATATTTCGCACCCAGCATTTGTGCGCGTAACGGTTGACGCAGAGCTTGCAGATGATATGCTGCTATTCCATAGGCGCGGCACAATAAAGCGAAAGCCTGTGTATATGTATGCACAGATGATTGGGGGCGATTCGCGCCCGCGCTATGTAACGGACAGGCTGATAATTCCCGGCAGGAACAGCAGCCATGCATCGGCTATGAAATCTCCATTGTTTATGAGCGCGGACGTTACAGCGCCTATAGAACCCGGAATATGCGCGCGCTCAGAGGTAACTATAAAGGCGGGAGAGTCTAACACGCTTCTGTTTGTAATGGGCTTAGCAAAATCAAAGGAGCAAGCCATATCCGATTGTCGCGAATTGAGCAGCACCACAATAGAGCAGGTCAGGGATTTAGCATGGGCAAAGTCTATGAGCGCTTTGCGATTTATGAATTTGTCCGCCGGAAAAGCCGAGTTATTCGAAAAAATGGCGGCGTTCGTGCTGCTAAGAATTCGTAAAAAGCCTGATGATATAAAGGTGTCGCGTTTAAGGCGCGAGGAGCTGCACAAGTTCGGCATATCAAATGTGCTTCCGCTTGTTCTGGTGAAGATTTCGAACACAACACAGCTTAGACTGCTGAAAACTCTGCTTAAATTCCATGAGTATATGTCTAAAATGGGCTGCAATTTCGAGCTTGCAATAGTGGGAGATTATGAAAATGAGTATTCAAATGAGCTGCGGTCGAAAATCGCGGATATAGTTTCCACAAGCTCAATTAACGATATGTATTCATATTCTGTCCGTGTGATTCATGGCTACGAGATTAATGACGAAGTATTCGATCTTTTATGTATG
Source organism: Clostridiales bacterium (assembly GCA_012838425.1). GTDB lineage: Bacteria > Bacillota > Clostridia > Christensenellales > CAG-138 > DUPG01. Next base: position 46,553 of record DUPG01000026.1, on the reverse strand, counting down.
TGTGCGCTGATAGTAATAGATCCCAACAGGTCGCTTGACAGGCAATTCGAGATAGAGCCTTTCGTTGACAAGCCGCAGAGGAAGTACATAAACGACGGTCGATATGTAAAGCCGTTGCCTATCCAAAGGCCTAAGCTGCTGTTTGATAATGGCTTAGGCGGTTTTGATGAGGAAACAGGCGACTATCTAATAATGCTTTCAAAGCACGAAAACACCCCTCTGCCATGGAGCAACATATTAGTTAATGAAGGCTTTGGAACTCTAATTACAGAAAGCGGAGGCGGTTACACATGGAAGGGCAACAGCCACGAAAACAGAATCACACCATGGCATTGCGACCCAGTTCGCGACCCGTTGAATGAGATAATATTATTAAGAGATGATGAAACAGGTGAGGTGTGGACAGTAACTCATGGCGCGTTGCAAGGCGAAGGTCAAGTGCTTGTGCGACACGGTTTCGGTTATTCAAGCTTCACATCAGGCAACAGCGGATTAGAACAGGTACTGACTGTTGCAGTTGACGATTATAGACCCATTAAGCTCAGCAGGCTTTCAATAAGCAATCCGGCGGAAAGAAAAAGGCACATAACCTGCTTCTATATTGTGGAGTATGACTTGGCGGCAGACGCAACTCCGCGCTTAGAAAATAACGCTGTATTCATGTTCAGCGCCAAAACGCATGAGTGCAGATACACTTGCGCGGTTATAGATGGCGAGCACAGCATAGAGCTTTCAACAGACAGGGATGCGGTGCTCAATCAAGGCTGGCACTTAGAAAGCATTTCTAAGCACACAGGCAAAAGCAATATGGCTTGCATTTGCGTGACCTTCAGCGTTAACGCGGGCGAGAAGAAAGACCTACTGCTCATGTTAGGCGAGGACGAGTACGAAACCGCAAAAGCGATAATAGACAAAAGCAGACCATCAGATTTTGATATAGTATTGCAGCGCGTAAAGGCACTTTGGAACAGCAAGCTGAATCAAATCGTGGTAAAAACGCCCGAGCCTGAGTTCGACCTGCTAATAAATCGCAGATTGCTTTATCAAGTATATGCAAGCAGGCTCATGGCGCGAACAGGCTATTATCAAAGCGGCGGCGCGTATGGATTCAGAGACCAGCTGCAAGATGTTTTGGCGCTGCTGCATTCGAATCCCAGGCGCGCGAAGGGGCAGATACTCATTTCAGCCGCTATGCAGTTCGAAGCCGGCGATGTGCTGCACTGGTGGCATACACCTTCAAAGGGCGTGCGCACAAGGATAACTGATGACAGGCTGTTTTTGCCCTTCGTAACAGCAAAATATTGCGAGGTAACGGGCGACTATTCCATTTATGATGAGAAAGTACCGTATTTGAAGGATGTTCCGCTACAAGAGCATGAGAACGACAAGTATTTCGTAGCAGAGCACACGAGCCACACCGATACGCTATACGAACACTGTATGCGTGCAATAGAAGCCACGCTTGAGTTAGGCGCGCACAAATTGCCTCTTATGGGCGGCAGCGATTGGAACGACGGTATGGACTGCGTAGGCAGAAACGGCGGCGAAAGCGTATTCTTGGCGTTCTTTTTGCAGCTTGTCATAGAAGGTATTGCGCCGATAGCGAAGCAGAGGAATGACAAGCGCATAGCCAAGTTTGAAAGAGTCAAGGAAGAATTGAGGGAAGCGGTAGAAGTGCACGCATGGGACGGCGCATGGTATAAGCGCGCGTTTTTCGGAGACGGCACACCATTAGGCTCGCACACAAATACAGAAGGGCTCATTGATATAATTCCGCAGGTTTTCTCGGTGTTTGCAGGCGCGGAAAGGGCGAAAACAGCATATAAGTCAGCTGTGTCTATGCTTATGAACGAAGAAAACGGCACAATCGCGTTGCTAACACCTCCATATGGCGAGATACAGGAGGGCGACGAAAGGGTAGTAGGCTATATTCAGGCATACTTGCCGGGAGTGCGCGAGAATGGCGGTCAATACACGCACGCAGCCGCATGGAGCATAATTGCTGCCTGCAAGCTGAACAACCAAGAGCTTGCAATGCGTCAGTTCAGGCTTATTAACCCCATAAACCATACTGCGCAGAAGACCTCAATGCTAAAATACAAGGGTGAACCCTATGCGGTTGCCGGCGATGTATATTCCTTCGGCAAAAATGCTTCACGCGCCGGGTGGACATGGTACACGGGCAGTGCTGCATGGCTGTATGTTGCGGCAGTTGAAAGCATTTTGGGTATAGTCAGATATGGTAACACCTTGAAAATTCAGCCCAATACAGTCTGGAACGAATACAGCATTGAATACAAATACCTAACATCCGTATATAAGATTAAAGTCAAGCAGTTCAGCGGAAGCAAAAGAGTTGTGGTTGACGGTATTACAGCAAAGAATGGCATAATTGAGCTTATTGATGACGGTAAAGTGCATGATGTGCTTGTTGAATTATAGCAAAAAAGCCCCTCTCGGGGCTTTGTGCTTATTTTATCAACCGAAAACCTTCTTGAAAGCGTTTTCAATGTCTTGAATTATGTCCTCTGGGTCCTCTAAGCCTATGCTGAAGCGTATCATAGCCGGGTTTAGTCCGCACGCTAACAGCTCTTCCTCGGTGTATGTGCTGTGAGTCATTGAAGCGGGGTGCTCTACCAAGGTTTCCGCGTCGCCCAACGATACAGCCAATGTGCAAAGCTCGAATGCGTTTAACAGCTCTTCCGATTTCTCGCGTGATGCCTTCAATATTATAGCAATCATGCCGCCGAAACCGTCCATCTGCTTCTTTGCTATATCGTGTTGCGGGTGTGATTCAAGCCCGGGGTAGTAAACTGTTTCAACCATCGGGTGCGCTTCGAGATATTTAGCTACCTTCATTGCGTTTTCGCAGTGCCTTTTCATTCTTATATCTAATGTTTTCATTCCGCGCGCAATCAGGAAGGACTCAAAGGGACCGATAACCGAGCCGGTCATATCCTTCATGCCGAACAGATTGCATTCGTTAATAAAGTCTTTCTTGCCTACTATAACGCCGGCAATAACATCGCCATGACCGTTTAAGTACTTAGTCGCGCTGTGAATTACAACATCTGCGCCTAAATCCAACGGCCGTTGCAGGTAAGGCGTGCAGAATGTATTATCTACCATAACGGTAATGTCTTTGTTATATTCATGCGCCTGTTTCGCAACTTCCTCAATGTCGATTATCTTCAAGTTAGGATTGCAGGGAGTTTCGAAGTAAACGACCTTCGTATTCTCACGCAATGCGCTCTTCAATGCTCCGGGCTGTGAAAAATCTACGAAGGTTACATCAACGCCAAAGCGTGAAATTCCATGCTTTAAGTATGCAAATGTGCAGCCGTATAGCATATCGTCAGCTACTATATGGTCGCCTGCCTTTACAAGAGTCCAAATAGCAGTTGTAATAGCGCCTATGCCGGAAGCAGCCACCAAGCCTGCTTCGCCGTTTTCTAAGTCGGCAACCTTTTGCGCAACCTGAGCAGCGTTGGGATTGCCCAAGCGCGTATAGATATAGCCCTCTTCTTCGCCTGCAAAGCGCTTTGCGCCCTGAGCGGTGCTGTCAAATATAAAAGTTGAAGTTTGAAAAATCGGTGTTGCTAATGGTGCTATGCCGGGGATATGTAAATTGCCTTCGTGTATTTGCCTTGTTGCGAAACCCAATTTTTTCTTGCTTGACATATAGTCATCCTCCAAGTCCTGTAATACTTAAATGATAGCATTTTGAAGGGGTGTAGTCAATCAATATTGTGTAATAAAGTTAAAGTAATCAAACTAAAACATCAAAAATTACGCTTTTATATATTTAATAGTGAAAATAATAATAAAATATATTGCTTTTTATATATTCAAAGATTATACTATAAACATCAAAAGGTTGTTAAGGAACGCTATGTTTAATTTTGTTAAGCACTACAAGGACGAATACAAGCCATCAGGAGTCCCGCGAGAGATTGTTATTCCGCCTGCTAAGTATATAGTTTTCGACGGGAGCGGTGTTCTTTGCCCTACTAATCCCGAATACATGCACGCAAGAAATACTATAAAAAAGCTTGCAAAAGCCGTAAAAGCATTAGCAAGTGATAATGAGGGCTTTTTTGATTACTCTATTCCGCCATATGAATTGCTGATTACGCCTCCGCAGCGCGACAGCAATGTGATTGACAGGTGGTCACTACTAATCAGGCAGCCCGACTTTATTACAGATGAAGTGTTTTTGAAGGCAAAGTCCGCGGTATGCAAGAAAGAGACCCCGCAATATATGCTAAAAACCTATGAAGCTGGGCTGTGCGTACATTGCATGCACTTGGGCGAGCTGAAATACATATATCAAACATACAAGATGTTAAGCAACTATATTGCGGAGCATGGGCTCATACAAAGCGTAAACAGCGAAAGGCGAACGCAAATAATTCTTGTGAAGGTAGATAAAAAATCTCCCGAGAAATCAAAATATGTTGTTCGCATACCGGTTCGCAGAAGCAATAACGAGCTATGTCCCTGTCCTATGTCTTGCTCAAGGCATGGCAAGTGCGAGGAGTGCATATCGTTTCATTGGAGTATTAAGTCGTTTCCGTACTGCTATCGCAAATTGGATTTGAAGCTAAAGCCTATCCGCGAAGCAGCTATGAAGGATAAAAGGGCTATTGCTGAGCTATACAAGTCGCTGTATGGCTCAGAGGGCTGTACTTGGAGCGATGAATACCCCAACGCAGAGATTATAGAGCATGATATTGAGAACAAGTCGCTTTTCGTTTTAGAAAGCGGCAATGAGATCATAGGCGCAATTTCAATAGAAAGCGATAGCGAACATCTGCGTGCAAATGTTTGGAGTGACAGGGTAAAGAATCCGTGTAGCTTGGGCAGATTAGCTGTTCGCAGAGATATGCAGGGCAGGGGATTGGCAAAGAAGCTGATGTTCTTTGCAATAAATCGTATCAAGGAATTAGGTTTTGACTCTGTTGTGCTTTTAGTATGCGGCAAAAATAAAAAGGCTGCAAAGCTATATGAAACCTGCGGCTTTGAGTTTAGAGGCAAGCTTGATATGTATGACTATGTCTGGGACGCGTATGAGAAAATACTGTGATAAAAGTTTGAGCTATGAGGAGTTTAGTTAGTTTGGAGTTAGGAGTTAGGAGTGTGGAGAGGCAATCATCACGCAGGTAAGAAATCCATCAAGCAAAGAAGGCACCTTACAGTGCCTTCTCTTTGAAAAGCGAATCAAATTTGTGCTTTTCGTTTATCCAACATATCTAAAGAACGCGTTGTTACCGATAATCTTGTATAGCTCCTTATCGCTGCCCCAGTTCGTACCCAAATGTACCGCGTGGAAGAACAGCACATTGAACGGCAATGGGCGCAAGCCTCCGTTTAATACCTCACGCGTTGCGTTCAAAGCCTGTGTAGAGGGCTTAACCGAACCAAAGTTTGAGTGATTCGTAACAGTAAACTGGTTGCGCTGTAAAACAACATCTCTTATATTGTTTGGGAACTTCCTGCTCTTAACTCTGTTGTAGATAACATTCGCAACAGCTCTGTACGCTTCGGTTCCTCTGCCCTTTGCTTCAAGATAAACAACCTTTGCGGCAAGGTATATTTCATCTTCGGTAAACTCTTTCTCGGTTTTGCCGTCGCCTACGGGCTGAGTATCCAAGTAATCACCGCGAATATAGCCTATGTTGCCGCATACTTCGCCCTTGTACCACTCGTTCGTTCTGCCTATTATCACGAACTGGCTGTTCAATCTGACTTTTGTCAGCAGGTCATATCCGGTGCCGGGACCGGCGCGCAGGTTTACATCCTGCCCAATTACATATACTATGGGCTTGCCCATCTCGACAAATACCTTGACTATGAAGCCTTCAACAGTTTCGTCTTTATCGTTTTGATACTCTATGCGATACCATTCGTCTGCTTCGCCTGTAATATACACAGGCGCGTACTTGTGGAGCTTGTCTATAATGTTAAATCCCGTCGAAGCCCCTTCTCTAACATGAACGCCGGAGTCGGTAACATATGCTCTTGTACGCTCAAGCTTAGAAATGATAGGTGCTTCCTGTATGTACTGACCATTCACATATCCTACAAAATCGGCTGTTTCAATCTTGTACCAGCCTTTGTATTCATTCACAAGCGAAACGCACTTGCCCTTTGAGAACTGGGTTATCTTCTTTGAATTCTCGTCAGGACATTCGCGCACATTAACACCGTCGTTTATTATGTAGCCCTCAACATAGGATACATAGTCCATGTGCATATAGCCTGTTGAGTGCTCTCCATCTTCTAAAACTACATTGAACCAAGTATCCTTTTTGCCAAGTATCACTAACTCGGTGCTCATCTCGGTAACCTTTATTATATCTGTGCTCGTGCTCGGACCCTTTCTCAGCTTAACCTCGGTAGCGTTTATGTATCCGCTTGAAAAAGCCACAGATTTTTTTGGAAGGAAGCCTACTGCACCGTTAGCTTCGACTCTGTAAAAGTCATTCGCTTCGCCGGTGATTAGCAAATCGCTGTCCGCTTCCAACTCTGCTACTACTATGCCGTTCGTGTCAGGCTCAATATACAGCGGATTGCTTTCCTCATATGTAAAACCGTATCCGCTTGCTTCTTCAACCAGCTCGTCGGGATACGGGGTGGGAACAGGCGTAGGGGCAAGTGTAGGTATAGGAGTTTGTGAGGGTTCAAGCGTTACAGAAGGGATATTCGTTGAACCTTGGTCCTTAGACTTCACCTGTTCGTCTGTTACATTATTGCTTGTATCGGTGTTTTTAGGGCTATGCGATTCAATCGGCGCAGCGCATGATGAAAATAAAATCAGCACCAATAGCGTCAGAATCAATATCCTTTTCATATAATCCTCCATTTCGTCGTGTAAATGCCATAGCATTTACTTGAGTGTAAGCGTCTCAAAAAACGACGCTAAATTATATATTTGCGCAAATCGACAGCAATGTCCTTGCTTATATGCTCGTCAACATACTTTGCGTCAATAAGCACCTTCTTTGGTTTTTTACCGCCTGTTTCAAATGAAATCTCATCGAGCAGGTTTTCAATGATGGTGTGCAAACGCCTTGCGCCAATATTTTCACAGTTTTCGTTAAAATCATAGGCGTATTTAGCAATTCTATCTATTGCGTCGTCAGTAAACTCAATTTCAATGTTGTCTGTGGCGAGCAAGGCTTTATATTGTTTTATAATCGCATTTTGCGGCTGTGTCAATATGCGAACAAAGTCATCTTTGGTTAGTGCTTCCAACTGCACTCTTATTGGGAAGCGCCCCTGCAGCTCGGGAATCAAATCCGCTACCTTAGTCATGTGGAAAGCACCCGCGGCGATAAAGAGTATATGGTCGGTTTTTACTATGCCGTACTTCGTGCTTACCGCGCTGCCTTCAACAATAGGGAGTATGTCCCTTTGCACGCCTTCTCTTGATACATCGGGACCAGATGAAGAGCGGCTTGTAGTAGCAATCTTATCTATTTCGTCAATGAAAACTATGCCTTCCTGTTCGGCCTTCTTGATTGCTTCTCTTATTACTTCGTCCATATCGATAAGCTTGTCAATTTCCTCTTGAACGAATATGCGGTACGCTTCGGAAACCTTTATCTTTCTCTTTTTCTTCTTCTTGGGAAGTATTCCGCTGAACAGGTCGCCCATGTTTATATCTATACCCATAGCAAAAAAGGCGTCGTTGACATTCGTGCTATTGTCGTCTAACACCACTTCTATCAGAGCATCGTCTAACCTGCCCTCACGCAGCTCATGCAACAGCCTTTCGCGCTCAGCAAGCGTTTCTTCTTCGCTTATATCGTCATATGTATCAGCTTGAGAAGCTTTTTTAGTAGTCATTCCGCCAAAAAGCATTTGAATTGGTGCAAAAGCATCCGAATCCTTGTCGGAGTTGTCCTCCTCAGTACCCATAAGCAAATCGAGTATTCTGTTTTCAGCGGCGGATTCAGCGATTCTTTGCACCTCCTGCGCCTTCAAGGTCTTTGTCATGCGAACCGACACATCGATTAAATCCCTTATCATAGAATCGACATCTCTGCCCACATAGCCTACCTCTGTAAACTTGGTAGCCTCAACCTTAACGAAGGGCGCATCGACAAGCTTTGCCAAGCGGCGTGCAATCTCAGTTTTACCAACGCCTGTAGGACCCATCATTATGATGTTCTTAGGATATACTTCCTCCTGCATTTCAGGGGATAAAAGCGAGCGGCGATACCTGTTTCTCAATGCGATTGCCACAGCCCGCTTTGCATTATTTTGACCGATAATGTACTTATCAAGTTGAGCGACTATTTCTTTGGGAGTAAGCATTACACTACCTCCACAGATATATTAGAGTTGGTATATACGCATATTTCAGAGGCTATTTTCAGCGCCTCCATCGCAATTTTGTCTGCGGGCAAATCGGTGTTGCGCATAAGCGCCTTTGCGGCAGAAAGTGCGAACATACCGCCCGAGCCTATTGCGGCTATACCGTCGTCGGGGTCTATTATTTCGCCTGTGCCTGATATGAGCAGCAATTCTTCCTCATTTGCCGCAATAAGCATTGCTTGCAGCTGCCTTAGCACCTTGTCGCTTCTCCAATCCTGCGCCAATGAAACAGCAGCCCTGCGCAAGCTGCCGCTATACATTTCAAGCTTCGCTTCAAGGCGTTCGCATAGCGAAAAAGAGTCTGCAACCGAACCTGCAAACCCAACTACGACCTTGCTGTTATATAGTCTGCGAACCTTCTTCGCCGAGTGTTTCATTATAGTTGTTTCGCCTAAGGTTACTTGTCCGTCGCCTGCTATGGCGCACTTACCGTCCTTCCTTACTGCGATAATGGTTGTTCCTCTTATATCCATTACATACCTCATAATAGCAAAAAATATTGCTCTAAAGCTAATAATACCATAACTTAATTGATTTTGTTACCTGCTGGGAGTAAAATTCATAGATTGTTCATAAGTAACTGACAATTATTTACATAGAGCTTTAATATTCCTTATAATTTCTAATGACCGGTTTGCAATCGCCATATTCCGTTCAACTTTATTCTTTATGCGCGTTTCTAAGTCGTCTATTAAGCCATAGTTTATGTTTTGCGGCTGAAAATCATATCCGCAGTATTCAGAAACATAGTGCGCCAAAGCACCTATTGCTGTTTTGCTTGTAAAATCAATTCTTTCACGCCCTAACAGCGACAAGGCAGCGTTTAGCCCCGCCACAAGCCCGCTTGAAGCGCTTTCCAAGTAGCCCTCAACGCCTGTAATCTGCCCTGCAAAATAAAGGTGGGGGATATCCTTTACCATGTAAGTAAAGTCTAACTTATTTGGCGAATTGATAAATGAGTTTCTGTGCATTACGCCATAGCGCATATACTCTGCATTCTCAAGCCCGGGAATCATAGAGAACACCCTGCGTTGTTCTGAAAATTTCAGGTTAGTCTGAAAGCCCACTATGTTGTAGTACTTGCCCTCTTTATCCTCTCGGCGCAGTTGAACAACCGCAAAGGGCTTTTCTGAGCTATGCGGGTTTGTCAGTCCAACAGGCTTTAACGGGCCATACGCCAAGGTCATTTCACCGCGCTTCGCCATTATTTCAAGAGGCATACAGCCTTCGAAAATATCACCCTTCTCAAACTCTTTAAGCACAACCGTTTCGGCATTTACAAGCTCGCGCACAAAGTATATGTATTCTTCTCTGCTCATGGGGCAGTTAAGGTAATCATTGCCCTTATCATAGCGTGAACCCTCAAACACCTTTGTAAAGTCCAGCGATTCAGCAGAAACTATGGGTGCCGCGGCATCAAAAAAGTGCAGCGATTCGCCCATAGTGTTCTCAATGGATTTTAATAATTCGCCGTCGGTCAACGGTCCTGTGGCGACTATTACGGGACAATCTGCGCTTGGAGCGGGTAAAGCATCTATTTTTTCTGAAATATACTTTATGTTCGGGTTAGATAATATTTTATCAGTAATGTGCTTCGAAAAATCCTCACGATTTACGGCCAACGCACTGCCTGCAGGCACAGCGTGAGTATCGGCTGCCTCCATTACAATTGAGCCCAACTCCCTCATTTCCTGCTTTAACAGTCCTGCGGCGTTTTGAATGCTGTTTGAACGCAAGGAGTTAGAGCATACAAGCTCGCAAAGGTTTGGAGATTTATGAGCAGGCGTAAAGTGCTCTGGCTTCATATCGTAAAGAACTACTTTTATACCGAATGAAGCAATAATGTTAGCCGCTTCACAGCCTGCCAAGCCTGCGCCGATAACTATAACCTTAATTGCTTTCACCCCGCTTGGCCTTGCGCTTGTGTGGGGTGCATTCTCTGTTAGAACAGGTCTTGAAGCGCCCCTTCTCTGTCATTACTTGTACCATGTGCTCGCCGCATACGGGGCATTTTTCGTTAAGCGGCAGATCCTTTGATGCAAAATCGCATTCGGGATAGCGTTCGCAACCGTAAAAATATTTATTCGAACCTTTTTTTGAGCGTCTTACCAATGACGCGCCGCACTTGGGGCAGGGCGTATCAATGGTTACGACTATTGGCTTTGTATTCTTACATTCGGGGTAGTTCGGGCAGGCCAAGAATTTGCCGAATCTGCCCATCTTATACACCATCATTGCGCCGCACTTGTCGCATGGCACATCGGATACCTCGTCGGGTATAGCAACACGCTCTAATGTGCTTTGCGCAACCTGAACTGTCTTTATAAAAGGCTCATAAAACTTTTCGATGACCTTAGTCCATTCCTTTTCGCCTTCTTCAATCTTGTCAAGCTCATCTTCCATATCCGCTGTGAACTTAATGTCCACAATATCGGAAAAGCTCTCTTTCATTATATTCGTAACTATTATTCCCAGCTCGGTAGGCACTAACATTTTCTTATCGCGAACAACATAGCCACGCGCTATTATCGTCGAAATAGTAGGCGCATATGTGCTCGGACGACCAATGCCGAATTCGTCTAACGCTTTTATTAGTGTCGCGTCTGTATATCTGCTTGGCGGTTGGGTAAAATGCTGCTCGGAAGCTACATCTTCAACCTTAAGCACCTCGTTTTCCTTAAGTGCAGGAATGTTCTCAACCTTTTCTTCGTCTGAGTTTTCGTTGTATATGATTGTATAGCCGGCAAACAGAATATGAGCGCCTGTTGCTTTGTAGGTAAGCTCATTCGCGTTCATTGTAACCGTTGTGGTCTCAATAACAGCAGGCGTCATCTGGCTTGCCAAAAAGCGTTCATAAATCAGCTTATACAGCTTATACTGCTGCGGCGTAAGCTTATCCTTAACCTTCAGCGGAGTATTTGCAAGCGAAGTGGGGCGAATAGCCTCGTGCGCGTCCTGCGTACCCTTCTTTCCTTTGTAAACATTGGGCGTATTCGGGGCATATTCTTTACCGTACTTGCTGTTTATAAGCTCTAACGCTTCCTTTTGCGCTTCCTGCGAAACGCGAACAGAGTCCGTACGCATATATGTAATCAAGCCCGAATCGAAGTTAGCGCCCTCGTACAGCTCCTGCGCAATACGCATAGTTCTTTCCGAAGTAAACCCTAACTTCTTTGAAGCCTCCTGCTGCATACTGCTTGTAGTGAATGGCGGCGGCGCGTGCTTGCTTTTTGAAGCGACTTTTATGTTAGATACGGTCAGCGTACCTATGCTCTTTGTCTTTTCAACTATTTCACGCGCTTCCTTTTCTGTGCGCACATCGGCTTTTTTATCAGAGAAGCCAAAGAATTTTACATTAAATGGCTTTTTGTTATCCTCTTTCAATACGGAGGCGGTAATAGTCCAATATTCTTCGGGAACGAAATTCTTTATCTCTTCCTCTCTGTCACATATCATGCGTGTAGCGACAGACTGCACACGCCCGGCGGACAGTCCATGCTTTACTTTCGCCCAAAGCAGGGGGCTTATCTTATAGCCAACCAAGCGGTCTAATACTCTTCTTGCCTGCTGCGCGTCAACAAGCGCAGCATCAATAGCCCTTGCGTTAGAAAGCGAGGACTTTACAGCGGCGGGAGTAATTTCGTTGAATACTATGCGGCACTTGTCTTTTTCATTAATGCCTAATACATTGGCTAAATGCCAAGAAATCGCTTCGCCCTCTCTGTCAGGGTCGGTTGCGAGATAAACCTTGTTGCTTGCCTTTGCCTGCTTCTTTATGTCGTTAATGAGAGAGCTTTTTCCGCGAACAGTAATGTATTCGGGAGCAAAGCCGTTTTCAATTTTTATCCCGAGCTTGCTCTTCGGCAAATCGCGTATATGTCCATTAGATGCGATTACAGTGTATTTTGAACCCAAGAAGTTAGAAATCTTCTTCGCCTTCGTGGGAGATTCAACAATTATCAAATCCTTTGACTTAGCTGTGGTTTTCGTGCTTTTTACTGCTTTTCCAGCCATTTATATTAGTACCTCCATACAGTCAAATGTCGCAAAAGATACTGTAAGCTCTTCCTTGCGACTGTTTAATTATTCGTGAAAACTCCATAGTTGTCAAGGACAAATTTAATTCCGGCACCGATAAGCCTGTAATTATACATAATTCGTCAAATGTCTTTTCGCCGTCTAACAACGCGTTGTATATCGTCATACTCTTTTCGTCCAACTCAATTTTTGGTTTTGCGGGCTTGCTGATTGCCGGTGTTTTCTGTGTTTTTTCTTTCGGTTTATTGCTTCTTATATTGTTATACTGCAAATTCTCAAACGAATCTTTCTTGCACTCATCAATCACCTGCTCGATAGATAACAGCAGGGTTGCTTTTTTCGAATTTATAAGCGTGTTTGAGCCTTCGCTCTGCCAATCCGTAATGCGCCCGGGTATGCAGAATACCTTTCTTCCGAATTTGCCTGCATAGTCGGCTGTAATTAAGGCGCCGCTGTCCTTTGCTGCTTCGGATACTATCAAACAGCGTGAAAGCCCCGCAATTACCTTGTTGCGCTTTGGAAAAGTATAGCTTGCAGGCTGCGCATTCGGGCAGAATTGCGAAATAACTGCACCCCGTTCGATTATAGCATGGTACAGTGATTCGTTGCATTTCGGAAAAACTACATCTATTCCGCTGCCCAGCACCGCGACAGTAGGACAGGAGTTGCTTTTACATTCAAGCGCCGCTGATGATGCGTGCGCGTCTATTCCCTCGGCAAGCCCTGATACAATGCACGCTCCGCCTTCGGCTAAGCTGTATGCAATATTCCTTGTAGCTTCAACACCGTAGCTTGTGCATTTCCTTGAGCCTACTATCCCGACAGTCAATGCTTCCTCGTTTGGCATTTTACCTCTTACAAACAACACATTCGGTGGACTTGAAATCTGCTTTAATATGCTGGGGTATTCATCAGAGTTCAGAAATATTACATCAACCTTCAGCTTTTGCAGTGTGTTCTCGAACCTGTGAAAAAGCTGTTCAGGGCTTGTTTTGCGCATTCTTTCAAGCTCGACTTGCCTTATAAGCGATGGGTTCTCTTTGTGAATGTCCTCAAAATTCTCAAAAACAGTAACCGCCGCGCCGTATTCTTCTACTAACTGCATATAGCGCGGTGAGCAGTCGGGCAGCATCAAAGCAAGCCAAAGACAGCATATCCACTCGTGAGTATAGTTCATCAATTACCCCAGTACTTTGAATCTAAGCTTCTGTATTGAATTGCTTCAGAAATATGCGAAGCAGATATTTTCTCTGAATTATCTAAGTCCGCAATGGTACGTGCGACCTTTTTAAGCCTATTATACGCTCTTGCGCTGAGGTTAAGCCGTGAAAACGCCATTTCCATAAGCTTTTCGCCCTCCGAATCAATCGTGCAGAATTCTTTTATATGCGTTGAATCCATTTGCGCGTTGAAAAGAATTCCCGTACCATCAAATCGCTTTCTCTGAATAGCCCTTGCGGCATTTACACGCGCTTTAATGCTTTTGCTCGATTCAGCAGGCGTGGTGTTAGTGAAATCGCTGTACTCAACTTCGGTCATTTCTATATGCAGGTCTATTCTGTCAAGCAACGGACCGCTAATTCTCTGTTGGTATTTCTTAATCTGCTGCAAAGAGCACCGGCACTTGTTATGCTTTGAGCCGTAATTTCCGCAAGGACAGGGGTTCATAGCCGCTACAAGCATAAAGCTTGCGGGATATGTCGCTCTGAAGGTTGCACGCGATACGGTGATAAAACCGTCCTCTAAAGGCTGACGCATCGCTTCTAACACATCGCGCTTAAATTCGGGCAGCTCATCTAAGAACAATACGCCGAAATGCGCAAGGCTTATCTCTCCGGGAAGCGCTTTTGTGCTCCCGCCTACCAATGAAGCGGCAGATGAGGTGTGGTGCGGGCTTCTGTATGGTCTTTGCGTAACCAAACCTGAATCCGGCGGCAGCTCCCCCACAATAGAATGGATTTTCGTTATCTCTATGGCTTCTTCCTTAGTCAAGTCGGGCAATATCGACGGTATACTACGCGAAATCATTGTCTTTCCCGAGCCGGGAGTGCCTATAAGCAGTATGTTATGCCCTCCTGCAACTGCTACCTCTACAGCTCTCTTTGCGCTGAACTGCCCTTGTATAAGCGAAAAGTCATTGCTCCTGCAATCGTCATCAGGAAGCCAGCGCTCAATGGGCATCGGCTCAATATTCAGCTTGCCGTCTAAAAACTGGGCGGCCTCTTTCAGCGTGTTTACAGCGAATATGTTAACTCCTTCAATTTGCGCTGCTTCCTTTGCGTTCGCGGCAGAAATCAAAAAGTTGGTTTCGCCCCTCTCTGACGCGTCAATCACCATGGGCAGTATTCCGTTTATATGTCGAACTGTGCCGTCTAACGCCAGCTCGCCAAGTATAGTAAAATTGCCTATGTTTTTATCCGAAATCTGTTTTGAGGCGACCAACAGGCCCAACGCTATGGGCAAATCGTACTGCGTACCTTCCTTGCGCATATCGGCAGGTGCCAAGTTAATAATTACCTTGTCATTCGGGAATGTGTATCGGCTGTTCTTTATAGCCGACTGAACCCTCTCGCGTGATTCTCTTACCGCTGTATCGGGCAAGCCTACCATGTTGTATGCGGGCAGACCTGTGAATATCGCCACCTCAATATTCACGGTGAACCCCTCTATGCCGGACAGACCATGGCTCTTTATGTTAGTGTACATTACTCGATTCCTTCGTTTTTATTTCCGTTGAATACAAACAGCTTTGTACCCAAAAAGTTCACTATAATTACAATAGGAGCAGAGAACAGCTTTGACAATATGCTCACAACCTTTTCATATTGCTCAACCTCTGTATAGCCTAACAGATTGTATGTGAACTCTGTCAAACTGCTGTTGGGGAACACATGGTTCGAGAACAGCCATACGAAGAAGAAAGACACCAGCCACGATACAGCGTTCACCAATACGAACATATACTTCTCTTGCTTCGTGCGTCTGTATTCCTGCCTGAATGTCCAGCGCGAATTCAATAAAAAGCTGTTAAGCACTCCGCAAGCATAGGCTATGAGTGTAAATACTCCCGTCAAAAATATGCTGTCGCGCATGCCGCCAAACAGCAGAGTAAGTAAAGTGAAAACGAGAAAATCGACAAGGGTGTTCATCACACCCACAATGCCGAACTTTATGAATTGAAGGATATTATTCGCTGCGCTTTTCTTCATTTGCTTGCTTCTCCTATAAAAATCGCGCCTCATATTTCTGCTTTTTCATCATTCCGAAAAGCACGAATGCGATTATGATGAATACGGTTACGCATATTCCGAATATGGTTCCCTTAATTGGACCTTGTGAGCCCAAGAATGTCCATGAGGGCATCCATTGTAAAAGCTCCATGTACTTCTTAGAAGCTATAATACCCGTCAAGAAAGGATAGTACGCTGCAAACATTACGCCGGCAACTATCATCCAGCCCCATTTAATATATGAGAGCCAGTTGTACTTTTCTTCAAGGTATTTCAGCAGGTACACCGCTCCAAGTATTATGAAAGGAACAGTAGCGAAGTAGTGATAAATAAATGTACAGCGCGTTACCAGCACCCAAGGACCAAGGTTAGAAGCAACGCCTATTATCACCATAATAATCCCTGCGTTAGCTTTTAACTTCTTCTTGAGAGTCAGCACTACCAAAGCGATAGTTCCTATCAATGAAGGTATCCAAATATACGGGTTGCCGAATGAAGATATAGTAGCGACATAGCCGTCGGGCGCTGCTCCCTTGTAGAACCATATCGGACGAATATCAAGCAGCCACGAATACCAAGGCGACTGGAATGAATGTGTGGCCTTCAAATCGCTGTGGTAATCGTACATGTTTTTCTGCAAGTACCATACCCTGTCCATAAAGCCTTGAATACCTTTTTGCTTAAATGCTTGCGCAACATCGGGGAACACAAGGTATGAAGCGGAGTAAATCACTATTGGCAGCGCAACGAAGAATATCAAGCACCACCCGATTGTAGCAATCAAATACCTCGGGAAATGCGAAACCTTTTCTTCTTCCTCAGGAGTGCCATATGCCATTACCTTCTTGTACTCGATTATCCTTTGAATAATCGAAATCAGGAACATTATTGCCAAGCCGCCGCCGGCGTAGAAGCATATCCACTTGCTTGCGGCGCCTAATCCGAAGAAAAGTCCTGCCAACGCTAAGGGCTTGAAGGTAGCTTTGAGCCCGTCAACAAATACATTCATGGTGAAGTACTGATACATATAGTAGAACATCAGCAATATGAAGAACACGCCGTAAACGTCAATAGTCGCTATGCGCGTCTGAACATAGTGCATGAAGTCAAATGCGAATATGAACGCTACCAGCAATGCGTATTCGCTCTTCTTGAACAACCGTTTAGCGAAGCAGTAGATTATAGGCACCATAGCCACGCCGAACAAAGCGCCCATCACACGCCAGCCGAATGCGTTCATACCGAATATCGCGATGCCTATGCTTATTATGATTTTTCCAAGCGGCGGGTGTGTTACCTCGTATGCTTTTAGGTTGTGCAGGTGCTCATACGCTGTTCTGCCATGATACAGCTCGTCGAAATACATTCCGTTCATATAGGATATTTTCGACTTAATGGGAATCTCATCAGGCTCGTCAATCAACGGGCTTGCAAACTCGTTTGAGCGACCTATTATCGGGTTGCCTTGGGGATCATAGAATGCAATTTCTTTGAAGTCAATTTTGCCCGACTCGACCGATAGTACTACCTTATTCGTTGAAAATGGCGTGGTTGTAATTTCGCGCCATCTGAACATATGCCCATACACCTGTTCGTATGAGGCTATCACATTATTGTCGGCATCTCTTAAAGCTACGCGGCTTTGGTTTGCTATGCCGCCGTACACATATACAGAGGAAATCTCGACCTTTTTATCGAACTCTATTACAGCGTCTTCGTCTTGTATAGTCATCACCAAGCCGTTTTCGGGCGCTTGAGTCGTACCCAGGTTGGTTAGCGCAATCACCGCGTAAATAAGTGTAACAGCGATTATGAATATATAGTCCTTGCGCTTGAATCTCAGCTTGTTATCGACCTTGTCGGGAAGTATCCTTCCGCTTGTTGTTTGCGTTATGGCAAGCTGTTCAGGCTTTTTCGCGTCAAACGCTTTTTCGATTTTTCCGTTAATCATAATTTTGTATCCTACATATATGAAGTATAAGAAGCACAATACAGTGAAAAGTGAACCTAAAAGCACGAAGTTATCATAGCTTTCTGTTCTCGCAAATTGATTCGATATTATTATAAACGCGCCTGCGCTGTTTAGGAAAGCGGATATTGAGTACAGCCCGCTCAGCAAATACAGACGCTTGTCCTTGTAAGCGACAGCGGCAAGCACTAACAGTACTAATGTGGGGAATATGTAACGCTCGTGCATATAATGCCCGAATGTGAACAGTCCCGCAAACATAAACGCCATGCAAAGTATAAGCGCGCTCTTGTTCTTTTTCTCGCCGAAAACATAGTATACAGCCGTAGCGATGCCCACAAACACCATAAGAATTGTGCCTATATGCTTGTATGTAAGCCCTAAGAACACAACCTTGTCGGCGTTTGTCCACAGCCCGCCTATAAGCGACATGAAGTTGTACGCTTCAACGCTTGCGTAATTGTATCCGCCTACAGTGCCAATGTATTTTTCAAACAGCCATTTAACAAGCCCCTCTTGTCCGAAAAGCTGCGGCTTAAACGGGAATGACACAAGCAGTATCACCGCAAATGCAGACAGCACAGCCAACACGGTGTTCAAAAGCGCTTGGTTAAGCTGATTTCGCTTGTCGTTGTTAATGATATAAACAATATATGCAACAAAAAATACAGGACCTACCATCAATGCTTGCGGCTTTATTAGAATAGCCAATCCATATATTGCGCCGCAGGCTATAATTCTTGGGTTCAGCAGCCCGGCAGTCTTTACAATCTTTGTTCCGTCAATAAACAGTATTGCCGCAATTGCTATAAGCAAAGAGAGTATAATGTCAATCTGTCCCCAAACAGAGGATAGGAATATGATTGTCGGGTTAAATAATACGAAGCAAGCGGCGATGTTCGCTACAGTTTCGTTCAGCTTAATGCGTTTTGCCGTCTTGTACGCCAAGAAAGCGAATAGCAGGTCAGCAATTATTGAGGGAAGCTTCATGAATAGCGCATGTGTTGCAGAGCCATACGCCGCACCGAAAAGATGGCTTAATCCCGATGACAATCCTAAGAAATACAGGTAGCCGGGAGGATAGTCGCAGAAATAATCGGGCGCATAGAATCCGCTTGGACCATTGCTCAACATCCTTTCGCCCCATGCGAAGAAGCACTTTATGTCTGTCGGATGTCCAAATTGCGGGTCATCGCCTACGGATTGGAACAAATAGTTGCATAGTATTCTTATTACTAAGCCCAAGCCAAGCAGAATGAATATCATGTAAGGGTTTTCGAGTAAGCCCTTTTTCTCATTCAACTTAATCATTTTCGGGTTCTTTATCATTTTGTTGTAGATAAGTATGAGTGCAATAGCGAACAAAAGCGTTAATCCAAGTATTGTACCCATGTAGGGCATATTTTCGCCTTCTGTGTTGTTGGGGTTCGGTTGACTTTCTATATACAGCTTTTGAACAATTGATGTATCTGATGGGGCTTTATCTAATTTTGTAACCGTTACATCGTCAAACCATGCTTCGCCGGAAGCTATTCCGCTGTATCCGCCTATGCGTATAGCAACGCTTATCTCCTCTTGGTCAGCATTGGTTTGCCCTATAAAAGAGACCTTCTGCCAGTCGTTATCACCAAACAGAGTGGTAGAGTAAGCGTGGCTATGCAATACGGATATGTTTGCGCCCTTGCCCGATTCAACTCCGGCTGTTTTTATATAGCACGAAATCTCATAATACGAGTTTGGCTCAACGGGCATCACTTGATATAAGCTGGTGTCATTGGCTTTTTCGTTTTTTATGTAAACAACATTTCCCCTGCCTTCAATTTCTACTACCTCTGCAATCGAAGGTCTGTTTTCGTCCCATGTGCTGAATGACCAGCCGCGCGGATAGCTCGTAGTGCTTGGTTCTTCAAAATCGCCGTTCACACTGAGGTTTTTTGAATCTGCAAGTGAATAAACGGGTATTAAAAGAATAAGCAGCACAAGTGCTATGACAGAATAGATTTTCTTCATAAAAAATATACCCCCAAATCAAATGCTATTGCATACCAAATTATAATAGCATAGGAAGAGAGCATTTTCAATTAGCGATATTTACTGCGTTGAAATGACAGTATTGTGTATAAAAAAGCGGTGGTTACCCACCGCATAGCCCGCCGGTTAGGGTTAGCAACCGCATCCTCCAAGGCAGGGGCTGCCTGAACCGCCGCCATTGCCGCATAATGAGCAGAACAGCAACAGCCAAAGCAGTAATTCGCAGGTGTTGTTACCACTGCCGCCACCATTGCAGCCGTTGCCGAATGCACCAAAACCATTGTTGTTGCCGCAGCAAGCAAGCAGCAAGAGAAGCAAGCAGCAAGAATTATTGCCACCACCGCCACAATTGTTGAACATAAGAAGTTCCTCCTTAATGCATATTTTAGAGCATTGCTCTATGCTGTATAATACGCAGGAAAATCTAATGTTGTGCATATTTACGCCTGTTTCGACACTAATTTTTATGAGTTATTTGGCGAAATATCCATGAAAAAACAATGATAAGAAGAAGCTTCTAATAGCGCAGCTTTATTTACACTCAATAGCTTTTGTGGTAATATGAATGTAACTATATGAAGGCAAGGAGAAAGCTATGATTACATTAAAGAATCTGAAGATTTTATCGCAGGTCAAGCCTGAGTTCGTTGGCGATGTAGTTATTGATGACGACAGGATAGTTCAAGTAGGCGGCACAGCAAAAGGCGATGGCGAGGTTTACGACCTGCCCGAGCATTATATAGTTCCCGGCTTTATCGATGCTCATTCGCACTTGGGTATGTTCGAAAACGGTATGGGCTTTGAGGGAAACGACGGTAATGAAATCTCAAACCCAGTAACTCCGGAGCTGCGCGCAATAGACGCTATAAACCCATTTGACATGGGCTTCGAGGAAGCGTACAAGGCGGGCGTTACAACCGTTATGACCGGCCCCGGAAGCGCAAATGTAATAGGCGGTCAGTTCGTAATTATCAACACATACGGAAAAGGTGTTGATGATATGATTTTTGAAACCGAAAAGAACAACCCCGCAGCCATGAAGGCGGCTTTCGGCGAAAACCCAAAGCGCGTTTACGACAGCTTGAAAAAATCACCCAATACGCGCATGGCAACCGCTTCAATTATGCGCGATACGCTTTTTAAGGCGCAGGAGTATATGAAGAAGAAGGAGCGCGCAGAGCAAGACCCCGACAAAGCCCCGACATTCAATTTTGCGTATGAATCGCTTATTCCGGTATTGAAGCGTGAGATTCCGCTAAAAATTCATTGTCATAGAGCGGACGATATTTTGACAGCCATTAGAATTGCGAATGAGTTTAATATTAAGTTTACTCTTGACCACTTCACAGAAGGCTATTTGATAGCCGACTTGGTAAAGCCCGAGTTCAAAAAGAATCTCTGCGGCGTAATAATCGGGCCATTGCTTTCAGAAAGAAGCAAGATTGAGCTAAAAAATCTTACATTCGGAGCACCGCGTATTCTGCATGAAGCTGGCATAGAGTTCGCTATGATGACGGACTGTCCCGTTATTCCCCAGCAATATCTGCCCGTATGTATGTCGATAGCAGTCAGAGAGGGCTTGCCGGAGGATGTAGCTTTGAAGGCAATCACTATAAATCCTGCGAAAATTTGCGGAATTGACGATAAGGTAGGCACAATCGAAACCAATAAGCTTGCAAACCTTGCAGTATTCAACGGACATCCCTTAGATGTGCGTTCACGCTGCGTTATGACTATAATCAACGGCAAGATAGTGCATAACGAAGTATGTTAGATGTAGTTTCGCAAAAAAAGCAGCTGCGTAAAGTGATAAAGGGGCTATTGCGTCAAAAAAGCGAAATAGCCCTTGCTGAAGAATCCGTTTTAGCATGCAAAAGGCTATGTGAAACAGATGTATTCAAAAATGCGCACATAATTCTTGCGTACAATGCTATTAAGTACGAGTGCGACCCGAAATATTTAGTCGAACAGGCACAGAGCCAAGGGAAAAAAGTAGCTTTCCCTCTTTGCACAGAAGAGGGAGGGCTATGCCTTTGCGTGCCTAATCACGAAAACGCATTTGTAGTAGGCGCATTCGGAATAAAAGAGCCGGACATAGCTAATTCAGAAATCATCAATCATGAAAGCATTGACTTATTTATAGTGCCTGCTATCGCCTATGATAAGAACTGCAATAGGTTAGGACGGGGCGGCGGCTATTATGACAGGCTTTTAAGCAAAGTAAAGGGTTATGCGGCTGGATTGGTATTCGATGCTCAAATAGCAGATGAAATCCCGCGCGAACCGCACGACTGCACAGTTGACGCAGTTTTCGCGCCAAGCAATGCTTATTACAAGCGTTAAACCGTATCAATCAGCTCTTTTTCGTCATCATCAGGAAGGGATAATCTGTTAGGGTCGGATAATAAATCATAGTTGGGTAAATCGCTCAATGTATTCAGCCCGAATTTTCTTAAAAATTTATCTGTGGTGCATAATAGCTGAGGCTTGCCTACAATATCTTTTCTGCCGCATTCTTTGATGAACCCCTGCTTCATTAGCTGCGAAACCGAGTATTCCGAGCGCACTCCGCGTATGAAGTCAATTTCCGCTCTTGTAATAGGCTGTCTATACGCGACTATTGTTAGCGTTTCGAGTAAAGCCTGAGAGAATGTGCGCGACTGCGTAGGCTGCAAAAGCTCCTCCACATACTTTGAGTACTTTTTATTGGATACAAGCTGTACACTCTCCTCAGTAATATGAAGCAGAACGCCCCTGTCCTGTTCCTCATATAGCTTGCTGGCTTGGCTCAACATAGAGGTCATTTCAAGCATAGTAACGTCAAATAGCTTGCATAGCTCCTCAATCAATACAGGTTCGCCTGAAACGAACAGTACGCATTCAAGCGCGTTAAGTAATTCGGTATTATTCATCAGAAACAACCTCGTCCATCATCTTTACGTTTTTGTATGCTTCGCCGTCTTTCAGCTCTAATGCCTTAATATGCAGCTTTCCGAATGTTTTCGACTGATTTATTGCAATTTCTTGGCGCAGCAGCATTTCTAACAACGCCATGAACATTACTATTATCTTTAGTTTCGGCGCGTCGTCCTCGAAGAGCTCAAAAAACTCACATTCGCCGTCTTTTTCACGCAGCATTTGCCGAATTTCAGCCATACAGCCCCTTACTGTGTATATGTCGGGCGTTACTTCGTGAGTTAGCGCTTTATTGTCCCTTGCTCCGCCTTGCTCTGCCCTGTGCAATAGCTCGCAGAAGGCGTAATACAGCTCTGTGGGCGTTCCTCCGGTGAAAATTACTTCCTTAGGCGGCAGTATGAATTCCTCCGGCAGCTTAGTATATACTTTCGAAGCGTCCTTTTCAAGCTCTGAAAGCATTTGCGAAGCCTGCTTATATGCCTTGTATTCGCGTAATTGCCTTATAAGCAGCTCTTCGGGGTCTTCCTCCTCCTCATCGGTTTCTCTGGGAGGCTTGGGCAGCAGCGAGCGCGACTTAATATACATGAGTCTTGCTGCCATGGTTAAAAAGTCGCTTGCTGTGTCTAAATCCAAGTCTTCTGCTGAATACACATATTCGAGGTATTGCGAAGTGATTTCCGACACAAAAACATCGCGAATATCAAGCTCTGCCTTCTCAATGAGGTGCAGAAGCAAATCAAGCGGACCGTCAAATTGTTTTATCGAAATTTTATATGCCATCATCCGAATATCAGGCCGAAGCCTCTGTTTAGAAAGTTGTATATAGCAAGTGTTACTGTCGAAATCAACCCCGTACTGCGTATTATCAAAAAGAAAGCGATAAGCAGGTAGGTCTGATACTTGCGCATGAACATAAAGGGTCTAACCCCGACATGCCTTATAAGCAGGTTTTCGGCGATATGCGAACCGTCAAGAGGCGGTATAGGCACCAAGTTGAATACCATTAAAGTAATATTGATGATAACCAAGTATTGCAGCATTATCAAAATAGTTTGGTTTGAAAAGTTAAGCGCAAAAAGAGCATTCAGCAACAACAGGCCCAAAAGCGCAACTATAAAGTTAGCTGTTATGCCTGCTAAAGATACGATAGTGTCTGCAACGCTCTTGTTGCCTTTATAATTTCGCGGATTTACGGGAACGGGCTTTGCAAAGCCGAAGCCGACGAATATCAGCAGGAGCGTGCCTACAATATCGAGGTGCGCAAACGGGTTTAGTGTCATTCTGCCTAAGTTCCTTGCGGTAGGGTCCCCCAGCTTGTACGCGGCGTAAGCGTGGGCGAATTCGTGAATTGAAATCGCGAAAAGAAACCCGGGAACTACATATAATAAGCTTATCCAAAACTCTATGGTAAATATATCCCTAAACACTAAGCAATACCACCTTAAAACAATAATTCATTATAAATACTATGCTGCGTTATAGCAAGCGGCTATTTTAGCAGGAAATAGAGCAAATACCCAAATCCCCCCAACAGAACAAGCAACAGAAGCGTTAATCCCACAAAGCTCCAGTCAAGCGTATATTCAGACTTATGCTTATACCTGAAGGGTGCCTTAGGCAAAGGCTTTTTGGGCAGCTTCCTATGTTGACGCGCGATTGGGATAGGCTTTGCTTCCCGTACGCTTTTTACCTTTCTGTGAGGCTTAAAAACAACATTAGGCTTTACTACCTTGTGCTTTATTCGCTTTGTGGGCGTATGCTTTCTGTATTTAGGTATAGCTCTCTTATGCCGCATCAATATACTCTATTCAATAATGTATTCACCGTTGCCATTATGACGCAGGTTTATTGTGTAAAAGGCTTTAACTGCGTTTATCAAATGCTCTACATCGAAAACGCCTATTGTTTCATATGATGAGTGCATAGCGAGCTGCGCAGCGCCAATATCTATGGTATTTACGCCTACCTTGGTGTTTGATATATTGCCTAATGTAGAGCCGCCGGGCAAATCCTCCCTGTTGGCGTAGGTCTGAACAGGAATACCGTGCTTTTCGCAAAGCTTTCTGAACAATGCTTCCGAAACCGAGTCCGTAGCATAGCGCACACCGTATTTTATTACAACTCCGCCATTGAGATAGGGCTTATTGCATGAGTTCGTGAACTCCATATAGTTTGGATGAGCTGCGTGGGCATTATCACATGAAAGCATCATTGAGTTTTCCAACGCTACCGTATAATCTGTATGAGAGCAACCATACGCCAAATATATGCGCTTCATAATATCCGGCAGGAACTCCGAGCCTGCGCCCTGCTTTGTGTCGCTTCCTACTTCTTCGTTGTCGCTTAACATGAATACTGGAATGTGCGTGTTAGCTTCTGCCTGCATAAACGCTTCAAATGATGTGAAAGCGCATAACAGGTCGTCAATACGCGTCGCTGAGAAGAACTCCTCATTTGCCCCCCAAATCGATGAGGGCATACGGTTGTAAAGGTATAGCTCTGCGCTTAAAATGCTTTCTTTGCTTACTTTCGCGTTCTCAGCTACTATGTCGAGCAGCTTTCCTTTTGAGCTTCCATTACTGAATAGCGGCTGCAAATCCTTGTTTGCCTTATATTCGTAGCCGCTGTTGGCGTTTCTGTTCATATGTATAGCGAGGTTGGGGATCATAATCAGGTCGCGCTCAATGTTCACAAGCACAGTCTTAATTTTATCACCATCTGAAATTAGCACCTTGCCTGCAATCGATAGCGGCCTGTCAAGCCAAGTCGAGTACAGCATTCCGCCATACGGAGTAACAGACAGCTTTACATATTTCTCGTCTATAACAATTTCACCATTGTTGTTTATTTGAAAGGTAGGTGAGTCGCTATGGCTTGCGGCAATTAAGAAGCCCAACGGCGTACTTTGGGGCATAATAAATGCAATGAGTGAGGATTGGTTCTTAATAAGATAATACTTTCCGCCGGGAGCAAGCTCCTTGCTTGTAGCTGCATCTATAAAACCGTTTTTATCTAATTCGGCCTTTATATTCGCCACAGCATGAAACGCAGTAGGCGAAGAGCTTAGGAAATCGGATAGTTTCTGAATGTATTGCTTCATAGCGTCCTCCAATATTTAATCGATTTAATTATATCCTATTTATTAGGTAATAACAAGATATCACTTAGTAGAAGAAACACAGAATGACCTTTTTTAAGGCAGTTTGCCAAAATACCTCCGGGGAAAATCAGTGCTTCTCAAAACCCCTGAAAACCTGGTGTTTACCTTATAATCAGTTTTATGCATACATTTTATATATCGCTTGACAATCTATGTAATAACAAGCATAATTAAAGCGTATTATAAGAATTTATTAAGGAAGATTGTGTGCTATGGAAATGAAGACAAAAACATTAACTATCGCAGGCATATTTACAGGGCTCGTTTTCCTGCTCGCAATGACACCTGTAGGGCTTATACCCTTAGGCTTTTTGAACCTTACAATCGTGCATATCCCCGTAATAATCGGCACGATAGTATTGGGCTGGAAGATGGGGCTGTTGCTTGGCGCAGCATTTGGAATAGCGAGCGCATTGTCGGCATTCGGGCTATCGCTTACGCCTCCATCTGGTTTGGCGACTGCACTCATTTCCCAAACGCCATGGGGTCCCTTTGCAGTTATTATGATGTGTCTACTGCCAAGGCTCTTAATCCCGCTTACAACCCATGCGGTATATAGCTTGCTAAAAAAGAAGCTGCCGACAGCGGGTATTGGTATTGCCGCGGTCGTGGGTTCTTTCACCAATACAGTAGGATATTTGGGAATAATGGCCTTATTGTTTAATGCTTATGGTGTGTGGGGTACATTCGCAGAAAAAATATTTACATTTGTAATACTAATTGCAGTTATAGCCGAAGCAACCGTTGCAGGTATTATATCTATACCTGTAGCAAAGCAGTTATTGAAATACAGGGATATTGATACTAACTAAATGAAAGAATACGCAAGAAAAACTGCATTAGCAGGCATAATAGCATCGCTTGTGTTCCTTATAGGTATGACTCCTGTAGGATTGATACCGTTGGGTTCTATCAACCTTACAATAATGCACATACCTGTTATAATTATTACGCTGCTATTAGGCGTAAAAACAGGAGCAGCAGCAGGCTTTGCTCTCGGGTTAGCTTCTATGCTTGCAGCCTTCAATAAATCGTTAGCAAAGCAAACTGTATTCGCAAGTCTTTTGCTTCCGCATAGCTCTTTTGCGGTGTTCTTAACAGCTGTTGTGCCGGCATTGGTGCTCCCTGTTGCGACTAACTATATTTATTTGAAGCTATTAAAGCTGAACCGCACAAACCAGTATAGGAGAAAAAGGCTAACAAAGAGTACGATAATATCCTATGCGGCTATTGGCGGTTCATTGGCATATACATTAGCTTTTGCAATACTTATGGGCGCTTCGTTGGCATTTGCAAATAAGGGCGCCGACTTCGCAAATACATTCTTCTCTTTCCCGATGTTCATTTGCATAGCTATTGAAGCAGCGGCTGCGGCATTTATATCAGCGCCTATAGTTAGAACAATCACCGACTACAACGAGTCTGTAATTAAAAGCAAAAAGCCAAAGCCCGAAGAAATCGAAGAAATAGAAGAAAATGAAGACCTGCGCGATGTTGCAGTAATGCCCACAACCGAATCTCTCCTTCCGTATATGAATGAGAAAACCGCTAATATGCACAGCAAATGCATGGGATTTTTTAACAGCGGGGCATATGATTTTGCGGTTAAGATGTTCGACAAATTTGAAGAAGAATTCGCAGATGTAACTGAACGCTTCAATGCTAAACTGTATGTAATTATGCGCTTTATCGAAGTGTATCAGTATAAAATCGCTGAAAAACGCTTAGTCGAGGCTTTGAAGTTCGCGCAAGGAATTGTGATTGACGATAAATCAACGAATGTGCTTACGGGAATAATAAAAATACTGAGAATAGCGAATGCGAACACTGTAATAAGCGGCAAATTAGATGCCCAAACCGAAAGAATATACGCAAAGGCAATAGATTTCGTGAATTCCGGGGCATACCTGCTTGCGGCTCAGATGTTGGAAAGGCTGTAAAGCGCTGGTTTTTTTAGATAGTGGGTTATCCTGCTATTATGCGTGATTTACTCACCTTTGCGGAGTACAGGAGACAAAATCGCTTGCATATCAAGCGTACAATGATATAATAATTGGAAGCAAAATGAATGCTCATTTGTGATGGGGGTTAATAATGGAGAATAATAATCAACCAGCTAAAAAGCGTAACATAACCAAATCAAAGAAAAGGCGTGTGCTTGCTTTATTGATTGCAACAGCAACTGTTTTGCTCGCTGCAATAGTTATGGTGTTTATAATAGGCGGCATAAGCGTAAGCGAATTTAAGAAGGAAGAGCAGCGCATAAACATTATCAAATCCGGCAGATATCACAGCGGCATAACCGTTGAGGGCGTAGATATTAGCGGATTGACATTTAATGAAGCAAAAACCAAGCTGACACAGGTAGAAGATCAGATAAAATCGCAAATCAATTATACATTGACCTATGGTGAAAAGAGCTTCACTATCGATCACACAGCATTTGATGTGCGCTTCAATACCGATGAAGTATTAGCCGAAGCCTTGAAGATAGGCAAATCGGGCGGTCTTTTGAGCTTGCAGAGCGAAAACCCAAGCGGCACAATAAATAAGAGCTTTGCAATAACCTATACCATTGAGCCATCTAAGCTTTCTGAAGCTATCGACAATATAGCGAATGAGGTTTATATTGCGCCCAAAAACGCAACAGCCTCAATAGACCCAAGCATTACGGAGTTTAATTATTCTACCGTGATTAACGGCTATCCCTTTGTTTTTACAAACTCAAAGAAGGGCATAGCGGTTGATAAAGATACGCTTCTTGAAGCATTAACATCAATGGTTTCAAATAAAGAGTATGGTGAGGTTGAGCTTCCTGTGGTTGAGGTTGAGCCTGAAATCACACTTGAAGAGATGAAGAAAAATGTAGTGCTGCGCGCTTATTTCAAAACCTCTTATCACTCTGGAAACAGCTATAACAGAGTATTCAACATCACAAAAGCTGCAAATATGATATGCAAAACAGTAGTGCTCCCGGGCGAAGTATTCTCAACTGAGGGAGTAATTGGCAGGCGCACAACTGCAAACGGCTGGCTCGATGCTCCCGCGGTTATTTCCGGTGGCGCGGCATATGAGGATCAGCCGGGTGGCGGCGTATGCCAAGTTTCGACAACGCTTTATAACGCAGTTGTCAGGTCAGATTATGAGATTATTTACCGCAGAAATCACTCAAAGCCAAGCTCATATATTGACCCGGGCTTAGACGCTACAATAAATACAGATACGATAGACTTCATATGGCGCAACAATACAGATTATCCCGTGTATGTGTTCACATGGTTAGACACAAAGAAGGAAGAAGTCTATGCGGCAATATACGGGCAGAGGTTCCCAGAAACATTTGACAGAATAGAGTTCAGCGCGACATTTGTTGAAAGGATAGAGCCCACCGAAACGGTTTACACCGAATCGCCCAAGCTCAAGGAAGGGCAGTGGGTATTGAGAAACGAAGCCATAACAGGCTATGTTTATGATTCATACAAGTATTATTACAAGGGCGATAATCTGGTAGATACGAAGTTCGTAGATACCTCTAAATACAGGATGCACCCAAAACGCTATTATGTGTATCCCGGCTATGTGCCCGGCACGAAGCTGGATCCTTATAAAGAAGTAATAATCGATGAAAACGGCAATTGGGTACCCAAGTATTCATCGCTGCCATCGCCGACGCCCACTTCTACGCCCAAGCCGTCGCCAACACCCAAGCCGACACCTGTACCTACACCTCCGCCCACGCCAAAGCCAACGCCTGAGCCTACGCCCGAGCCCACACCGGATCCCGGCGATTGATAAGAATAAAAGCCCCGCTTGGGGCTTGTTTTTTATACTGAATAACTCAATAGTTGAATCGAAACTCTTACTATCTTTGTTTTCCTATGAAGAACATAGCAAGCGTTCCCGGGCCTGAGTGCGAGCCAATAACAGGGCCTATGTTGTTGTAAACTATTTGCTTTACTTTTAATTGCTCTTTTAGCGTTTCGCCTAATTGCTGGGCTTCTTCTATACAGTCGCCATGACTTATGAAGAATACCTGCTCATTTGGCTGCACCGCGCCCTCAACAGCCCTGTTTATGAGCGATTTTACTGCTGCTTTGCGTCCTCTTGCCTTTTCTATTGCAACCAATTTGCCGTTGTTGTCAACATGCATAACCGGCTTTATGTTCAGAACGGTTGCTATTGCGGCAGTCGCTCCGGAAATCCTTCCGCCGCGCTTTAAGTACTTCATATCGTCAACGGTGAAGTAATGACACACCTTCAGCTTCATTTCTTCAGCATAATCGCGCACTTCCTCAATTGATTTTCCAAGCTGCCTTTGCTTAGCCGCCAAATACACTAATAGGCCTTGCCCTAATGAAGCAGATTTCGAATCAACGGTATAGATTTTCCTGTCGGGGTATTTCTCCTTCAACTCGTTGGCAGCGGTTTCAGATGCGTTGTATGTGCTGCTTAAACCCGAAGAAAAGCCGATATACAGTATGTCCTTACCTTCTGTTAAAAATGGCTCCATAGCAGAAGCAAAGTCCTGTATGTTCAGCGCAGAAGTCTTAAACACCTTGCCATGCCGCATTTGCTCATAAAAGTCCTTTATGCGAATGTCGCGCTCGTCGTGGTAGTTCTTATACACCTCGTCGTTGTGATGAAAAGTCAGCGGAACATATTTAAGGTCAAGCTCAGCATACATTTCTGCGGGCAAATCGCAGGACGAATCAGTCAGCAAAATATAGTCGTTCATATTCACCTCTTTTTTAATAATGTGCTTCATTATACATTTATATACTATCGCTGTCAACACAGCCTTTACTTGAATATAATTGCAGCGTCATATATAATCATAGACAGTCAAACGGAGGAAAAATGGAAAAGGTAAACAGGTTTCTTGGCAGAAAGCAGTATAAATATACAGACGCGGCTTCAAGAGCTCTGTACTTGGCTCAGCAATCCGCAAAGGAGTTAGGGCATAACTATGTTGGCAGCGAGCACCTGCTCATAGGCTTAGTGCAAGAGGGCGAAGGCGTTGCTGCGCTTGCGTTAGCTGATTTTAGCGAGGAAGATATTATCCGTTGCGCGCAAGTATATGCGGATAAGGGCAAATATCATTTCACAGACGCGTTCGGGAACACTCCTGCCACAAATAAGATTCTTGAATGGAGCAGCTACGAAGCGCGCGAAAACAACTCCGAATACATAGATACCCACCATATTCTATTAGCAATATTGCGCGATAAGAATTCAACCGCAACGCGAATATTAGCTGAACTGAATGTAGATTTTTTCGCGCTAAGACAGCGCATTTTAGGAAATTACTCTTCCCAATCACCAAAGGAAGAGGAATACGAAGGCGAAGAGCTTGCAGTATCACAAAGTAACCATGAAAAGCAAAATGACCACAAAGCATTAAACCGTTTCTGCAGAGATATTACCCAGCAAGCAAGGCATGGCAAAATAGATCCCGTAATAGGCAGAGAAGCCGAAATTCAGCGAATAATTCAGATTTTAAGCAGAAGAACCAAGAATAACCCGGTGCTGATAGGCGATCCGGGTGTAGGCAAATCCGCAATTATAGAGGGGCTTGCGGACAAGCTGATAAGCGGGCGTTTGCCGGACACACTAAGGAATAAGCGAATACTATCACTTGATATTACAGCCATGCTTGCAGGAACAAAGTACAGGGGCGATTTTGAAGAGCGCCTAAAATCAATGATAGACGAGCTTTCCGCAGATAAAGACGCGATTCTGTTTATAGACGAAATTCATACTATTGTCGGCGCAGGCGCTTCCGAGGGCGGATTCGACGCTTCAAACATATTAAAGCCCGCGCTTGCAAGAGGAGAAATACAGGTAATAGGCGCAACAACAATAGACGAATATAGGCAGTATATTGAAAAGGACGCCGCGTTAGAGCGACGCTTCCAGCCCGTTATAATAAATGAACCGTCTATCGAAGAAGCAAAGCAGATTCTATACGGGCTTCGAGAAAAGTATGAAGCACATCACAGAGTTAAAATAACGGATAGTGCTATTGAAGCTGCTGTTGAGCTTTCCGCAAGGTATATCACAGACAGGTTTTTGCCCGACAAAGCAATAGATTTAATGGACGAAGCCGCAAGCAAGGTGAAATTGAGCTCGCTTTCCCAGCCCGATGAAATTCAAGAGTTAGAAGCGCGAATAAACAAGCTGCTGCTTGAAAAGCAAATAGCCATAGACAATCAAGACTACGAGCGCGCCGCCGCAGTTCGTGATGAAGAACATTCTGTTCGTGAGGAAATAAAGCGTCGTAGAGCAGCTTGGGAGAAGGCGCAGGGTTCTGTAGAGCATACGGTTACAGAAGAAGACATAGCAAAGGTCGTTAATGAGTGGACAGGCATACCCACAGGCAGGCTGACAGAGCAGGAAGCAGAGCGTTACTTGAAGCTTGAAGAAGTGCTGAGCGAAAGGGTAATAGGGCAGGACGAGGCTATAAAGTCAATATGCTTGGCGTTAAGGCGTGCGCGTGCGGGCTTGAAAGACCCTAACCGTCCAATAGGCTCATTCATTTTCTTAGGACCTACAGGCGTTGGCAAGACTGAGTTATCAAAAGCGCTTGCTTGGGCATTGTTCGCAGATGAGGAAGCACTTCTAAGGCTCGATATGTCTGAATACATGGAGGCGCACTCTGTTTCAAAGCTCACTGGCTCACCGCCCGGGTATGTCGGGTTCGAAGAAGGCGGTCAACTAACCGACCTAATGTATAAAAAGCCATACAGCGTACTGCTTTTAGATGAAATAGAAAAAGCGCACCCCGATATATTCAACATACTATTGCAGGTGCTCGATAATGGAAGGCTGACGGATTCAAAGGGCAGGACTATTGACTTTAGAAACTGTGTGATTATTATGACATCCAACGCGGGTGTTCGTGATGCTGCAAAAATTAAGTCAATCGGCTTTGGCGCAAGCGAAGCGAACGACCTTATTTTGAAGGACGAGCTGAAAAAAGAGCTGAAAAATGTGTTCAAGCCTGAATTCTTGAATAGAGTTGACGAAATAATAGTGTTTAACAGCTTGGAGTTAGAGGATTTGGCTAAAATCGCAAGGGTTATGCTGAATTCATTGCAGGAAAGGCTGCTGACAAATGGTATTAAGCTGACCATAACTGACGAAGTGGTAACTTGGATTGCAAAAATGGGGTACGACAAGCAGTATGGCGCAAGACCATTAAGGCGAACAATAACTCAGTATGTTGAAAACGCATTATCAGAGGAGCTATTGCGCAAAAATATACGAGCCGGCGACACAGTCAATATTGAAATTGATGAAAACAGGCTTAATTTCATAAAAGCATGAAGCTGCGTGAAAACATAAATAATTACATAGCAAGTGACCCTGCAAGGTTTCATATGCCGGGGCATAAGGGTATGCTTTCAGCTTACGATATTACCGAGCTGGCATTTTCGGATAACTTGAGCTGTCCCGATAGCGCAATAGATCAAATACAGAGTTTTTGCGCCAAAGTATATGGTGCTAAGCGCGCAAATCTGTTAGTAAACGGTTCCACAGCAGGCATATTAGCATTTCAACTTGCGTTAGCGGAGAAGATTCATAACAGACCCCCGCGAATATTGGTCGGCAGGGATTGCCACCGCTCTTTTGTGAATGCGGCTATTCTCTCGGGCGCGGAGGTCATAGGCGTAAACCCGGCTGACGAGCTATGCGGAGTTGTTACTCCCGAAACAATAAGAAATGCGCTTGAACATTATAAGAATATAGACGCGGTGTTCATAACATCGCCGAACTATTATGGTATGTGCGCGGATATAAAAGCAATATCCGAAACAGTTCACGAGCTTGGCGCGATTCTGTTCGTTGATTCAGCGCATGGCGCGCATTTTCCGTTTTCAAGCAGCCTACCGCCTTTCGCAATAGAACAGAACTGCGATTATTGCGTTGTAAGCACGCACAAAACATTAGCTGCATTGAATCAAAGCGCTATACTGCTTTCAAACTCTGAAGCGTTAAGTGCTCAGAGTATTCAAAATGCGATAAATATGGTGCAGACTACAAGCCCGTCATATCCAATAATATTGAGTATAGAGCATGGGGTAGGGGAAGCAAAGTATATTTGGCAAGTTCATTGTGAGCGCATACAGCGCGTCAGAGAAAAGCTGCTTGCACATAATATTTCGCTTGTAGAAAAGCCAAAATCGGCAGAGCATTCCGATATTTCACGAATTTGCATATTGGCTAAGCCTTTTTCTGAAACAGGCTATGCGTTAGAAAAGAAGTTAAACGAAGTCGGCATATACCCGGAAATGTCTGATACTTATTGCGCGGTGCTTATTACAACGCCATATGATTCCGAAATATGGTATGAAAGACTGCTTGAAGCATTGTTGTCAATGAAAAATGATAATGCTGAACCGTTTGCGTATAAAAAGCTTAACTTCGAAAACAGCAATGCTATTATTAAAATCAGAGACACGCTCTCAGCACCTTGCGAAATGCTTCCATTAGAAAAAGCAGCGGGAAGAATAGCCAAGTATTCCATAGGGCTGTATCCGCCGGGCATTTCCGTTGTATTTCCTAACGAGAAAATCACAGCGCAAAAGGTCGATATGCTCATCAGCGCAATTTCGCAGGGAGCAAAGCCGTTCGGAATAGATAATAACTGCGTAGCTGTTATAAAGGAGTAATGATGTATAGCATAGCCAAAGATATAGGCGATATTTTGAAGCAAAGCGGTAAAACAATAGCCACTGCCGAAAGCATAACAGGCGGGCTGATAGCCTCTGCGTTTGTATCGGTTCCAAACAGTTCAGGTTGGTTCTTGCAAGGCTGCGTTACATATTCAAACGAAGCAAAAGCAGACAGGCTGAATGTGCACAGAGAAACTCTTGAAAAGTATGGCGCAGTATCGAAGCAGGTCGCAAAAGAAATGGCGGAGGGCATAAGAGTAACTTCAAAAGCCGATATTGGAATATCCACAACAGGCTATGCAGGTCCGACAGGCGGCGACAAGCAAAACCCCATAGGCACAGTTTATATAGGCATCAGCACACGAAGCAGAACGGCAGTGTATAGAGTTCGTCTGCTTGGAAGCCGCAACAGAGTAAGGCGGCAGGCGGCATTTTTAGCGCTTGCCCTTGCCAAAGGATTGATAATCAGTGAGCTGCAATCATAGAATAGGCGAAAATATCCTAATCACACCCTGCAAAATCCGCATAAACACAGATTCGTTGCAAATCTCTTTTGTTATCTTATTGCAAATATCTAAATTGCTGTTGAAGTCGGCTTTCATGCTTTGAATTTCCGGGCTGTCATACAGCATTACCCCGCATTCAAGCTGTAGGTTGAAGCTGCGATAATCTAAGTTTATTGAGCCGATCACGGCAACACCGTCGTCAGCAATTATCAGCTTCGAGTGCATAAACCCCGGTGCATACTCGTATATTTTCACTCCTGCCATTATTAAGTGGCGATAGTATGAGCGCGTTGCCATTCGCATAACTGGCACATCGTCAGCATGAGGAGTGATTATGCGCACATCCACTCCGCTTTTTGCTGCGATTGTCAAGGCGTTTAGCATAGAATCGCCTATTATCAAGTATGGAGTGTGTATGAATAGGTATCGCTTTGCTCTTTGAATTATGTTCAGATATGCAGATTCAGCTATGCGCTCAATATCGAATGGATTATCATAAAAGGGCTGAACATAGCCGTTTGCGGCATCAGCGTCAGTATTCTCCTGTATGGGTTCAAATGCTCTATAATCCACAGCTTCACCAGTGCAGAAAGCCCACAGCGACAAGAACATAACAGCCATGCTCCATGCGCCTTCCCCTGTGAGCATAAATGCAGTGTCCTTCCAGTGTCCATGTACTTCGTGAACATTTATGTATTCGTCAGCCAAGTTGATTCCACCGGTGTACGCGGTTTTGCCGTCAATAATAAAGGCCTTTCGGTGATTCCTGCAGCTTTGAGAAGTGGTTATTGATGGCTTCAATGGGTTGAATGCAACTGCCTTTATGTGTTTGCCTTCAAGCTGCTCTAAATAATCCTTTTTGAACAGAGCAAAGCTGCATAAATCGTCATATATGATTCTTACATTTACTCCTTCGCTTGCTTTCTGCTCAAGTATTTTCAGTATTTCGCCCCACATTTTGCCTTGCTTTATTGCATACACTTCGATAAGGATATACTTCTTCGCATTTGCTAATTCTTGCAGTAACGACGAGAAGAATTCCTGTCCCGAGCTGAAATACTTGCTGCTTGAGCATGTAAATACAGGGAATCCCGCGTTTCTTTCTAAAAAGCAAGCGTGCGGCAAATAAGGTTTATCAGAAATTGTCAAGGCTTCGAGCAGTTTCTTATTCGAATGAAGCTGCGATAGTCCTTTATTGGTTGCTTCAGAAAATGCTTTGCCGAATCTGTTAGTTCTAACTTGTATTCTATGAATGAAGTACATAATGCTTCCGAATAAAGGAAGCATCAGTATCAAAGCCATCCATGCGATTTTATATTCAGCTTGCGATTTAGTTGCTGCTACATAAAGTGCTATTATTATGCTTATAAGCGCAAATGCTATTCCCAAGCAATAAAAAACGAAGCCTGCCCCAGCGATAACCAGTATAGCCAATGCTATTTGAAGCGCTAACAGTATAATCACTAATACGCGGTTCTCTATTAGCAGCTTCCGTTTGTTTTCGTTCATAATACTCCTTGCTACTATGCGAAGTCTTATTCTAATTTGTGTAAAACATCATTTTGTTATACAGGCTGAATAATACGCTATATTGTAGGCAAACTAATAAAAACATCATTAGGGTAGGGCAATGCTTTTAATAAAAAATGGACATATCGTCCCCATGAGTGCTCATTATATTGAGGGCGGCGATATTTTAATCGATAATGGAATAATTGTTGATGTTGGGCAGAACATCGATTATGCGCCCAAGCGAACAGACGATGTAATAGACGCTTCGGACTGCTTCGTGTTCCCGGGCTTTATCGATGCGCACAGCCAAGTAGGTATTGCGCTTGACGGTATAGGCGACCTGTTTATGTTGTCAAACCCTATTACGCCCAATCTCTCTGTGATAAATTCAATAAAGTATGATGACCCTGTATTTTATGAGTGCTTAAGAGCGGGAATCACCTCGGTAGTAGTTGCACCATTTGAACGAAACATAGTAGGCGGAAAGTGCGCGCTTATAAAAACTGCGCAAATTCCAAGTGTATTTTCGGGTAAAGCAGATACTTCGCATATCGTTAGCGAATTCTGTGCTATGAAGTTCTCCCTTGCGGCAGATACACAAAATCATGAAAGCAATTTAGCGCTTAGAGCTACAATGCTGAAAAACGATATACAAGCGGCAAAGTCTTATTTCAGAGAGCGCAAAACAGCCAACACCGCATTTTTTGAAAGCCCCACATTAGAATCCTATGAGCCGATATTGAATAGAGAAATCCCTGCATATTTCTATGTAAAAACGGCAGAAGAATTGAAAATGGCTTTGCGAATAAGCAAGCAGTTTAATTTTACATCAACTATAGTAGGCTGCAACGATTGTGAACGAGTTGACGAAGCATTGCTAATAGAAATTCGAGAGTACAGCAACAGCATAGTATTAGGACCATGCATTACAAGAACATCAAAAGGGTTTGAATTTGCCAAGCAGTTATCAGAGAACAAGATGCCTTTTGCATTATCAACAGCATATCCGCGAACCAATATACAGTATCTGCCTATGATTGCAGGCTTATCGGTTAGAGATGGCGTGCCTATAGAAAAGGCTTTTGCGGCAATAACAATAAATGCCGCAATAGCTTGCAGGGCATTTGATAAAATCGGCTCAATTGAAGTAGGTAAGCAGGCAGACATTGCGATTTTTGACGCAAATCCCTTGGAGGTGTTCACTAAAACACTTTATACGATAGTGAACGGCAGGATTGCATACAAAATCGAAGAATGAGTTAATCCATATCAAAATTCATGGTTTTGGTTGCAAATAGAATGATTAAACCCAAAAAAGCACCATTTGAAGGCAGCTTGTTATCGTCGCAATCGCAGAACAGAGAGCGAATAAACTGGTTACTTTCGCCATACCATGCGCCTTCAAGCACCTTGCGTATATCGGTTTGAATCGCGGCAGGCTTAACCCCAAAACGCTTTGCTATCTCTTTATAAATGTCCGTTAGGCTTAAATCCTTGTCTGTGTTCTTTACTGCAAGCTCAATCGCATAATTAACATAAATGTACCCCTTATACTTTGGGCATAACCCTAATGAAATTAGGCTGTTTGCGGTATACCTGCTGTCCAAATGCTGCTCACCTCATCCGTAGCTTATTTCTACCGAAATATAACTCATCTTATATAAGTATACCATATTACCGTCAGAAAGAAAGGTAGTAAAAAAATGACGCTTTTTTATAAGAAAATGTTAAATCAGAACATAGTTTTTTCACTATAGGGTAGCAATAAGCTCAACTTCAACCAAAGCGCCCTTAGGCAGCTTAGAAACTTCTACGCATGAGCGGGCGGGAAAATCAGTCGAAAAATGCTTAGCGTAAATGGTGTTTACCTTTGCAAAGTCGTTCATATCAGCTAAAAACACAGTAGTTTTAACAACATTTTGGATAGTGATATTACAATCCTTTAAGATATTCTTCAAGTTGATGAAAATCTGTTCCGCTTGACTTTCAACACAAGGCTTCAGCTCATTTGTTTCGGGGTCAATACCAATCATTCCTGATGTAAATAAAAAACCGTTAGCCTTAACAGCCAAGTTGTAGGGACCAATCGCCATAACATTCTTAGTGGTCAAGCTGACTATTTCTTTCATTTGCTTTTCCTCCAAACGATATGTGAATTCGAGCAAGCCATAAGCCGAGTTCTGTCTAAGTGGGACCATCTATCTAGGTAATATAGTTGCCTATATACTCAAGCGATTACAAAGAGCGTGGCGGGCAACCATTAAATGCTCTCATTCCAATCTTGCTCCGAGTGGGGTTTACAGGACGGACAAGTCGCCAAGCCGCCAGTGAGCTCTTACCTCACTTTTCCACCCTTACCGCAATAATGCGGCGGTACTTTTTCTGTTGCACTTTCCTTGGAGTCGCCTCCACTGGGTGTTACCCAGCACCCTGCCCTATGGAGCTCGGACTTTCCTCATGTATTTCTACATGCGGTCCCCTGTCTTACTCGAATTCAATTACAGTATAGTATTCTTCCGCAGTTTTCGCAAGTAACAATTGAATTGCCCTCTTCAATAATTTGCACTGTTGAAGTAGGCAATGACATATTGCAGCCGCTGCACTTGTTTTCATTAAGTGCGGCTAACGGGTCCGCGTGCATTCCGCGAACTCTGTCGTACTTCCTAACAAGCTCCGGCGGAACCTTTGCAGCACACTGCGCCTTTATCTCGTGTAACTTCTTAATCTCAGGCGCTCTTGCATCTGCTTCTTCCTTGCAAATACTGCTTATTTTATTGTATGCGCGCAATACCTTAGTACCGCGCGACAGCGTTTCTTGAAGCTGATTCTGCGCAATTATTATGTTTTCAGCAAGCTTAATTATTTTTGCCTTCAATGTTTTAATATCGCGCAGCAAGTCCTCTAAGCTGTTCTTAATCGCAATAATATTTGAAGATGTAACATCCTCCATGCTCTGCCTTTTCTCAAGCTCAGTAATCTCAATAGGAATTTTCCTCTCCAAATCTGCGTACTCATTTTCAAGAGTATGTAAAGCCAAATTGCTGCTTTCAAGAATATTTACCAGCTTGTTCTTCTTATTTTGCAGCTCAGTCAGTTCTGCGTGCAGAGCAACAAACTTTTTATGCGCTTCTGTCGAGGCCAATTCAGCTTCAACTCGCGCTATATTTGAACATGCATCATGGTAAGCCCATAATGATTGTAGCAAATCCATATTATCGCCTCCCAATTTTAGCAGTTGAAAAAACGCGCTTCATCTAAGCGAAGGCGTTTCGCAACTCGTCAAAGTATATTCTACACTATTATCAAGGCTTTGTAAATGAGTAATCAAGTGTTTTAACACAACCACCTCAGTTTCATAATGTCCAGCTTGAATAATGCTCAAGCCCTTTGTTGACGCTTCAATAGCTTGACTGTGCTTAACCTCGCCCGTAATCAGCACATCTGCGTGCATAGCTTTTACTAAGTCTATGCTGCTCCCGCCTGAACCACCCAGCACCGCTACACGCTTTATTTCTATTTTGTCTAAGTCGCGCTCGAAGTTCGCAGTAGCGCATTTTGACTTTGCATTCAGCTTTTCATCAACGTTTTTCACAAGCTCTGAGAGCTTGATAGGCATTTTCAGGTCGCCAACGCGCGCGATTTTCTCAACTGGCTCAACCTCGATGTTCTGCAGCTCGAATATGCTCGCCAATACATCGTTAACGCCGCCTGTTACTGCGTCTAAGTTCGTGTGCGCGGCGTACATTCCTATACCGTTTCTTATAAGCGTATAGATTACTTGTGTGCTATATTGGTCATGCAATATTCGGTTTACGGGCTCCCTGATAATAGGGTGGTGGCATAATACCAGGTCGTAATTGCCTTCAATGGCTTCTTTTGCTACTTGAATGGTGCAGTCCAATGCTACTAATACTTTTTTTATTTCCTTTTTATCTGTGCCAACAAGCAAGCCCACATTATCAAAGCTCATAGCAAGGTTAGTGGGGGCAAGCTCCTCCATCAAATTTAAGAAATCATTTAGCTTCATCATTCTCCTCCTTATTGTAGTAGTCTAATATTTTATCAATGCTATGCAAAAAACGCTCTGCTTCGCTGTTAGGTTTTGACTGCATAATAGCTGTAAGTCTTTCTTTTTGCATATGCAAGTATCTGTGCAGGTTTTTATCCCGCTTTTTCGCCAAGTAATAGCTGACTTCATAAAATCCTTTTGGGAAAAAGTCGGGGATATTATCGTATTCGCCTGTGTATCTTGCGCAGATTATAGGATACGCTCGCTTGTCCTCAAATACTAAACGCTCATCAATAATGCTGTATCTATTTTCGTAGAGGTATTGGCGCAGCTCACTGTCTCCCCTCATAGGCTGCATTATTATTTGCTGTGCTGATTTTGCAGTAATAGCACCGGCGTCAAGAATTTCCGAAATTAGTATGCCGCCCATACCTGCTATTATAATAGCATCAACTGCTTTGTCTGCAATAGCCTTTAATCCATCAGCGCAGGTAATGTGCATTTTATCGTGCATACCGCACTTTTTTGCTAATGCTTCGGTTTTTGCGACTGACGCCGGGCTGATATCGGAAGCATATGCGAAATCAGCTTTGCCTTGCTGTAAAAGTGAAACAGCCAGCCTGCCATGGTCGCACCCTATATCTGCGACTGTTTTGCAATTTACCATTTCCGCGACTGCTTTCAGCCTATCAGTAAGGTGTATTTGCTTCTTAGTAATCATTTTAATATGATAGCCAATACTTTAAGCGGTTGCAACCAATAGCAAGAAATGAATACAATAGTAGGGTCGGAGGGAGTATGATTTACGAAAAGCTATACAATGAAATCTACGCGCTGCTCTCAATAGGAAAGATAGGAAGCGAGTATAGAGGGCTATACACTAAATCCGAAAGTCCTGATTGGGTCAACGAGGGCAAGAGCATTGGCATTGAGGTTACGCAAGCTCTGCTTCAATATGAGGGTGAAGCGCAAAAGGTTATCGACAAGTACTTGGGAAAGCGCTTAGAGGAAATTCCGTATCCTGAGATTGAGCCTTTTATGGATAGAGCACGCTTCTTTTGCGGCAGACTCCAAGCCATAGACACAGAAAATGGCGCACAATCGTACATATTCAAAACGCTATACAGATTTGATAAAAAGCTGATGAAGCTCAACACCAATTATTCGTTGCTGAAAACGAATTGCTTATACATTTTCTTGCATAACAATGGGGAAATCTATTCGGATATTGAGCATATTTTTGAAAGGATACAGGCTCAGCAGAAAAGAAAGAAATACAGGTTTCATACAGTTTTTCTGAACTGCATAGATACTATTTATGAGCTGCATCCATACAAAAGCACGATTAAAACAGTAGATATAACCGAATTTGAGCAAAAAGAACTCGCTGACACCACCTTGCTATTGAGAAACAGGGCAGAAAACAGCGAAGAAGTCATTAAATATATTGAGATTTAGCTATGGTCTGTATATGATGTACTTGTTTTTGCCGCTATCCTTTGCTTTCTGTAATGCCTTTTCGGCTTTCTGCATTACATCGTCAACTTCGAAGTCTTCCTTAGTGAACACAACCACGCCAACAGAAGCGCAAATCCTGAACTGTGGCGAAAAGCTGTTTTCCAAAAGCATATCGTAGAATTCCTGCAGCATTGATTTTACCGCTGCATCGGATACATTAGGCATATAGATTACAAATTCATCGTCGCCCATTCTTCCGATTGTATCGGTAGTATAGAACACGCTTGTTAGCAGGTTGCCAAAACGCTCTAAAATCTCGTTGCCTGCTTCGTGCCCAAGCGTTTCATCAATTGCGCTGAAATTGTCTAAGTCGAAAAGCAATAAGCAATGCGTTGAGCCAAAGCTGGAGTGAGATACTTGGCACGATACACTCCTTAAAGTATAGGCTTTATTGTATAGCCCGGTTATTTCGTCAATGTTAAGCTCATCACTTTCATTGTCAATATTGTCTGCACTCAAACCGCAGCTTGAGCTGCTTGCAGCTTCGTGATGCGGAGTAGATATTCCTATCGAATGACCGGTTCCGCTCTTATTGCACTTGAACTTAAATGTTTCC
Source organism: Clostridiales bacterium (assembly GCA_012838425.1). Taxonomy (GTDB): domain Bacteria; phylum Bacillota; class Clostridia; order Christensenellales; family CAG-138; genus DUPG01. Next base: position 4,051 of record DUPG01000026.1, on the reverse strand, counting down.
TGCTTATACTCGCAGGTGTTCATATCCTTTATTAAAAATGTTCCGCTTACTTTTTCTTTCCCGTTAGCAATATCGCGGAACATATCTAAGAAATCTTCAGCGTAATCGGAATGAACATATCCATTTGCTACAAAGGTTTCGGGAGTAGGCGGCTCAAGCGTCCTGTTAAAATCGTTAGAGTAGGGAAGCTTAATAATACAGTTGTTGTCTATATGATAATCCCAAATAGAAATATCAGTTTCGCTAAGCACGGAACGAATAATATCCTCGTTTAGCTTTAGCTTGGTATCAATGCTTCTCTGCTCGGTGAAATCATATAATCTTACAATAATAATACTATCGTCATCAAGCTTTTCGGCTTTAATTTTCAGAATAGCGTCAAATGTCTTTAGCTCTGCCTGTGATTCGCCCAAATCGAACGCTTCCATAATAGTTTTATATAGCAGCCCTTGAGAATTCGATAAAACAACAGTTTCGCCTAAGCTATGAGTTGCGAAAACATCAGCGGCTTTCAGAGCTAAGCTCTTATATTCTTCACTTGCGAAAAGGAAAGCAACGGAACCATTCTCAACCGCATATAAGCCTATGCCGCCAGCATAACGGTTAAGCAGCCTTTCAAGCAAATTACCGTCAATACGATTTGTAGTAAAAACACTCCCCATTATCTACCACCTATAAGCAAGCTAAAGCATAAAGCTTATTCAATTCTATTATACAGTAGATTCTATATTATTTCAAGTAATATTTTAATAAAATGTATAGATAATTGAAAATCATTTTCGTGAAATCGGGAACGCAAAATTGTCGAAAATCATACTTATAGTACTAAGTATTAGATTTTTTTATGGAGGTAAACTTGTGCAATATTTTAACAATCGTAATCGAAATTATGGTCATTCGCAATTAGGACAAACGGATTTCGGCCCCCGACCTTTTGTGACAAACATGAATGAAGCCGCTCGTCGCAACGATTTCTTCCGCAGAGCGCTTTGGACCGGCGAGCATCTGCAGCTAACTCTAATGAGCATAGACGTAAACGACATTGTTGGCTTAGAGGTTCATGAAGAGGTTGACCAGTTTTTCTATATTGTCGAGGGGCAAGGAATGACGCTAATGGGCGACACGCGTGACTGCTTGAATTTTAGGCAGAACATATCATGCGGAAGCGGCATATTCGTTCCGGCAGGTATATGGCACAATGTAGTGAACACTGGGCGTATCCCACTAAAATTGTTCACAATTTACGCCCCGCCCGAGCATCCTCACGGCACAATTCATAGAACGAAAGCCGACGCGGAAAGGCATAGCTATTGATAATTAAATACTTTTCGATGTAAAATAGCTCCTGCGAATACCAGACCATACTCTCAGCATGGTGCGCGTGGGTTCAAGTTCCACATGTGCACCGTTTTTTAATTTAGGGTTTATTTACCCCTCTATGCAGAAGCAAGTAATAATGTTAACTATTGTAAATATCCCCTTGCGTATTCTGGAAAAATATTTATAATGAAATATGAAAGATTATTGTAAGTAGGCTTTGAAGTATTCCAGCGTAAAACGCAAGCGTTTAGATTATTTTTAGATGGTGTGGATTGGCGTTTATAAAAACAGTCGCAAGGCAACAACAAAATGTTACTAAATAATTCCCGAGGGAGTAACTTGCATCGAGAAAGTGTAAGCAAATACAATGAAGAAGATTTCCTGCAATTATCTGGGTTGCAGCATTTTCTGTTTTGCAAGCGGCAATGGGCTTTGATACATATTGAAGACCAATGGGCTGACAATGTCTTGACTGTCGGAGGTGAGCTAATGCATGAACGCGCCCATAACGAAGCCTTGACGGAAAAGCGCGGCAAGGTGATAATTACGCGCGGCATGAATATTAAGTCGCACAGTCTTGGTTTGTCTGGTAAATGTGATGTGTTAGAGTTCCATGAAAATCCAAACGGTATTACACTGTTTGGCTGGGAAGGGCGATATTTGCCCTTCCCAATTGAATATAAGCATGGAGAGCCAAAGGAGAACAACTGCGACGCTGCTCAGCTTTGCGCACAAGCTATGTGTTTAGAGGAAATGCTATGCTGTGAAATCAAGCAAGGCGCATTGTATTATGGAAAACCAAGGCGTCGTGAGCTGATAGCCTTTACTGATGAATTAAGGCAGGAAGTATATGAAGCTGTGGAGCAAATGCACCTGCTGTATATGAAAGGATATACACCAAATGTAAAGCGAACAAAGAAGTGCAACTCATGTTCGATAAAAGAATTATGCGTACCTGCGCTGATGAAAAATCCTTCGGTTAAAAAGTATTTGGAGGAAAACTTATGAGAAAGCTGTTAAATACGCTATATGTAACCTCAACCGAAGCATACTTGTCATTAGATGGCGAAAATGTAGTCGTGCAGAAGGACGGTGAAGAATTAGCACGCTACCCATTGCATACATTAGAGCATATAATATCTTTCTCATATAGTGGCGCGAGTCCTGCATTGATGGGTATGTGTGCAAAAGCAAACATAAATCTATGCTTCTGTACTCCAAACGGGCGATTCTTAGCACGAGCGGTTGGAAAAAGCACCGGAAATGTTCTTTTGCGTAAAACTCAATATCGCATTTCGGATAGTGAGGAAAAAAGCTGCCTGATAGCGCGAAACATGGTGTTCGGAAAAGTGTTCAACGCAAGATGGAGCATAGAAAGAACAATTAGGGACCATGCCCCGCGCGTTGATGTGGAGAGATTGCTGGAGATATCAGGCTTTTTGCATAACTCATTGCATGCAATAAAAGACACGAATGATTTAGATAGCCTTAGAGGAATGGAGGGTGAAGCGGCTTCGGTTTACTTTTCGGCATTTGATGAGATGATTCTAAACGAAAAAGAGCATTTTTATTTCAAGGAGAGGAGCAGGCGTCCCCCGTTGGATAGGGTAAACGCGATGCTTTCATTTGTGTATATGCTTCTTGCCAACGAATGCGCTTCTGCGCTTGAATCAGTAGGACTGGACTCGTATGTAGGATTCTTACATAGGGATAGGCCGGGACGACCCTCGCTTGCCTTAGATTTAATGGAGGAGTTGCGTTGCAGCTTAGCAGACAGATTCGTTCTTACATTGATTAACAACAGAATTATCAAGCCAAACGACTTTTTGCAAAGAGAAAATGGCGTAGTACTCTTTACTGATGACGGTAGAAAACGAATATTACAGCAATGGCAGGAAAGGAAAAGGGATACTATCACTCATCCTTTCCTAAAAGAGAAAATGCCTTGGGGATTAGTACCTTATGTGCAGGCGTTGCTGCTTGCAAGACATTTAAGAGGGGATTTAGACGAGTATCCGCCATTCTTGTGGAAGTAGGAGGTAGTATGCTGGTACTTATTACTTATGATGTGAACACTTCTGATGCAGCAGGCAGAAAAAGGCTCAGAAAAATTGCGAAGGAATGTGTAAATTATGGACAGCGCGTGCAAAACAGCGTTTTCGAATGCTTATTAGATGCCGCGCAAGCAAAAAGACTAAAGCATTTGTTAGCAGAAATGATTGACCACGAAAAAGATAGCTTGCGGTTTTATTACCTGGGTAACAATTATCAAACGAAAATTGAACACATAGGAGCAAAAGCAACCTATGAGCCAGAAGGAGTGCTGATAGTGTAGTGCGAAGCATAAGTAAACATACTTTTATACATACCTTCGCACCTAATAAATTGGAAATCCCTTCAAAAGTGTTGACATAAACTAAAACAAGGTCTATAATAATGCAAATTAAATAATCGTTTATTGTGAATTTCATGCTGAAATTCATAATGATAATTCATTTTTTTACTTAATTTGCAGTCGCTCCCCACGCGGGGAGCGTGGATTGAAATAGATAAATCTATCATTACATCACTCCCCCAATCGTCGCTCCCCACGCGGGGAGCGTGGATTGAAATTTCGGTGTTAGTGCTTATGACGCAATTATGACCGTCGCTCCCCACGCGGGGAGCGTGGATTGAAATCGGTGATATTGTCGAGGTAAACAAAGGCTCAAAGAGGTCGCTCCCCACGCGG
>DUPG01000025.1 GCA_012838425.1 Clostridiales bacterium | reverse complement strand
TAAAGCACATATTGTGCGTTGAAATTCCACGATTCAATGCAAATATACCAGCCCCCTTAACCGAAGGGGGCTTTGCTTATTTATGAATGCGTATTGAAATAAAATCTTACAAAAACAGCGCTACATTACCAAATCAATAGCCTGTTTTACAGTGGAAGCGAATATGGGCTTAATATCTCGGGGCATATTAGTCAAGCCGAAATATGATGTGGGGAGTATTATATTCGTATAACCTAATCTGACGCACTCGTTTATGCGAATGTCCGCGCGGCTTATGGGCCGAAGCTCACCTGTTAAGCCTATTTCGCCCATGGCGGCCATTTTCTCAGGCAGGGGCTTATCGCGATACGCAGAAGCTACAGCCAAAGCGACAGACAAATCGCTAGCCCTGTCATCAAGCCTGATGCCGCCCACTGCGTTCAAGTAAACATCCTTGTTGTAAAGCTGCAAACCGGCTTTCTTTTCCAACACCGCAAGCAGCAATATAAGCCTTGAGCTGTCAATTCCTGTTGCCATTCTGCGCGGATTGTTGAAAGGACTATCAGACAGCAGCGCCTGCACCTCAACAAGCATGGGGCGGGTACCCTCAACCGCAGCGGTTACCGCACAGCCTGAAAGCTTCGAATTGCTTGATACGAACAGATATGAGGGGTCTTGAACCTCGAATATGCCTGTGTCGCGCATTTCGAATACGCCTATTTCATTTGTAGAGCCAAACCTGTTCTTCACCGCGCGAAGTATTCTGAATGAATCATGCCTGTCGCCCTCAAAGTACAGCACCGTATCCACCATGTGCTCAAGCATTCTGGGGCCGGCAATCGCACCTACCTTCGTTACATGACCTACTATGAACAGCACAGTCGATGTGCTTTTTGCGAACTGCAATAGCTGCGCTGTGGCTTCTCTGATTTGCGAAACATTTCCGCAAATTCCGGCTGTGTTTTCACTCGATATGGTTTGAATGGAGTCTATGATTAAGCAATCGGGTCGAATATCGTGCGCCTGTGCTAATATGGTTTCTAAATTCGTTTCTGCAAATATTAAAAGCTCTGACGATGCGCCAAGCCGCGACGCCCTCAGCTTTAATTGCGAAGCGGACTCCTCGCCCGTTACATACAGCACCCTGTGATGCTTTGTCAACTCTGAAGCCGCCTGCATAAGAAGCGTTGACTTGCCTATGCCGGGGTCGCCGCCTATAAGCACGGTCATTCCGCTTACCAAGCCGCCGCCCAATACCCTGTTGAACTCGGCAATGCCTGTATCTATACGCTCAACGGGGCTCGTATCAATTTCTGACAGCTTAACGGCTTTTTGCGGTTCTGCGCTAACCTTGCTCTTTGTTGAAACGCTTGGAGGTGTATATTCGGATAATGAATTCCACGCGCCGCAGGAGGGGCATTTGCCCAGCCACTTTGCACTTTCGGCTCCGCATTCGTTACATAAGAATATCGTGTTCGTTCTTTGCTTTGCCATTATTTCGGAATCTTCGCGTATTTGAGAATATCGACATCGCGCCTTGTAACATCAAACCATGCGACATAGCCCGAAGAAGCGCCCGCAAGCTGCGCATACTGCGTCTTTTTAGTAAGCTCTACTGTTTCGCCAGTGCTTATTAGATATGCAAATATGCTTTCGTGCTTCTGATATGTTATGAAGTCATCGTCCATAAAGAAATCGACTGCACCTTCTGCAATCACCTGCGGTTCATCACCGTTTTTCATGATATACAGCTTTGTGTCAGGGCCGTGATTGCCGTCCAACCATGCGAAAATACCGTTGCCATTGGTCTTAGGGTCATGCACATAGGTTTGCGGCTTATATGAAGTCATATCGCCTGATTGAATATTCATTACGCATATTTGGCTTGTGATTGCGCCTGTGGCCTTTTCCTCGTCAGCGTCTGCCCAGATGATGAGTCCATTCTTAATATATGGCTTAGAAGTGCCATAGTATGAGCCTCTTTCGAACATCTGAACGGCGACTGTCTCCTGCGTTTTCAGGTCGCAAACGAAAAGCTTGTCCATATTAGTGCCCGTACGCTCTATCCACACCAAGTAGTTTCCTTCTAAGAAAAGCGCAGGCTGACCCGTATAAACCGTCTTTATGAGTATGGGCTTTTGGTAGTTATCATCGAATCTGTGGGCTATTATTTCGCCGCCGCCATCATGCTTCGCGTCTAAATATACTACAAATTCATCGTTGAAAACAGGGTACAGAAAATGGTCATGCTTCAGCATTACATTCTGCCGCTGCGCCCTATTCGTTTGAGTATCGTACTTGAAAAGCGTAGTCATGCGCGCAGAGCCGGATACGAGCTCTCCCGCAGTGAACATAAGCGTATCGCCGTAAAAATACGGGTCGCCATACCATGAGTATTGCGAAGCCGCAACCGCGACCTCCTGCTGTAATTCGGAAAAGTCTATATTCTCATAGGGATTAGGCGTCGGCGTAGGTGTTATTGTAGGAGTGGGTGTTTGCTCTTTAACATAGGGCGGAACAAATACAATGCCATACTTGCTTAGAAGTAAAGGCGGCAGAACCAAGTACACAACACATACGACGAAAATAACCACCGCCAATGAAATAAATATAGTCAGCTTTGTTGAGCCTCTTGTGCGATAATTGCTGCGAGTGAAGCGTTTTACTTGGTATTTTCTTCTGTATTTGCGAGAGTTAATTCTGCCCTTCATTATAGCCTCCCCTGAGAATATTGCTATTATAGCACGAAAATACTGCTCAATCAATCAAAATCCGCTTGAAAACACGAATTAGCCGTGCTATAATTATTCCGTGCGAACAGAATTTTCGTTCGCATAGAAAGGATTTGTAATGGACGACGACCCCCTTATACGCAACAATAGCGTAAATTTTGACCTAAAAAAATCTATTTACTTACGAAAAAATCTACAGGTATATAATTCTGCTGTAAAGCGTGTTCCATGCGCAGCATATCTCTGTTATTCTGCATTATTGATATAATTCGATTCTATGAGTCGTTCTTTTTATCGCACAATACATTAAGGAGTTGAATTATACTATATGGAAGATTCGCAGATTATACAAATAATTGCAATGCTTGTTTTGGTAGGCTTATCCGCTATTTACGCGGCTACCGAAATGGCATATACAGCACTTAACCGTTCACGGCTTAAAAACGCGCAGGAAAAAAAGGCACGGAATGCTGATTTAGCGCTAAAGCTTTTAGATGACTACGACAAGCTGCTTTCAACAATACTTGTTGCTAATAATATCGTAAATATCACTTTAGCGACTGTCGCGACGGTTTTCTTCACACAGCTTAACGCTTCGGCGGGCGCTACAATAGCTACCATTGTAATAACTGTTGTAGTTCTGATATTCGGTGAGATTTCGCCAAAGACTATTGCGCGCGAGTGCCCTGAAAAATTTGCAATGGGTATTGCGCCTTTTGCGAAGCTCACAATGCTGCTGCTAACGCCTATAAACTTCGTATTCTCTCAATGGCGAAAGCTTTTATCAATGCTGTTCAAATCGAAAGAGGACAGGCGAATGACAGAAGAGGAGCTGTTGACAATAGTCGAGGAAGCCGAGCACGAGGGCGGCATAAACGAGCAGGAAAGCGAGCTTATACGCTCTGCAATAGAGTTTAACGAGCTGGAGGCGGGCGATATACTAACCCCGCGCGTTGATATTGTTGCTATTCAGATAGGCACGCCTAACGAGGAAATCGAAACTGTGTTCATCGAAACGGGGTATTCGCGCTTGCCTGTTTACCACGAGTCAATAGATATGGTAACCGGCGTTATACATCAGAAGGACTTTTATAACTTCGTTCTGCACAAGCATAAGCCCTTAGAATCTATAATAAAGCCCGTGCGATATGTTCCGCCAACTATAAAGATAAGCAAGCTGTTAAAGGAATTGCAGCTTGAAAAAACACATATGGCTGTGGTTATAGACGAGTTCGGCGGCACAGCGGGCATAGTTACTATGGAAGATATTATAGAGGAGCTTGTAGGCGATATTTGGGACGAGCACGACGAAATAGTTGAGGAGTTTAAGAAGCTTTCTGACAACACATATCAGGTGCTGGGCGGATATGACCTTGAGGAGTTCTTCGACTACTTCGATATGCCGCTTGACGAAACCGATTCATCTACAATAAGCGGCTGGGTTATGGAGAGGCTTGGAAGAATACCCAGCGAAGGCGATTCGTTCGACTATGAAAATATGTCGGTTACAGTAACAAGAACCGATAACAACAGGGTATTAGAGGTTATAGTAAAGATTATAGAACAGCAAAAAGCTGCTACAGAGTAATGAGCTTACGAAATAAAGACAATGCTTCGCATTGAATTAAGACAGCAATTGCCGAACGAATACGCCCCTAACGGGGCGAATTTTTTTGCGTAATGTAATTTTGCTTACTAATTGTCAAGCAAAGAGCTATTATGCTTACACGCATCATAGTTTGCATTTATTATTCACTCTGCTCTGCGAGTTGCTCTCCAATTGACCACCAAAGGCATAACCTCTGCTGCCTTCGCCACTGCAATAGACCTCTCGAAATTGCCCACGTCTTTCATATGGTGCGCGTCGGAGCTTATAATAAACCGTGCGCCGCAATCGGCACAAAGCTTCAAATCATCTGCGGTTAAGCTTAAATGCTTGTTGTTTATCTCAATCAGGATATTCTCGCGTGCCGCCGTCTGCGCAACTCGTTTTATATCAATACGAATATACTCGTTTGGGTGTGCTAAAATGTTAATGGGATTCTCGCACATGGTTCGGATAAGCTCATCTGTGTTGCGCCTTGTATCATAGTTCCTGAAAACCGCCTGAAACAGCGCAGAGCGTGAAAACTTATTATTAGGAAGAATAGACCTGTGATAGCCAAGCAGCACAACCTCAGGGGTTACAGTTTTCGGAATGTCGCACTTGCTGTTGCCGAGCAGGTTGGCTTCAACGCCAAGCAGAATTCTCATCTTGCCTGCGTATTGAATATTCAGATTGTCTATATCCTGCTTCAGCCGCACAAACGCTTCCTCACGCACGCCCAGCATTATGCTTCCGTATGAATGGTCGGAAATTGCTATGGTTTCAAGCCCTGCCTGATATGCCAACGCAGCAACCTGTGCAGGCGTGCAATGCCCGTCGCTGTAATTCGTATGAATATGTAAATCTTTTACTACCATAATAGCTCCTTTTTGCCTTTACCATATTACCACAGCGGTTAATAATCTTCAAACTTAGTATTGTTCTACTATGATTTGCAAAATCAAAAAGTATCATTATAATATTGTCATAGAACAAAAAAAGGGAATAGATTATGCGTTACAGCGAAATTGCCACGCAAAAAGCAAGCCAACCGAAAGAGAAAATACGAATATTAGGAATTGAAACCTCGTGCGACGATACTTCGGCCGCTATTGTTGAGAACGGCACGAACACGCTTTCATTGGTAACCTCCTCGCAAATACTTCTGCATAGGGAGTTCGGCGGGGTTGTGCCTGAAATCGCTTCACGAAATCACACTAAGAATATTGGCGAAGTCGTAAATGGCGCACTCGAACAGGCTAATTTGACCAAGAACGATATTGACGCCATAGCTGTTACCGCTTGCCCCGGGCTTTTGGGCGCTTTGCTTGCGGGAGTAAGCTTTGCGAAGGGCTTGGCGTATGCGCTGTCCGTTCCTATTATTGCGGTAAATCACATCGCCGGGCATATCGCCGCGAATTATATTACGCACAGCGAGCTTAGGCCACCTTTTGTGTGCCTTGTGGCGTCGGGCGGACATTCGCATATTATATTGGTTCGCGATTATATGAATTTTGAAGTGCTTGGCGGCACCTGCGACGACGCGGCAGGCGAAGCGTTAGATAAAATAGCGCGTGAGCTGGGCTTGCCGTATCCGGGCGGCGTATATCTTGAAAGGCTTGCGGCGGAGGGCAATGAAAACGCTTTCGGTTTCAAATCGCAATTCAATATGTCGGAAAGCCGAAATTTCAGCTTTTCGGGAATAAAAACAGCGGCGGCGAACATTTTGCACTCAAAAGCAGATGTCAACAAGGCAGATATTGCGGCTTCATTTCAACGCGCTGTTGTCGATACATTAGTGTTTAAGACCATTCTTTGCGCACAAAGCGTAAGCTCGAAGCAAATCGCAATAGCCGGCGGGGTTTCTGCGAATAAAACCCTGCGCAACAAGCTGAAAATCGCCTGCGAGAAGTTAGGAATGCAGTTCTTCTGCCCAGATCTTAAATATTGCACCGACAACGCCGCCATGATAGCAAGCGCCGGCTACTATATGTTGCAGCAAGATATGTATAACGACCTCAGCTTCGATGCGCGCGCGACAGGCGACCTATCAAGGCTGATGGACCTCGTTTGAAAAGAAAAGTTAAAAATAAGGGCGTGAAGCCCTTTTTTAGTTTAGAGTTTATATAACGGTATGCTTTGACCGTTTAATTAGCATTTTTCGCTTGCTATGTATGCTGCTGCCTAATAATCTATTTGCGCAGACATAACGGACACCTAATGCTAAAAACTAAATATGAAGTATCAAGCAGCCCTAACAATGTATGTCAATATAGCTGTTGCGTCGCCTGTGTTCACTTCGCCGTCATTGTTCATATCGGCTGTGAGAAGCCGGTCGTCTGCAAGCCCCACTAAGTTCGCAACATTTTTCAGTATAAATACAGCGTCGCCTGTATTGACTTTCTTATCCATATTAGCGTCGCCGCGCCAGAAAAGCACGCCGTAGATATTGAAGCATGCACCGAACTCATTATTCGGATAAATTGCCGCAAGCTGCTCGTCGGTAACATCCCAATAAGCTATTACAACATCGGGGTCGTGAACATAATTCGCTATATCGGGAAGCTCCTCGCGCGGGAGCGCACTTCCCTCGATTACATCAATACAAATACCATGTTGACAATGATACACACCCTCTTTATCGGGAATATAGAGGCTTATATGTATCAGCCGTTCACCTATCGCCGTAAACTCAACATCCTCAGTAACCTCAAAGCCCAATGGGTCTTTATCAAAGCCGGTAATTACATAGCCCGGTTTCCAACCCGGGTTTGGAACGCCGCAATATACCTGCATAAAGCGCTCTACATCATCTTCAGTCAGAACATATCCCTTATCGACTAAGAGTTCAATACTCTGATATTTTGTTTTTTTATCAGGCAAAAAGGTTGTATACTCGCCTTTGCTCATTGTAACCTTAACATTGCACACATCTTCATTCATAACAGCCGTGAAGGTCATATCTTCGGTTACTGTAATGCCTACGGGGTTTATATCCCAGCCTGTCATAGTAACGCGGCAGTACTTGTGGCAATCTATTGCATAATCAGAGCAATGGTGGGTAAATGGTGCTACTTCCTCCTCAGTAAGCACATGACCATGCGCAACCACTAAAGTGAGCTCGGATAAATACACTTCGGAATCGTCGGGCCTATAAATGTAAGCACTTTGCAGATAGTAGTGACCCTCGGGCATTTTGAATGTAACTATGTGAGGTTCGCTTTTAACCGCCTGTGAAAGTGGCAAGAAATTCAATGTGAGCATAACGATTAGAAGGATAACGCTAATAGTTCTGCGCTTATTGATTCTCATATGCTTCTGCCGCGTCTGATTATTTTGCGTTAAAGTAACAGGATAATCAGAATAATTTGATCCATTTGCAGCCCTGTTACTGTAAACACAATTATACACATTTCTTCACAATTTTTAAGCAAATATGTGTTTCATACGAAATGTTTACAATTATTTGTATTTTAGAGCAGGGTGGTACTGAGATAAATATTAAATCGAATCAAGTAATAATTCTCAATTACAATTCATTTGATTTTTATCAAGAAGATTTTTAAGGCTTACTCCAATCATTAGATAAACGCTATGGTATTCGGGGTCGGCTATTTTCTTAGGTCCTCTC
>DUPG01000024.1 GCA_012838425.1 Clostridiales bacterium | reverse complement strand
GTGCACATACACCTTGCAAGCAGCCGTAGTGTTGCCGCAAGTAACGGTTACTACTGTATTTCCGTATCCTGTTGCTGTTACATTGCCGTTTTCGTCAACCGTCGCAATGCCTGCGTCCGCACTTTCCCAAACAAGCGGCAAATTCATGAGCTTCTCCGCCTTCAAAGCAAACACTTCGCCTAAATCAAGGTCAATTCGTGCTTTATTCAGCATTACTCCGTCTAAAATAGACAGCAGTCTGTATCCCGAAAAAACTTTTGTACTTGCCGGCAAATCCTTTATCTCATCGCTTATGTTTTTTTGCGTTTCCCCTGATTTTCCTATGTCGTCAGCCGCTTCTAAGCTCGCTATTATCTGCTCTGCAATCGAATTAAACTCTCCTGTAAGACCTGAAAAATCATACGGGTTGTTTTCTGATTCATATAGGGTATTACTAAAAGCATAATACCCATATACATAGTACTTCTTAGCTTTTGAAACTATAAAAATGCTATCGCCTAACAATTCAGTTCCGTCGTCGGATTGTAACTGAGCCAAGGTAGTTTTTAGAGCGTTCTTTGCGTCTGAATACGCGCTTTTTTTGTTGGCGCTTTCAATCACCTTAGGCAAGCCAATTATCAGAATAGCCGCCAATATGCCTATTACGGCAAGTACTATTATCAACTCGATAATTGTAAACGCTTTTTTGGTGTTCATGCCTGCTTTCTCCTCAGTTCTGTTCTCTTAACAGCTTTATCTCGTATTCAACCAAGCCCTGCATAAGCTCTAAGTAGGGAGCTATCATAGCTTCAACCTCCTCAAAAGTATATGGTTCTGGCTCGATTAACTTGCCTTGTTCGTCGTATTGCAGTAATTCTTCGTGGGTTTTAAGGCGTTGTAGGTAGCCCGCCTCGTATTTGCCGTTATTCCCTAAAATGTTGCATATTGCGCCAGCAGGGACTGCATAATCGCAATAATCTTCAATATCGTTATAGTAACCGTTATAAATGCTGTTCTCAACTTCAATAAGAAACGCAAAGCAATCATCGCCAATTTTCGGAAAAAGCACAATGGGTTTGGTAACAGAGCTTGCACCGATAATATACTTGATTGTATTGTTTTCGATTTTTGGCAAGTCGCTTTCCCCATAGTTTTTAACAACCTCAAGCGTAATTATTGTTCTGTAAGTAGGTCTTGAATCAAAATCGTCAGTTTCGGCATATTTACTATAGATTTTCAGTTCCTGCATATCGATTATCTTTCCATAAACTAAATAACTGCTCGACATAAAAAGTTCTTCAATCGAGTAATCAAAGCCTGTGATATTCTCTATTTTAGTCGTAGGCTCGCTTTGCGGTTCAACGAGTTCGTATTTCGTTTCCTCAACAAAACCTTCTGTTGAATATGGTGGCGTAGGCGTAGGCTCGCCCGTAAACTTTGGGGTTGGATTCTCAACAACCGCCTGTTTGTTGCACCCTGTTACTAATGCTAAACATAAGCAAAGCAATATCAAAATAGCTAAAATACGTTTTTTCATAAATTCTCCTTTTTGCACATAAAATAAAGTTTAAAATGCCTTAACCTATAGAATTCAATTTTTAGTCCATTGGACTCACCCCTTTTTCAAAACAAATTGTAGAAAGCAAACTTAATGTAATCTTTTGAATATAATAGAGTATATTCCATATAATCCCTCGTGTAAAGCATTATTATAATATATTATAATAACCCGGTTTCCTCATAAAAATCATAAGTTGACAAAAAAAGCATCATATGATAGCATATACTTGTAATATACAGATTTTAATGTAAAACATTGAGAGGTGGCAGCGCGTGGCTAAACCCAAACCATTTGTTGAAGTAAACTATGAAGGCTTGCAGATAGCTGTTGTTATTACATTTTCACGCACATACTTGGTAGTAGATGGAATGGTGCGCGACACATATAAGGGCGTTGTTACCTCGTCTTTCAAGCTTCAATGCGAAGTCAATGATGTAAAGATTGTTGCCGAGTTCAAAATGCAGATTTGCGGATTAGTTCTATACCTCTACTGCAATGATACATTAGTCGCAAAGAAATGGCATATTTTCTGATTTATTGTGCCTTTTCTTTCTCAATTGCATGCAAGCGAACCGCATAGTGCACGAATGTAATCAGCGCAAACAATGCCGCTACTATCATTGCGTATGTGTCTATTTTGTGCAGATTAACAGAAGGAAAGGCCTCCCTATACAGCACTAATGTTATGCTTACAGCAAATAGCCAGGATGAGAACTTGCCAAAGCTGTCCGCAGGAACGACTATATTCTTCAAGTAAAGCAATATTCCAAAAGCTATCATAATAATTTCTTTTGCTATAATGGGCAGGTACAGCCAAATAGGAAGCATGCCTGAAAAATACAGGCAGTTGAAAACCGTAATAAGCATGAGTTTGTCTGCCAATGGGTCTAATACTTTTCCGAATTTCGTTATCCAGTTGAAGCGGCGTGCCAAGAACCCGTCTAATACATCTGTATAGGCTGCCCCGATATACACGATCAGCGCAAGCAGAAACAGCTTATTAGCAAACAGGAAGGCAAACAAACCAATAAGCATTATCCGTATACATGACAGAACATTAGGTATAAATCTCCATTTGCTTATTTTCGATTCTTTGTTCATCTCAACCTCCCCGTTGTGTTCCCCTTTATTTTAGTTATATCCTTATTTTACAGTATAAATTCCTGCACAAAAAGGTGAAATTTGCAAAAACTTCTCGAAGCGTATCGAATTTTCGTGGTAGCGCGCCATTTACTGACAGCAATGCAAATTAATAGCAATCAGCGGTTAAGAGTGATATAATCACACCTTGCTTTTATTTTAGGTATTGACAATGAAAATATTTATGATACACTACTCTATTCTGCATGCGATGTATGCAAATAATATAGGAGGTATAGATGAGCAATAGAACGCTTGCGATGCTAAATAAACTCGAATCCGGCGTTGTCGCCTCGATTTCGGGCAATGATGAAAAGCTTAAGCATAGACTTATTGATATGGGCATTACTCCCGGCGTGCGCATTACATTAGAGCATGTAGCGCCTATGGGCGACCCATTAGAAATAACAGTTCGCGGCTATACGCTTTCTTTAAGGCGCGCTGATGCCGAAAATATAGTGCTTGTCGAGAAAGATAATGAGGAAAGCTTTCTTGATTCTCTGAAAAAACGCAGAGATAAGCTGATAAAAAGCGCAAAGGCAGAGTTAGAGACCTTCGCAAAGCTTGATATTTCCGATAAAGCTACGCGAAAGGAAGCAGTAAAGCTAACTGAATTCTTAACTGATGATTGTGATATAAACAGTGATTGCCCCAAATGCTCCAAGAATTTTATTAGCAAATCCATAAAGCATGACGATCAAACAGCAGAAAAAGACCCTATTCATATTGCGCTTGCAGGCAATCCAAACTGCGGTAAAACTACATTGTTCAACGCGCTTACAGGCGCAAGGGAATATGTAGGTAACTGGCCGGGCGTTACAGTTGAGAAGAAGGAAGGGCGCATAATATCCGCAAAACGCTGTGAAAGCGAAGAAGGCTACTGCACGCATGGACATCCAATGGTGCTGGTTGATTTGCCCGGCATATATTCGCTTTCCCCGCACTCAATGGAAGAAATCATAGCAAGGAGATTTATTATCGAGGAATCTCCTGCCGCAATAATAAACATCGTTGACGCGACTAACTTAGAGCATAATTTATACCTCTCCGTGCAGCTGTTAGAGCTTGGCGTTCCTATGGTAATCGCCTTGAATATGATGGACGAGGTCGAAAAGCGCGGCGACACTATTGACCACATAGAGCTGTCGAAACGCTTAGGAGTGCCTATTGTAGCTATAAGCGCAAAAACGGGCAAGGGAGTTGATGCGTTAGTCGCCTCCGCGCAAAAGCTAATAAATGCGGCGCACATTCAGCACCATTTAGGGTACAATGTCGAGCCGGATATTTTCTATGATGACTTTACACATGTAATGCACCACAAAATTGGCAATATAATTGCGCCATATGCTGAAAAAGCTAAGCTGCCGCTGCATTTTTGCGAAATAAAGCTGATGGAGCGCGATTCGTTGGTAATAGAAGCGCTAAATATGCCGACCGATGTAATGCAAAGGGTAGAGCGCATTATAGATGAGTATTCGAAAAAGTTAGGCTTTGAGGACACAGAAACGCTTATCGCAGACAGCCGATATGCGTTCATAGAAAACGCTGTTGCCGCTTCATATATACGTAGCGAAAAGAGCCGCAGCATAAGCGCAAAAATAGATAAAATAGTAACAAACAAGTTCTTAGCGCTTCCCATATTCGTTCTTATAATGATGCTGATATTCTCGCTTACATTCTCAACAGTCGGCGCATTCCTTTCAGATGTGTTCGAAGTGCTTATAGCAAACTTCACCGATGTTTTGAGAACAGGCTTAGAGGGAATATCGGTTGCACCTTGGCTAATAAACCTTATATGCGATGGCATTATCGCCGGTGTGGGCGGTGTTCTGACATTCCTGCCGCAGATAGCTATATTGTTCTTCATGCTTTCATTGTTAGAGGATAGCGGCTATATGGCACGAATCGCATTCATAATGGATAAGCCAATGCGCAAGATAGGCTTGTCAGGCAAGTCCATAATACCGCTTTTGATGGGCTTCGGCTGCACAGTTCCTGCGGCCATGGGCTCACGGGCGTTGGAAAATGAAAACGACAAGCGAATGACAATATTGCTGCTGCCCTTTATGAGCTGTTCTGCAAAGCTGCCCGTATATGCCTTGATAGCAGGTGCTTTCTTCTCAAAAGGAAACGCGCTTGTGGTGTTGGCGTTATACCTGATAGGGATTCTGAGCGGAATAGTATCGGGTGCTCTGTTTAAGAAGACGATATTCAAGTCGAAGGAGTCGCAATTTTTAATCGAGCTGCCTCCTTACAGAATGCCCACAACTAAGGCGACACTTATTCATGTTTGGGAAAGGGTAAAGCACTTCTTGGTAAAAGCAGGCACGATAATACTGCTTATGAGCGTTGTGCTGTGGTTCTTAATGTCGTTCACATTCGGTCTGCAGATGACAGATGACCCCTCGCAAAGCATAATAGGCGTAATCGGCAGCATTATAGCCCCCATATTCACGCCTACGGGCTTCCCGTACTGGCAGGCGGCAGTTGCGCTTATAGTAGGAGGAATAGTCGCAAAGGAAGCGGTAGTATCCTCTTTGGCAATGTTCTATGGCTTTGCGGAAGGTGCGGGCGCAGGCAAGGTGTTTGAGATACTCTCTCAGGACTTCACAACCGCGTCGGCATTCAGCTTCTTGGTGTTCGTATTGCTGTATGTGCCTTGCTTTGCCGCGATAACTACAATGAAAGCAGAGTTGAGAAGCACCAAGCATTGGCTGTTCTCAATAGCGTTTCAGCTCGTGTTCGCTTATGTAGCGTCAACCATTGCTTACGCGGCATTCAACCTGCTGTCATAAAAACACAAAATAATGAGGGGGCAACACCCCCTCTTTTTCATTCTTTATTTACTGAGCTTCTTTATCAGCTCAAGCACTTCTTCGGGCGTGCTTACAATCTCAAACATTGAAAGCACATCATTTGCGCCGAATTTTTCATTTACCAAAACATCAAACATTTCAAACAGCTTATCGTAATAACCGTTCATGTTTAGGAATATTATCGGCGTATTGAAATACCCAAGCCTTTTTAATGAAATTACTTCTGCAATTTCCTCAAATGTTCCGAATCCGCCCGGGCATATTACGAAAATGTCCGCTAAGCTCTCCATAAGCTGCTTGCGCTCGTGCATAGTCTTTGTAACTATCTTCTTGTTTAAGTGCTCAAAAGGAGTGGAGGTTTCGTTCAGCTTCTCGGGCAGTATGCCTATGGTTCTGCCGCCGGCCCTGTATGCGCCCTCTGCCACAGCGCCCATAACACCTGTTGACCCTGCGCCGAAAATCAGGGTGTGTCCATGCTCGGCTATCCACCTTCCAAGCTTATAGCCGGCTTCTTTATAGCTATCGTCTATATATTCAATTCCCGAACCAAATACGCAAATATTCATAACTCACCTATATTAGCATAGTATTTGCTTATTTGAAAACGCGCATTCGAATAATATACTATGATTATACAATAAAATGCAGAATTTAATTCAGTTTTCTGTATAATAAAGAGAGCAATTTACAGAGGTGCGGCTTTGAACATAAAAGACAAACTGAATTCCTTAAACATAGTGCCTAATAAAGCGTTAGGTCAGAACTTCTTGGTTGACGAAAGCGCGATTGAGAGTATCATATCCGTTTCAGATGTAGGCGGCTATGGCGTATTGGAAATAGGCGCGGGGCTTGGCGCGTTGACAAGCGAGTTGATTAAGCCTGCCCAAAAAGTTATTGCGGTTGAAATAGATAAAAATATGCTTGATGTGTTAAACACACTCAAGGTCGAAAGCGAGCATGGAGAAAAACTCAGTTTAATACATGACGATATTCTCAAAGTCGATTTTGATTATATAATCAAAGAGCTTACATTCGGCTACACACAGCAATTCAAGGTTGTTGGAAATCTGCCGTACTACATTACAACCCCGATATGTCAAAAGCTCATAAAACACCATGCGCACATCTCACAGCTTACACTTATGATGCAGACGGAAGCCGCTACGCGCGTTTCCGCAAAGCCCAATAGCGCTCAATACGGTGTTTTAAGCATAGCTTCGCAATACATTTACGATATTGAGAGTGTATTAGACCTCTCCCCGCAATCCTTCTATCCCCAGCCTGATGTGCATTCCACAGTAATAACAATGAAAAAACATGATTACGACCCGGAAATAGCCGATAGACTTATAAAAATCACAGGCATTTGCTTCGCTATGCGCCGAAAAACCATTCAGAACAATTTATTAGCAAGCGGATTAGATAGGGTTAAAGCATCAGAGCTGCTTGAAAATGCTAACATTCCTCCAAACGCACGCGCAGAAGCGTTGAAAATAGAGGACTATATAAGACTCGTTAAAGCGTGGAAGTAAGTTAATTTAAGGCAAATTCCAAAAACAAACAAGCAGACCGATGATCTGCTTGTTTATATGTTGTCAACCAACAGATTGATTCCCCATCTCCTGTCGATAATGCCCCATTAGTTCACTGCATCTTTGAAAGCCTTGCCAGCTTTGAATGCGGGTGCCTTGCATGCTGCGATTTTAATCTTTTCGCCGCTTGCGGGGTTGATACCCTCGCGTGCTGCACGCTCACGCAGTTCGAATGTTCCAAAGCCAACGAGTTGAACCTTTTCTCCGGATTTTACAGTTGAAATGATGGTATCGATAACACCGTTCACTGCCTTTTCAGCATCCTTCTTAGAAAGCCCAGCACTTGCTGCAACCGCGGAGACCAATTCTGTTTTGTTCATAATACACCTCCATTGAATTTAGAAAGGCTTGTGCCTTGCTATAACGTGCCTATTTTACCAGCTATTTTGGCTGTGTACAAGCGTTTTTTTGGGAAAGTGTCATTATTTTCTGTTAATTTTCCGTAAAAAATACAGTTTGCCCGCAAGTTTTACTTCGAAAAGCGTTTTTCATAAGGAAAATGACGCAATTTTTTGTTCAGAACCGCCTTAATATAGCTCTCCGTTGTTTCATACAAGGCTATTTCGGGGTCAATGCTGTTCAATAGTGCAATGGTTACTGCGTTGAATAACAAATCACCTAAATCTTTGTCAGAAATCTGCTTTCCCTCATTTATAGCAGAAGCAATTTCGGCAATAGCATTAGCAGTTCTCTCTAAGCTGAATTCCTCACCCGCCTGCATTGACTTTTTCTGAACCTTGTAGCAGCGCGTTAAACTTGGAAAGCTCTTAGGAACTGCGCTTAACACTTCTTCCAATGAGTTTAGGTGCTTTTCGCTTTTCTTTAACTCCTCCCAAGCGACTAATACATCGCTTGCGTTTTCTATCCCCTTCACATCGCCAAAAACATGCGGATGGCGATATATCAGCTTCTTTACAAGCTCGGTGCAAACATCGCGCATAGTGAAATTAGATTTTTCAGCCTCAATCTGCGCATGAAATACAACTTGTAATAGCAAATCGCCCAATTCTTCAAGCAATGCCGCGTCGTCATTCTCATTTATAGCGTCTAACACTTCATACGCTTCCTCAATCAGTGGTGTTTTCAGTGTTTCGTGTGTCTGGCAAATATCCCAAGGGCAGCCGTTTTTGCCTCGCAGCTTGCGCATTATTTCAATAACGCCCTCAAAACCATGCCGCGTCAGTTTTATAAACTCGAATGGCTTTACAATTAAAACAGTGTCGGCGCCGTACGTCTTCTGCCTGTCCAGCTCGTACAGCTTAATCACCTTATGTGAGTAGTCGCCGCCATCGTCGATATTCGAAAGAATGCAGTCGCAGGCTTCGGGATAATACTCCATCAGCTTTAATTTAACCTCGCTTGCCCTAAGCGCCGTATCAATTTCCTCGATAATCAAGTTAGAATACACATCTATATTTTCGGGAATCGAATTCGCTTTATAGTTTTGTCCTCCCGAAAACATGATTCCCGCTTCTGCGCACGCGCTCTCCGCAAACCCGGAGGAAGCAAGCACTTTTACATTCGTATTATTCTTTTCCGCAAGCTCCTTTATTTTCTGAAGCTGTGCCTCGCCAATACCTCTGCCCAATACGGCGTAAACAACATCTTTTCCGCAAACAAGGCGCTCGGCGATACGGGAGTTCAGCTCGTCAAAATCAGCAGAGTTTTCGTATAAGTCGTCAAGCGTTTCGTATTTCAAATCAGATTCTGTTATAAACTTAACAGTAGGGTGGTGCTTTGTCTGCAAAATCAACCTTGCATTATTAGAATCAGTCGAAAATATCGCGTCATACGCTTCTTTTGTTATGCTGTTTTTAACTGCTATGGGAGCAATTGTTATTGTTGTCATGTCGCCTTGCCTTTCTATTTTTCTGAATGTATTATCTGCATCGCTTCCTATTATAATGTATCAAAAGCTAATTGCAAAGCTAATATGAAGGGTTTATAATAAATGCACTAAAAAATGCAAGGTGATACATGGATAAGAGACCTGTTGGCGTATTCGATTCCGGCTTAGGCGGCGCAAGCGTATTGCGCGAAGCATTGAGAATACTGCCAACTGAGCACTACATATATTTTGGCGATAACAAGAATGCACCATACGGCGATAAAAGCGAGCAGGAAATATTGGAGCTTTCGCTGAAAAGTGCTGATTTTCTTTTGTCGTTCGGCATTAAGGTAATGCTTTTCGCCTGCAACACCGCAACGGGAACAGCGATTAAGCAGGTTCGCGAAAAGCTGTCAATTCCCGTAATAAGCATTGAGCCTGCCATAAAACCGGCTTGCGAGGCAGTGGGCGACGGCACAATTCTGATGTTAGCGACCAAAGCCACAACGCAAATGGAGCGTTATCACAAGCTAAAAGCACGAATGCCGCAAAGCTGCCGCATTATAGACATACCATGCCCGGGCTTTGTCGAACGCATCGAGCAGGGGGTATTCGGAATAGGCGAGTACGACGACCTTTTTGACAAGCACTTAGGCGAATTCAAGGGCGAAAGGGTTGACGCAATAGTTTTGGGCTGCACTCACTATATATTTATTAAGGAAGTGCTTGCAGAATACGCGCAGCGCAATTTCTTGGGCGAGTGCAGGTTTTTCGACGGAAACTTAGGCACAGTACGCCAGTTAGCGCGCGTTCTGAAAAGCAAGGATATGCTGAATAATCAACAAAAACCAACGGTAGATTTTTATACGAGCGGCGACGAAGCAAGATTAAAGCCCTTATTTGAAAAGCTGTTGTATTCGTAATTAAATGAATAATCACAGTGCATACTATTCACAGAGCTAAATTTGCCTTCATATACTAAAATGCTAAGCTAAAAATAAGCCCAAATGCTTGCTTTTAGTGTATGGAAAAATTTTTCTCAAAAAACCTCAAAAAAATTCAAAAACCCTATTGACAAACCAAAAAGTATGGGGTATTCTATTAAAGCTGTCGCGGAACAGGAGATGTTTTGCGGCCTGCACCTTGAAAACTGTATAGTGCACTAACAGTCAAGCAATTGACTTTGAGACAAGTCTAAGTGATTAGATAAACTGAAATGAAACTGAGCAATCAGTTCTTGAT
>DUPG01000023.1 GCA_012838425.1 Clostridiales bacterium | reverse complement strand
GAGATATTGTATCTATCAGCAATATATTTCTTGCTGTTATTTACAGTGTAAAAAAACTTGACAAATAATAATGTGTATGGTATATATAGATATTATGAGATATTGTATCTATCAGCAATATATTTTTTGCTGTTATTTACAGTACGATATGGGGTGAGCGATATGTTGCATTTTAGCTCGAAGCGCGGTTTTACTATAATAGAAATTGCTATTGCGTTGATAGTAATTTCTATACTTGACAAATAATAATGTGCATGGTATATATAGATATTATGAGATATTGTATCTATCAGCAATATATTTCTTGCTGTTATTTACAGTACGATATGGGGTGAGCGATATGTTGCATTTTAGCTCGAAGCGCGGTTTTACTATAATAGAAATTGCTATTGCGTTGATAGTAATTTCTATACTTGCCGCTATTTTTATCCCATCATTCTTGAATGTAGGCGTAAATGCCGATGTAAAAGCTGATAGGGCGAATTGCGATGGCATAAATATAGCGATTGACTCTGCAGAAACATTAGAAAATGTAAGCAAGGACATACATGAGCTGCGCGCATTTCTGCAGGAAGGCGGCTATGCGCCCGACAGCTTGACTATGCTCATTCCCGAAAACTGCTTGGTATGGGATAAAAGCCTGAATAGAGCCTTGATAGTCGAGATTGAAAGCGAAACAGTGCTGTATCCCGAGAGGTATGCGAACGAGATGAACACAGGCGACTGGTACGACATAGCCTTGACGCAGAGATTCCCCTGCCCCGAGGTGGAGGCGCGCGAGGAGTTTGTAAAGCTTGTGCAGTTCTATCGCGGAGAGCTTGAGAACGCTCCCGAGTACACTGGAGAGCAGGCGGGCAAGCGCTATGCGATATTAGTTGCCGAAATGCGTGCGGTATTCAGGGGGTATGATAAGTCTGCCGTATGCTATGCGGTTTATGACAGCGAAAATGATCAGCTGCTCACTCAAGTACTGAAGGGCTATCAGGTGGCTAAGAGAACATATGACGGCACTATTCCCTTGGGCGAATTCGAGTTCATGGTTACTGATGCCTGCACGATAGTAGAAATAGCCAATGAAGAGGGCTATGTTATAGACTTTTTCAACGGTTATTTAGGGAATACAGGCGAAAACCAGCATTACTTTTATTCAGACGGCAGGCTGGGCGGTGAGCTTGACACCGTAAAATATGTTGGTGAAGATGAGCTGATATTTGACAGCGGTGTATATATTTTCCCGTACTATCCCGAATTCATTGTAAATGAAGGGAAAAACTACACTACTTCATATTTCAGCGTAGAAATTTTGCCGGAGAACACATAACACTTAAGCAAGGAATGGTAGCGTAAGTTGGCTATAAAGTTAGACAAACATTTACCCGATAAGAGCAATGAGAAAAGCCTAACTATATGGAAGCTGGCATTGTGGATAATTATCGTCATAGTGCTCGCACTATCGATACCAAAGGCGATACAGTACATTAGACAATCTATACACAATGCCGCACGAAGCAAAGCTGAAAAGGCATATACGCTGTACTTGGTCGAAAATGCGGCAAGTATTGACGATTACACATTGTTCGTCGTACACCACAACAACCATTACTATGTGTTTTGGTATGTTGACGAAATCAAGGCATTAGCGGGCTATGACGATACGCGTGGATACAAACCGCCTCTCGTATTTCCGAAGGGTACGGAGTATCCGCTCACCCATGATCCCTTTGCTATCGAGTATAAGCTCGGTGATTACGGTAATTGGAACGTCGCAGTAAGCTGCAATTCCGAATATGGCTACATGAGCACCTTCGAGAACGAGGAATCATGTGTTACATATACCTATTGCGATAAACAGAGCTGGGGCGTAGAAATATATGTAATGTATGTAAATAACGAAACCATAAAGGCAGAGAAAGGAAGCGTCGGCAGCAGCGAATATGACTTCGTCTGATGGAAAGGTAGTAGTAATGACAGGTAGAAGCCTAAAACATAAAAAAGGTTATACATTGGCTGAAATGATGGTAACATTAGTTGCTTTCAGCGTACTATCAGCAATGGTAGTCGCTTTTGCATCTTTAATAAACAAGTCCGTCAGCTCTGAAAACCTTTCCACAAAGCGAATCGATGAAATAGTCGAGGTAAAGCAGTTTATTTCAGACTGGTTTTATAGCTTTGACAACAGCGACTTTTATGTAGATTCGGTCAGGTACGACGAAGAAACGAATTATGATTTTGAAACCGATACATATATTACAAACTCCATAAGCGAGGTTGTAATTATGGTAAAGCCCGAGCTGCTAGGTACGGGCATTATATCACCCGAATACAAGTTGGTATTTACAGGCAACACGCTTACTGCGGGCTATGGCTACAGCTCACAGGAAGGCAACGCATATACATCCGGCTTGATACAGAATGTATTTTTCAGTTGGAATGAGGACTTAAAAATTCTAAAGTGCAGCGTGGTATTCAAAGACATAGAGAAACCATATGTCTTTGTGCTTTATAAACACGCATAAGCAAAGATTTAAGGAGAGTTTGAATGGCAGCGAGCAACGCAGTAATAGGTTTTGACCTGCAGCATGCACTGATAAAGGTGCTGTATGCCTCAAATATGGCAAAGCCGAGCGTCGAAACAATACCTGTTAGCGACGAAGCAGCACAAGCATATGATTATGTTGGTATGCTTGAATCCGCATTGAGTGATTACCATAAGTTGCCCGAATTGCAGGGGGCAGCCACAACCTTGTTGCTGCCTGATAATCTTGTGGGTATTGACTATATAGGCGTACCCATAATGAAGAAAGCAAAGATGGCAGAAGCGCTGAAAACCGAGTTTAACGGCTTATACAAAAACAATGAGGATTTGCATTGGATTAACTATGTAATCGCTTCGGGCAAGAGGAATGCGATTTATCAAGTAGCTATGACGGATAAGCCGACCCTGAACGCGCTTAAAACCACACTTACAAACAATAAGGTGCCTCTTAAGTTCATTTCGTTGCAGGCTGCCGCAACAATGAACGCCGTATATCACTTAAAGCAAAGAGTGAGGCGTAACAGCTTCATATTCGTAGATATAAAGGAAGGCGTTACGAACTTCATAATATGCGGAAAAGAGTTCTTGATGGGCTATTATTCGCTGCCATTCGGATATGAAATACTAAGCCGCGAGGAAGTAATCACCGAAAGCTTGCTATATGAACACGATGTTGCTGAATTAGCGGTTATAAACGCAACTGAGCTTGCTAAGAAGAAAAAGCTTACTTTTGACGTTGAGGAAGCCGAAGCCATAGCCGAGCAGTTAGAGGAAGAAGCTAAGTCAAGCGAAGGCGAAAAGCAAGAAGGCGAAGAGGGAGAAAAGAAGGAAGAGGAGCAGAAGCCTGAGGAGAATCAGGAGGAGAACCAAGAGGAAGGTCAAGAGGAAGAGGGCGATAAGCAGCCCAAGCAGGAGCAGGACGAATACGGCTATGAAGCCGATGAAATACAGCAGCTGGCTGAAAAGATTAAGAAGGTCGGCAAGGTTTATACAAAGAAGGTGCCAAAGCGCTTGCCTATGTTCATGCAAAGACCCATTCCCGAAACCGAGGAAGGCTTCATACTTGAAAACTTCCGTGTATTCGAGAAGCGAATTCTCCTTACAAAAAGGCATTGCGATTATGACCAGCTTATGCCTAAGCCCGAGTTCATAATTATAAATATGCCCGAGGAGTTCGAGTTCGTTATAGACTCATTGAATCAGGACGAGGACAACAAGGTGGAGTTCAGGTTCTTCAATGCGCAGAAGGACATAAGCCCTGTAATACTTGAGAACTTAGAGCTGTATGGCGGCTTGTTCTTCACGCAATTTAATAGAAAATTAGTTTTATAAGGTGGATTATGACGACAGCGAAACGAGCAAAAAGAGGTTTTACATTAGCAGAAGTTATGGTCGCGATGGCTATTGCGAGCGTAATTTCATTTGCCGCGCTGTCCGTAGTTATTCTGTCAAACTCAGTCAGCAGAAAGGCGACCTTGCGCTTCAACATTGTAAGCGAGATTGACAGCCTTGTAGAATGCTTTAAGGCCTCCGACAATGTAGATGAGTTCGAGGAAGCCATAACCTACTACTATATGTCCGGCAACGAAGAGGTTGATATTACCAACTACTTTGTTAAGAACATAGAAACAGATGATGACCCGTACCACTTCCTATATTCTTACAGAATGTTTTATAACAGCGACAGGCTGCCCATAAAGATAGAGCCTTTGCTTGTTCAAAATGTTGATGGTAAGCTGGTATATACGGGGCATTATTCCTTCTTCATAGAGGTTCAGCTGGATATATCCACGAACCCCGAGGACCCGTTCGCTGTATTCACCGCATTCGGAAACAGCAACAAGAATTCTGATAAAGACTTGTATGAAATACAAACGGATACACCGTTTAGGAAGAATGGAGTGTTTATAAATGGCTAAGCTGCTAAAAAGCAAAAAGGGCATGGCATTACCGAGCACTATGATAGTGCTGTTTCTGATACTCATGCTCTGCACGCTTATTATGACGCTGACACTGTACGGCACAAATGTAGCAGTATTAGCCTCAAAAACATACGAGCACGAGATGAGCTTAGATGTAATAGGATACGACTTTCTTAGGCTGTCAACAGGCTTGCTTGCAGAATACACGCAGATACCGAAGTTAGACGATAACGGCGAGCCTATGACCGATGAGTTAGGCAATCCGATTTACGAATACAGCTTTGCGGTTGATGAGCTGGGCAATCCCGTACCCAACACAATAGTATCGTCGGAGAGAACCATTAAGCTCATCAAAAAAGGCAATGAGCACACGCTTATAGTAACCAACAACGCGAACAATGTTATCCTCACAGTTGTATTTGTGCAAAAAAGTGGGGGTAACGAGGTAACCTGCTGGGTTTACGGCGAAAGAACGCAAGGGATTTCGCAGTGATATATAAATTTTACACAAGGAGTACTATATGTTAGAACAATGGCTACCGATTATTTATATTTTTACTGGACTTATAGGCTTAATGATTGGAAGCTTTCTTAATGTGGTGATTTACAGGGTGCCGCGCAACAAAAGCCTTGTGGCGCCGGCCTCGCATTGCCCCGGATGCAGCACGCCTATAAAGTGGTATGACAACATACCCGTAGTATCCTACTTGATTTTAGGGGGCAAATGCCGCAGCTGCGGACAGAAAATATCCATACGCTATACTATTGTCGAGCTTCTGAATATGGTATTGTGGTTAGCTTGCGTGTTCTTCCTGCTGCACCACAGCCAAACCTTCTTGGGCGTTACTATGGATGAAGCAATAGGCTTCACACTTGTTGCGATGGCGTTATGCTCAACGATGATTGCTGTATTCTTCATAGATTTAGAGCATACATACATACCCGATAGATTCCATGTGGTTATATTGGTATTAGCGGTAATAGCTATTTGCTTGAACGCCTTTGTAAATGGGCTGAATGACGGCATAAAGTTTACAGACAGGCTTATTGGCGGATTTGGCGGCGGCGCATTGTTCTTGATAATTTACTTTGGCTCATATGCGATATTAAAGCGCGAGGCAATGGGCTTTGCTGATGTAAAGCTTGTAACCGTGGCAGGCCTTCTGTTAGGCTGGCAAAACACAGCGCTGTCAGTATTCTTGGCGGCGGTTTCAGCGTGCTTGGTATTGGCCATTCCGCACTTTGTGGGCCAAAAGGAAAGGTTTAAGGAATACCCCTTTGCGCCGTATTTAACAGCAGGAATGATAGTGTCCATGCTGATTGGAAAAGCGTTGATAAATTGGTATATTAGTCTTATGCCGTAAAGGCTGAGAGGGAGGGCAAATTGCAAAAGTATAAATATACTGCCTTTAACTTAAATAAAAAGAAGTTCACGGGTACTTTCTTAGCGGAAAGTGAGGACCATTTAAGAGAGGAGCTGGCAAAGCAGAATCTGTTCTTGATTTCTGCGAAGCCGGTTGCCGATAAGAGCCCCAACCCGTTCTTCTCAACATCGAGTAAGGTAAAAATATCCGAGATTACGAACTTCTGTCGTCAGTTCTCAATATTGACGAACTCGGGTATTTCCATTGTCGATAGCTTAGGAATGTTGAAGGAGCAGTCCTATTCGTCATTACTCAAGCGCGTGCTTGAAATGGTGCATGAGGATGTTAAGGCGGGTCTGCTGCTTTCTGAAGCGTTGGAGAAGCACCCCAAGATTTTCCCCGAATTCTTTAGAAGCATGACCTATGTCGGCGAGATGTCAGGTTCGCTTGATACGGTTTTGAACGACTTAGCGAACTACTACGAAATGGACGATAAGATGCGCCGCAAGCTAAAGGGCGCTATGGCGTATCCTCTTGTATTGCTGGGCTTGATGGTAGGTATATTGGCATTGGTTTTCGTATTCGTTATTCCTACATTCCAGCAGGCTTTGGGCGAAATGGATATTGAAATGCCAGCTCTGACATTGGCGATATTCAAAATGTCGGGCTTTGTAGTCGATAACATATTGATTATATTCGTCGCAGTGGTATTGATTATCGTAGCCTTCAGAATATTCGCGGGCACAGCGAAGGGCAGAGAGATTTTCGACAAGCTTAAGCTGACATTGCCCATTATGAAGAACATAAATGTAAACACAATAGCCTCACGTTTCGCGCATGGCTTCGGACTATTGCTGGTTTCGGGCATGGACTTGGTTGACTCGATGAAGGTTATGGTCAATGTTTTCGGCAATAAAGATGTTGAAAAGCGCTTCAATTTAGCTATAGACGAGGTTGAGAGAGGCGCATCGCTTACCATGACTCTCGATAAGTACCAGCTCTTCCCTCAGATAATGCTGCAGATGGTTTCGGTAGGTGAAAAAACAGGTTCGCTTGACGAAATTCTGCCGCGTGCAGCGAAGTACTACGATGAACAGGTTGAAATCGCTTTGGGTGCATTATCAACTGTTTTGCAGCCTATTATGCTTGTTGTAATGGGCGGCGTTATAGCGGTAGTGTTCATGGCGGTTTACGGACCTATTCTATCAATCATACAAACGATTCAATAAGAAGCGAGGTGAGAGTGAATGAATCTAAACTTTGAGCTTCTGCAATACTACCAATTTAAGAGGGTAGTAAAAAGGAAAGAAAGAAACATAATATTCAAAGAGTGCGAAAGGCTTGGTATCCCCGTTGACAAGTACATGATAGCCAAGCAGTACTGTACGGAGGTTTCAGCCCTGCCCGCATTAGGTGAATTTCTGTCTATTCCCTATGCAGAAATGGATATGTTCGATGTCGATAGGGAGTTGTTAGACAAGTTCAGCCTGACTATGATGAAGAAGCACAAGATTGTGCCAATCACTATCGATAAAAACGGCATTATGCTTTTAGCGGTAGGCAAACCTCTTGACTTTGTGGCTATGTCTGTAATAGCTACAATGTATACAGGCAAATTTGACTATGTGTATGTGCCTTCAGTTCAAATAGATGTATTCATAGACTCTATTGTTGCGGTGCTTTCAACTACAAGCGCTCTGGAATCTCTGCAAAAGGACAGAGACCAAGCAATAATAGAGCAAACGGCTTCCTCTGATATAGAAATGCTGTTAGAACGCGGCGAAGATGTTATCAACGCGCCTGCGGTTAGATTGGTTGACTCTATTATTAGAGAAGCTATTCCCTTCCGAGCCAGTGATATTCATATAGAGCCTTATGAGAAGTCCGTTCGCGTAAGATACCGTATTGACGGCGATTTGTCCGAGCGCGCGGAGTTCCCGATAGAATCGTATCCTGCTATTGCGGCACGCTTTAAGATTCTGTCGGCGTTGAACATAGCGGAACGCCGTATCCCGCAGGACGGTCGTATAAACATGTTCATTAACGGCAAGGAATACGACTTTCGTGTATCAACGCTTCCCACAGTGCACGGCGAAAAGTTCGGTATCCGCGTATTAGACAAAACAGCATTTAACTTCTCGCGTGCAGAATTAGGCTTTACACCCGAGGAGAATGTCATTGTCGATAAAATACTGGCTCACCCGCACGGCGTTGTGCTGCTGTCAGGACCTACGGGCTGCGGTAAATCAACTACACTGTACGCCTTCTTAAAGGAATTGAACAGCGCAGATGTTAACATAGTTACGGTTGAGGACCCTGTTGAATATACCATGCACGGTATAAATCAGGTTCAGGTTAACCCGAAGACAAACCTAACATTTGCGACAGCACTTAGGAGTATTCTAAGACAAGACCCTGACATCATAATGTTGGGCGAGATAAGAGACGAGGAAACCGCTCAGATTGCTATTCGTGCTGCTATTACGGGTCACTTGGTTTTCTCCACCCTGCATACGAACGACGCTCCCAGCGCGTTGACCCGTCTTATAGATATGGGCGTTACAAGCTACTTGGTTGCAGACGCTTTGGTTGCGGTTATTGCTCAGCGTCTTGTTAAGAGACTTTGCCCCGTATGTAAAAAGAGAGGTAAAACAAATCCGCGCGAGATGGATATATTAGGGTTGACCGAGCCCATCAGAATTTCGCGACCGCAGGGCTGTCAGTTCTGCAACGGCACAGGGTATAAGGGCCGTTTGGCTGTTCACGAAATAATGTACATGACAGAGGAAATGAAGAACATTATAAACAAAGACGTTTCGAGCGACGTTTTGCGCGAAATGGCTATTCAGAACGGCATGACTACGCTGTTTGACGCATGTAAGGTTTACGTGCTGAAGGGCGTTACGAGCATATCAGAGCTTATGAGTGTGGCAACCAATATATGATGGAAGATTGTTTCTTGATAGACGAACAGTCTCCGGACAATAAGTGGGTAACCGTTTTCGAGGACGATGGCGAAACGGGTACCCTTTATTTATGCAGATGCGATGAATCTGAAGATGTTGAGATGATTGTCGACGGTCTGTTGGTGTATAAAAATCTGTATCCGCCCATATTCCCGTACAGAGACGTTTTTATTATCTGGTCAGAGGATTCCAAAAGAGTCGCGTTGATAATAGATGAGGAATGCTGGGCTATGTTTGACATAGCTTCAAAGCGCAAATTAGCCGTAAAGCGTGAGGACGATGTATTCATATCCATACCGCGAAGCACTTGGGATAATGGCATAGATGCAGAGCAGGGCGATACATTGTGCTTGGATAAGGAGTTTCAGTATAAAGGCAAGCCAGAGTGAGCATTTCGACAGGTTTTCAAGACGGTCAACCGTACTATGCGAAATTTGTTCATACGATTGGCTGAACATATGTTGACTTTTTTCATCAAGAAAGCGCAATAAGCCCCAAGTGATACAGAGTCAGCGCAGAGTATGCGATAAGCAGTATATTTGTGCCTATGCTCGCCACTTTTCTGTTTCGCATAATGTATAACAGCAGCATAGCAAGCCCGACTCCCAAGGTTTTTACAGCCACAGTCGCGGAAGGGCTTTGCAGCAAAACCCTGCCTATTGGATTTGCCTCTGCCTGCAAGCCCATAAGCTGCATCCAGAAAAGCGTTACTATCAAATCAAAAATATTCAGTATGTAACACGCAGTCAGCTTTATATTTGTTGCCATAACTAATAATATTATGAAGTGAAATATGAAGGCTTATTCAGCAGGCACAAAAATTGATTGCTATACCCACATTGTGCTTGCATATTATACTTAAAATGGAGAAATTAGCCCTCCATTTTCAGCAAAATGCCTAAATCACTATTGACATAAATTTTTGGCTGTGGTATATTATCTAAGTGTCTTAGGGGCATGATGTAATGGTAACATAGCGGTCTCCAAAACCGTTCTTGAGGGTTCGAGTCCTTCTGCCCCTGCCAATATAAGCGCTGCGATGGCAGTGCTTTTTGCTTTATGCAACTGCTTCAATGCGGCGGTATTCGTTATATAAACCAAACAGCGCAGGTAGAAAGTATTAAAATCTATAATGCTATTTTTTGCTTTTCGGCTTCGAGATAATTTGAAAAACCTTTCTAATACCACTGCATATTTATTCATATCGAACAAGCGTTTCTTCTGAATAATTGAGGCAGACCCCTAATTTTAGCCCTTTTTCGCCCCCCGAACATTCACGAACAGAATGTGAAAACTAAATATTCATAGCACTTATCCACAGAAGTTATCCACATTATCCATATAGTTATCCACAAATGGCGGTATTTTGCGTATTTTTCATGTGGAATACTATGTGAGAAATACTTAACAAACGAAAATAGCCTAAGTGGATTTCCTGCATAAAAATTCATTATACATTATATATTAGAATGAAAACTGAGCAGTGCTTTATTTCAACAAAATTGAAGCCTTAGCTAATTTTATATTATTCTCTCTTGCAAAATTATAAAATAAATTGTAGAATCATAAAGACGCATTATAATGGGAGGTAAATGTGAATCTTTCATTGCAGCCTAAAAAATTCATAAATTCACAGCATACGGGAAAGTATGTTAAAATTACCGTCCCCTATGGGAAAAAGAATGCTGATTTAGAGCTGAATATTCATTATATGGACGAAGGCAATGGCGAGCCCTTGGTTTTAATACATACCATAGGTCAATCACTATATACTTGGCGCAATCTGATTCCTAAAATCTCATCACAATACAGAGTAATCGCATTGGATTTAATGGGGCATGGCTATTCCGACAAGCCTGCTTCCGCATTATATACTATTGAAGAGCACGCGCACATTATAAAGCTGTTTTTGAAGGCTATAGGCATAGAATCCGCCCACTTCATAGGCTTTTCAATGGGCTGCGCATATGTTACAGAGCTTGCCCGCACAGAGCCATCATTAGTAGATAAGATGATACTCTTGAGCCCGGGCGGAATCACCCCGCAAATGCCCGTATTTATTCGAATGCTTGAGTCAATGCTGTTCGGCGGCATAGCATCTGTTTTGTTATCTCCTAAGAAGATTGAAGAAGCCTTGCAGCAGTGCTACTTGGATTTAACGCTTGTTACACCCGATATTGTGAAGGGCTATTCCAACCCGCTTGAAGATGTTGAGGCGCGCCGTGCCCTGCGTTACAGCGCTATGAGTTATGATGAGGAGGCCGCGTTTTCTGAGCTGCGCAACATTCAAAACGAAACACTCATACTCTTGGGCAGCGATGATAAATGGCATACCACCGAGCATGCCGAGCTTTTCCAAGCAGCGCTCCCAAACGCATATTTCAGCGTTATTAGAAATGCAGGTCACCTTTTACACGAGGAAAAGCCCGAGAAAATCGCCGCTGCGATATTGCAGTTCATACCTGTTCCTGTAATTGAGTAATCTTTGATAGTGCCTGCTTGGTGTGCATACGCATTGAGCTTTCGCATAACTATTTGAATAGGATGGTGCGCATGAGAAATAAGGTATTATTACTTCTGATTTGATGTATTTTGCTCATTAGCTTTCAGGCTAAGTCTTCACATGCTGATGTCGGACCAAAACCATATCTGATAATTGAGTTCGATGCGCATTATGGTGAATACTATATGACCTTTTTATCTGAAAACGAACCGACGGGGCGGACGGGCATTAAAGAAGATAGTGCCGATTATTCCGCTTATCAGAAATTCAAGAGCTTTGCAGATAAAGACGGCTACCATTTTTCCGGATATTTTATGCATTCATCAGACAAACGCTTCACAATTAGAGCCTACGAGGTTCCTGACAGATTCAAGGTTTTGCTTTATTTTCCACAGTATGATTGCTTTGCTATATCCGATAAGCCGTATGAGAAATACGCATATAACAGCTACTATTCCGTAAACCTTCGAGGCGTTAATTTTCAATCCCCCGGAGGAGTTGGCGTTTTTAAGTTAGAAGCGAAGTACGACTATTCATTTGAGTCAAAGTCATTCGTGTTGCGTGTAATTGCCACTATCGGAATTGAAACAATTTTTGCTTTATTCTTTGGCTTCAAGCAGAAAAAGCAGCTTCAGCTTATTATTTTGACGAATATCGTTACTCAGACGCTGCTAAACATTTTGCTTAATATCATTCATTATAAAACCGGGATATTTGGGTTAATATTATACTATTTTTGGCTGGAAACGCTTGTATTTATAATTGAGGCCATAGTATATGCTAATTTCCTAACCAAAGTCAGCAATAATATGGTCAGCAAGGGCAGAGCAGTATTCTACGCATTGGTAGCAAATACGGTTTCCTATTTTGTCGGAGTGATAATCGTGATTTTGTTTTCAACTACAATCCTTTGAATAATTCTGAATACACCCGCTCATACTAAGCCCAACAAAATCAAGGAGGGCTATATGACTAATTTTCAGAATCAAGGCACAGGCAGCCAAACAATTGGCGGCGTGTTCAATCAAGAGATTTCACAAAGTCTTGGCGTGAAGGATTTAAGCATAATTGAGGACCAGCTCTACAACGAGGCTTTAGCCTTTAAGAAGTGGTCAGTTTATGCTAATCAGTTGCAGGACCAGCAGCTAAAAACTATGGCGCAAACAGCAGCACAGCACCATAGACAGCACTTCGACGCGCTGCAAAACTATCTCAATGGCAAGAACGCATAAAGGGAGGGTACTATGAACAATACAACAATGTCGCAGCAGGAAATTTTGAACGATTTGCTGAACACAGAAAAGTCCTTAGTCAAGCTGTATGCAAGCAATATTACAGAAAGCTCATGTCCTAATTTGCGCCAGCTCATGTTCAGCATTATGAACGAGTGCTCGCAGGATCAATACACTGTTTTTGAGCAAATGCGCAACAGAAATATGTATCAGATAAAAACAGCACCGCAGAACGATATCGTAACAGCCAAGCAAACCGTTCAGGATTTGAAGAATAAAACCGGCATGTAATCTTAACTACCTATGGGGAGAGGAAGCTCTCCCTTTTTATTTTGAATTCACCTGCATTTTACAATCTAGTAGAAAAATACACTTGCATTTTTGAGTATTTTAGATATAATAATATCAGGAAAGCGAAAGCAAGGTACCTATAAAATATAGTCAGGGATTATAGCTCAGCTGGTTAGAGCGCTACGTTGACATCGTAGAGGTCATTGGTTCGATTCCAATTAGTCCCACCAGTATCCTGTGGTGCGCGTTATGTTTCTCACATAAACCCACAAATTAACATAGGGAATATGAACGGCGGTGGCGCCATCCAAAATCGTCGAATTATTTACCCATCCTGCTGAGAGGCGGGTGTTATTGAGGGCAGACGGCATTCGCGGGATAAAATTATGATGCGGAATTGTGTAACGGTAGCACCTACGACTCTGACTCGTATTGTCTAGGTTCGAATCCTAGTTCCGCAGCCAGCCCTTCGGGGCTTTTTTATTTGCTTATATTGTGTGATGATATGCTATTATCTGCGACCTTTAATTTTAAAAAAGCATGTGGAATATGAACTAACTCTCCCTGTCAGGCAATTGCTTTTCGCCCCATATGAGAGGGCTTTTAACCCTTTTTGAACAGGTTATTTAACCCTTTTTGAGCAGGGTTTCTAATATGTTAATCACTTCTTCCTTGCTTTTTTGTTCAAGCAGTCGCAATATCTTAAATCGTTCAATTTTCAGTGCGACTTCAACAGCCATGTCGGCTGGAGTTAGATTTTGAGTCATGGCTTGCGTCTTCCCTAAATGTGCTGATAATATTTTACTCTAACGCCAGCAAGAATTTTGTCTAATTACCGTATATTCTCAAATAGCATTGTCAATTGACTGAACACGCAAAAGGTTATAAAATTAGTACGCTATGAACGACAAAGTATTAAAAACCCTTGAATACGATAAAGTGCTGGATATGCTCATGCTGAGGGCGTCGTGCTGTGTTTCGCGCGAGCTTGTTGAGAGCATGAAGCCCCATTACGACTTTTCAGCTGTATTGGCGGATTTGGAATTGACGCAGGAGGCGGAGGGCTTTTTTATAAGAAGCGGGTATTCGCCCGTTGATGATTTCCCCGATATGCGTGAAACTCTAAAACGACTGCACGCAGTATTGCTTTTACCTCCTAAGGAGCTGCTAAAAATCTCAAGCTGCTTGAGGGCGGCGCGTACCGCACGCGAGGCGCTGCTGCGTATGGATTCAGGCGAAAAGCTGAAAAATTTAGCGCACAACTTAGTGGCATATGAATACATAGAGCAAGAGCTTAACCGCTGCATATTGAATGAGGACGAGCTTACAGATTCGGCATCGCCCGCACTATCCCGCATACGCAAGCAAATGCGTTTAGCCAACGAAAAGGTGCGCGAAAAGCTGAACTCAATTATTCGCTCATCAGAATATCAAAAGTATTTGCAGGAGCCTATTATTACTGTTCGCAACGGCAGGTATGTAATACCCGTAAAGCAGGAATATCGTTCGGAGGTTCCCGGGCTCATACATGACCAGTCATCAAGCGGCGCGACTCTGTTCATAGAGCCAACCTCGATAGTAGAGCTTGGCAACGAGTATAAAAAGTTCTTAGCCGAAGAAGCGGCGGAGGTTGAGCGCATACTTACAGAGTTAACAGCCATGATTGCTCCAAACGCTAAGGACATCTACAATAATCTATTAGTATTAGGCGAAATAGACTTGGCGTTCGCAAAGGCGAAATTAGCAAGGGAAATGAATGCTATTCGCCCGAAGCTGAATTCAAACGGGCAAATAAAGATAGTAAAGGGCAGGCATCCGCTTATAAACCCCGACCAAGTCGTTCCCATAGATATTTGGATAGGATACGACTTCAAAACGCTTATAATCACAGGCCCAAATACCGGCGGTAAAACAGTTACTCTCAAAACAGTGGGGCTGTTTACCTTAATGGCTATGTCGGGTCTGTTCGTTCCTGCAAGCGAGGGCACTGAGCTGGCGTTTTTCAGCAATGTATTTGCGGATATAGGTGACGAACAGTCCATAGAGCAGAGCCTATCGACTTTTTCATCGCATATGAGAAATATAGTCGGTATTCTCAACAATGCCGACAGCGATTCCATAATATTGTTAGACGAGTTAGGCGCAGGCACGGACCCCGTAGAGGGCGCGGCGCTTGCAATGAGTATATTGGAAACGCTGCACGAAGCGGGCTGCACCACATTAGCCACCACGCATTACAGCGAAATAAAGGCATTCGCGCTTTCAAGAGAGGGTATGGAGAATGCGAGCATGGAGTTCGACATAAACAAGCTTTGCCCTACATACAGGCTATTCGTGGGAATTCCCGGCAAGTCGAACGCGTTTGAAATCTCAAAGCGGCTTGGGCTTTCGGATGGTGTTATCGAAAAAGCCAAGGTGTTCTTAAGGAAAGAGGACATAAAGTTTGAGGATATAATCACGAGCGCGGACCAAGCGCGAAGAGTTGCCGAGCGCGAGCGTGAGCTTGCTGAGCAAATGCGCCAAGAGCTGCAGCAGCTGCGCAACGAAGCCGAAGAAATGAAAAGGCGCAACGAGCGCGAGTACGAAATTCACAGAAGCAAAGCGAAGGAAGAAGCCAAGCGCATAGTAACAGACACCAAGCGCGAAACCGAAGCGCTTATAAAGACGTTGCGCGAGCTGAAAAACCTGTCATCTGAGGATAAGAAGCTGTTAGAGCGTTCTATACAAAACGCACGCGACAGTATTCGCAGAATGGAGGAATCCTTGCAGGAAAAGCGCGAGGAAGCAGAAAGCGCCGGCACGCCCCTAACCCAAGTAAAGATAGGCGATACGGTGAAGATTCTAAGTCTGAATCAGGTTGGCACTGTGCTGTCTTTGCCCGATTCGAAGGGCGAGGTTCAGCTGCAGGTAGGCATTATGAAGCTGTCCGCAAAGCTATCCGACTTACGCGCCGCCGAAGAAGCTCCCAAAAAGCAAGAAAAATCAAATGTAAAGCTGAAGCCTAAAACAGTCAGCCTTGAGCTTGATATTCGCGGCTACTTGGTTGACGAGGCACTGCCCGTAGTTGACGCATACTTAGATGACGCCGCAAGAGCAGGGCTTAGCGAGGTTAATATCATTCATGGCAAGGGCACAGGCGCATTGCGCGCAGGCGTGCAGAGCTTCTTAAAGTCGCATAAGCTGGTGAAATCATATCGTATGGGCAGCTATGGTCAGGGCGACGCGGGAGTTACGGTTGTTACTATAAAGAAATAGGGCTTCTTTTAGTGTAGAGTGCGGAGTTAATAGCACGAAATGGAAAGTACAGAATAAAGAGTGAAGCTGCACGCAAGCAATATTTCATGGCCGTAGGATATTTCGCAATTCGCGCAGGCATTTTGTAAGCGAAGTTTATTTCATGGCAAAGTGGCATTATAGGTGCGGAGCTCCCGCGCGAGTGCGAAATGGGCAGCTATTTCCCTGGAAATATAGCCATTTTGCAGTTATTTTGGGCGCAAAGCATAAATAGGAGTGAAAAACGATTGCCTGCGTGTTATGCTTTCCGCCCAGCATTCGCACTTCCGATGGTTTATTTTTCGCCGCCGCGATTCAGCCTGCGTCTTTAATACAATAGTAGCTTTTAACGATAAAATATATTCTTGCATTGGCATTTATTGTAACGAAAATACATTGACATTTACGGGCGATGAAAGTACAATGAGCATAAAGCTATACGGGGGAAATGGCTTAGGGGGAACAGATGAATAAGAGAGCACTTATATTTTTATTAGGAGTAGTTTGTATAGTTGTATCGTTCGTTTCGGTTTTGGCATTGATGAAGCCCGCGAATAATGAACCCATACCGGTCGATGAGCAGTCAACTCCTGTTTTCAAGCCCACTACTCCCGAGCCTACAATCGAAACTACACTCACGCCCGAGCCTACTGTATCTCCGTCGCCGGCTCCCAATAGCTCAATAGACCCGACAAAGCCCATGATTGCGCTTACATTCGATGATGGCCCGGCAAAAAGCACAGACCGAATATTAGATATATTAGAGGGCTACAATGCCCGCGCGACATTTTTTGTAATAGGCGATATGGCTATGAAGAATGGTCAGTACATTCAGCGCGCTGTCGCGTTGGGCTGTGAGATAGGAAACCACACGCAAACACACAAGGTCGCGCTTAAGGGCATTTCAGCCGAAGAGGTTATGCAGCAAATAGATCCTCTTGATGAATACTTGATTGAGCTGATAGGCCGCCCCGCGAAGTACATTCGTCCGCCATGGGGCACATTCGATAAAACCGCGTTAGATGCATTCGGTCGCCCCGTAATACTTTGGTCAGTTGATACGCGCGATTGGGAAACGCGCAACAGTGAGCAGATAGTCGAGCATATCAAGACGCATGTATTCGACGGTGCAATCTTGCTTATGCACGACCTATATCCCGAAACCGCCGAAGCCGTAGGCATAATAGTTCCTTGGCTCATAGATCAGGGCTATCAGCTGGTAACCGTCGGCGAATTGTTCGAGGCGAAGGGCATAGAGCTTTTAGCTGGACATGCCTACCGCTCAGCCATCGTAACTGATTGATGGACAAGCATTTGAATTATAGCACCACATAACGCCGCAAGGCGTTTTTAATTGAAAAGAGTGTTGCAGCGAAATTTTTAAGCCCTTGCGCTTGCCCACATAGATTTAGCAGCCATAACCTCATTGAAAATTCTCAAATAATGTGTTATTATCTATGCAATTCTGTAGGAAAGTGAGTGTCAACCTATGACCAAAAATGTATATGATGTTTTAACAGAGCGCGGCATATTAAAGCAAGCCTCGCACCCTGAAGAAATCAGAGAGCTATTAGGAAAAGAAAAGGTAACATTTTATATAGGCTTTGACCCTACTGCAGACAGCCTGCATATCGGGCATTATGTTCCGTTAATCGTTATGGCGCATATGCAGAGGGCAGGGCATAAACCCATAGCGCTATTAGGCGGCGGAACGGCAATGGTTGGCGACCCCTCGGGCAAAACCGAAATGCGCAGAATGCTGACTGTTGAGGAGTTAGACTACAACGCGGCAAGGTTCAAAGCGCAGATGAGCCGCATAATAGATTTTTCAGACGATAAAGCCATATTGGTAAACAACGCAGAATGGATT
This sequence comes from Clostridiales bacterium, assembly GCA_012838425.1. Taxonomy (GTDB): domain Bacteria; phylum Bacillota; class Clostridia; order Christensenellales; family CAG-138; genus DUPG01. Next base: position 12,983 of record DUPG01000023.1, on the reverse strand, counting down.
CGCAGCCTCAATTTCTTAGACTTTATGCGTGATATTGGCGTGCATTTTTCCGTAAACCATATGTTAGCCGCCGAATGTTATAAGCAAAGGCTCGAAACGGGACTGTCTTTCTTTGAAATGAGCTATATGCTTATGCAGAGCTACGATTTCTTGGTGCTTAACCGCAAATATGGCTGCACCTTTCAGGTTGGCGGTGACGACCAATGGTCAAATATGTTAGGCGGCATGGACTTGATTCGCAAAAAGGAGCGCAAAAACGCCTACTGCTTCACAACAGCACTTTTGACCACAAAAGAAGGCAAGAAGATGGGCAAAACCGAAAAAGGTGCGCTTTGGCTTGACAAGAACAAGTGCTCGGTATTCGATTTTTACCAGTATTGGCGAAATGTTGATGACGCAGATGTAAAGATGTGCCTGTCAATGCTTACATTCTTGCCTATGGAACAGATAAATGAGCTTTGCAGCGTATCGGGTGCGGCGCTTAATGAGGCAAAGAAGGTGCTTGCGTTCACGCTTACAGAGCAGGTACATGGCACAGAGGAAGCAACGAAGGCGCAGGAAGCCGCTATGGCGCTTTTCGCAGGCGGCGGCGACATAAGCAATATGCCCACCTTGCGTCTTAATGAAGCGGAAATAGAGGAAAGCGGCTTGCGCGTGGTTGACCTGCTTGTTATGAGCGGTCTCTGCAAGAGTAAGTCCGACGCCCGCAGAATGATTGAAAGCGGCGCGGTATTTGCTGACGATGTGAAAGTATCCGACTTTGCAGAAGCAATACAGGAAAGCAAGCTGAAGGACGGCGTTATTATCAGAAAGGGTAAAAAGAGCTTTGTCAGAGTTCTGAAAGCGTAATGCATCGGTAAATCAAACAGAAATGGGGGATTACCCCCCATTTTTTAATATAGCGACTATGAAAAAGGGGCGTATAGCCCCTATATGATAGTAGTGTTATGATACTATTATCTGCAACAGCCTTGTCGCGTCGCCTGTATTCACCTTGCCGTCATTGTTAACATCGGCTACTAATTTATCAAATTCGCTGAATTCGCCGCTTACAACGGTTCGCAAAATTATTACTGCGTCGCCTGTGTTCACTGTATCGTCGCCGTTCACATCATTTACAAGCCTGTATACTGCGTAAATGTCGAGGTCGCTCGTTATATTCGTAAAGTCCTTGTCCCACTTTTCAAAGTAATAGCCTTCGCGCGTGGGGTTCTCGGGCGGAGTCGCGCTCTCGCCTGTCAACACCTCCTCAGTTTTTAGAACAGTACCGTTCCAATCCAAGAAGCGCACGGTATGCAGGGTATCGGGCGTTGCTGTCGGCACGGGAGATTCTGTCGGCTTAGGTGTTTGAGTGGGCTTAGGCGTTTCCGTCTGTATTGGCTCGTCAAGATTCCTGTTCATGAAAGCGACGAACGCACTATACGACATCGCGCCGACATGGTATTCAAGCACCTCGCCTGTCGGGCTTACAGCATAGGTTACGGGAATATACCCTCCACTTTTGTTTACAAGCTCCGTCAACTTGCTATCTGTTACATATCTCAGTGTGGGATATGTGTAGCCATTGGTTTCGCACAGCTTTTTGGCACTTGCGGGTGTAGAGCCGCCGCCTTCTACCAATAGCCCGACTACATTAACGCCCAAAGGCTCGTAGTTTTCATACAGCTTTTGCAGGTGTGGCATCTCTGAAAGGCAGGGTCCGCACCATGTTGCCCACAGGTTGAATATTGTAAGCTTGTATTCGCCCAATATGCTGCTGTCAACCGTGTTGCCATATAGGTCAACCGTTGAAAATCCCGAAATATTGTATCCAACCGGTGATTTATTATCAGCCGCAAGCGATGTAGATATAAATACTGCAAGCACTAATAGCAGGGCAAGTACCACTATTGCTTTCTTACTCATTTTTTTGCCTCCTGTTTGAATTTTTTTCATTGTAACAGCAAAGCAGGCGATTATCAAGCAAATTATAGCGTAGATATATAGCAATTCAGTTATATATTTGCATAGAATATAATCGGTATTATTTAATTGACACCATAGAATTTAGTGATAGAATATAAGCATAAATCACAATAAGAGGTATAGTTATGGAAAGAAAAAATGCGTGGTTAAGCTACACTGATGAGCAGTTGAATGAGATTGAAACCCTTTCTAAGAATTACCGCAGATTTCTTGATATGGGCAAGACTGAAAGAGAATGTGTATCCTTCACAATCGATATGGCAAAAAAGCATGGCTATATGGATCTGAATGACTGCATAGCCAATAACAAGAAGCTACAGCCGGGCGACAAGGTTTATGCAAACTGCATGGGCAAGGCAATAGCGTTGTTCCTTATTGGCAAAAAGCCCATAGAGCAGGGCATGAACATATTGGGCGCACACATCGATTCCCCGAGAATAGATGTTAAGCAAAACCCCTTGTATGAGGATTCCGAGTTCGTATTATTAGATACTCACTACTACGGCGGTATCAAGAAGTATCAGTGGGTGGCTATTCCCTTGGCTATTCATGGCGTTGTAGCTAAGAAAGACGGTACAGTAATAAATGTTGTAATCGGCGAAGATGAGAATGACCCCGTTGTAGGCATTACAGACCTGCTTATACACCTTTCAGCAGACCAGATGCAGAAAACAGCCGCTAAGGTTGTCGAAGGCGAATCGCTTGATGTTCTCATAGGCAGCAAGCCCAAGAAGGATGTTGAGAAGGAAGCCGTAAAGACATACATTCTTGACATTCTGAAGGAAAAGTACGGTTTCGAGGAGGAGGATTTCCTTTCAGCCGAATTGGAAGTAGTGCCTGCGGGTAAAGCACGCGATTTCGGTCTTGACAGAAGCATGGTAATGGGCTACGGGCAGGACGACAGAGTTTGTGCCTACACTTCATTAGAAGCAATATTAGAGGTCAATGACGCTGAAAAAACCTGCTGCTGCATATTGGTTGATAAAGAGGAGATAGGCTCAGTCGGTGCAACAAGCATGGATTCACGCTTCTTTGAAAACACAATCGCCGAAATAATGAACCTTACAGGCGAATACAGTGAATTAAAGCTCCGTCGCGCACTCACAAATTCAAAGATGCTCTCCTCCGATGTTTCTGCTGCATTCGACCCGTTATATTCTTCGGTTTATGAAAAGAAGAATACTGCATTTTTCGGCTATGGCGTTGTATTCAATAAGTTTACGGGCGCACGCGGCAAGGGCGGCTCAAACGACGCGAATGCAGAGTACATATCCGAAATCAGAAGGATTATGGACGACAACAATGTAAGATTCCAGACAGCAGAGCTCGGCAAGGTAGATGTCGGCGGTGGCGGAACGATAGCGTATATCTCCGCTAATTTAGGCATGCAGGTAATAGACAGCGGTGTTGCGGTGCTCTCAATGCACGCCCCGTGGGAGATTACAAGCAAATCCGATATCTACGAAGCCAAGAAGTGCTATATGGCTTTTTTGAAAAATGCGTAAGCGGTAATTACTGTAATCACAACGGCACGGGGAAACTCGTGCCGTTTTTTTGTGTTATCGATTCTAATATTACATTTGCAATATTCGTATATTGCATTATACATAAGTTGTTGCTACAATATATAGTAGAATTATATGTTTGTGAAAAGGGGCGGCGTATATGAAACCCATTGCAAAACCTTTCGTTAAATGGGCAGGTGGCAAGTCGCAGATACTTGACGATATTCGTGCTAAATATCCTGCTGGACTGGGTAAAAGTATAACAAAATATGCGGAGCCGTTTGTTGGTGGTGGAGCGGTATTATTTGATGTTCTTAGCCTTTATGAGCTTGAATCTGTTTATATAAGTGATATCAACAGTGAGTTGATAACTACATATATAGTTATTCGTGATAACCCGGATGCTCTCATATCTTTGTTATACTCAATGCAATGTTACTATTGGCAAGCTGATAAAGATGCCCGAAAGGTTTTCTACTATGAAATGCGTGAAAGGTTCAACAAAATAAAGATTGAACAATGTGATAGCATAGAAGCCGCCGCGCTGTTCATTTTTCTAAACCGTACTTGCTTTAATGGTTTGTATCGCGTTAATTCAAAAGGTTACTTCAATGTTCCTATGGGTAGCTATAACAAACCAACTATTTGTGATGTGGAAAACATAAAGGCTGTTTCTGCCTGCTTGCAAGGTGTGCAAATAGTTTGTGGTGATTATCGTATGTCGCGGGATTTTATGGACAACAAAACATTTGCTTACTTCGATCCTCCTTATCGTCCGTTATCGCAGACTTCAAGCTTTACCGCTTATACACAAGACGGGTTTGGGGATAGTGAGCAAACCGAGTTAGCCCATTTTATTGATGAAATCTGCGACAAAGGTGCATTTGTTATTGCAAGCAATTCGGATCCTAAAAACACTAACGCCGATGATGAGTTTTTTGATGAACTCTATAGCAAGTATAGAATAACGCGTATAAGCGCGAATCGTATAATAAATTCGTCTGCATATGGTCGAGGTAAGATAAACGAGCTACTTATCACAAGTTATTGAGGGGATTAAGCGATGCGAGATTTTAACGACTGGCTTTCAAAATTCAAATCAAGCATTTCCGATTACAGCTATTATATCGACTTTAAAAAGGTCTATCGAAATATTGACAATATAAAACTTGAGTTAAATATCCTGAACTCCTTGATAGGCTCAAAAAATATTGAAGAAGATTTTGAACGGTTGATTTCGAAATATCCGGAAACGCTTAAGTGTATCCCCTTGCTTTTAGCGATTCGTAGTTATGAAATCTATGTCATAGATAGCGACGGCGAGTTTACATACAATTTTCACAAGGCGAATTATGGTATAGAGCAATACAAGCTGTTTATGCGTAAAACAGGATTGTTTGATCTAATGGAGAATCATATTTTATCAAGCTTGGTAGATTACGCAACGGGTGTTGAAACCGGGCTTGACAGTAACGGTCGAAAAAACCGTGGTGGTCACCTTATGGAAAACTTGGTGGAATCATATCTGCAAAAAGCCGGGCTGATTAAAAATGAAACCTATTTTAAGGAAATGAAGATTGGTGATATAGAGGCAAGATGGGGTCTAAACCTATCTGCTCTTTCAAACCAAGGGAAAACAGTGAAACGGTTTGATTTCGTTGTTAAAACTGCAAACGCTATTTATGGCATTGAAACAAATTTTTATGCAAGTGGCGGTTCAAAACTTAATGAAACGGCTCGAAGTTATAAATATCTGGCGCAAGCGACCGCAGGAATACCTGGTTTTGCATTCGTGTGGTTTACCGACGGACATGGCTGGCATAGTGCGCGGCATAACCTTGAAGAAACATTTGAGGTTATGGAACACATTTATAATATTGATGATATGGAAAATGGAGTTATGAGCAGGATCTTTGTATGAGAATAAAAAAGTGGGAACCCGAAAATTTTGAGCTTGAAATGAATACAGTGTGGAGTTTCCCAGAGCGCGGCAATTGGGCTACACATGACGCAAAGTATCGTGGTAATTGGTCGCCATATATCCCGCGCAATATTATTTTGCGATACTCTGCCCCTGGTGATTTTGTGCTTGACCAATTTGTGGGTGGTGGAACAACACTTGTAGAAGCTAAACTCTTGGGGCGCAACTGCTTGGGTGTTGATATTAACCCCATGGCATTGGAGCGTTGCATTGAGAAAACGAACTTTGAATATCAAGGTTCGGGGCGTATAGAAATTAAATTGGGAGATGCGTGCAACTTAGATTTTGTTTACAATGATAGTGTTGATTTAATATGCACCCACCCTCCGTATGCTGATATTATCAAGTACAGCGAAGATATATGTAATGACTTATCAAGGTTAAAAGTAAAGGATTTTTTGATAGCCATGGAAGCCGTTGCTGCTGAATGCTATCGCGTGTTAAAACCAGGAAAGTTCTGCGCAATACTTATGGGTGATACACGCAAAAAGGGCTGTGTTATTCCTATGAGCTTTGAAGTTATGGGCATTTTCCAAAGTACCGGCTTTACACTTAAAGAGTTGATTATCAAAGAACAACACAATTGCAAGGCAACAGGTTATTGGAAAACACACAGTATTAAGTACAATTTTTTGCTATTAGCGCACGAATACTTATTTGTATTTAGGAAGTGATGTTCGTATCCATTATTATTGAACTTAGTGTTTAATAAGGCACTTTGAACTTACCAAAAAAGCGAGCCACCGCTCGCTTTTTCTTATTATCCATTCACTTATTACAGATCACTTATCGAATAATTCGGTGCTTCCTTCGTGATATAAACATTATGCGGGTGGTTTTCTATAAGTCCTGCGTTTGTAATCTTCACGAACTTGCCTTTCTCTTGCAGGTCGCGAATTGTGGGAGTGCCGCAATAGCCCATACCGCTGCGCAAGCCGCCAATCAGCTGGAATACTGTTTCCTCAACCGAGCCCTTGTAGGGAACTCTGCCCTCGACGCCCTCAGGCACTAACTTCTGCGCGTCTTCTTGGAAGTACCTGTCCTTGCTGCCCTTCTCCATAGCGCCTATAGAGCCCATTCCGCGATATACCTTGAAGCGCCTGCCCTGATACAATTCGGTTTCGCCGGGGCTCTCGTCTGTTCCCGCAAGCAGACTTCCTAGCATTACGCATGAAGCACCTGCCGCAATAGCCTTCGTAATATCGCCTGAGAACTTCACGCCGCCGTCTGCAATAATAGGAACATTGTACTTCTTTGCAGCGCGCGCACATTCTATTAAAGCGGTAATCTGCGGAACGCCAATGCCAGCGATAACCCTTGTAGTACATATACTGCCGGGGCCCATGCCGACCTTCACGCAGTCAGCACCCGCCTTGATAAGCGCCTCTGTCGCTTCGTATGTCGCAACATTGCCTGCAATTATCTGCAAGCTGCTGCCGAACGTCTTGCGTATGCTCTTAACCACATTCAATACATTTCGGCTGTGTCCGTGCGCCGTATCTATTGCAATTACATCGACCTTTGAAGCTATAAGCGCCTCTATTCTCTCCATAGAGTCCTTCGAAGTGCCTACCGCAGCGCCTACAAGCAGCCTGCCGCGCTCGTCCTTCGCAGAACTCGGGTATTGAATAGCTTTCTCAATATCTTTTATAGTGATAAGACCTTTTAGATTGAAGTTTTCGTCAACTAAGGGGAGCTTTTCAATTTTGTGCTTGCATAGTATTACCTTTGCTTCTTCAAGAGTTGTGCCGACGGGCGCTGTAATCAGATTTTCGCTCGTCATCAAATCGCGAATTTTTAGCGAATAGTCTGTAACGAAGCGCAGATCGCGGTTTGTCAGCAAGCCGACGAGCTTTCCGTTAACGGTAACAGGAACGCCGGAAATCTTGTATCGCGCCATGAGTGCAAGCGCGTCGCTAATTGTATGGTCAGGAGATAGGAAGAACGGGTCAACAATAACACCGTTTTCAGAACGCTTTACACGGTCAACATGCTCAGCTTGTTCTTCAATAGACATATTTTTGTGAATAATACCGATACCGCCCTGCCTTGCCATTGCTATTGCCATGCGCGATTCGGTAACAGTGTCCATAGCAGCGCTTATAAGCGGAATATTCAGCTTGATTTTCTGCGTAAGCTGCGTTTCCAATGACACCATATTAGGCGTAACATCAGACTCCTGCGGTACAAGCAGCACATCGTCAAATGTTAAGCCTTCCATAACTACTTTGTTGTTCCTATCCTCCATTTTTTTATACCTCCCCAAAATGTTGTATTAAGTCTATATTCGCAAAGCGTTTTTGTCAAATGGTTTTTGCGTTTTATGCGATTTTATATGATATTTGGCGTATAAAAAAACTGCCTTTGAAATCAAAGACAGCTCTAAAACTATTTGCTTACAGCGGCAGCACTTCTTTATCGAATTCGTTGTTTATGACCTGCGCCAAGCTCGCGTACATCGCGGAAGCGCCACACAGAATTCCTACCCAGCCGCCGATCGTTTTAATCAATGCGATTCCCGTAAAGTCAGCTATAGCCAACAGGAAGAACAATGCCGTAAGCGTGCCGAAAACTATCTGCGTCGCTCTGTTATGCTTGAATGCTCCTATGAACATAAGCAACGTGAATACTCCCCATATCGCAAGATAAAAGCCCATGCCCTCAGCGCTTGCGGCTTCAATATTCTCAAATGGGTTTATCCATATAAGAATTAAAGACCACCAGAAAAATCCGTATGCAGTGAATGCGGTTGCGCCGAATACATTATTGTTTTTAAACTCCATAATACCTGCTATAATCTGAGCGGCGCCGCCAAGCGCAAAGCCCATTGCAACAATCATAACAGATAGGGGAATAATCCCTGCATTGTGCAGATTAAGCAGCAGCGTTGTCATTCCAAAACCCAGCAGGCCCAATGGCGCAGGGTTTGCCACAGTTGACATTTTTCTTTCGTTAGACATCTTTACCTCCGACAAAATTTTCAGACACCAATTTACCATATAGCCGAAGGCATTACAATATGTTTTGTCGAATATATTGCATTTGAGTACGGAATAGCGCAGCGTTACCTCTGACACTCCTCGCAATAATACACGCTTCCGCCTAAATACGCCTCTTTCCTGATTAGCCCTCCGCAACGGGGGCATGGAAGCGAATATGTGTCCGCGCACATTATGGTTTTATACCCCAAAGGCTGCCCGAACAGGTCTTTCTCGGTATCTCTGCCGCCTTGTGCGGTCATTTTACCAAGCGTGCTCTTTATTGCGTGAAAAAGCTCAAGCAGCTCGTCGTCGGAAAGCGCTTTTACATCGCGCTTAGGGCTCATATTCGCATATAACAGAATATCCTGCAGCACGCCGTTCCCCAGCCCGGGGATACGCTGCTCCGTCGCAAGAAACGCCTTAGCGGACAGTCTTGCCTTATCCACCCCCTCCAACAGCGACTTAAAGTATGAAAAGTCAAATTCATCAGACAGCACATCGGGTTTAGTTCTCGCCAATTGGTCGTACGGGTTGTCTGACTCGCCCGAATACGCCTCCAAAAAGCCGTACATCTGAACGCTTGCGAAAAGACTTGTCCCATTATCAAAATCTATGCGCAGCTGATGCTTTTTCGGAAACTGCTTTTCATCAGAATACAGCCGCAGCGCAATGCCATCGCTAAGCAAAATTCCGCAATCATCACTCAGCTTAATATGTAATTTGCCGCCACAGCGCCGACAACCGTTTTTCCTGTAAGAAACTCCTTGTAGCCCGCAGGATCTCCCGAAAACCACGCAAACTTATGCGGGGTATATCTCGCTATGGCATCTACTATTCCTCTGCCGGCTAAATTCTCCTTAATCTGCTTTGCTAAACCAATAGCCTCCGGATATTCAATCATACGCACTCCTTATTTGCCCTAAAATACATATATGCCGTAATCCAAAATTACTGTGCCGTCTTCGGCTGGCTCAGTGAATCGCGGACAATTATACCTTTCAAATATCCAGAACCACTTTTTGTCTGAACGGAAGTTATCGCGCGGTGTTAAGCCGTTCTCGTTTAATTTCTCCACGCACAAATTATAAGGAGCTTCGCCATACAGCTCGCCCGTTGCTTCCTTGCCCCTTATCCAGCCAATGCCTGCATCTCCTTCGGGAATATCAACATAAGAGAATCCCTCAGGAACAGCAGTGCCGGCAGGAAAGCACATTCCTATCCAGTATTCGAATTCGTTTTCGCCGTAGCCCATAAGCCCGAAATAGTCGGGGAATAAAGGCTCTAACCCCTCAAGCTTGCCAAACAAGCCTTTTTCGAAGAATTCTCCCCAGTACTGCGCATAAGTACCGTACTTGTCCCTGTCCGAATCTGTGTAGCGCCTGCCTATGAAGCGCAACGCAGGAAAATGCTCCTTGTAAAACTTAATAAGCTCAACTGCCATAGTGCCTCCTTTTTTTATTATATTTGCTTGCTATATGGCTAATATTCTTACATAAGGATTACTGCGTGTCATAGTGATAGTCCTCCGGAATGAAATATAACACAGATAAAGTAAAGCTCAAAGCTGCGGATAGTATAAAAGCAAGCCGTTGCCGGCTTGCTTTTCCGCTCTACTGATTAAAAGAACTTCTGTCTTGCCATTTCCTTGGTTTCTTTGCTTGCTGTGAAGGGAATCCTTGTCGTATAGCCCTCTCTTGCCGCTACTATCATCTTAGTAGGCCAAGCGAATATGTCGGAATTCCATTTCAGTACCGTGTCGTTATACATTTCGCGCGCTGCGGTGATTTCCTTCTGCAGATAGTTGTTCTGCTGCATAGCGTCTGCCAGTATGCGCTGTGATTTCAGATCGGGATATGCCTCAAAAGCAACGTTTATGCTGCGCATTGCGCTGTCAATAGCGCCTGCAACCTCGCTTCTGTTATCCTCTGTCGGACGAACTCCGCCGCGGAAAGCCGCAACGGTTTTCATAACGTCCTTGTCAAGCTCAACCGACTTCTCAACTATGCCTACTACATTCTGCAGAATCTGAGCCCTCTGCTCTAAATAGTTGTCAATCTGCGAAGCGTTATGCTGAATTCTCTGCTGCAACGCTCTGAAATAGTTGCGCGCACTTATCTTCATAAATAAGAATATAAGCCCGGGGAGTATACCCAGCAGCCAAAGCGCAACTTCAAATATAACCGAGCCTGCGCCCACCTTCACCGGAATCTGCTTGTGGATTACATTTACATCTAAGCCTTCTTCGTTCACCGGTCCAGTGAGTTCGTCTAATTCGTTAGCCATAATATACCTCCATTATTAAATAAATTATATCATTGATAATGATATTCCTACAATTATTTTTTTAGGCGGGCAAGATATACTCCTATGCGACGCAGCACAGCATTTGCCGCCTGATTGCCGACGGCGTTCAAATAATTGTTATATTGCTTTGAATTTACAAGCTCCTGCTCGTCGTCAAATACATCTATATCAAGCACATGGGTTTCGGCAACGGGTATGTACTCGTCCCAATGTACCGGGATAGTATGAATATTACCGTCGCCGCCCATTTTGTTAATATAATCTATGCGCGGCTCGATATGATAGCCGTACGCTGTTACGGATACCGTATCTCTGTTGTTTTCGCTTTTCAAAACATGTGTTTTAAGAATGTTTCTTGTGCGCGATGACGGGTGCATGAAGTATTCCTCGCCGAAGCTGTTAGCAACATATTCGTGCGAATAATAGCTTGCATAGCTGTCGTACATGCCTTCGTAAATGTATTCGTGGGGCTTGTGCTGGCGATACAATGGAATAGCCATAAGCGGCGCGAAAGCAAAGTACAGCTGACGCATATAATCCAAGTTGTAGCTGATGAACTTCGACTTAATCGCCTCATAGTCGTAATGGTGGAAGTAGTTATCCGAAATATCCAGCGGGAAGTTCTGAATATGCTGCGGAAATACCTTGTTTATCATCTTGTGCTTGAAGAAAGCGAAGTCGTCGCCATAGCCGTATTGCTTTTCCTTCATCAGCTTTAACAGGTTTTTCTGAGCAAGAGGCGTGAACAATAATCTGAACTGCACTTCGTGGTTTCTGTCCGTCGCTCCGAAAAGCACCTCAAACTCCTCGTTGCCAAGCGTGGTATAGCTGCCGCCCTGCTTTACGCTTTTCTCGGCCTTTTTGCTCAGCTTCTTCATTCCCTTTTTTACTGCTCTGTCGATTTGCTTCTGGTTCATGTTCTCCGCATCAGAATCCAACCTTGAAAAAATCAGGTCGGGGGCGGCTTCGTTTGCGTATATCAAGTATGATATTACGCTGTAATATGGGCATGGCTTTGTAACCGACGCGGTCAGAACTTCAGAATGGTGACGCGTTACCATTTTGCCGTTTTCATAGTGCGTGGTAGTCCAATGAATAGTGATAGAGCCTGTATAGGTTTTTACGCCCATCTCGTGCTTCAGGTCCCTGCATATGAAGAAAGGATTGCCCTCGATTTCGCCCGACTGAACGAACAGCGTAGAGCGGTTTATGTCATTGTCGTCATTAAACCCGAATTTCTGCACCAAGTATTCGTAACGCTTTCTGTCAAAGTATTTGTCAAGCTTGAACATTGGCAGAGTCTTCATAAACAGCTGATTGCGCAGGTCGGGAATTAAGAGTGCGTTCAGCTCTCTCATCTGATTCCACGCAAGCGTAGTCAGCTCCTCTATGCGCTTTTCTTCGGCCGTCAGCTTTTCTTTCAGCGCTTGCAGTATGGGCTTTATCTTTGTAAGAAGGAATATGTTAAGCCCTATAATGCACGCTCCGCCTATTATCAGAATCAAGTGCGAGGATTCATAGTTCTGCACTGCGCCTGCTATCCCTGCAACGACCGCTATTATAGCTGCAACAAGGAAAAATATCGCGATTCCTCTGAAAAGCTTCTGCTTGCCTATGCGCTTTTCTGTCTGCGCTTTTTTTGCTTTCTCGTTTTGCAGCTCAGCGACGGTCGTTTTGTTCTGCGCAACATCAACTCCGGACTTCTTAGTCAAAAATTCGAACATATCGACAGTGTTTTTCTCATGAAGCTGCTTGAAATACGATATGTACTCGTCTAACGGTTCACATAGTGATTGGCAATCAAAACCTGTCTGCTCAGTTGACATATTATTCTCCTAAAAAGAAATTGACAAAAAGCACGATGAAACTACATTGTCCAACTAATTATAGCAAATATTTTTTTGTATGGCAATGTATTTTTAATATATGCGCGGAAAATTTAATAAGGGAATCGCCAAGCGGGTTTTTTATGAAAAAAGCATATAGTAAATAAAAATTGCTTGACATACGCGCGAGCAGAGTGTAAAATACACTTTGTCGTATGGGCGCCCTTGGCTCAGCTGGATAGAGCGCTTGGCTACGGACCAGGAGGTCGGGGGTTCGAATCCCTCAGGGCGTGCCAAGGAAAGCACTGCAAAAGCAGTGCTTTCCTTTTTATTATTATGGTAATTGATTTCGCTTGGTTGCGGTTATCCTCTTCCATTTACTTATTGGTTTCATGCTTAATAACCACTAAAAAAGTATATT
>DUPG01000022.1 GCA_012838425.1 Clostridiales bacterium | reverse complement strand
GGCTATATGGTTTTCTAATAGGATCTAGATTAAATGTCCATGTATCTCCTTTGCTGAACCAAAAGCAATATTCATGAGATTTCTTTGTTCTTCCATACTTACCAGTAGAAAAAATATTAGGCGGTGTTGAAGGGTTAAACCATATATAATCTCTTACAAAATTAAAACCAATCTCTTTTACAAGCTTCAGTACTAATTCAAAAACATATAAATGTTGTTTTCCCTCAACTACCTTATCATTTATATTAAGAATAAAACTACCAGTTTCTTTAAGTACCCTTTTAAACTCAATTGCTTTTGGTAAAAACCATTCTACATAATCATCTGGATGAATTCTTGATTCATCAGTTCCATAAAAACGCTGGTCAGCATACGGAGGAGATGTAACAATTAAATCTATGGAATTTTCCGGAAACTCCTTGAGTACATCTTCGCATTTTCCTGTAATAAAACTATTAATAAACCGTTCCAATTTTTGTCCCTCCATATTAACGCTTTACTGCTTGTTAGCTTATCAGCATACACAACTTAATTATATTTCTATTTCTAGCTTTTTTCAAGCTAATCCTACTAAAAATCATAACTTACAAAAGTCTTTACTGATATCTTACAAAATTCCCAAAGGGAAAATGTGTTAACTGTAACTAAATACTATAGAAATTACATCTATTCTATTTCCTCAACCCCCTGTAAAAAATGGTGTTATCTAATCTGGTAACTCAACTATGAATTTTCAGGGCGGTTGATATGTTCCCACAAACAATAAAATTAATGATTCCCTGACATTGCCACATCCGCAGGAACAGTCCTGAGAAAAGCAAAATGTTTGGAAACCCTTTATTTATTGGCACTTTCAGCTATCTATTTTTCAACCCTTGTTATCAATACTACACTCTCCACGTGGGTCGAGTGGTCATTATTGATGTCTTTTTACTTTACAACGTACAACTCGTTCTGTTGTATGTACAATTAATCTTATTTATCAAATTACTCTTCTCTACATAAATTTATTTTATATATTCTCTTCATTCATCTTATTTATTACCAAAAATAGTCTATTATATTGATCATATTCGGGATAATAAATTTCTTTATAATCTACAATGCTAAAATAACTTTCTAATAAGCCAGTCCATTCTTCGGTAGACTGATTCCATAAAAATAATCCATCATCTAAAAAGTTCTTCTCAATAACCTTTATATTCCATTCCTTAATTTCCTTCTCTGTAAGGAAAGGATTTAATTTTACTAATAATTTGCCTCCAATTTTAAGAATACGTTTTACTTCTGTTAATACTTTAATGGCATCCTGTGGGATTAAATTATCAATTATATTAGATAGTATAACTCCATCAAATGAGCCATCAGATATGGCTTCCAGTTCTTCCACTCCACCTACAGTAAAAGTAAAACCCTCTTTCTCGCTTATCTCTTGAATTTCTTTGGCAACTTTTATTCCTTCCTTTGAAATATCAATACCTCTATGATTTTTGGTTCCTCTTAGACAACACTTAAACAACATAACCCCATTACCGCAACCAAAATCGAGTATGGAATTTGAATTTTGACAAAGCCAATCTAATGCCTTATCTAAATCATTTTGGCCTATACTCGCTGTTTTAATAGGGCCTTTATTGGTTTCTCCAAATACTTTATTCCAATATTTTACAACTCTATCGTAGTTTATCATTGTAAATCCCCCTGATTAATACAATATATGATTTCTATTTATTTAATAATAAAAGTACCTCAGTATTCTATCATCTTAACCTAATTTTAGCAAATAATTTCAATTAAAAACACCCCTCGATATGTTTCCACAAACACATACCGGGCAAACTAAGTCGAATTATTAACTTTTATTTTACATTGCCTATCAAACCAAATATTTTCAGCCGTTCTGAACGTTACTTATTTCGACATTAATACCACTGTTTCGACATGTATTGTTATATTATTAGGGCATGTATATTTGATTCGTCAAGTGTAATTTAATTATTTAGCGTAATTTTATTGTAAATGGCAATGTTTAAGCAGCGTATGCAATTTAATTGTGCTTGCACTTATAGTATGTAACATTATGAAAACCAAAAAGCCCTGACGCTATTGCGTTGGGACTTTTCACTGGGATTAAAACTATTGCAGAGGTTTTAACTCGATTTAATGACAGGTGCAGGTTGGCTGTTGAACACCTTTGAATACGGTTTTACCGATTCGGTGAGCCAAACATTACCGCCTATTATGGAGTGATGCCCTATTGTGATATTGCCTAAAAGCGTCGCTCCCGAATAGATAATAACATTGTCTTCAATATTCGGATGACGCTTTATGCCCTTTACGGGATTGCCTGATTCATCAAGAGGGAAGCTCTTAGCGCCTAATGTAACGCCCTGATACAGCTTAACATTATTGCCTATTACGCAGGTTTCGCCTATTACTACGCCTGTTCCATGATCTATAAAGAAGCTGTTGCCAATCTGCGCGCCGGGATGAATGTCAATTCCCGTATTCTTGTGCGCGTACTCGGTCATTATTCTTGGAATAATCGGCACGCCAAGACTGCCAATCAAATGCGCAATCCTGAAAATGCTTATTGCCTCAAAGCATGGATAGCTCAGTATAATTTCCTCAAACGATTTGGCAGCAGGGTCGCCCTCATACGCCGCGCGAATATCCATATCCAATACTTCGCGAACCGCAGGCAGCCCCTCTAACACCTTGACTGTTATTCTCTCGGCTCTCCTCAGACATTCTTCGGGAACGCTTGCCTTTTGACACTCATAATAAAGTACGCTTTTTATGATAGTGCAAAGGTCGTAAGCTACCTTGGGTATGCTTTGAGCTAATACTGCCTCTATAGTATCGTTATTTGCCGGCTCACTTTCAAAAATGCCCGGGAGTATAAGGCTTCGCAAATCGTGCAATACCTGTATTACCTGTTTGCGTGTGGTATAGCCCAATATCCTGTTGCCAAGAAGATTGCTTTTGTTCTTTTTGACTAATTCTTTTACAAGGCTGTCTGCGCTACTGCTCACCCAGCTGTCAATAAACTCCATGCTTCCTCCAAATATAGTGTTCCCCTACTCTTTACACCCGAACTCAACGCTATGCGGATTGTTTACCAGCTCCGCAAGCGTTATGCTATCTACTACACCGTTTACAGCGTCGTTGATTCTCTCCCAAACACCTATTGTAGCGCATTTCTCATATCTTGGGCAACAGTTAGGCTCATTTTCCATACACTTTACCGGAACAAGGTTGCCCTCAATGAGCCTGAGAATCATTCCCACGGTGTATTCTTCGGCAGGCTTCGCCAGCTTGTATCCGCCTGCAACTCCGCGCGAGCTCTTTACATAGCCCGCCTTGCACAAAGTGGATACAATCTGCTCTAAATACTTTATGGAAATTTCCTGACGCTGAGATATTTCCTTCAATGCGATGTATTCGTCATTCGGGTTATTCGCAAGGTCAGCCATCAAGCGTAACGCATATCTGCCCCTTGTGGATATTTTCATATTAACTCACTCCGAAAATAATGCTGTTGATAAGTACCTTTCACCAGTATCAGGCAATACTACTACTATTGTTTTGCCTTCGTTCTCCGGTCTATTCGCTAACTGCATAGCAGCAAAAAGCGCAGCGCCCGATGAAATGCCTACAAGCACGCCCTCGGCTCTTGCAAAATCGCGCCCTGTTTGGAAGGCTTCCTCATTCTTTACGGTGATGATTTCATCATAAACTGAGGTGTCAAGCACATCAGGCACGAATCCTGCGCCAATGCCCTGAATCTTATGCGGCCCGGACTTGCCCTGTGATAGTACGGGCGAATCAAAGGGCTCAACCGCAACTATTTTTATGTTCGGGTTCTTCGATTTAAGATATGAGCCTGCGCCTGTAATTGTTCCGCCTGTTCCTATGCCGGCTACGAAAATATCTACATTGCCTTCTGTGTCTTCCCATATTTCCGGACCTGTGGTTTCCCTATGAACATTCGGGTTAGCAGGATTTGAGAATTGGCTGGGCATAAATGAGTTGGGTGTTTCATTTAAGAGCTCCTTCGCCTTTTCGATTGCGCCCTTCATACCCTTAGCGCCTTCGGTTAGCACCAGCTCCGCGCCATAGGCTTTCAGAAGATTCCTGCGCTCTATGCTCATTGTTTCGGGCATTGTGAGTATCAAGCGATAGCCCTTTGCCGCCGCGACTGCCGCCAAGCCAATGCCTGTGTTGCCGCTGGTGGGTTCAATAATGACCATACCGGGCTTTAACAGACCTTTACTCTCCGCGTCGCTAATCATTGCGTTTGCGATTCTGTCCTTAACACTGCCTGCCGGGTTAAAGTACTCAAGCTTTGCAAGTATCTTAGCCTTCTGACCTTTTGCAAAGCTATTGAGCTCCAGCAATGGAGTGCCGCCAATCAGCTCTGTAATGCTTGAATAAATCCTTTTCATAATAGCCTCCTTCTAATTCCTACATAATTACTATGATATGCAGAATATACCTATAACTTACCTTTGTCAACCGCTTTTTCTAAATTTTCCACAAATATATGATATGTAACTAAGTTACATAAACACAAGCAAGCTAATAGCTGTTGCAGTAATGAGCATTACAGATATTTTCAGCTTATATTTTCGCGCCTGCGATATTGCTGCGTCATCAATTCTATTCGGCATTGCAATAAAATAATCAGAAGCAGCAAACAGCGCAAGGTAGTACAGCACAGCCGTCAACAAAGGCATAGTGCCTACTGAAACTGTCGCTAATGGCATATTTGCTATTGCGTCAGAGAGTATCAGCACCGCGTCCATAGCAGTGTTCGCTACAAACACGAAAGGCGTTGCCAGCGCTTTGCTGAAAAACCCTATAAGCGTACCCACAAACGCAGAGATTAGCGATGCTGACGAAATAGGAATTGCAATTACATTAGTTATTACGCTATAAACCTGAAACCGCTTAAAGAAGTATGATGAAACAGGAAATGTGCCAAGCGTAGCGCTAACAGTTGAAGCAATAGGCGTGAGTACTTGCTTGCTTACATAGGGCGAAAGCAAGTCGGTAAGCGGATTTGATAGCAGCAACAGCCCAAGCACCGCAAAGTATGAAAGCAAGAGCCCTACGCTGAATATCTGAAACGGGTATATAAGCAATACCACTATTAAAGAAGCGGAAAGCGAGGTAAGCGTATCATTCCTTCTATTGAATATATCTGCTGAGAATAAAAAGAGCGACATTATAAGCGAGCGCACAAGCGAAGGCGGAAAGCCCGCTACCGCCGTATATACGACTAAAAAAAGCGTCAAAATTGAATAACGCAGTATGGGGGAAAGCGGCTTCAACACAAGCATCAGCACCCAAGCGAATATAGCAATATGCAGCCCCGAAAGCGCGAAAATGTGCGCTATTCCCGAATCCCTTATGCTTGAAAGCGTGTCGTAGTCAATCGCGGTCTTTGATTTTGCAAGCAGTATAAGCGATATTATGTTTGAGTTGCGCCCGAACAGCCCTTCTATATTGTTTTGAAGTATTTGTCTAATGTCCTTGAAAAAGCCGTTAAGCGTTTTTGCTTGCCCTGTTACCTCGATTTCGCCGCTGTTTGCGTTTGCTGTGGCAATGTAGTTCAATGAACAATACCTGAGGCGTGTATTTATGTTTGCTTCGTTGGCTGTGAAGTTAAGATACAGCTCACTTTGCACGATAGTATCGATTTCATAATCATTATTGACTTTTACATACAGCTTTTTTCCTATATTAGAACCGTTGAGTGAAACACCGCTTAATTCTATATAATCGTAAGAAGCTTCGCTAACCGTACCTTTAACCAAATATATGCCATTTGGATAGTTTTTTGGATATTTGATATTCGCGAGTGCAAAGCCTATTAAGAAAGCTATGGAAAACAACGCGATTGTTCTAACCTTCCTAATATAAATAAAGAAAACACAAGCGAATATTGCAATAAAAGTTATAATGAATGCCAAAATGCGACTGATGAGAGCATATTTTATAAAAGCTGCGCCAACACCGATTCCAAGCGCAGCCAAGAATACCGGACGAAAGTTAACTTTATTTTGAAATACTGTGCTGTCTGCTTCTATCTTGCCTTTTTCTTTTGATTTTGCTTGCTTAGTACTTAACACGGATAACTAATTCTGATATTTCTTCATCCATTCTTTTTTCTGCGCCAGAAAGAGCGTAACAAACTCCTTTGAGCTTGGCAAATGGTTAGTATCGTAATGAGCGAACAGATTGCTGAAATTAGCGTTCCTCACCTCTTCAAAGCACTTCTTCACAAAGTATGTTAAATTCTTTTGAATAGCTTTATGAGAAACGCCGAACTCATCCGCCAGCTCATTATAGATTTCAGTCATGGTATGAAATAAAAAATCCTCATGGGCATAATTCGATAATATAAACACCATGTAGTGAAATCCCAAATACTTCTCGCTAAGACCATAAGCAAGCAAGGTATTTGCTATTCTTTCAGCAAGATGCATATGGCAGTTACCTCCCTGTTTTAGTATATATTACTATAATATATCACGAAATGCAAGTAATTTTGTCAAATGTAATCGAAAAAGAAATCTAATTCAAATAAAGGAAAAAAGAAAGCAACGCCAACATGTCTTAACAGGATAATATATGATTCGTTCGCTTGCTAATATACCGATACTGTGTTATAATCGCTTGGTTATATAGACAAACGCAAGTTAAAACAGGAGGATTTCCTATGGAAATATTGAATCTGGCATTGAATATAGCTTTGGTGCTTTTTGCTGTTTCACTTATTATCGTAGTGTTGGCACAAAAAAGCAAAAGCGCTGGCTTAGGCTCGGCATTCGGCAGTGAGGCGTCGGCATTTTCAACACGCGGCAGGGCTGCAAGCCGCGAAGCAAAGCTTCAGAAGCTGACAGTGATTTTCGCAATATTAGTAGGCGCGTTCGCAATAGCCTTGCTAATTCTGTCAAACTTTTTAGATAAACCCGCTGCTGAAGAAACGACATCATTTATAAGCAATTTGCTCATAAAATAATGTAATTCACAATAGGCATTATCAAACGCTTAGAAATAAGCGTTTTTTATATAATCAGCCGACACTTATCGAGGGCTATTCCCCCGATTTTACGGGACTCGTCAAGCAACCTTTCGTATGCGCAAGGTTCGCATAATTTCATATCAGCAGAGCGGCGTATGCTTTGTCGAAGTTCTGCAAGGAGGAAGCAATGAATATTGTAGTTGCCATTATACTCGGCTTGGTACAGGGCTTGGCTGAGTTCCTGCCTATTTCAAGCTCGGGGCATTTGTTTATACTGCAACAGGCATTTGGAATACAGGAGGGCGGCATATTCTTTTCTGTAATGCTGCATATAGGCACGCTTTTTGCTGTGTGCATAGTGTATAGAAGGACCCTGCTCGACCTATTAAAGCATCCTTTTCAGAAAAAAACCTATCTGCTGATTGCTTCGACTATTGTAACAGTCGCTATATACCTGCTTTTCAAGAGCTTCTTTGACGAAGCTATGGAAACCGGCGCGTTAGTGGGAATTTCGTTTATATTTACAGCGGTTATACTGCTAATATCTGATTTCATTTCAGTTCACGCAAGCAAGAATAAAGACGAATACGCAATTAAGGACATGAAGTACCCTGCGGCAATAGGAATAGGCTTTATGCAGGGCATTGGAGTTCTTCCCGGCGTGTCGCGCTCCGGTTCTACCATTGCAGGCGCTAAGATATTCGGTTTGTTGCGCGAGGACGCGGCGGAATTCTCTTTCCTGCTGTCTATTCCCGCGATAATCGGCGGCTTCGTTACCGAAATACCCTACTTATTTGAAACCGGGGTTTCTAACATACCTTGGGCAGAAGTTATTATAGGAATGATAGCGGCTTTTGTATCGGGTTATTTTGCTGTACGCTTTATGATAAAACTGATTTCCACAAAAAAGCTATGGGGCTTCTCAATATACACAGGTATTCTGGGATTGCTTATATTACTTGACATGAATCTATTTCACTTAATATTTAAGTGATTTGAGTATGAGCAAGCCTAAAAAGCCAAAAACAGACAGAGCTCTATCAAAAAAGTGATTTGCTTACTTTTTCGAAAGAAAAGGTACTATTTTTTTGATTTTACAGCATACTAAAAATGCAAAAACGCTTGCAATGTATGAAAAATTATGGTATTATGCTTTTAATATGATGGAACCATGCTGATTGTGAAAGAGTGGGCGTTTTCCCGCTCTTTAATTATGATAGGCTCCATCATGAGAATTAAAGGAGAAAATGGCTTGAAAATAACGGAGATTGTTAGAGAGCTGATAAGCACAAAAATATCGGAGTTAGGGTATTCGATTTATGATATTGAATACTCAAAACAGCCTGAGGGCTATGTGCTTACTGTCTATATCGACTCTGAAAACGGCATAACGCTTGAGGATTGCGAAATTGTGAGCCGCGCTGTTGAGCCTTTGCTTGACGAGGCGGACCCTATTCCGCAATCATACTACCTCAGCGTGTCGTCGGTTGGTATTGACAGGCCGCTGAAAATTGATGCGGACTTTCAGCGCAATCTCGGCAAGGAAGTTGATGTAAAGCTGTACTCTCCCATAGACGGTAAAAAGATATACTGCGGAAGGCTTGAATCCTTCGATAAGGATTCGTTCACTCTGCTGATAGCTGAAGGCAAGGCAGAAAGGCTGATGACTATTGGCAGAAAAGACGCGGCGCATATATCTCCACATATTGATTTTAATAAATTAGGGGTGTGAATATGAAAACGGATATAATCAGTGCAATAAACGAGCTTGAAAAGCAAAAGGGCATAAGCAAGGATTCCCTGCTTTCAGCCATTGAAGCCGCATTGGTGTCGGCATATAAGCGCACATACGGCACAAACGCGAATGTTCGCGTAACAATAGACAGCGAAACCGGTGAGATTCAGCTGTTCTCAATCCGCCGCGTAGTCGAAACGGTCAGCCCTGAGTTTAAGAACTTAGAGATTTCCTTAGAAGCGGCAAGGCTTATAAACCCCAAGTACGAGGTTGGCGACTATGCTGAGGAAGAAATATTCCCGAAGGACTTCGGGCGCATTGCTGCAACCGCCGCAAAGCAGATTATAATTCAGCGCATTAGGGAAGCCGAACGCGAAATAATTTACGAAGAATATTCCGAAAAAGAAAACGAGGCGCTTACGGCTATAGTCAGCCATGTTGAAAAGAACGGCGTAATAGTTGAGCTTGGAAAAACGGAAGGCATAATACCCACAGGCGAAATGATGCCCGGTGAAACATATACCAAGAACAAGCGTATAAAGGTTTACTTAATGGAAGTAAGAAAAACGAGCAAGAACCCGCAGATATTGGTTTCGCGCACACATTCGGGTCTTGTTAAGCGCTTGTTTGAAATGGAAGTGCCTGAGATTCAATCGGGCATAGTACAGATAAAGGCTGTTGCGAGAGACCCCGGCTCACGGTCAAAGATAGCCGTTTGGTCAAGCAATCCACAGGTTGACCCCGTAGGTGCGTGCGTTGGACAGCGTGGAATTCGCGTAGAAAACATAGTTGCCGAGCTAAACAACGAAAAAATTGATATAATAGAGTGGGACAGCGACCCGGTAGTATTTATAGCAAAGGCGTTAAGCCCCGCAAAGGTACAGCTGGTTTATATAAATGAAGCCGAGAAAGCAGCAAGGGTTATAGTGCCTGACGACCAATTATCGCTTGCTATAGGCAAGGGCGGGCAGAACGCTTCATTAGCCGCAAAGCTTACGGGCTGGAAAATCGATATTAAGAAAGCTTCTGACGCTGATGACTTGGATTTATCCCAGCCTACATTCAAGCGCGAGGAAGCCACATTTGCAGACTTAAAGCGAGCATTTGAGGAGAATCAATGAAGCAAAAGCGGACACCGCAGCGTATGTGCGTAGCATGCAGGCAGATGTTTGATAAGCCGCAGCTGATTCGCATAGTAAAGAAGCCCGACGACTCTGTCGTGATAGACCATGTCGGCAAGGTATCGGGCAGGGGTGCATATGTTTGCAAAAACGCTGATTGTGTTGAGAAGGCAATAAAGCGCAAAAGCATTGACCGCGCCTTAGGCATACAGACCGGCGAGGAAATTCACAACATGATTAGGGAGGAAATTGCTTGAGCGACAAAATCCGCGCGGCATTGGGATTCGCAGCAAAGGCAGGCAAAATCGCTTCCGGTGAATTCGCAGTAAACAAGGCTGTCGTTTCACGAAAGGCGTACTTAATCGTTGTGGATTCACAGGCAAGCGAGCGCACAAAAAAGCGCTGGAAAGACGCGAGCGCGTTTTATGATGTAAAATATGTTGAGTTCGATGACGCTTCGATCATAACCGGCAGGAGAGCAAAAGTAGTTTTTGCAATTACAGGAAAAGAGTTTTCTGATATGATATTAAATGAATTGAACATTGTTACAAACGATAATGCTTCACACACGCAGAATACGAAACACGGAGGTGTTTATTGATGGCAGCGAAGAAACCCATGGATATTGCGAAGCAGTACGAGGAATCGGCGAAAAAGCTTATTGAGCGCATAAGCAAAATGCAGTCTATAGTCGAGCACTCTATTATGAATGCTAAGCGCATAGCCGACAACCTGAAAGCAAAGGAAATTGAAGCCGAGAACGAGGCGAGGCGCCGCGAAATCGAGCAAAGGCGCTTGGAAGCTCTTGAGGGCTTAGGCAATGCGTATATTTCCGATGCCGAAGAAGCGAAGGCTACCGCGCAAGAACCCGTTGTTGAGGAACAGCCTGTTGAACCGAAGGTAGAAGCGCATGGGGTGCCGGAAGAAGTAATAGCGCCCGAAGTAAAAGCCGAACCCGTACCCGAGCCCGTGAAGCAGGAAGAAAAAGCGCCTAAGCTGCAAGAAGCAAGGGAACCGAAAAAGCAACCTCCGCGTGTTAGAGAAGAAAGACCTGCAAAGACTCAGCCTGCCTCAATGCACAAAAAGCAAGCTGCTGGCGAAGTGTTTACTCCCACTATTATTGAGAAGCCAACAAAGCCTTTCTCGCGTACAGCTAATGACAAGAGCAAGCCAGGCAAGAATACATTTGCGCGCTCATACGAAAGTGAACGCCATGTAAAGAGCAAGAAGGCAAAAGCGAAGGAAGCCGCGCCGGAAATCATATTCGACGACGATATTCGCATGGGCAGCCGCAAGAAATCGAAGAAGCAGCAGGCTCCGCGCCACAAGCCCGAGCCGGTTGTAATAGAAAAGGCTGTTTTAACAAGCGAAAGAGTATCTATAAAAGAGCTTGCGGAGAAGTTTGGCAAGCCCGCTTCGGATATTATAAAGCGTCTTTTCGATTTGGGCATTATGGCTACTATCAATCAAGAAATAGACTATGATACAGCAGAGATAATAGCCGCGGAATACAACATAGAGTTAGAATTAAAGCTTGCAAAGACGCATGAGGAAATACTATTCGAGAGCGCTGATGAGGATACAGATGAGAGCTTATTACAGCCGCGTCCTCCCGTTGTAACCATAATGGGACATGTTGACCATGGCAAAACCTCATTGTTAGACGCAATAAGGCAAAGCTCCGTTACTGCTGAAGAGGCCGGCGGCATTACACAGCACATAGGCGCATATACGGTTACATGCAACGGGAAGTCTATCACATTCATTGATACTCCCGGTCATGAGGCGTTTACCTCAATGCGCGCACGCGGTGCACAGGTAACGGATATCGTTATACTTGTTGTTGCGGCTGACGACGGCATAATGCCCCAAACCATTGAAGCTATAAACCACGCTAAGGCAGCGAATGTTCCGATAATTGTTGCAATAAACAAGATAGATAAAGACACAGCGAACCCCGAGCGCATAAAGCAGCAGCTTACCGAGCACGAACTGCTAATAGAAGAATACGGCGGAGATACTATTTGCGTGAATGTTTCCGCTAAAAAGCGCATAGGGCTTGACACGCTGCTTGAAATGATACTCTTGCAGGCGGAGGTGCTTGAGCTGAAAGCTAATCCCAACCGCTTGGCAAAGGGTACTATTATTGAAGCGGAGCTGCACAAGGGCAAGGGTCCTGTTGCGACTGTTCTCGTTCAGAACGGCACATTGCGAATTGGCGACACCATCGTAGCAGGCACAGCATACGGCAGAGTACGCGCAATGTTAGACGACAAGGGCAGGCGCGTAAAGGAAGCAGGTCCGAGCATGCCTGTTCAGGTGCTGGGCTTCTCAGAGGTGCCCTCCGCAGGCGATATACTGAATGTAGCGGAAGTGGATAAGCTGTCCCGTCAGGTAGCGGAGGAACGCAAAGACAAGCAAAAGGCTGAACAACTGAAGCAAATGAGCAAGGTTTCGTTAGACGACTTGTTCACTCAAATATCAGAGGGCGAAGTAAAAGAGCTTAATGTAATAGTAAAGGCAGATGTGCAGGGCTCGGTTGAGGCTGTTAAGCAGGCGCTTGAGAAGCTGTCAACAGGCGAAGTTAAGGTAAAGTGCATACATGGCGGCGTTGGCGCGATTACGAATACGGACATAATGTTCGCGTCGGCTTCAAATGCTATAGTAATAGGCTTCAATGTTCGCCCCGACGCAGGTGCTAAGGTAGCAGCGGAGCGCGAAAATGTAGATGTGCGCCTATACAGAGTAATTTACAACGCAATAGAGGATATTAAGAAGGCTATGCTTGGTTTGTTTGATCCCGAATACAAAGAGGTCGAGCTTGGCAGCATAGCAATACGCGAGATATTCAGAATATCGGGCATTGGCACTATTGCCGGCGGCTATGTGCAGGAGGGCAAGGTAACGCGCAACGCTCAGGTGCGTATAGTACGCGGCGGCATAGTCATTCACGAGGGCAAGATTTCCTCACTGAAGCGCTTTAAGGACGATGTGCGCGAGGTATTGACAGGCTATGAATGCGGCATAGGCATTGAAGGCTTTAACGATATTCAGGAGGGCGACATAATAGAAGCCTTTATGATCGAGGAAGTTAAGCGAACAAGTATTAGCTGATTTGGAGGAAGTATGGCAGTAAAGCGCCTTGACAGGATAAATGAGGAAGCCAAAAAACAGCTTTCGGAAATAATACGCGAAATGAAGGACCCGCGCATAAGCGATATGACGACTATTGTTTCCGTAAGCATTACAAACGACTACAAAATAGCTAAGGTGCGCGTAAGCGTGTATGATAAAGACGATAAGGTACGAAGCAGTACTGTTGAAGCGCTTAACCACGCCGCGGGCTTTATTGCGCGTGAATTAGGGAACCGCATGCAGATTCGCCGCTTGCCGCAGATTACATTCTCGCTTGACAGCTCAATTGAGTATAGCGTGCATATCGGTGAGATACTAAATAGACTGAACATTCAAAAAGACGACGAAACCAAGCAGGAGGAATGATATGCTAAAAAGCTACGAAGGAATTAACGCAATATCCGAGTTCATAAAGCAAAACGACGGATTTGCGCTAATAATACATATCTCTCCCGACGGCGATTCTGTCGGTTCAGGCTTGGCATTGTATTCTGCTCTAAAGCTCATGAACAAGCAATGCGCAATAATATGCCAAGACAGGATTCCCCATACATATTCCTTCCTGCCCTACTCTGAAGAAATTATAACGCCCGACAAGGCAAGCAGATTCGAAACCGCAATAGCTATAGACTGTGCGGATATTTCAAGACTTGGGTCTGCGACTAAGCTTTTCGAAGCGGCGAAGAACACAATATCCATCGACCACCACAGCACGAATTCTATGTTCGCTATGCACAACGAGGTGCACCCATACCTTGCAGCTACGGGCGAAATAATTTTCGAGCTTATAAAAAATATGCTGGGCTTCGTTTCATCACAGATTGCGGACTGCTTATACACATCTATAATGACGGATACGGGGAATTTTTCCTTCACGAATACAAGCTCAAACACATTTGAGATCGCGGCGGAGCTGCTGCGCTTCGGCGCAAAGCCGGCTGAATTGAATACGCTTGTGTATAGGAATGTTCCGCTTGCTAAAACAAAGCTGTTAGGCTTTGCACTGTCAACATTTGAATTGAAGCGCAACGATAGAATTGCTATTTCAGTAATAACACAGCAGGATTTGCAGAGATACAACGCAAAGGGCGACTATGCAGAGGGCATAATAGACCACTTGCGCGATATTGAAACCGTTGAGATTGCGATTCTGATGCGCGAATGTCAAGACGGTTCATACAAGGTGGGCTTGCGCAGCAAAGGTGAAAGCGATGTAGCGGCATTGGCGCAGAACTTTGGCGGCGGCGGGCATGTCCACGCAGCCGGATTTAAGACGGATATGCCGTTTGAAACGCTTTACGATATGGTTGTATCTGCTGCAATTGAAGCGCTTGAAGCATAAATGTTCGACGGAGTATTAAATATTCTAAAACCGCCCGGAATGACATCCTCAAATGTTGTGCAGGATGTACGAAGGGCGTTATCTATTAAAAGGGTAGGACACGCAGGCACGCTTGACCCGGGAGCTTGCGGCGTTTTGCCTATTTTAGTTGGAAAAGCCACAAGGCTGTTCGATTACTTGGTAGATAAAGACAAGGAATACATTGCGGAGTTCACATTCGGCATAGAAACCGATACATTAGATTCTTACGGCACTGTTACAGCAAAAAAAGAATGTAATGTTTCGCTTTTTGAGCTGGAGCGTGCAAAAGCAAGGTTCATAGGCGAGATATATCAGTTAGCGCCCATGTATTCGGCCGTTAATGTTGACGGTGAAAGGCTCTACAAAGCCGCAAGAAAAGGCATAGTAGTAGAGCGCGAGCCGCGAAAAGCCATTATTCACTACATCGACATATTAAGGCAGACTGATAGAAACCGCTTTCTTCTGCGCATAGGCTGTTCAAGAGGCACATATATACGAACGCTTTGCCAAGACATTGCACACGCGCTTAACACCTACGGATATATTTCGTTTTTAGAGAGAACTCAGTCGGGAGATTTCACGATTGAGAGCGCAATATCCATAGAAGAGCTGAACGAGGCTGTTTCAAGCAATGAGCTGGACAAGCACATTACAAGAGTAGATGAAGCGCTTAGCTATTTGGGTAAAATAAAGCTAAAAAACAACGAGAGAGCTTTTCGCCTGCTTATAAACGGGGCGAGCATACCGTATAATGCCAAAGAGCATAAAAGCGTGCGCTTAGTTTACTATAACGACATATTTATTGGCATAGGGGAAATAGCCTCTGGTGAATTAAGAATAAAGACTATGTTTTTTGAGGAATAAAATGAGCTTTAACCTACACACAAAAGAAAAGACAACTGTTGCGCTGGGCTTCTTTGACGGCGTACATATTGGACACGCCCAGCTTATCAAAAAAACATTGGAGATAAGCGAGAAAACGCACACTATACCCATTGTTTATACTTTTTTGAATCACCCTATGAGCATATACGCGAAAGAGAACAAGCCGCGCCTTATTCTCACAAACGAAGAGCGCTTTTTTGCAATAAAAGCTTTGGGTATCTCGAATATAGTTGCAGATAATTTCAACGAAAATCTGTGTAACACTCCTCCATTAGATTTTATACTCGCGCTAAAAGAAAGGCTCAACTTCAACACTGTTGTAGCCGGCTTTAACTATACATTCGGGAAGCGCGGCGCAGGCAATACGGAAAAGCTGTTAGAAATCGGGAGGGAATACGGCTTTGCTGTCGAGAGGATTGCGCCTGTTATATACATGGGCGAAACGGTTTCGAGCACACGCATAAGAAATGCAATTGAGAACGGCGCAATTGAGATCGCAAACAATATGCTGACAAGTCCGTATCGAATAGCAGGACGAGTGATACCAAACAGGCAAGTCGGCAGGCGATTGGGCTTTCCTACCGCGAACATAGTTGATATCGGCGACAAGGTTGTGCCTAAGTTCGGCGTATATGCCACGCGAGTATATGTTGACGGCGATGTATATTTAGGTGTTACCAATGTTGGCAACAACCCGACTTTCGGAAATCAGCCATTCTCAATAGAGACCTATATTATCGACTTCAACGAAAACATATATGATAAGGGAATTACAGTTGAATTCCATGAATGGCTCAGAGAGCAAAGAAAATTCGAGGATATAAACGAGCTAAAAACGCAAATCGCTATTGATAAAGCACAGGCAATAAAAGCTCTGTGCAGATGAATTTTACTATACCAGATTATACTGCGAACGCATATACTATATTATACAAGCCCTTAGGGAATAATAAAGAGCATGGAGAAGGCGATGATTTATTTAGACAACAGCGCAACCACCCGTGTAAGCGAGAGAGCTGCGGAGGTTGCAAGAAAGTATATGACAGATGCATTTTACAATCCTGCAAGTGCGTATATTTCGGCAGTAAATGTTGAAAGAGATGTTAAAAAGGCGCGTGAAAGATTAGCCAAAACCCTTGACTGTACTGCTGATGAGATAATTTATACCTCAGGCGGAACAGAGAGCAACAACTCTGCAATTATAGGTACAATCCTAAAAAACGCAAAGCCGGGCAGCAGGCTGATTTGCTCCGCGGTTGAGCACCCTTCGGTGTACGAGGTGTTCGTATTCTTAAAGAACATGGGCTATGACGTAAAATTCGCGCCTGTGCATGAGGACGGCGGCCTTGATATGAACGCATTCGGGGAGCTGCTAAACCGCAACACCGCATTGGTGTCAATAATGCAGGTGAACAACGAAACAGGCACAATAAATGATATTGGCAAGTGCCGCGCAATGATTAACGCGTTAGCTCCAAACGCCGTATTTCACAGCGACGGCGTTCAGGGCTACGGGAAGCTGCCATTTTCAGCACCTAACTGCGACTTATACTCTATAAGCGGCCACAAAATCCACGCGCCAAAGGGAATAGGGGCTTTATATGTGGCAAAGGACACTAAGTTCTTCGGCAGTCTTATAGGTGGCGGTCAGGAAAGAGGCTTGCGCTCGGGCACAACCAATGTTCCGGGCATAATGGCTATGGACGCGGCTATTGAAGACTACATGAACAATCAGGACAGGTACATAGAGTCCATGTATAAGTGCAAGCTAAGACTTGCCAATAACATATTGAGCATTCCATACACCACCATTAACGGCTGCGACCCCAAAATTGGCGCACCGCATATTCTCAATGCCTCTTTCTTGGGCGTGCGTGGTGAAGTGCTGCTTAATGTGCTTAGCGAAAAGGGTATTTATGTTTCAACCGGCTCGGCGTGCTCCTCTCACAAGAAGGGCAGCAGGGTTTTAGACGCTATGGGACTGCCAAAGGAACGCAAGGACTCGGTTATTCGTTTCAGCCTATGCCCAAGCACGACCTTGCAGGAAATAGACGCTGTTTCAGATGTGCTGTATAGCGTAGTCGCTTCGCTGAGGAAGTTCCAGAGGCGATAATCATAAATTCGATTCGTCGGGCAATGCTCAACCGCCTAACGAGCAAAAGCGACTTGCTATCATCATATATTACTTAATAAAATCCGCATCGATATTTTGCTTTGAAGCATCTTCTCAAAATCTCCTTGCGCTCTGACTGTGTTCAATAACGCTGGTCAGGGCGCAAAATGTTTAGTGCTGTCAACATATTCTCGGCAAAAGCTCGCCTACGGGCATACGGATTATGCGCTTTGTGCCTAACTCTGAAACTGCATATACATTTCCTGTGCCTTTTATTGCCTCGCCAATAATGCAGGCATGCTCGCCATACCTTTCTTTGCGCAAGGCTTGAACAACTGCTTCGGCATAATCTCGTGGAACAGCGAACAGCATAACGCCTTCATTCGCAATCTGCATAATATCAAGACCTAATAGCTCGCAGGCTGATGACACGGACACTTTTTGAGGTATTTTCGAATCATACACCGCAATATCAATATCGCTGCATGACCATTCGCATAGCGACTGAGCAAGTCCGCCGCGCGTGGGGTCGCGCATTGCGTGAACCTCGGGGCAAATGCGCATAGCCGCCTGCGCTAAACGGTTCAAAGGGGCCGCATCGCTTTCAAAGGGCGGCGTGAACTCGATATTTTCCCTTGCGGACATTATAGCTATGCCGTGATTGCCAATCTGCCCGCTTGCTATTATCATATCCCCTGCCATAACCTGCTGCGGAACAGGCTCGCACTCGAACAAACCTATTCCTGCTGTGTTTATGTAAATCCCGTCTGCGTTGCCCTTTTCTACAACCTTTGTATCGCCCGTAACTATTATTACATTCGCTTCTTTAGCCGCTTGTGCCATAGACGCGCATATCCTTTTAAGGCTGTCAATCGGGAAGCCGGCCTCGATTATCATACCGACGCTTATGTATTTTGGAACAGCTCCGCTTGCGGATAGGTCGTTTACTGTGCCGCATACGCTTAACCTGCCTATGTCCCCACCCGGAAAGAACAAGGGGGAAACGCAGTAGCTATCGGTAGTGAATGCTAACTTATCAGCACCTGAGCATACTGCCGAATCGGTAAGCCTGCTTAGACACTCATTCGAAAACGCAGGAATAAATACGCTTTCTATAAGCTCCTTATATGCTTTTCCGCCCGAACCATGCGCAAGCGTTATAGTATCAGCCATGATGCCTCCTTCCAGTACTTGTAATATGAAGCGCAATTCCCCTCGGAAGATACCATACACGCGCCTACGGGAGAATACGGCGTGCATACAGTACCGAACAATGCGCAGTCTGTTGGCTTCTTCTTAGCGGTTAGAATTTCGCCGCAAATGCAGGCTGCATTTTCATTCGCTTCTTGGTATAACATTTCAAAATGCTGTTCGGCGTCAAATTCAGAGTATTCACTGTTTATTTTCAAACCGCTGTTTTCTATATAGCCTATGCCGCGCCAGTAAGCACCGCTTGGCTCAAATACCTTGCTGATCAGCGACTGCGCTATTGTGTTTCCTTCCTCGCGAACTACGCTTGGGTAGGCGTTAATACACTTTGCTTCGTTAGCCGTAAGCATTTTCAGAATGTAATATATCGCTATGAGAATATCCTTCGCTCCAAAGCCTGCTATTACTGCGGGCATATTGAGTTCATGTGCAACAAATTCAAAGCCGCGCCTGCCTGTAATGGCCGAAACATGACCGGGGCATATAAGCGCATCTATTTCGTTGCTTTGTGAAAAAAGCGCGCGCAATACATTTGGCATGGTTTTGTGCGCGGAATACACGAACAAATTGCTTGTTCCCGCTTCTTTTGCGGATTCAAGCAAAGCCGCTGTTAACGGCGCGGTCGTTTCAAAGCCTACTGCAAAGAACACAAATATTCTGTTAGGATTCTGCTGTGCTAAATTCAAAACATCAAGCGGAGAAGTGATTATGCGCACATCATAGCCGTTTTCACGCATTTTATATAAAGAATTATCGCCCGCAGGCACTCGCAGCATATCGCCGAAGCAGCATACGGTTACAGACTCGTATCGCAAAAGCGAAATGACCTTTTCAATATCTATTTGTGAAGTAACGCAAACAGGGCAGCCGGGACCTGAGAGAAGCTCGATATTTTTTGGCAGCACATCTGATATGCCGTACTTGTAAATGCTTGCGGTGTGAGTTCCGCAAACCTCCATAATACTGATATTGCCAAGCTGTTCCGATAGCGCAAAAATTCTATCTATTATGCTTTTATATTCGCTGTTCATTCTTGTATCTCGCGGAATGCCTGCTCTACATCATCTGCAAGCGTTTCATCTAACACCTCTATTACAAAGCCTGCGTGAACCAACACGCAATCGCCTATTTTCGCATCAGGCTTTAAGCGTATGCTTGCCTTTTTTGAAACTCCGCCATAATCTATATGCGCTTCGTCTGCTTCTATATTTACTATTCTTCCCGGGACCGCAATACACATAATTCAAAATCCTTTTCGTAATTTGCCGCGACTGCCGCCTGCCCGTATGATATTCCACCGTCATTTGCAGGGACTTTTACATTCACATAGCAGTTAAAGCCATTAGCTTGCAGCCTGTATTGGCAATGCTTTAATAAGTATTCGTTCATAAACACGCCGCCCGACAGCGCGACAGCACTTGTGTAATACCTTTCACGCGCTATTTTAGCCGCATTTACGACTAAATCAACACAGACATTATGAAATTTCTTTGCAATATTCCCCTTGCTTATGCCTGCCTTTATGTCAGCTACCACAGCTCTTACAAGGCTTATCCAATCGAATATCATATTATCATTTTCATAAGCTATTTCAAAGCTGTAATTCGAATCTATAGCTTCATCGGCTATAATCTGTTCAAGCTCTATTGCAGCCTGCCCTTCATATGAGCACTCGGTTCTTAAGCCTATTATTGCCGCAATACCGTCAAAAAGCCTGCCCATGCTTGAGGTTAAGGGGGAGTTTATGCCCTTTTCACAGGCTGACAAGAGAATTTTTGCTTCGCCTTCATGTTCAGGGAAATAGCTTGACATATCACCTCCGAATGCTATTTGAAGCAGAGCTAAGCCAATTCGCCAAGGCTGTTTTATTGCCGCTTCGCCGCCTAATAGCGGAAATCGCCGCAAATGCCCTGCTCTTTTAGCTGAATTTACCTGCCCGAACAGCATTTCTCCGCCCCATATTGTTTTATCTGTTCCGTAGCCTGTACCGTCGAATATAAAGCCTATCGCGTTTTCCTTAACCGCGTTTTCAGCCAACACAGAAGCAAAGTGCGCATAGTGGTGCTGAACCTGCAGAACATCTAAGTCAAAAGTGCGTGCGTAATCGGTTGAAAAGTAATCGGGGTGCATATCGCAGGCAACCATTTCAGGCTTTATGCCAAACAGATGACAAAAGCTGCTTATCTCAGATATATACTGCTGTATTGTGTCTATATCGTCTAATTCACCTATATGGCTGCTTAAGAACGCTTTTTGCTGCTTAGTTACGCAGAAGGTGTTTTTCTGCTGAGCGCCTAATGCAAGAATTTCTTTATCACAATCAATATTTATAGGCACAGGGGCATAGCCGCGCGCACGCCTGAAAAAATGGGGCGTATTATTTACGACTGTCATTACGCTGTCATCAACACGCCTTTTTATATTGCGATTATGCGACAATACGCCATCGGCAATACGGAACAGCTCTGGGGATTCTTCAAAAAACATAGGAGAATCTGAAATGTTGGCGCTTGTCATAACCAAGCAATCAAAATGCTGCATAATCAGCGCATGAAGCGGAGTGTAAGGAAGCATAACACCCAAGCGGCTATTGTTGGGCGAAGCTGCTTGGAACATATTCCTATTGCGTTTTTTTAAGAGCACTATGGGCTTTTTTGATGAAGTGAGCAAGGCTTTCTCAGAATTATTGATATAGCAATACCGCTCGGCTGTTGAAATATCCTTCACCATTACAGCGAAAGGCTTTTCTTCACGATTCT
Source organism: Clostridiales bacterium (assembly GCA_012838425.1). Taxonomy (GTDB): domain Bacteria; phylum Bacillota; class Clostridia; order Christensenellales; family CAG-138; genus DUPG01. The sequence continues at coordinate 5,964 of DUPG01000022.1, read as the reverse complement.
TGCGCTCACGCAATTCTGTTACTGCGTTATCATTAAAGGCGTCGCAGCAGAGGTGATAGCCGCCTAAGCCCTTTATGGCGACAATTTTGCCTGCCTTAATATCGCTTATTGCACTCTGTAACGCGCTATTCCCGGTTTCACCATTTGAGTACCGCAAAGCAGGACCGCAGACCTCGCAGGCGTTGGGCTGAGCGTGAAAGCGCCTATTATGCGGGTCGTCATATTCGCTTTGGCAAGACTCGCACTGAACGAACTCACGCATTGTCGTATTCGCTCTGTCGTATGGAATATCCTCGATTATAGAAAAGCGCGGACCGCAATTCGTGCAATTTGTGAAGGCATAGCCGTATCGTCTGTTTTTCGGGTCGAAAACATCACGCAGGCAATCGTCGCACACCGCAATATCGGGCGATATAAGCGTATTATGCTCGCCTGATATGCTGGTTTGAATCACGAACTCGCTTTCTTGCTTAATTGATATTTCGCTGATTGAAATATTATTGATATTTGCCTGTTCGGGAGCAGAGGTTATAACCTCATCAAAAAACGCTTTACAAGCGCTTTCTTCGCCCTGTACTTCAACATAAACACCGCCCGCTGTGTTCTTCACAAAGCCCGTTAAGCTGAATTTTACCGCCAAGGAATAAATGAACGGGCGAAAACCCACTCCCTGCACTATGCCTTCTATTTCTGCTCTATAACGCTTCATATGATTTTAGCGTTTACTCTCTCCTCAATGTATGAAATAAGCCCGTGCGCCTCGTAGCCTGCGCTTGTTTTCTTGGTTTCAAAAACTTTTACTTGCGGCTTTATTGAATGTATAGCTTCGCGCATTTTGGCTGTATCTGCGTCTATGTATGGCATTAAATCAGTCTTTGTTATTGCTATTACATCTGTGTTTAATACAGCAATGGGATATTTGTGCGGCTTGTCATCACCCTCTGCTATACTCATAACTACTATGCGCATATCCTCGCCCAAGTCAAAGCCTGTCGGGCATACGAGATTGCCAACATTCTCAATAATCAACAGGTCTAAATTAGCCAAGTCTATTGCGTTTAGCTGTTTATTTATCATGAATGCGTCCAAGTGGCAGCCGCCGTTCGTGTTTATCTGAATAGCCTGAATATTGGCTTTTCTTATTCTTTCGGCGTCATTATCTGTGGCTAAATCGCCTTCGATTACGCAAACTCTAAACTTTTTCGAAAGCCGGGGCAGTATGTTTTCCAACAAAGTTGTTTTTCCCGCGCCGGGAGAGCCTATTATGTTAATAACAAACACGCCGCATTCAGAAAACAGCGCGCGATTCTTATCCGCCTGCTGCTGATTTAGGTCCTTTACATCTTTGTTTACTGTGATTTTTGGCATACTTCTTCCTCATAATCTATTGATTCTATATACACCTCGTCGCCGCTGATTATTGCTAACCTCGCGCTTGTACAAGCAGGACAAGCGACAGGAAAGCCGCTTGCTGTGAACTCTTTTCCGCACACTGAACATTTTGCCAAAAAGTCTTTTTCGCATAATATTAAGCGCGCGCCTTCGAAAACAGTATTTTCAGATAGCGAACGAAAAGCGAGCTCCAACGCGTCGGTCAGGCAATTCGATAATACGCCTACGGATACGGTTACGGCGTTCACTCTTTTAACATTCAAGCCCCGCAAAGCGTCATTTGCGATGCTTAACATTCCGCTCATCAGCGACATCTCGTGCATAGTGCCTCCTCATATCGCCTAATTATAAACCCAAAGCGCATTATTATCAAATTTTCGATTGAGGTTTTTGCCTTATTTGATTACAATATTCGCATGATAAAGGAATGCAATATACGAACAGCAATGCTTTTGGGCGAAAACGCTCAAGAGATTTTAGGAAGCAAGCATGTTACGGTTTTCGGAATAGGCGGAGTGGGCGGAAGCTGCATTGAGGCTTTGGCGCGCGCAGGCATTGGCAGACTGCACATTGTTGACGCAGACAGAGTAGCCACAAGCAATCTAAACAGGCAGATAGTTGCAACCAAAAACAGCATAGGCGAACTGAAAACCGAAGCCATGAAGCAGCGCATAGAGCAGATTTCTGACGCGATTGTTACTTTTGACAGCGTTTTCGTAACGAAGGACAATGTTGAATCGGTTATTCCACCTGAAACCGACTATATTATAGACTGCATAGATACAGTTTCAGCGAAAATCGCAATTGTGAAATTTGCGCACAAAAACAATATTCCTATCATATCTTGTATGGGAATGGGCAATAGGACAGACTCCACAGCCATACGAATTGGCGACTTGTTCGCGGTAACGAACGACGGACTTGCCCGTACCATGAGAAGGGAACTTAGAAAACTGAATATTACTGAACTTACTGTAGCATATTCGCCGGAGGTGCCGAAAAAGCCTTTGCCGTTAGAAACCTCAGAAGTGCGCAGAAGCATTCCCGGGAGCGTATCCTTCGTTCCGCCTGTTGCCGGTATTTCAATGGCAGGCCATGTGGTTATGTCATTCTTCAAATGAGCTTGATTTCCTAAGCATTATTTCTGATATTCGGGCAAAATTTGGGCAACAATAGTAAATAAAAACGGGGGAAGAAATAATGCAGCTTGGAATACTTGTGCTTGTTTGCTTAGCGATATTGGCAATAACGGGAGTAACGGAAGACCTATCAAAACGGTTGATGATTTCACGCTTTGGACTTTTTATGCTGTGTTTTTCGTGCTTGGTGCTGAATACTTTAACATTCAAGGTCGTGCCTGAGTTCATACTGAATCCCGCTTCGCTTTTCCTTATTATCGCGATGCTTATAAACTGCTTTGAGAGAGGCGAAAAAGGGTTCTCTACAGCATTTGCAGCAGTTTTGCTTATTACTGCGGCGCAAATAGCGCTTAGCAAGTATGTAAGCGGTGCGTTTTGGGGGCTTGTAGGCGTGATATTACCCATAGCATTAACAGAGAAGCGCATATTTACATCAATGCTGTGTATTTGCATAGCGCCTATGCTCGCTTATATATCAACAGTAATGCTTGAGGTTATGGGGGTATCAAGCATATACTTTTCTGAAGCAAATGTTTTCAATGCGCAAATTACAGGTATATTATCCGTAGGAATGTCTGCATATCTTGTATGCACTTTCGACAAGAATCGTGGCAAAGTTACCGCACAATAAGGCAATATTCTACATTATGTTCTATTTTTAATCGCAATTTTAGAATTAGGGATTCAAAAATATTGCAATTCCTTGAAAATACTATTTGACTATATACTGAGTATACAGTATAATTCATCTATGGATTGAATTCCTTGGAATAATCCAAATATGTTAAAAAAGGAGACCTACTATGAAAAAGTTCAAAACTGGTTTTACAATAGTCGAATTGGTTATTGTAATAGCTGTTATTGGAATTTTGGCAGCGATACTAATCCCTGCTTTTTCCAATATTATTTACAAAGCAAATGTTAAGAGCGACATTTCAGCTTGCAGAAACATGAATACTGCTCTGCTGGCTGCAAGAGACGATGTTAACAACGAAAATGTTGACTTTGTTGACGCTTGCTCAACATTGGTCAATGCCGGCTATCCCGTAGGCGTTGTTATGCCTAAGATTGAGGGCAGCCAATTCTGCTTTGACACAGATTTAGGAAAAGTGCTTTATGTAGATACAGAGACCCAGAAGGCAGTATTCCCCTCTGAACACATTGACAGAACAGTATTAGACGCTGCTTCAAACGGCGGCACATGGATTCCCTTCCTGAGACCTTTTGAGAATATCACAACAGATGAAGGAATGACCATGACTGACGACTATTCCGTTTTAGGCGACACAGTTCTTTCGCTGAGACATTCCGAAAACTACACAATGGACCTCGGCGGCAAGACACTTAACCTCAACGGAAGAAGACTCGTTATTGTTGGCGACACAACTGGCAAGGTTACTTTCACAAACGGTAACATCGAAAACGGTCAAGTTTACATCAACATACCTAATGCTGATGTTGAGTTCGATGCAAACGCTTACGAATCAGTAAACTGGACAGTAATGGCTGTTCGCGAAAGCACAATGCTCATCAAGTCCGGCGCTAAGATCGACGGCGAAATCAAGCTGTTGAAGGGTCATATCCGCTTAGAAGGCGGCGCAACAGTTGCTAACGTCAATATTCCTAATGACGTTAAGGGCGAAACCAAGCTGACAATTGACGCTGACGCTACTGTTATAGCTCTGCGCGTTGCAGCTGGCGCAATGGCAAAGGCTCACATCATCAATGCCGGTACAGTTAGCTTCGCAACAAGCAATGTTATAGTATCAGTTCCCAGCATTGCAGGCGCTCACCGCATCAACTACGACCTGATTAACTTCTACGGCGGCAACGGCACAGAGGCTGAACCGTACTTAATCGGTACTGCTGCACAGTTCAACAAGATATATAAGGTATTGGCTGAGAACCCCTTAGCCGGCTTGCACTTCCAGCTTATCAACAACATAGACTTTACAGGCAAAACCATAGATAATGCTGACACCCTAAGTGTTTATGTTTCATTAACGCTTACAGGCAAGAAACTCCCCAACAGCAACCAGTATCCCACAATTCGTGGCATAGGCAACTTCAATGGCGATACAGTTCTGTTCGATGATGTCAAAGATTCAAAATTTGAAAACTTCAACGTTCATTATGCAGCCAAGGGTTCCTATGTTGGTTTCATTTGGGAAATCGAAGGAACAGTTGACATCATAAATGTTGATACTTTCGGAAACATCGAAGCTTCAGTTTGGGGCGTTGGCTATGTTCTGTGGACCCCCAACAAGGGTATCGCGGCCGACAGATTAACATATAAGGACTGCGACAGCTATGTAAACATTTCAGGCTCTGCATCATACGCAGCAGCATTCGGTGCTAACTTCATGGGCAACGCTGCGCAAATGACCACATTCGACAACTGCGCAAACTATGGTACCATAATTGCTAATAATGCTTCAGCCTTTATTGGAATGGGCGGCAACGACCAATACAAAACACGCTTCACATTTATAGGCACAAATAGGAACTTCGGTAATATTTTCGGCACGACGGCTGCTGGTGTATTCCACTACGGAACAACAACATTAAACAACAATATTACAAACACTGGTACTGTTGCTAAGATTACATCATTCACACTTCCTGCACCTCAGAACTATGGCGACAGCTTAGTGATTCCCGCGCAGGCAGGCGCTGCAAAATACACTGTAAAGGTTTCTTATGCGACACAGATGTTTAACTTCTCAGACGCAACCGGACAAAAAGACAGGTGGAGCGGCGGCTTCCACCACTACTTCACAAGAACATATGACGCTCCCGCAAGCGGCAACCTGACAACAGAGTTCAAGAAGCTGTATTTTGCAGAACCGAATATGCCGAAGTTTAACGCTCGCTTAGGCACACCTGCAGCTTATGAAGGCGTATATGCGCCTGCAGGCTTCAAGTATGATCCCAACAACCTGGTACATACATTTGATGGCAAGTCATTCTACTATTCGAACCTTGACAACTACCATGGCTTGTTGGATTCAGCCCAAATCAGCGACCCGAACAAGACATATCCGGTTTATATTAACGTATATGCTTACGATGCGGCTGGCAACCTGATTGGATTCGGTTCATGCAGCTACAGCTACACAATTGCTGAAGCACGCGAATACTTAGGCGGCAACCAATAAGCTAAACGATTAAGGGGGCGAACGCCCCCTTTTTTATTTACTTAACTTCTACTAAATAAAAACGCCTCCCGTTCGAGAGCGGTTTTTTATTTTCATTAGTTTTAGCTTACTATGCTTAGCAATATTGCCGTTGCATCGCCTGTGTTGACTATCCCATCTTGGTTGAAATCTCCAATTCTCAATTGTACGTTGTCGAGGCTTTCAGTATTCGCTATATACTTTAATATCATTACCGCATCGCCTGTGTTCAGCACTTCATCGGTATTCACATCGCC
>DUPG01000021.1 GCA_012838425.1 Clostridiales bacterium | reverse complement strand
TGGTCGAGGTGACAGGATTTGAACCTGCGACCTTTTGGTCCCGAACCAAACGCGCTACCAAACTGCGCTACACCTCGATATGTATGGAGCCAATGTGGGGATTCGAACCCCAGACCTGCGCATTACGAGTGCGCTGCTCTACCTCTGAGCCACATTGGCAGCATTAAGTGCTTATGTATTATAGCATAAAAGAGTCTTTTTGTCATTATCTAATTAAAAATATATTGCTTGAAGGTGTGATGTGCTGTTTCGACAGCTATATTCTTTATTTGCATTGAACAGACTTACTTGCTCACTAACTCTTTATACAGCCCCAAATACTTTTCCGCCGAAGCATTCCAGCTGAAATCCGCCTGCATAGCTCGCTTTACAAGCCCATTCCAAACCAATTTATCATAATAAAGCCCAATCGCATTCTCGATAGTGTAAAGCATTTCGTGCGCATTGTAGTTTGCAAATGAAAAGCCTATTCCCTCATTCGTGTATCTGTTGTAGGGGATGACGCTGTCAGACAGTCCACCCGTTTCGCGTACAATGGGAACAGTGCCATAGCGCATAGCCAGCATCTGCGCAATACCGCATGGCTCGAACATTGAGGGCATTAGGAACATATCGGCACCTGCGTATAATTGACGCGCAAGTGTGTCATTCTGTCCGGTTTTTATGCTAACCCTGCCGCCGTATTTTTCTGCAACGCTGCGGAACATATTTGAATACCTGCCGTCCTCATTTCCTAAAACCGCAATCTGCACATCTAATCTTAAAATATCCTCAATAACCGCTTCGACCAAGTCTAAGCCCTTATGGTCTGCAAAGCGCGTTATCATCGCTATTAAGGGAATATCGCCGCGCTTGTTAAGCCACATTGCTTCCTGCACAGCTTCCTTGCATTTTGCTTTGCCGGACAAGTCGTTTTGCGAATAATTGCACGCTAAATACGGGTCGGTTTCGGGATTATACAGCCCGGTGTCTATGCCATTCAATATGCCCATTGCTCTTGGTTCTATTGAGCGCAGTACTCCGTCAAGCCTTTCGCCGAAGAAGGGTGTTGTAATCTCCAACGCGTATGTAGGCGAAACGGTTGTTACCCTGTCAGCAAATAGTATTCCTGCTTTTAAGAAATTCACTCCGCCGTAGAACTCCAGCTGCTCGGGTATAAAGTATTGCTTGTCAATAGACAGCAAATCGGAAATCTGCTCCCATGAGAATTGCCCCTGATACCTCAGATTGTGTATGGTGAGCACAGTCTTTATATTTTTGTAGAGCTTATCACCTGAATACTGCGTCTTAATCAGAAAGGGAAGCATTCCCGATTGCCAGTCGTTGCAGTGAATGATATGCGGAGTATATCTCAAATGCTTCAACGCTTCCAATACTGCTTTATTGAAGTAAGAAAACCGCTCGCCGTCCTCATATGGATTGCTGCTGTAAACATAATTTTTCGCAAAATAGTATTCGTTATCTGCAAAAAGGAATTCTATACCGTTCAGCTTAATAGATTCAATTCCGCAATACTGCCTGCGCCAGCCCAAGTCAATATAAAAGTCGCACAGGTGCTTCATCTGCTCCTTATATTGCTGCTCAATGCCAAAGTATTTGGGAAGTATCACCTTTACATCTGCATTGAGCTTTTGCAAGGCAAATGGCAGCGAACCGCAAACATCCGCAAGTCCGCCTGTTTTAATAAATGGCGCGGCTTCACTGGTAACAAACAAAATTTTCAGCTTCCTGTTATTTGCTTTATTCATCACACAATACTGCTTTTCCTTAATACTATGGGGAAGTTCTCATAGCCCCTCAACGCTCTGTCGCTCTTTATTATTACTCCCTTATCCAATATTGCATATTCCACGCGCGAATTCTCGTGCACCTCTGAAGCCTGCATAATTATACTGTTTTTAATAACTGCGCCCTTCTTCACCTTTACTCCTCTGAATAATATGCTGTTCTCAACCACGCCGTCAATCTCGCAGCCGTCAGCTATCATTGAATTTTTAACAGAAGCATATTCGCCATATCTTGCGGAGGCCTCGTCCTTTACCTTTGTGTAAATCGGGTGCGCGCTGTTGAATAAATCGTTTCGAACCTCGGGGCTAAGTATTGCCAAGCTGTGCGCAAAATAATCGTTTATAGAATCCAGCCTTGCGACATAGCCATTATATCGGTATCCATATAGCTTTAGCGTAGGCGCTTTTTTGATTAGTATATCTCGTATGAAGTCATACAATGCGTGCGCGTTTGCGTCAACAATCAAGTCAATAAGCAGGTTCTTTTCCATAATAAACGCGTCGCATGAGCGCTTTTCGCTAACATTGCTTTGCGGGTTGATGGCAAGGTCGCATATCCTCTCGCTTGCGTCAGTTTTTAACCTTAAATCCTCATATGGAGAGTCAGATATATCAGGCTCAATGTTATACATAATAGTTATATCCGCCCCTGTACTCTTATGCTGTAAAAGCATATCGTCAAATACTGTGTTGTAAATAGTATGACTGCCCGTTAACAGCACATACCGCTGTGAGCTTCTCTTTATATACCCCAAGCAAGAGTGTATAGCGTGCGCGGTGCCCTTATATATGCCTGCATTGTCCTTAGTTACGAATGGAGGGAGTATAAACAGCCCGTCGCGCTTTCTGTTCAGATCCCATTCCTTCCCGCTGCCCAAGTGGTCAATAAGCGAATGATAATTCTTCTGCGTGATTAGCCCCACATTGTGAATACCCGAGTTCACCATAGAGGACAGTATGAAGTCAATGCACCTGTACCTGCCGCCGAACGGAACAGCAGCTATAGAGCGCGACAGCGTAAGCTCCCTGAGCTGTGTATTTGATTCGCCCGTATAGATTAGCCCGAATAAATCCTTGCTCATGCTATGTCCTCCGTTCCGCGCACTACTATTCCCTTTGGAATATTTGAGTTATCGCGCACTTCAAAATCGTTTGCGATTAAAGTAATATCCTTGGTCAACACATTGAAGGTACGCCCGCCGTCAACCACCCCTATGGTGCAGTTATTGCCTACTGTTGCGCTTTCGCCGATTATTGCCTTCTTGATATGGGTATTAGCGCCTATTTTAGAGTAGGGCATAAGTATAGAATCCTCAATCACCGCGCCCCTTTCAACCGTAACGCCCGCAAATAATACGCTGTTTTTTACAGTCCCGTACACCTCGCAGCCCTCTGTTATGAGAGAATGTGTGATAGTTGCCTCACTGCTTGCGTAATGCGGCGGAAGTATGGGGTTTCGGCTGTAAATGCGCCATGTGCTGTCGTTTAATTGCAGTTTCGGCGGAGTCGCCAACAAGTCCATGTTCGCTTCATACAGGCTTTGAATGGTGCCAACATCTCTCCAATAGCCTTCGAAGCTATATGCGAACATTTTGCAATCATGTTTCAGCATTAAAGGAATAACATTCTTTCCGAAATCGTTTTCTGAATCCTTATCCTCCGCGTCAATATTAAGAAAGGTCTTTAGCTTGTCGTAGTTGAATATATACACTCCCATAGATGCCAAGTCGCTCTTCGGGTTCTTTGGCTTCTCCTCAAATTCAATTATTTTGCCTGCTTTGTCTGTGTTCATTATTCCGAATCTGCTCGCTTCGTCTAAGCTAACGCGAATAACCGCGACTGTCGCGTCTGCCTGCTTTTCGATGTGGTATTTCAGCATCAATGAATAGTCCATCTTGTATATATGGTCAGCGGAGAGTATAAGCACATACTCCGGGTTGTACTGTTCTAAGAATTTTATGTTCTGATACACTGCGTTTGCTGTTCCCGAATACCATTTTGCGTGGTCGCCGCTGACATACGGTGGGAGAACGAAAACACCGCCATTTATCCTGTCAAAATCCCAAGGCTGACCATTGCCTAAGTATGAATTCAGAGCAAGCGGCTCATACTGTGTCATAACCCCTACGGTATCGATTCCGGAGTTAGAGCAGTTTGACAGTGGAAAATCTATTATTCTGTACTTGCCGCCAAAGGGTACTGCCGGCTTTGCTGTTTCTGAGGTTAAAACGCCTAAACGGCTTCCTTGCCCGCCTGCAAGCAGCATAGCGACTATCTTCTTCCTTTTCATGTATGCTCCCTGTTAATAAACTTTTATTAAATAATATCACAAATTTTATGCAATAGGTAGAGTTTTATCTGTGTTTAGTATAAAAATAATTATATACTAATAATCAATTGATATATTAGAATATATGGCTTATAATGTATAGAGAAAATAATAATGGTGGGTGGAGGGAATTGATATGAATATCAAAGAACTGAAGCTGCTGTCAAAGACATTTCCGACAATTCAGTCAGTAACAACAGAGATCACGAACCTACGCGCGATATGCAATCTCCCCAAGGGTACCGAGCAGTTTATGAGTGACCTGCATGGCGAGCACAGGGCTTTTTTGCATATTATGAACTCATGCTCAGGCGTTATTCGTGATAAAATCGAGATGGTTTTCGGCAACAGGCTGACGCATGCTGAAAAGCGTGAGCTTGCTACGCTTATATACTATCCCGAGCAGTACTTGGCAAGGGTAAGGGATAAACAGCCGAATATTAACGAATGGTACGCCGAAATGCTCACAAGGCTTGTAAGCGTATGCCATGCAGTTACGCATAAGTATTCGCGTTCTAAGGTCAGAAAGGCGCTTCCGAAAGACTTTGCATATATTATCGACGAGCTTTTGCACACAGCCTATGTTGATTCCGACCGCGTGAATTATTATGAAAACATAATACTGTCCATAATCGAGTTAGACCGCGCAGAAGCGTTTATTATAGAAATGGCGGATTTGATTAAGCGCATGGCAGTCGACAGGCTGCACATTGTAGGCGATATTTACGACAGAGGACCGCGTGCCGATGTAATTATGGATAAGCTGATGACGCACCATTCCGTAGATATCCAATGGGGCAATCACGATGTGCTCTGGATGGGCGCAGCGGCAGGATCATTGGCTTGTATAGCTGTTGCGGTTAAGAACTGCCTGCAATACGATATGCTGTATATGCTTGAAAACGCATACGGTATAAGCCTGCTTCCTTTGGCAATATTCGCTTCCGAAACATACGAGTATTCCGAAGTATTCGAGCCGCGCGTAAAGCCCAAGCATGGCTATCAGGCGAGAGACGAGGGGCTGTATGCCAAGATGCACAAGGCAATATCCGTAATAATGTATAAGCTTGAGGGTCAGCTTGTAAAGCGCAATCCCGAATTCCAGATGTCCGACAGGGCTGTGCTGGAGAATATCGATTATGACGATATGACCTATATTTTAGACGGCAAGAAATACGAGCTGAGAGATAAGGATTTCCCGACAATAGACAGGAATGACCCCTCAAAGCTGACTCCCGATGAAGAAGAGCTGATGGAAGAGCTGCGCAAGGAGTTCATGGGCAGCTACAAGCTCCAACAGCATATAGACTTTTTATACTATGTCGGTTCGGTTTACAAGGTCTGCAACAATAACCTGCTTTTCCATTGCTGCATACCTACAAACCCCGACGGTTCACGAATGGAATTTGAATTCGAGGGGCAAAAATACTCCGGCAAAGCATTGCTTGATTATTGCGACAAGGTTGCAAGGCTTGGCTTCTATGCCCCCGAAGGCTCATACGCGCGTGATTACGGCAGGGACTTTTTGTGGTTCCTGTGGTGCGGCAGACATTCACCGATATTCGGCAAGGACTGCATAAAGACATTTGAGCGTGCGCTGCTTACTGATGAATCGACATGGAAAGAGCCTAAGAACGCATATTATAAGCATTACGACTCTGAAGAATTTGTAGAGGGCATATTAAAGGAGTTCGGCATAGATGAAAAGGGCTTCTCGCATATAGTTAACGGACACATACCCGTAAAAGCCAAGGCAGACGAAAACCCCTGTCACGCAAACGGAAGGCTTATTATTATTGACGGCGGCTTCTGTAAGGCGTATCAAAAAACAACGGGTATTGCCGGCTACACAATGTTCTTTACATCAATGGCATTGAGAATAGTATCGCATGAGCCGTACACAGCGACGAATGATGACGAGATGTTGGACAGCGAAATATTTTCAACCTGCGTAATCGAGCAAAAAGCGCACAAGCGCATAATGATTGCCGATACCGACATAGGCAGAGAGCTGAAAGCGCAAATAGATGTGCTGAGCGACTTGCTTATGGGCTACAGAAGCGGCATTATAAAGGAACGCAAGTAATAAGAATGGGGTAGCAATACCCCTTTTTTCGCAATTGCTGATAATAGAAAACGCAATGAGATGCATAAAAATCAAAATGGGGTAGCGACTACCCCATATTTTTTGCAGATTCAGTACTCAAATCTTATACATTCGGGAGTATTACAACCCAAATAAAAGTGAACAAAGCGGCAATAAGCATAATCCCCGCAAGAATAAAGCCCATAACGCGCGCAAAGTGCTTTCTCATTACTATATCCCTCCAAATTATATGCTCTAAATTATTATATAGAAAATATACATAGATGTAAAGTGAACAAATTTACACTTTTATTATTTTAATACAAGTTGATATAATATAACCGTAATGATATAATAATCTTGCGTTTACTCTCAATTTTTGGGGGAGATTTTTCGTGTAATACAAAGGGGGTTAATGTTATGAAAAAACATGTTCAAGGCATATTAGCTTATGTATTAGCCATGCTGATTATGCTTTCGAGCTTATACGCAACCGTATTTGCGGCGAAGGTATTGATAAGCAATGGTATCCAAGCGGGCATACATAAGCAAGAGCTGTTGAGCGACAGCAAGGGTGGGGCAGAAGATAATGAAATAGTATCAATAGTGGTTGAATTGCTGTCTGACGAGCCTGCATTGAAGGCTTCGGGCAAGCTGAAAACCACTAATGCTTCATATCAAAGGGAACTGCTTAAAAAACAGGTAACAGCGCAAAAATCATTAGAGAAAAAGTTAGGCGCAAAAGTAAATCCGATCTATAATTATTCGCTTCTTTTCAACGGTTTTGTTTTCAAGGGTGAAGCCAAGCTCATTCCCCAAATAAACTCAATCAATGGAATGAGGGCTTTCCGTGCGCCTACATACGAAGCTCCGGAACCGAAAATGACGGCGAGCACTTCATTGGTTAACGCATTATCGGCATGGGACTTAGGCTACACGGGCGAGGGTACGGCAATAGCGATATTGGATACAGGCATATTGCTCACGCACGAAGCGTTTTCCGTAATGCCCGATTCTTCTACATTGAAGTTAACAAAGGATAAGCTGCAGCAGATTATGAATCAATACGGCGAGTTCATGCACGCCGGCAAAGAGGTTGATAAGCTGTATAAAAGCGACAAAATACCTTTCGGCTGGGATTATCAGTTCGAGAATTACGACCCCAAGCATACTGCAAGCGATCATGGAACGCATGTTGCGGCTATAGCGGCAGGCAATAACGGCAAGGACTTCAAGGGCGTTGCCTATGACGCGCAGCTTGTTGTAATGCAGGTGTTCTCCGCAGAGGGCGGCACAGCGTGGGAAAAGGTAATGGCGGCGTTGGAGGATTGCGCCTACTTGGGCATAGATTCAATAAATATGAGCTTAGGCTCAGGCGCAGGCTTCTCAAAATACTTTAACGATTCTTTCGACAAGGTGTTCGAAACGCTTGTAAACGCCGGTATCAATGTATCGGCCTCCGCAGGCAATGAGGGAACCACAGCCGACGGCAACGCGTGGGAAGGCTATCAGCTTTCATCTAACCCCGATTACGGCACAGTAGGTTCTCCCTCAACATATTCGCTGCCCTTGAGCGTCGCGTCGTCGGATAACGCTATGCTTTCCGCAGCTTCGATTATTTGCGGCGATATGCAATTCGGCTATACAGACCCGTTCGAGGGCACAGATAAGGATTTTTCAAGGTTAAGCGGCGATTACGACTATGTTTTCTGTGGATTAGGCAAAAAGGCAGATTTTGATGGCAAGGATCTGTCCGGCAAAATTGCGCTTATAGAGCGCGGCGAGATCACATTCACCGAAAAGGCCAAGAATGCTGTTGATGCGGGTGCTGTAGCGGTAATTATCTATAACAATGTTGATGGAATACTGCTGATGTCGGTTGAATCTACCGTTCCTGTTGTGTCTATATTGCAGCAATGGGGTCAGAAAATGGTAGAGAAGGCTGATGCAAACGGCTATGGCAAGCTGACAGTTGAGAGCAAGCTGTTTATGGATATGACAAATGCGAATGTCATATCCTCATTCTCAAGCAGAGGAACAACCGCAGACTTGCTAATTAAGCCCGAAATCACAGCTCCCGGCGGTTCAATCACCTCAGCAGTGGGCTTCCAAGGCAACAGCGCGTATGAAACATGGGACGGCACTTCAATGTCGTCGCCTCATGTCGCGGCGGCTATGGCTATAGTAAACAAGTATGTAATGGATAAGCTGCCCGGACTTACACCGAGCGAGCGTGCAAAGGTTGTTAACGCAATCTTAATGAGCACAGCTACAATATTGGATAATGAAAATGTGCGCGAGCAGGGCGCAGGTCTATTAAACCTTGCAGGCGCAACTGTTACGAATGCGTATCTGTCGGTAGAGGGCGTTGACCGTCCTAAGCTTGAGCTTGGCGAGAACGACAAGGGCGAATGGACTTTCAAGGTAATTATAAACAATTTCGGCGATGAGGCTATCACATACAATATTGATGTATTAGCGCTTGCTGATAAGCCCGTAGTAATAGGCGAGCACGACGGAAAAGACATAATCGCAACCAATAACGAATCGATTGATGTTACGGCCGATTGCGATATAACAGCTCCCGAAAAAGTAACAGTCGAAGCAGGCAAGAGCAAGACAATCGAGATAAAAATGGCTGCTAAAAATGCACTGCTTGACTTCTACGCAAAGAACTTCCCATCAGGCTCATATCTTGAAGGCTTTGTGAAGTTCGTTCCCGAGAAGTATTCCGACGGTACCTTGGACGCGGAATTGTCTATCCCATTTTTAGGCTTTGTAGGCGATTGGGATTACGCTTCAATGTTAGACCGCGGATACTACTGGCAGGCCGCCACAGGCGAATTTAACTGGAACAGCGGTACAGGCATAGATTACAACTACATAGGCAGCGACAAGGGCAGAGGTGTTGCGGTAGGCTTGAACCCCTATGTAGAAAGCATGGAGGGTGTTGAGTTCAATCCCGATTGGGGCGCATTCTCACCTAATGACGACGGTATTCAGGACTATATAGACTATATCGCCTTCACATTGCTGAGAAACGCAAGAATGGTTTATATGAAAGCTGAGTACTCAGACCATACCGATATATTGTACGAATCCAACGAGCGCACATGGCGCAAGGACTTCGTAACCCTGTCAGGCTATACATACTGCGATTTCTCATTCGAATTCAACCCCGCGGGCATGAGCGAGGGCGAAACCGTAAACTTAGTATTAGAAACATGGTTAGACCATGAGGACTACAAGCCCGAAAACAACGAGTCGGGCAGGTGGGTAATACCTGTTACATACGATACTGTGGCGCCTGTTCTCACAATAGGCAGCAATAAGACTATAAATGTTCAGGATTCGCACTATGTCGCCTATATAGGCGTATATTCGGATAACGAGTTTAAGAACCTGTACTCCGAGAACGCGGCAATGGGCGTATTCGAGCAACAGCGCAACAAGGTAACAAGCGTTACAGGCTACAGCGGCGTTGTATATGTGTTCTGTGCCGATTACGCAGGCAATGGTCAGGGCTACAAGGTCGATTTAGACAAGAATGTAGTAACAAAAATTGACGGCAACCCCTTCTATGAAGCGCCCGACGATAGAGAAATCGTATGGGAAGAAACATGGGAAAATGAAAGCACATACGATTATTGGGATACAGTAGACGCTGATGGCGACGGCTTTGAATGGGGCGTTTACAGCACTCCGCACGAAGCGCATAAGGGTCAATATTGGGCAGGCTCAGCCTCATACGATAATGCAGCTCAAAAGCCCTTGACGCCGGATAACTGGCTGATAAGCAAGCCCATAAAGCTTGAGGACGATGGCGGTGAATATACATTAGAGTTCTATATGTCAACGCTTGATTCTGACGAAGCGTTCGGGTTCTATATTGGCTTAGATGGTCAGAATTATAAAGACTTTAAGTCTGTTATTACAGAAAAGCCCTTCACAAGCAAGGAATACACCAAGTACAGCGTAGATTTAGCCGACTATGCAGGCAAGACAGTTCGCTTTGCATGGCGGCACTATGACTGCACAGACGGTTTCTTCCTAAAGCTTGATACAATAAGGCTGTATAAGCTGCCCGACACCTCCTCTCCATATGGTAAGCTGTTGTTCGGCGAGAGCTTTGAGAAGTTTCCGACTGGCTGGACATTCGTTGATGCAGATGGTGACGGCTATGGCTGGGATCAGACAACAGACCTGACAGCATATCATGGCAAGGGCGTTGCCTACTCATCATCTTATATAAATGATGTAGGCGCGTTAACGCCAGACAACTGGCTTATATCTCCCGAAATAGAGATACCCCAAGACGCCATGTCGGTAGTGTTGACATACTTTGTCGGCGCGCCTGATAAGAGCTATTATAAGGAGAAATACGCCATATATATCGGTACAGGCACAGACTATACAACCTATGAGCTCTTATTCTCCGAGAAAATATTTGACCCCGAATGGAGCGAGCGCGTAATAAACCTAACCGAGTATGCGGGCGAAAAAGTGCATATCGCATTGCGTCACTATGAATCTACAGACCAATACATAATCATGGTTGACGATTTTGCTATATACTACAATGATGAAAGCCCGTATTTCACAGTATCATACTATGTTGGTGAAGAGTTATACACCACGCAGGACTATGCGGTCGGTGAAGCAATAGTACCGCCCGAGGACCCCGAATCGCCTTATGAGGGGCAAGTGTTCTTAGAGTGGGAAGGCCTGCCGCAGACAATGCCGCCAAGGAATATCGATGTATATGCTAAGTTTAGGTATGTTACATACGAGGTTAAGTTCGTTGACGGGGTTGACGGAAAAATCCTTAAAACAACCGAAGTAGCGCATGGAACTATTATTAAGAACTTCCCGTTTCCGCCGGAGCACGATGGATACAAGTTTGTGGGCTGGGATTACGACAAAACGCCCATAGTGTCAGATACTGTAATTACTGCGATGTATGAAGTGCTGTCTCCCGAGTTAGGCGATATCAACAAGGACGGAAGGATTGACGCGGGCGACGCTGTGTTAGTATTGCGCCATGTCGCTGGTCTTGTTACCTTGAATGATAGCCAGTTAGCAGTCGCAGACTTCAATGAGGACAGCGTAATCAACACGGGCGACGCCACAGCTATTCTGAAACATGTAAGCTGAAGCTATCAAGTATTTGCTCTATACATAAGCCGCTCTGAATCGGGCGGCTTTGTGTTTGCTTATAACTTCGCAATCTGTATTGCAAGCTGCTATATGCGAAAGTGTGCGTTTGGCATGTAATATTATCTCATAACCCACATTTGGCATTTTTTCAAGCAATAAAAAAGCCGCTCTCTCATGAAAGCGGCTTATATTAGTTAGATATGTGTTACTTACCTAAAATCTTTGCTAAATCCTCATCGGGAGTGCTTATGGGCGTAATATTGTAGTTCTCAACTAAGAACTTCAATATGTTAGGTGATACAAACGCGGGCAGTGTTGGACCTAAGTATATGTTTTTCAGTCCAAGATACAGCAGCGTAAGCAGTATGCAAACCGCCTTTTGCTCATACCATGAAAGCACTAATGTCAAGGGCAGATCGTTTACACCACAGCCAAATGCTTCTGCTAACGCAACCGCTACACGAATTGCCGAATACGCGTCGTTGCATTGACCCATATCCATTATTCGCGGCAGACCGCCTATTGTGCCTATGTCTAAATCATTGAAGCGGTATTTGCCGCAAGCAAGCGTTAGAACCACTGTATCCTTGGGCGTTTTCTTCACAAAATCTGTGTAGTAGTTTCTTCCGGGCTTTGCGCCGTCGCATCCGCCAACCAAGAAGAAGTGCTTAATTGCGCCCTGCTTCACAGCATCTATAACCTTATCAGCAACCGAAAGCACAGTTCCGTGCGCAAAGCCAGTCATAACGGTATTGCCTCCGTTTATGCCTGTAAACTCCATGTCCTTGTCGTATCCGCCAAGCTCAAGCGCCTTGTTGATAACCGGCGTGAAGTCCTTATCCTCGCCTATGTGAACCAAGCCGGGATACGATACAACCTCGGTTGTGAAAACTCTGTCTGCGTATGAGGGCTTAACGGGCATTAAGCAGTTGGTTGTAAAGAGTATAGCGCCGGGAATGTTGTCGAACTCCTTTTGCTGATTCTGCCATGCTGTGCCGAAATTGCCTTTTAGGTGCGGATACTGCCTTAATTTCGGATAGCCATGCGCGGGCAGCATTTCGCCATGTGTATATATATTGATTCCCTTATCCTTTGTCTGCTCTAATAAAAGCTTCAGGTCAACCAAGTCGTGTCCTGATACTACAATGAAAGGTCCCTTTTCTACTGTCAACGATACTGTTGCGGGCTCAGGCGTGCCGAATGTTTCTGTATTCGCTTTGTCAAGAAGCTCCATGCAGCGCAGGTTCACTTCGCCTGTTTTCAGAACTAAGGGTAACAGCTTATCAGCATTGCTCTCATAGCCAATTGCTGCAAGCCCTTCATAGAAGAAGCTGTTTACAACCTCGTCAGTATATCCTGCGACCATTGCGTGATATGCGTATGCGGCCATTCCGCGCAAGCCGAACAGTATCAGCGACTTCAACGAGCGAATGTCCTCATTGTCATTCCATAAATCCTGCATATTGTAATCGTATTCACAATCGTCGCCCTTGCATTCGCAGCCGTATTTGCGCGCTTCTGCGTGTACTTCGTTTATAAGCTGCTTTACGGTTTCGTCATTGAAGTTTACATTTGTTATAGTCGTAAACAGCCCTGATAATATCAGCCTATCTGTGTTATGGTCGGGATTCTTGTCCTTAGCAAGCCTTGCTAAGTTAATCATTGCCCCTGTGAGCTCGTCTTGCAGGTTAGCAGTGCTTGACTGCTTTCCGCATACCCCCGCTCTTCCCATGCAGGCTTTCGAACCTGCTGTCTGTTCGCATTGATAGCAAAACATATTAGTTTCCATAATTCCTCCTTAAATTTTTATTTAAGCCATCAGGCTTTGAAGCATTAGTCGAGTATTCTTCCGTCGGTGCTTACTGTTACAACCTGCCAGGGTATGAACTTGCCGCTGTTCTGCAATGCAGCCTTTACAGCGTTTTCGATACCGCCGCAGCAAGGCACTTCCATTCGCACTACTGTAACACTCTTAATGTCGTTGTGCTTAATTATCTCGGTGAGCTTTTCGGTATAGTCCACCATATCAAGCTTAGGACAGCCAATAATCGTAACATGACCCTTCATAAACTCGTTGTGGAAGTTGCCATATGCGTATGCTGTGCAGTCAGCCGCTATAAGCAGCTTGGCATTTTTGAAGTATGGCGCGTTCACAGGAACTAACTTTATCTGAACAGGCCATTGCGCTAATTTGCTCTCGACATTCACATTAACTGCTTCTGTGCTTTCATGCGCTTTGCGTTCTAATACCTTGCTATGAGTGCCGGGGCAGCCGCAAGGCAGCTTGTTTTCGGTGCTCTGCCCGCTGTGCTGCTTCGCTTGCATATTCGCTTGAACTGCGGCTTCGTCATATGCTGCGGCTTCTCTTTCTTCGAAAGATATTGCACCTGTGGGGCAGGCGGGCAGGCAGTTGCCCAAACCGTCGCAGTAGTCATCGCGCAATAGCTTAGCCTTGCCGTTTACCATGCCTATTGCTCCCTCGTGGCAGGCGGTAACGCAGGCGCCGCAACCGTTACACTTTTCTTCGTCAATTTTGATGATTTTGCGTATCATTTTTGTATTTCCTTTCATTCTATATTTTAGCATATCATATATGCTATATATTCTCAATAACATTTAGTGCTGTTGACTTTACACTGAAAGTGTAGCATAATATAAATAACAATTCCGTTGTTTTTCAAACGGAATATAAAAAATTTGGAGGTTTTTATGGAAAAATATTTGCCCATAATAAAAAACTCGCCGCTTTTTCATGGAATGGCGGAAGACGATATACTTATGATGCTTAACTGCCTTAACGCTAAAATAGTTTCATATGATAAGGGCGACTTCATATTTTATGTAGGCGATACTATGAGCAGCTTAGGCATGGTGTTGAGCGGAAATGTTCACATAATCGAAGAGGACTATTTAGGTAACAGAAACATTCTGAGCTCAGTAACCGCTCCTCAGCTATTTGGCGAGGTATATGCCTGCAACCCTGCTATGAAGCTGAAGGTAAATGTCGTTGCGGTTGAAAAGACCTATGTATTATTTATGAATGTTCAAAAGGTAACAACCGTATGCACAACAGCTTGCAAGTTCCACACAAAGCTGATTCAAAACCTGCTTGCAGTGCTTGCAAAAAAGGCGGACGAGCTATTGACGAAGATTCAGCATTGCTCAAAACGCACTACACGCCAAAAGCTGCTTTCATACCTCAGTCAGCAGGCGGAGATCGCAATGAGCAACAGCTTTTCTATTCCATTCAACAGGCAGGAGCTTGCGGATTATTTATCCGTTGATAGGAGTGCTATGTCAAACGAGCTATGCAAAATGCGTGATGAAGGCTTAATAGAGTTTAACAAAAATAAGTTTAAGCTGATTACGCCCGCAAAGTGACGCTTATTCGATTATTATTCTAAGCGTATCGCCGCTTTTTATCGTTATGCTTATACCGCCAGCAGTCAAAGCTGCGCTTGACTTGTTCTCAATAGCGTCTTTTATTGCTAATTCAAATTTCAGTGCATCGGCATTTGAAATCGCACGTCCGTTCAAATATCCGTCGAATACGGTTTGAACAGAAATACAAATCTCGTCGCAGTAATCGTAATACTTTTTCAAATCCATTTTATACAGCTCAACCTTTATGGGAAAAGCATCATCGGGTTCTTCCGGTTTTATGGGTGCAGGATACTCTATCACGATCATTTCAACACAGCCGTTATCTATGGCGATAGTCATTTCGCCGTGGGAGTCGTTATTATAGACTATCAAAGCATAGCTATCCTCAGAATTAGGCTTTAACAGGCTTCCATTTACTCGCTTTATGTTGTTTATTAACTGCTTTACGGTGGGCTTATCGTTTTGACCAGTGTTTGGCACAGTGGTTTCCCTTGGAGTTACCACAGGACTCAAAGAAAACATTCGCGCAAAAATAGCATATATGCAAAAACCGATAATGCTTAGAAGAATCAGCAATGATATAACCGTTTTTTTGTCGTTCGGCTTAGGCATAATACCTCTATTATGGTTGGTTTTTTGTCTAAAATTGATGATAAAGCATTTAAAGGATAAAGTCAACAGAGCGTTTTGCTGATAAGCCGCTATTCGCTTCTTCGATGCTGCCTGTTCGAAAGCAAATTTTACTTGCCATCAAGTATTTATATGAGAGCTTGCGTATTTCTCAAATTGTTCAAAATATTATTTCAAAGTTCATATTGTTTGTATCGCAAATATATTGATTTTCGCCAAAAAAGAGGATAAAATTACTTTATGGGTTCTGAATATGCGCTCGACTGCTTTCATGCAGAGTATAGGGGAAAGCAATGATTGCTGAAAGCAATATTAACTTTGCAAATAGTCAAGACACTTCGAACAAGGGCTTTAGGCCGTTACGAGTGCTTGCAATTTTGGTTGCAGTAATAGTAGTTTCTGTTGTTGTATTATTTTTCTTAAAAGGCTATAATTTCGGCAAATCTGATTCAGCTATCGATTTTGATGATTACATGGACTTTGGCGCATCATGGTACTATTTTGATGAAGCAAAAACCGTTCATGTATCTCATTTAGACCAGTTAGGAGTAATCAACAAAAAGTCATTTACTTTATATAAAACTCTGCCAAATGAAGTGAACTTATATAATACAATGTTTTTCTTAAGTGAGCTTCAAGCTGTTCGCGTATCTATAAATGACGACGTTATTTTTGATTATGCTATGGAAGATCTGTCCGACCCGCAGAACATAATAGGCAATAACTACTGCGTAGTGCATATCCCTGCGAACTCAGCAGGCAAAACGCTTTCGGTACAGCTTGTAGGCGTAAACAACAAGGTTAAGATTCCGGACATAAGCATAGGCTCAAGCGGCTCGGCGTTGTCGCTGTTTTTGCAGCAAAGGGCGTCGTCTTTCGCGATAGTAGGTGCGCTGTTTGCATTCAGCATAGCATTGCTTATAATGTTCACATCTCAGCGCAGATTAGACAGCGAAAGCAGCATGACGACTCTGTACCTGTCATTCCATATTTTCCTTACAGCTATTTGGATGTTGGCAGATTCGCAGCTGCTGCAGCTATTGCTCAAAAACGGTCGCTTAATCGAGCTTATAAAATACTACACCTTCATGGTAATGCCCATACCGTACTTTTTGTTCTTGAAGGGCGTAACTCAAAGGGGAGCAAGGGCTTTCTATTTACTTTCTATACTGCATATTTTGAATGTATTTCTAATATCATTCCTGTACCTAACGGGAATAATGGGATTAGAGAATTCACTTGCTATTACTATAGTAATAATGACAGTGTCCGTGCTGATTCTCTTGTCCATTCTTTACAGGAATTTTAAGCGGGCTCCACAGGCAAAGGTAGTTTTTGCAGGCTCTTTACTTTTCTTCTTGATCATTGCGTTGCTTTGCGCAGGCTATAGATATGGAAAAGGCTATGCGCTGTTATGCCGTGCAAGCTTATCGGCATACTTGGTGTTCTTGTCATTCATAGCGTGGAATAAGAACCAGAAGCTCACGAGCGAGCATGTTCACTTCAATCTCTACAAGCGTATGGCATATACCGATGCTATGACAGGCGTAGGCAACCGCGCGGCATACGACCAAAGGCTAATGGAGTTGGGCAGCGGCAATATTTCTTTCAGCCGCATAGCAATTATAATTGCTGATATTAACGGAACAAAGGCTATTAACGACAATTACGGCAACGAAGTCGGCGACAGGCTCATTGTCGCGCTTGCTATGTGTATGCAGTCTGCTTCGGGTGGAGTAGGCGAGTGCTTCAGAATTGGCGGAGATGAATTCGCGCTGATTTTCGTTGACGAAGTGCCTGAAAATGTGCTTCAAAAGTTAGAAAACGCGATAGAGCGATACAATCAGCAAAGCACCTTCAAGCTTTCTGCGGCGTGCGGCTATATAGATGAAAAGGTAACTCACATCAGCCCTATGTTTATGCGTTTGCTTCAGAAAAAAGCTGAGGACACTATGTACCAAATCAAGCAAAGCATACATGAAAACACCCGCAAGAAAACTCTGTTTGAAGTCACTACCGTAAAGGAATATAAGGATTCGCTTACGGGCATTCTCAATTACTATGGCTTCAAGCATAAGGCGACAGAGCTTCTTGCTAATAAGAATGACAATAAGAAGAGATATGTCCTCGATTTCGATATAAACCGCTTCGAGAATTTAGATTGCTTCTTCGGCAGCGAAATAAGCGATGATTTGCTGCGTAAGGTAGCAAGCCACTTATCCAATATTTGCGGTGAAAATGATATTTGCGCACATACTGAATCCGATCATTTCGTCGCGCTATTGTCTTTCGATAATGTGCAAGCGGCTATGAAGGCAATCAAAGCGCTTGACAAGAAATTAAAGAACTTGATTCAAGGCTTTAACCTGCTATTGAGCTACGGTCTATATGAAATCGATGATTATAGCGAAGATATTAGCACAATGCTTGATAAGGCGCGAACAGCAAAGCGTACAATAAAAGGCAATTACGAAAACAACATAGCTATTTACAGCAATGAAATCCACCAAAGAATGATGGAGGAATTACGGCTGAGCAGCAGCATGGAGCACGCTTTGCAGAACAAGGAGTTCATAGCCTACTATCAGCCTAAATATGACTGTAAGACTGAAAAGGTTGTAGGCGCAGAAGCGTTGGTGCGCTGGAAAAAACCTAATGGCGAGCTGTTATTGCCGGAAAGGTTTATTAGCCTGTTTGAGAGAAACAAGCTGATTATCAAGCTTGATTGGTTCATGTTCGAAACCGTGTGCGAGTTTTTACGCAAGCAAATTGACTTGGGCAATCCCTGCGTACCCATCTCGGTAAACTTCTCGCGCGTGCATAACTTCGGGCCCGAATTCGTATATCGCCTGATATCGACTGCGGCAAAGTATGATATTCCCCGCAGACTGTTGGAAATTGAGCTCACCGAGTCCGCATTCGTATTCAATCACGACAGCATAGTATCCTGCATGAACAGCATAAGAGAGGCAGGCTTCTTGGTTTCGATTGACGATTTCGGCACAGGTCTTTCTACATTAGCTTTGTTGAAGGATGTTCAATGCGATATTATTAAAATAGATAAGAGCTTATTGAAGAGCAACAAATCATCATTGGTGTTAGACACTATTTTAGAATGTGTATTCTACTATGCTAAGAAGCACAAGCTGTTAACCATTGCTGAGGGCGTTGAAACTAAGGAGCAGTTTGAGTTGGTGCGTAGTGCAGGCTGTGATATTGTGCAGGGCTATTATTTCGATATGCCTATGAGTGAAGAGGAGTTTGTGCAGAAGCTAAAAAGAAGAAACATTCAAAAGCTCCCTGTGTTTAAGGGCGCAGCTGTTCAGCTTGGCGTTACTAAGGATAAGTCTTAATCATACATGAGCTTTACTGCAATTATAGATGCCGCAATTCCCGCTATGCCGCTTATTAGTGCTGTAGGTATGCTGTATCGCGTTTTCTTTATTCCTATTGAGCCGAAATATAGCGCTACTGTGTAGAATATCGTTTCCGTTGAGCCTAACATAACGGAAGCCAATACTCCTTGGTATGAATCAGGTCCGCAGGTCTTGAATATATCGTCTAACAAAGCTATTGCGGCACTTCCCGAAAAAGGGCGTAAGACTACCAACGGCGTGAGCTCTTTTGGTATTCCTATGCTCTCCATAACAGGTGATGACAAGTCTATGAAGCCTTGCAGCGCTCCCGATGCCCTGAAAATATTTATTGCAGCCAACATAGCCGCCAAGTATGGAAGTATAGAAACAAGCACAGGAAGTGCGTTTTTCGCCCCGCGTACAAATGAATCATACACGCTTGTTTTCTTATATGCCGCCGCTATGAACATAACAAGCAGCAGTATGGGTATAATTACTTCCAAATCAGCAATTCCCTTTTCTTTTTTCTAAGGATTCAAAGAATTTACAGCACAAAACAGCAGTAGCAAATGCCGCGATAGAAGCAATAAATGTAGGCACAACAACTATATACACATTATTAGAAGCCGCGGCTGCGCGCATAGAAAGCACAGTAGTAGGCAAAAGCTCCAATGCTGACGCGTTTAATGCAATAAACATACACATTTCGGTAGTCGCGATTGCAGGGTGGGGGTTGTACTTTTGCAGCTCCTGCATAGCTTTTATTCCGAATGGCGTAGCGGCACTTCCTAAGCCGAAAAAGTTAGCTGCAAGGTTTAGCGTAATAGGCGCAACTGCGCTTTTTGATTTAGGGAACAGCTTTTTTAGCAGCGGCTGAACGGCGTTTGATAGCTTTTTAACAACTCCCATATCGTTAGCAACCTCCATTAGCCCCATCCATACCATGTATGCGCCCGCAAGATTGAAAACAAGTATAACCGCATCGTTTGCACCAGTAATCAATGCGGTGATAAGCTCGCCCTTCTGCCCAGCTATCAGTCCAAACAGCAGGCTCGCGAAAATAATTATCCCCCAAAAAGCGTTCATCATATAGAATCACCGTTCAATTCATTCATTATCAAATAGGTATGTCTATAAAGTATCAATTATGAATTATAAAGCAGGCAAATGCGCTTAATTATATTCAATATATCTCTTGTTATTCGTTGACTTTTTACTATTATTGTTTTATGATAACGATAGTGCCAAGATGTGTGGAAAAAGTTTTGGCAAAAAAATATTCGGAGGTATTTCCATGAACGCTTACATCGAAGAGGTCATTGAAAAAGTTAGGAAGAAGGACTCGCACGAACCAGAATTTATCCAAACAGTTGAAGAAGTTCTTAGGTCT
Source organism: Clostridiales bacterium (assembly GCA_012838425.1). GTDB lineage: Bacteria > Bacillota > Clostridia > Christensenellales > CAG-138 > DUPG01. The sequence goes on along the minus strand of DUPG01000021.1, from coordinate 71,715 downwards.
TTAGAGCCTATCATTGACAAGCATCCCGAATATCAGAAGATGTCGCTTTTGGAGAGAATGGTTGAACCTGAGCGCGTTGTTGAGTTTCGTGTAACTTGGACAGATGATAGCGGAAAACCCCAAGTAAATCGCGGTTACAGAGTACAGTTTAATAGTGCTATTGGTCCCTACAAGGGCGGTTTGCGCTTTGCTCCCCATGTAAACCTTTCTGTTATGAAGTTCTTGGCTTTCGAGCAGACATTCAAAAACAGCTTGACATCATTGCCCATGGGCGGCGGCAAGGGCGGTTCAGATTTTGACCCCACAGGAAAGAGCGACGGCGAAATCATGCGTTTCTGCCAAGCTTTCATGACTGAGCTCTATCGTCATATCGGTCCTAATACCGACGTTCCTGCTGGTGATATTGGCGTAGGCGCACGCGAAATTGGCTATATGTTCGGTCAGTATAAGAGGATTCGTGGCAATTACGAGAACGGCGTTCTTACAGGCAAGGGCTTGTCATACGGCGGCAGCTTGATTCGTCCCGAAGCAACAGGCTTTGGCGCTGTATATTACCTCAATGAAGTATTAGAGCATGAGAAGGATACAATAAAGGGCAAAACAATCGTTATGTCCGGTTTCGGCAATGTAGCATGGGGCGTTGCAGTTAAGGCTACAGAGCTGGGCGCTAAGGTTGTAACTCTCGCAGGTCCCGACGGTTATTGCTATGACCCCGAAGGCATTTCAACAAAAGAAAAGCACGACTATATGCGTGAAATGCGCAATTCGGGCCGCAACCGCGCTAAGGACTATGCAGATAAGTTCCCCGGCGTTCAATTCTTCCCCGGCAAAAAGCCTTGGGAGCAGAAGGCTGATATCTATATGCCTTGCGCATATCAGAACGAAGTCAATATGGATGACGCTAAGATGATAGTTGCAAGCGGCGCTAAGTACTATATCGAAGTTGCAAATATGCCCACAACAAACGAAGCTCTCTATTTCTTGATGGAGAAGGGCTTGATTGTTGCGCCTTCAAAGGCAGTTAATGCTGGCGGTGTTGCAGTTTCGGGCTTAGAGATGAGCCAGAACTCTTTGAGACTCTCTTGGAGCGAAGAAGAAGTTGATCAGAGACTGGTTACAATAATGAAGAATATACACAAGGCATCTGCTGAGGCAGCTGCAGAGTACGGTCTTGGCTACAACCTCGTTGCAGGTGCAAACATCGCAGGCTTTAAGAAGGTTGCAGAAGCTATGATAGCTCAGGGCTATGTATAATAATTAGACTCCTTGCTGAGAGTTTTCAGCGGCTGAGCAATCAGCCGCTGTTTTTTGCCCTTTTTGCTATGTCGCCGACTGTGATTTCATTTCCTAAAGAAGCTAACGAGCGCAACAGCTCATTTTCCCCGAATTCGCCTAGCTTCTGCATACTGTCATCTAATACTACAAACACATTATAGCTGTTTGAGTTTAGCATTTTCAGCGCGTCTATAGCATATACGCCCCTGTGAAGCACAAGCTGGTTTATTCTCAAGGAGTGTCCGCTTTTTAACGCATTACTTCTTCTGAACATTTCAGAAATCTTAGCTGTTCGTGATAGCTTAATCTCCTTAATAGCTGCAAAAAGCAAAAACAAGCCCATAATAAGCAGCGTTACATTTACCGAATAGAAAAGCAGTATATATACTCCGGCTATTATCGCAATTACAGCAATTATTATCCCAATCCACGCAGTTATCAGCAATGCTGTGCGATATGATGAAACACGCTCAATAATTGCGGCTAACATTCGCCCGCCGTCAAGGGGTAGGGCAGGAAGAAGGTTAATCACACCCAAAGAAATGCTAATCAATGCAAAGTCCCATAATACTTTGCTTTCAAATGAAGTCAACTGCATAATAGCAACTGCGCATAAGCCGGATAGCAGGCTAAATAAAGGACCTGCTGCGGATATGTATAGCTCGTCGCTGCAGGGTATGTTCTTTGTTCTCAACCTTGCTACGAAGCCGAATGGTTGAATCTCAATTGCGCTTACTTCAACTCCCAGCCTTACAGCTACAAATGTATGGCATACCTCGTGCAAAGTCAGCGCAAGTGTAATCAGAAAAAATGTCAGCAATGAATTGAATGCTACTGCAATTAGAATAAACAGCAGGCAAAATATGCTGCATCGCACGCTTATTCTTCCGATTGTGAATAATTCCATACTATTTTTTCGCTACTGATGAAACAGGAAAGTAATCGCATGGGTTCTTAGGCACGCCCGAATGATTTATCTTCATAACAAGCAGCCCATTTTCATCTAATACGCCCAATGTGTCGAGCTTTTCAATGGGTTGACCTTCCTCAACCGTAATTGCGCTAAACCCATAGTATAAGCTCTCTATATCACCGTCATGGCGAATTACTATATACATTCCCAGTCTATCGTCTATACCTATGCTTTTTACAACACCCTCGGCACAGGTTGTTACAGTCGCGTATGGTGCGCACTTTAATTCAAGCTCGGTGCTTGTCGCGTCAAGCGAAGCCGATTGATAATTCACAGGGAGAGTCAACCTGTCACCTCCCGCAAAGACCTCAATAATACCGGGAAGCTCCACAAACCGCAGCCTGCCTAATACGCCGTCATCGGTGCTTTTCGGCTCTTCGGCAATCTGCGTTACGCGTGCCATAAGCGGTGAAAGAAACACATTCACCATTACCACAACAAGGCATATTCCCACACATAAGCCAATTTTAATCGGCATAAGTCCGCCGCTGTTCTTGCGGCTTCTCCTCAAATTACGGTGATTATATTTAGCCCTTCTATGCGGCTCATAGCTTGAAAAATTGCTTAAATTAGTTTCCATTTTCCGCTCCTCAACATGATTTAGAAATATTTATGCTGGAATACACTCAATAATTCACAAGCAGTGAACTCTTCATTCTATATTGAAATGAGCAACATATATTTTAAATAAATGCGCTGGAGAGGTAAACATGGCAAACATACATGAATTCATACGCTTTGCGCTTACGCACGTGAAAAAGGCAAGCGCGCCTGTTGACGCAATATACCCGATTCCATATGAGAGGATTGGTTCTGAGGGTGAATGGGAGTGCTTAGAAGGCACAAAAGGTGAAATAGCCACTCATGAATTGCTTGAAGAATGCTGGAAGAACCACTATTCAAAACATATAAGCTACTCACGCGAGCAATATAAAAAAGCAACAGAAGGCTGGGTCGAAAGACAGGTAATGGTCGGCGATTGTGTGGGCTTGCTCAGCAAATTTTTAGATTTAAGCACAACCGCAAACGGCGTTTTCGTAAAGCACTGCACCCAAAAAGGTGCAATCGATGACATAAATAGGCCATGGGTAATTGGAGAAGCGGTCTTTAATGGCACAAGCACGAAAAAGGCGCACATAGGCTGGGTCTTCGGCTTTGAGCATAGCGGGAAACCCTTGTTTCTGCATAATAGGGGCTTGATGTATGGCTGCGTTATTACAAGGGAAAGCGAGTACAAGTGGGAGTATCGCGGGCTAATGACTAAGCTGTTTTCGTATGAAGAAATTATAGAAGTGCCAAGCGTTTTGAGAATAAAAACTCCTCTAATGCGTGGTGATGATATAAAAGCCCTACAAATTGCCCTAAATGCTTTGGGCTATTACTGCGGTGTGCCTGACGGCATTTGCGGCGAGCACACGATTAAAGCAATCGCAAAATTCTGCAAGGCCCATTCATTTTTGCTTACTGATAGCACCCCAAAATAAGCGCAAAAAAACGGCGGGGTTTCCGCCGTTCGCCTTATTCAATCTCAATGCGATTGACAGGACCGGGAGTTACCTTAGGAACATTGATTGTCAATATTCCGTTGTCCAACCTTGCCTTTACACCGTCTGCAGCAGCATTGGGAAGCATAAGGCTTCTGCTTGCCGATGTGTAGCGTCTTTCCTTGTGAATGTAGTTCTTCGCAGTGTTTTCAACATTCTCCTCCTTCTCAATCGAAATCCTGAGCAACCCTTCCTCAAGGGTGATATTTATTTCATCCTTGTTGATTCCGGGCACCTCGGCTTCGATTGTGTAGCCCTTCTCATCTTCGGAAACATCAAGCTTGATGTAGTTCCTTCTACCAGACCAAAAGTCTGTGAAGAAGCTGTCAAAGAAGTTATTGAAATCGTCAAATGTGCTCAAAGCACTGCGTGGCCTGAACGGTACTAATGCCATAATATCAACTCCTTTATATATTTTTGTTAGCACTCTACATCGTTGAGTGCTAATTATATTTTAGTCAGTATTATATGCTTTGTCAATACTTTTTATGTAATTTTCTCACATAAAGGCGTTTATTTTGAATAAGGAAAAGTGACTATATAGCTTCGATCACATCAGTAGGCAGTATTCCGCGCAAAGAAATATGCTTAGCGGCTCTGTCAGCCCCAATGCCAAGCAGCAGAGTGCCGCAGCACGCCGCGTTTTCTATGGGCAATCCCTGTGCCAGCATGCCTAATATTAAGCCTGTCAGCACATCGCCGCTTCCTCCCGTAGCCAGCCCCGCGTTGCCCGAAATGTCATAATAGGTTCTTTCACCATACGCGCTTATTATCGTGGTTGCGCCCTTCAACAACAACACAACGCCTTTCACTTTCGCGAAATCTTGCGCCATATTTACAGGAGCGGCTGATATATCTTCCTTTTGTCTGTTAGTCAATCGGCTGAACTCGCCAATGTGGGGTGTAAGCATTGTATTTTTATGCAGAGTTAATTTGCTTTTTGCAAGCGCATTCAATCCGTCAGCGTCAATGATAATGGGTTTATTAGTTTGAAGCGCCATTTTGATAATTGAAGGTATCTCCTCATTCTCGCCCATGCCGCTGCCTATCGCTATGCAGTCTGCCCAATCGAGCAGCTTTTCAAGTTCTTTTGAATGTGATAATGCGCCGTCCCATTCGTCAAACTCGCTAAAAACAATAGCTTCCGGCAAGCTGTTATACAGCACCTGTGCGACTTTTTTTGGAGTTACAACCTTCAACAGCCCGGCACCGGCGCGCAAACAGGCTTTTGCCGCCATAACGCACGCGCCTACATATTCGTTGCTGCCAGCAATCAAAAGCGCTTTGCCGTAATTGCCCTTGTGTGAGTTTGCTTTTCGTTCGGGAAGCAGTTTTGTTAAGTCCGCTTCTTCCAACAAATACTCGTCGGATTCGTAACTATATCCCTTCACAGCCTCACCGATTTTCGAAATGACTAACTCGCCTGCATATTCTCTCCCCGGGAAAAGCAAATGCCCGCGCTTTGCTGTTTGAAAAGTAATAGTAATATCAGCTTTGAAGGCCGCACCCATAACAGCCCCCGTATCCGCGTTTATCCCCGAAGGTATATCCACAGCTATTTTGATAGCGGTACAGTTGTTTGCTGACTCAATAGCTTCAGCGTATATTCCGCCTATATCCCTACTCAAACCTATCCCGAAAAGCGCGTCAACTATCGCAGCTGGCTTTTGATCAAATATTCTTTGCAGCTCATCGGCAGTATTTATGAATTCAATCGGCACGCCTAACTTCTTGGCTATGCTCAGATTCAGCCTTGCGTCATTTGTGTTAGTAGCGCCAAATAGAACAGCCGCCACATCTTTGCCGTCAACGAACAGCTTTCGCGCAACAGCCAAACCGTCGCCGCCATTGTTCCCCTGACCGCACAGAACAACTATTCTGCCCTCAATATTGCTTAATTGTGAACACACCGCCGCAGCAGCGTTCTCCATAAGCACCATTGAAGGTATTTCTGCATCATAAATCATATGCGAATCAAGCAGTTTTGCGCCTTTTGAAATCAAAACCCGTATCATTTACCCCTCCAACAGTGATTCTACGCATTTCAACGCAGCGTATTTCCCATGAGAATATGTCAACGCGCCTTGAATATACGCGGTATATGGCGGGCGAATAGGTCCGTCGGCTGAAAGCTCAATAGTAGCACCCTGCACGAAAGTGCCGGCAGCCATAATAACCTTGTGCTCATATCCCGGCATATCCGAGGGTTCGGGAATCGCAAACGCGTCTATGGGCGATACCGACTGCACCACCTGACAGAACCTTACTAAGCTTTTCTCGTCTTTGAATTTCACCGCCTGAACAATGTCCGAGCGAATTGAATCAGACTTCGGGCTTGTTTCAAGGTTCATCAATTCAAATGCCTTTGAAAACAGCACAGCAGTTTTGAGAGCCTGCGCAGTAGCGTGCGGAGCCATGAAAAGCCCTTGATACAAAGGCAAGTAGCTTCCGGCGTACGAGCCAATCTCTCTGCCTATTGCAGGTGCGGTGAGTCGGTGCTCTAATTGCTCAATAAGCTTTTCCTTGCCTGCTATGTAGCCCCCGGTTGGCGCAAATCCGCCGCCGGGATTCTTTATCATAGAGCCCGCAATTATATCTGCGCCAAAGCAAGTCGGCTCCACATCGCACACGAATTCGCCATAGCAGTTGTCAACAAAAGTGATAATATCTTGGCTTATATTCCGAACAGCAGAGAACAGCCCCTCCATTTCGCCTGGAAGTATTGAGTTTCTCCAAGAGTACCCGCGCGAACGCTGCACATAAACAATCCTCGCATTTGTGCTTTTTACAGCATGCAGTACGCATTCAACATCAATATTGCCGTTTTCTAACAAATCAACGGTTACACAGTTAACACCCCTGCTTTTGAATGACCTCTCATGTTCTATTGCGGTTTTTAATGTGTCATACGGAACTCCCGTAGCAAATACTATTGTGTCGTTCGAGTTTAACAAACCGTCTAACGCCATGTATATAGCATGAGTGCCCGACAATATATGCAGCCTTGCGATAGCGGCTTCGCAAAACATAGCTTCAGCAAATACGCTCTCGAATGTATCTCTGCCTATATCGCTGTAGCCATAGCCGTATGTCGGCGCAAAATGCCTTGTCGATACGCGATTATTCGAAAAAGCTGCAACTACGCGCTTCTGATTCTCAAATTCTGTTTCGTCGATTTTTTGAAAAATATCCGCTGCTTCTTTTTCAGCGCAGGCTATTATTGCTTCAGCCCTCATCACTCGTCCTCATCTTTATAGCTTATGGGCTCAACAGGCGTAATAGATGAAATCGAATGCTTGTAAAGCATTTTTTGCGTGCCCTCAACCATTACAACTATAACAAAGTTATCGAATTCATGCACTATCGCGTTTTTAAGCTGATACCCGTTAACGATTATTATTGTGCAGGGTATCTTGCTTTTTCGCAGCGTATTCAAAAACCTGTCCTGTAAACTTTTCATGCTTCCTCCTTATATATCGATTGTGCAATATGCTCGGCGATATCCTTTTGCGTTGCAAATTGCGTTATGTCTATCCAATGTATTCTCTTATCGCGCTTGAACCATGTAATCTGCCTTTTAGCGAACCTGCGCGTTTCACGCTTAATAAGCTCTATGGTTTCCTCTAATGTTTCAGTGCTGTTGCCCGATAAGTACGCAATCAGCTGCTTGTAGCCTATGCCTTGCAGCGCGGGCAAGCTCGGGTCATAGCCGCGGCGCATTATGCCATTAACTTCTTCTATTAAACCGCTTTCAATCATTTTGTCAACGCGAATGTTTATTCGCTCATACAGCAGCTCTCTCGGCATAGTCAGTCCAAACAATATTGGCGAATACTCAAGCTCTCCATCTGGGTTTTGAAAGCTGTTACCATGCTCAGAAAGCGGCTTGCCCGTCAAGTAATACACTTCTAAAGCCCGTACTATGCGCTTAGTATCGTTTTTGTGAAGGCGTTGTGCAGATACGGGGTCAACCTCCTCCAAAATCCTGTGCAGTATATACGGCTCTGCCTTTTCTTTTTCTAATAGCTCCGTGCGTAGCTCGTTATCCGCCTTCACTTGCGCAAAGCTAAGAGGATATGTCAGCGCATTTATATACAGCCCTGTTCCGCCGACAACAAGCGGCACTTTTCCACGCACTAAAATATAGTCAATAGCCTGCTTTGCAAGCCTTCTATATTCCGAAACGCTGAAATCCGCGTTGTCAATCTCCGTAACATCAAGCAAATAGTGCGGTATGGACTGCATTTCATCAGGCGTTGGCTTAGCTGAACCAATGTCAAGCCCCTTATAAACCTGTATCGAGTCTGCGGAAACGACCTCGGCATTTATGAGCTTCGCAAGCTCTATTCCAACACCTGTTTTTCCTGTTGCAGTCGCTCCGACTAAGCAAATAATCCGCTTCATATCTACACTATCCGCTTAAACATTTTATATAATGATTTCTTGGTTATCGCAACCATAACCGGACGCCCGTGCGGGCAGGTTAGGGGAGTCTCGTTAGTTTTGTATTCTTCCAGCAAGCTTTCGATAAACTCCTTTGGAAGCGGTGAGCCGGATTTCACAGCCGACTTGCATGACGCCGATATTATCGCGTCGCGCTTTGCACTTTTCATTGTCAGTGAACTGCTTTTCGCAAGAGCCTCTAAAGCGTCTCTGAAAAACGATTCGTCCTGCGCTTTGTCAAACACATTAGGCACTGCGGTTATGCGCACAGTCATAGTGCCGAACTCCTCAATCACAAAGCCAAGCTCTTTGAAAATATCGGCGTTTTCAGAATACAGCCTATACTCATGCGCCGTAAGCGTTACAACTAATGGCACCAATAATAGCTGAGTATCGCTCGCCAATGTGCCTTTCATCAACCCTTCATAAAGCATACGCTCATGTGCGGCGTGCTGGTCAACTATGAACACTGTATCGTTCTGAGTGAAGAACCAAAACGAATTGAACGCACAGCCCAGCACATCAAAGGGCTCTATGCCGAAACTCAACTGCACCGGCTCATACTTGCTTTCCTGCATCTTTGGGGAAAAAAACACGGGCGGCAAATCATTTTCTTCCGCTTTTTCAACAGAGTCGCTCAAAAACACTTCTGCCGTATTGCTTTCGGGAATTATGGGTGATGGCTCGGCCTTGCCATATATAAACTCATGAATGCTTTTTAGCTTCTGCTGGGTGTCTTCAGATATGTTGGCTGCTTCAATATCCTGCGGTGCTTCTGTTTCGCTTTCGTCGGCTATAAACTTGGTTTCAGGTGTGCTTGGCTGTTCTACGAAATATAAAGGCACTTGTGACGCACCTAACGCGTGCTTTGCAGCTTCAGTTACAGCTGCGGAAACTCTATGCTCATCGCGGAAACGCACCTCCATTTTATTGGGGTGCACATTCACATCGACTTCTGAATAATCGATTTTTACAGACAGCACAAAGAAAGGAAATCTGCCCGCCATTATGCGCGTATCATACGCTTCCGAAACCGCTTGAGAGATAAGCGCCGACCGTATATATCTTCCGTTTACAAATACGGATTGATGCTGCCTTGTTGACCTGCTTATATGCTCTGTGCCTACATAGCCTGTAATGGATATTGCCCCGTCATTGTAGCTTACTTCTTTCAAGTGGGGCATAAATTCAGCGCCATGCACGCTGTATATGGCGTTTTTTAGGTTTGAATCCCCGCGCGAATGGTAAATCACCTTGCCGTTGCTCGTCAGCTTGAATGAAATATCAGGCCTTGCCAGTATCATTCGCGCCACATAATCGATTATATAGCTCGCTTCGGTTCTTGCTGCTTTTAAGAACTTCAAACGCGCTGGCACATTGTAGAATAAATCCTTTACCTCAATAGTTGTACCGGTAGGGCAACCGCAGGGCAACACGCTTTCCATAATGCCGCCCGATATGCTTACCGCGGTTCCGTATTCGGCACTATCCGTATGCGTTTTCAAACTCACCTTTGAAACAGCGGCTATTGACGCCAATGCTTCGCCGCGAAAACCAAGTGAAGCTATTGCGTATAAGTCCTCCTCGCTTTTTAACTTGCTTGTGGCGTGGCGCAGAAATGCGGTTTTTGCATCATCCTCGTCCATGCCTACGCCATTGTCGGCAACGCGCATATATGTAATTCCGCCGTCAACTATCTCTATCGCAATCGCTGTGCTTTGCGCGTCTATTGAGTTTTCCACAAGCTCTTTTATAACCGAAGCAGGACGCTCAACCACCTCTCCGGCGGCGATTTTATTCGATATCAGCTTGTCTAATACAATTATTTTGCTCATTTCAGTTCGCCTTGTCTGTGTTTACTATTTTGTGCAGATGGAATAATAGATTCAGCGCTTCCTTTGGAGAAAGCTCATCGGGGTCAATGCGCTTTATCTGCGAATACACCTCGTCAACCACAACGCTTTGCGCGTAATCCTCAAGTGTCAAGCCGTTTTGCTTAGGTTTTTTCTCCAAGCCCTTTAATATCTGCTTTGCGCGCCATACTACTGAATCGGGCAGCCCTGCCAATGCGCCTACCTGTATTCCGAAGCTCCTGTCAGCGCCGCCTTGCACTATCTTGTGTAAAAATACTATGTTATCGCCAAGCTCTTTTACGGAAACGGATAGGTTTTTCACGCCCTCTAACTCGTTTTCAAGCACAGTCAGCTCGTGATAGTGTGTCGCAAACATGGTCTTTGCGCCGGTTACCTTTACGATATGCTCCAATACTGCCCAAGCTATGCTCAAACCGTCGTAGGTTGCCGTTCCTCTGCCTATTTCGTCTAATATCAGCAGGCTGTTCTTTGTGGCGGTGTTCAGTATGCACGCCATTTCGCTCATCTCAACCATGAATGTACTTTGTCCGGAGGATAGGTTGTCACTTGCGCCTACTCTTGTGAATATCCTGTCAACCACGCATATTTCAGCCCTATTTGCAGGCACAAAGCAGCCTATATGCGCCATAAGCACGGATAGAGCCGCCTGCCGCATATATGTGCTTTTGCCCGCCATATTAGGACCTGTTATTATCAGCACGCGGTTATTTTGCATATCCATATTTATATCGTTCGGGTTGAAGCTTTCTGTAATAGTGCGCTCAACCACAGGATGTCTGCACGCAATAAGCTCTAATTTCCCGTCTGTATTCATTTCGGGCTTTACATAGCTGTTCTTTCTTGCCGCACGCGCGAATGAAACATAACAGTCAAGCTCCGCTACCAGTTCAGCGTTGTTCTTCAGTCTGTTAAGCACGCGCAAGAGATAGTCGTATATGTCGTTGAAAAGCTCAACCTCTCTTTCAATACTCAATTCCTCTGCGTTCAACGCTTTTTCTTCTAATTGCTTTAGCTCAACGGTGTAGTATCTTTCGCTGTTCGCTAATGTCTGCTTTCGTATGAATCTATCAGGCACATTCTTTATGTACGACTTCGAAACCTCGAAATAATAGCCGAACACGCGGTTATAGCCGACTCTCAATGTCTTGATGCCCGTGCTTTCGCGCTCCGCCGCTTCCAGCTCGGCTAAAAAGCGCTTTGAATTATGCGCTACTTGCCTGTACTCGTCTAATTGCGAATCAAAGCCCTCTTTTATCGCTCCGCCGTCCTTTATGTTAGTGGGTGGGTCATCGACGATAGCGTTTTTCAATAAAACCAGCAGCTCAGGCAGAAAGTCTAATTCATTCGCAATCCTAATAAGATTATCCGTTTTGCAATTCGCAAGCGCTTGCTTCAGCTCATTTATCTTTTCTAACGCAGAAGTAATAGCCACGCAGTTCTTTGGATTGAACGAGCCGTATGTCAGCCGTGCGCAAAGCCTTTCAATATCGCATATTCCGCGCAAAGTCTGGTTTAGATTGTCCGACAATATCTCATTTTCAAATATCTCCTGAACAGCATTCAGCCTTGCGTTTATCCTGCCTATGTCGAGCAGAGGGTGTGTCAGCCATTGCTTTAATAATCTGCTGCCCATTGGAGTACGCGTATTGTCTATTGTCCCTAAAAGCGTGTTGTTTTTCGAAGCGTTGGGGTTTAGCGGGGATATAAGCTCTAAATTCGTAATAGTAAAGTCATCAATGTGCATATAGTCGCTGTTATGAAGCACTGTCAGCTTGTTTATATGCTGTAAAGCGTTCATCTGAGTCTGCAGGAAGTAGCTTATCAATGCGCCGCCTGCGCAAACTGCCAGCTTCACGCTCTCAGCCCCTAATGCGCCAAGCGTCGAAGCGCGAAAATGCGTAAGCAATGTGTTAGTAGCGTTCTTATATTCGAATTCTTTATCGGAATAGCTGTGTGTGTAATACGCTCCCTTAATCTTCGCAAATAAACGGTCAGAGTCCACAAGCGTTTCGGGAACTATTATTTCTGAAGGCTTTATGCGCTTCAGCTCATTACTAAGGCTTTGCAAAAGGTTTTCACCTGTAAACTCCATTATATAAAAGCTGCCTACTGAAATATCGGAATACGCAAGCCCTATGCCTTCCTTGCTTGAATACAAAGCGGCTATGAAATTGTTTGAGCGCTCATCTAACACCTCTTCGTCAATTACTGTGCCGGGAGTTACAATGCGTAAAACCTCCCTTTCAACCAAGCCCGAGGAAGCCGCTGGATCGGTGGTCTGCTCGCATATAGCAACATGGTAGCCGCGCTTTATCAATGCGTTGAGATACTGTACTCGCGCATGGTGGGGAACTCCGCACATGGGCGCACGCTCCTCCAAGCCGCAATCCCTGCCTGTGAGTGTAAGATTCAACTCTTTAGAAACAAGAAGCGCGTCATCAAAGAACATCTCATAAAAGTCGCCCAGTCGAAAGAAAACTATGCAGTCGGGGTGTTCTGCCTTTATCTTCAGGTATTGCTTCATCATAGGCGACAATTTTTGCAACTGCGCCTGCGACAGCTTATCTGTTGTAAGTGTCATATTTCCTCCGTATGCTATATAAGCTCTCCAAAAAGCGAGCTGTTCTTAATGCCAGTAATTTTCACATTCACAAACTGCCCGGTTAAGTCCCTGTCCGTCGGGAAATAAACAGTTTTGAAATTGCCGAGCCTTCCGTAACCCAATGGAATGTCGCGCGCGTCCATACCCTCAACAAACACTTCGCCAATTGTGCCAATATACTTTTCGTTGCTCTTTTTTGTCGCTTCAGCGCAGCATTCGTTTAGTATTTTAAGCCTTTGCTTCTTTACGGCTTCGGCAATCTGCCCGTCCATTTTCGCGGCGGCAGTACCTGTGCGCGGAGAATACTTGAATGTAAATGCCGCAGAGAATTCCGCGCGTTTAACTATATCAAGTGTCGCTTCGAAATCCTCGTCTGTTTCAGTAGGAAAGCCCACAATTATATCTGTTGTAATCTCAATATCCTTAACCCTTTTTCGCAGCTCATCAACTAAGTGCATATAATGCGCTGAGGTATATTTGCGGTTCATCAGCTTTAATATCCTGTCGCTTCCCGACTGCACAGGCAGGTGAATATGGTTGCACACATGGTCTAAATTCGTCATAGCGTCTATGAGCTTTTCGGATAAGTCTTTAGGATGCGATGTCATAAAGCGAATACGTCGTATGCCCTCGCAATCGTTCAAAGCGTAAAGTATGTCAGCAAAATCGTGCCCGTCAGCAGACTTATATGAGTTCACATTCTGCCCCAAAAGCGTGATTTCCTTGTAGCCCTGTTTAGCTAATTGCTTCACTTCGTCAATTATGTCTGATATCTCGCGTGAACGCTCCCTGCCGCGCACATATGGCACAATGCAGTATGAGCAGAAGTTATCGCAGCCGTACATAACAACAACATTGGTTGAAAGCGTGCTTGTGCGTGAAGCAGGCAAGCCCTCAGGTATCTCGCCCTCTAAATCCTGCACACGCTTGATTCTTTCACCCATCAACACCTTTTCAAACATCTGAGGGAACTCGTGCAGCTCGTTTGTGCCGAAAATAAGGTCAACGAACGGGAATCGCTTATATAGCCTGTCTGACACCGCTTTTTGCTGCATCATACAGCCGCATACGCCTACAATAAGGCTTGGTTTCTCGTCTTTCAGCTTCTTTAACGCTCCTACATTGCCGAATACCCGCTTCTCCGCGTGCTCGCGCACACAGCAGGTGTTGAATATTATAAAATCAGCTTCGTTCTTGTTATCTGTAGGCGCATAGCCCATTATTTCAAGCATGCCGCGCAGACGTTCCGAATCATGCGCGTTCATTTGACAGCCATATGATTCAACTATGTACCTCTTGCCCGCACCGTATTGCTCTCGTATGCGTTTTGCTGTTTCGTTTGCGTGCTGTATCGCTTCATCGGATATATGAAGCCTGGTTCTATTCGTCATAGCTTCTTCCTATTCTAATATAAATTCACTAGGTTAGTATATTAAAAAAGCAGGTAATATGCAAGCTATGTAAATACAGCCTGCAATATGCGGCAGCAGCTTTTTCGTTTCGTCATACTATAACATTGCTTTTGAAAAATAGTTTGATATAATAACTTTTTTGTCGGGAAATTAAATCAAGTGTTGACAAAATCGTTTCTCCTATATAAAATATACATAGCACGCGTGTGTGCTAATAAAATAGGATAGGTGAGGGTTATGGATTTAAGAGCTATTGCAGAAGAGCTGCAGCCTAAATCAATGGCTGCAAGAGATTGGGTTTTTCAAGTCATTCGTACCGCAATCATTAGAGGAGTATTACCGGGCGGTGTACCACTTCGTCAAGATGAAATCTCACAAGCGCTAAGCGTAAGTCACATTCCTGTTCGTGAAGCATTCAGGCAGTTAGAAGCTCAAGGTTTAGTACGCATTTATCCTAACAGGGGCGCTGTCGTTACTAAGTTGACGCTTGAAGAGATGAAGAACATCATGGATATTCGCATACTCTTAGAGCTTGGCGCTATTCGTGCGGCAGTCGCATCAACTGCTATGACAGATGAGGTTATCGACGCGGCACACGCGATTTGCGAAGAATTTAAGAATGAAACCGATTTGAACCGACTTGAAGATTTGAACTTAGAGTTCCACTTCACTTTGTACCGTCCAGCAAACAACCCGATATTAGAGCAATACATTGACCAGCTGCACGCTAATGTCGATAGGTATGTTCGTCCGTTTTACTCAGAAAATCAGATTCATAAGAACGCTTATGAAGACCATATCCTATTGCTTGAGGCCTGCCGCGCGAGAGATGTTGAATTAGCAAACGCTATTTTACGCACTCACTTAGAAACAACTAAGGTGCTGCTGATAAATTCTCCAGTGTTGCTTTAAGCATTTTTACTCTCCTTTATTTTTCGATAGGCGGGGTAACTCCCGCCTTATCGTGTTATCCCTTGCTATGAGAACGCCAGTTTATAAGCGCTTTTTCAAGCCATGACACACCAAAATACATCAGGGCGGCAAGCACGCTGATTATCGCAATGCTCGTCATAACCAAATCAAGCTTAAACACCTGCCCGCCATATACTATTAAGTAGCCAAGTCCCGCTTTCGAAACCAAGTATTCGCCCACTATAACGCCTACCCAGCTCATACCTACGCTTATTTTCAACGCGGATACAATAGTTGGCACGCTTGCAGGCAGCACCACGAGTGAAAATATCTGCCACTTGCTTGCGCCTAAGGTTTTCATAAGCATTTGCTTTTGCGCATTTTCCTCCATAAAGCCGGATAGCACTGTCATAATAGTAACTATAAGCGATATTAGCAAAGCCATTACAATAATCGAATTCATACCTGCGCCAATCCACACTATGATAATCGGTCCCAAAGCAATTTTAGGAAGCGCGTTCAGCACAACTAAGTAAGGGTCTAATACCCTCTGTATCGTTTCCGACCACCAAAGTATAATAGCAATACTTGTTCCGGCAAGCGTTCCTAACAAAAAGCCCAATACGGTTTCCGCCAATGTTACCCCAATGTGCATGAAAAGCTCTCCGCCATTGTATAGGTTTATTGTGGTTTGTATTACTCTTGAAGGGCTGCTGAATATAAACGGGTCAATAATATTGAACCGCGCCAATACCTCCCACAACGCGATAAATATAATGAATAAAGCGTAGCGCAATATGCTTATAAGCAGCTTTTTTCGCTTTATGGATTCCAAATATAATAAATGCTCCTGCGAATACTCATTCAGCGCGATTTTTCGTTTGCTCATGGTCTAACTCCTTCCATAGGGTATCGAAATATTCCTTGAATCCGGGCAGATTCCGTGTTGCCAATGCGCCGTTATCTTTGTTTAACTCAATATTGTATTCAGAACGCACAGAGGCCGGTCGCTGCGTAAACACATATATTCTGTTCGCCATAGAGATTGCTTCGGCTATATCGTGCGTCACTAAAATAGCCGTTTTGCCTTCTGATTTGATGATTTTATATACTTCATCTCCAAGCTTCAGCCTTGTAAGATAGTCTAATGAAGAAAAAGGCTCGTCAAGCAGAAGCAGGCAAGGCGAAAAAGCAAGCGTTCTGATAAGCGCGGCTTTCTGTCGCATACCGCCTGAGAGCTGTCTTGGATAGTGGTTTCTGAACTCATACAGCCCATACCTGTTCAAAAGCTCAAGCGCGTATTCGTGCGTTTCAGGTGTAAGCATATGCTTCACCTGCAAGCCTAAAAGCACATTGCCTTCGATGGTGCGCCAGTCTAACAGGTGGTCGTGCTGTAGCATATAGCCTATTTGTGATTTTGATGCGTCTGTTTCATCTATGCTTTTTCCTCTTATCAGCACTTCGCCCTCCGATGGTTTTATGAAGCCCGACAGCAAGGAAAGAAGCGAAGTCTTTCCACAGCCCGATGGACCAATTATTGCAACGAACTCGCCCTCGTTTACAGTCATATTCAGATTTTTTAGTGCTTGAGTTTCCGCGTGCGGTTCGTGATAAACTAAACCGACATTTTTTACTTCAACAAGCGGATGCATTTTTACCCCCTTAGTCGTTCATACAATTATGTTATTCTTTTTTTGCGGTATAGGTGCAGAAATATGTCGAAGCACAGCGACAAGAATTATCCTATAAGGCAGTTTTGTGCTATAATAATTAAAGACAGTATTTTATGAGGGGAAAATGGAGTACAAGGCACTATATAGAAAATACAGACCGCAAAGGTTTTCAGAAGTAATAGGTCAGGAGCATATTACGACAGTTTTGAAGAATCAAATATCCTCCGGGCAGGTTTCACACGCCTATTTGTTTTCCGGTTCAAGGGGAACGGGTAAAACAAGCACCGCGAAAATACTTTCCCGCGCGGTAAACTGCCTGAATCCTATTGAAGGAGAGCCTTGCTTGGTTTGTGAAGCCTGCAAGGAAAGCATAGAAGATAATGTCGATATAATAGAGCTTGACGCGGCATCGAACAACCGCGTTGACGATATGCGCGCGCTTATAGAAAAGGCGGTGTTCTCGCCAATTAAGATGCGTAAGAAGGTGTATATAATCGACGAAGCGCACATGATTACTTCAAGCGCGTTCAATGCTCTCTTAAAAACGCTTGAGGAGCCGCCGGACCATGTACTTTTCATATTAGCTACAACCGAACCGCATAAAATCATACCTACAATAGCTTCACGCTGCCAGAGGTTTGAGTTCAGAAGGCTGAAATCAAAGGATATCATACAGTGCCTAACATCTGTATTGCAGCAGGTGGGCGCAACAATAGAGCATGAAGGTCTGCTCACCATAGCCTCAAAAGCTAATGGCGGTATGCGCGACGCGCTGTCGTTGGCTGATCAGTGTATTTCATTCTGCGGCAACAATGTAACTGCTGAGGATGTTCACCACATATTAGGCAGCTTGGATTCCGAGAATCTATTCAGGATTGCCGGCGAGCTTATCAAATCAAATATTCAAGAAGCGTTAAGACTTTTTGACGAAATGATTGCAGGCAGGGATGTTCCCGTATTCGTAACAGAGCTTACGGCTATTTTTCGCGGAATACTGTACGGAAAGCTTTGTGGCAACTGCGCGGAGATATTAGACTGCACCGAAGACTTTATGAATAGAGCCATAGAGCTTGGCAAGGATGTTTCAACAGAACGCCTTATGCGCTCAATGGATATACTGACCAACACGCAATCGCAGCTAAGGTACTTCCCTCAGCCAAGAGTGCTTATTGAAACTGCCTTGATAAAGATTTGCAGTCCCGAAACCGAGCAAACCATGCAGGCGGCGCTCGATAGAATTGCTGTATTAGAAAAGCAGCTTGAGCAGGGCGTATTCGCAGAAGCCAAGCCGAAAATCGAAGAAATGCACGAAGTCAAGCAGGAAAAGCTGGCGGCTAAGCCTAAAAAACCAAAGGAAGAAGCTAAAAGTCAGCCTGCAAAGAAGCAAGACGATGCGCGCAAGCTTATGAAGGACTTAATCGAAGCGGTGTCAAAGTTAGATGATACGGTGTTCTTACCGCTTTCGATGGGAAAATTCAGGTCAATAGAGCTTTCGGGAGAATGCTTAGTGCCTTGCTATATAGAAAGGACGCATTATAACTTAGTAAAGGAAAAGAAGGATCTGATTCAAGCGGAGTTAGACAAGCTCCAAAACGGCTTGGTGTTTTCGCCAAAGCTAATAGAGGGCGATGAAGACGATGAGATGATTGACGGTCTGTTAAGCTGTTTAGGAACAGATGATGTAAAGATTACTATTAAAGATTAACACGAAATGGGGAAATGAATGATAACATACCAAGATATAAAGAATAATCAAGAAGTGAATACATATATCGCAAATGCGGATAAAGCATTGTTAGCGTTGGGATATACAGAGCATAGCACAGCCCATGTTACACTGGTCGCAGAGAATGCGGGCTATATTTTAGAAACATTAGGCTATTCAAAGCGTGAGGTAGAGCTTGCAAAAATCGCAGGCTATCTGCACGACATAGGTAACCTTGTAAACAGGGATTCACACTCGCAAAGCGGTGCTTTAATGGCTTTTCAAATACTTAATAAGCTGAATATGCCGCCGGAGGAGGTAGCCACAATAGTAAGCGCTATTGGCAATCACGATGAAGGTACAGGAGTGCCGGTAAATGCTATCGCCGCCGCGTTGATATTAGCTGATAAGTCCGACGTTCGTAGAAGCAGAGTGAGAAGCATAAATGCTCAAGACTTCGATATTCACGACCGTGTAAACTACTCGGTCAAGAAGTCAATACTAAAAATAAATGAGGAGCGTACGCTTATAAAGATTAAGTTAGAGGTTGATACGCACTACTGCTCTGTAATGGACTACTTTCAGATATTTCTAAATAGAATGCTTATGTGCAAGCAGGCGGCAGCAATGCTTGGGCTGCAATTCAAGCTAATAATAAACGAACAGCAGCTTGTATAATGGCATAAGGCAAAATAGCATATTGCATTTGCAATAATACTTGGGTATAATGCATTTGTCGCAATTTGCGTTCGTGAGGAGGAATAATGGATTTTTTTGATGTATTGACTCTGCTTGGCGGCATTGCATTTTTTTTGTTTGGAATGAATCTTATGTCGCTTGGGTTAGAGAAAATCGCAAGCAGAAAACTTGAAAGCTCATTAAGACGATTAACTTCAAATCTGATAAAAAGCATTATATTAGGCGCAGGGCTTACTGTTGCGCTGCAATCCTCAACTGCCGTTACGGTAATGCTTGTTGGCTTCGCAAACTCCGGTCTTATGTCGTTTCGACAGGCAATCGGCATAATATTCGGTTCGAATATAGGTACAACTCTTACAAGCTGGCTGCTTTCTTTAGTAGGAATAAGCGAAGAAGCCGGCTTTTTATTACTGTTCAAGCCCGAAAATATTGCTATGATAACCGCGCTGATAGGCATATCCCTTTCAGTGCTTTCAAAGAAGCAGCGCAGAAAGCATTTTGGAACTGTATTGCTGGGCTTCTCAATTCTTATGTATAGCATGTCGGTTATGAAAACAGCCGTCAGCGGCTTGCAGGAAATCCCGCAGTTTGTAAACATAATGACTATGTTCACTAACCCCGTTATGGGTGTAATAGTCGGGGCGGTATTTACAGTAGTTATTCAAAGCTCTGCGGCTTCGGTCGCTATATTGCAGTCGTTATCTGTAAGCGGCGGAATAACCTTCGGCATGGCGCTGCCTATTATGATGGGCTTTGAGATAGGCACTTGCGCAACTGCGCTGGTATCAAGCGTGGGCGCAAATAAGAACGCAAAGCGCGTTGCAGTAATTCACCTGTTGTTCAATGTTTTAGGCGCGGTAATTTGCCTTATAGTATTCTATTTAATAGACAGCATATTCAAGCTGGGACTTGCGCAAAGCGATGTTCAGCCATTTTACATTGCAATAGTCCAAACCTCATCTAACATCATTACTTCAATATTCCTGCTGCCCTTCGTAAAACAGTTAGAGAAGCTGGTAAACCTTATTGTCCCCGATTCGAAGCATTCGGAGAAATACACTCTTGTTGACGAGCGCCTGCTTCTCACCCCCTCATTTGCTGTTGCTGAATGCAACAATGTTACACGCAAAATGGCGTCAACCGCACATGAGATAATACTGCTGTCTATGTCCTTGTTCAAGAATTTCAGCGAAAGTCAGGCTGAATTGGTATCCGAAAAGGAAAGCGAGCTTGACAAGTATGAGGACAAGCTTGGAACATACTTAGTAAAGCTATCCAGTAAGGAATTGTCTGATAAAGATAGCAAGCAGGTATTCAAGATGCTTCATTCAATAGGCGATTTTGAAAGGCTTGGCGACCATGCTGTAAATTTAAGCAATGCCGCGAAGGAAATGTACGAGCGTCAAATCGACTTTTCGGATATGGCGAAGAAGGAGCTTGAGGTGCTCACAGCGGCGATAAGAGAGATACTTGATATTACAATGCAGTCTTTCATGAACGACGATATAGAGCTTGCCGCAAAGGTTGAGCCCTTAGAGCAGGTAATAGACAGGATGATAACCGAAATCAAGGCAAACCACATAATACGCTTGCAAAACGGCTTCTGCACAATTCAGATGGGCTTTGTATTGTCGGATATTTTGACAAACTATGAGCGCATATCCGACCACTGTTCAAATATAGCTGTTACCTTAATTGAGGTTAAGGAGAACAATTCCTTCGATACGCACGAATATTTGAATCGCTTGAAGGAAGAGCCCAATTCTCAATACATTGAGTTGTATAAGCAGTATAAAGCGAAGTACAAGCTCCCGGGAAGAAATTATCTCGAAGGGGGAAAAGCTGATTGACAATACTCCGGCAAAATATTATAATCTTTCAATGCAGTTGAAAGTTTAACTTTTGCTTGGAGGATAAAATGACTAAGAAAATTACAGCACAGTACAAAGAAGAGGCTGAAAAGGAACTCGACTATTTAAAAAATGTGTTAATGGCTCAGATTTCCGAAGAGATAAAGGACGCCCGCGCGCATGGCGATATAAGCGAAAATGCGGAATATGATGCAGCGATGAACAGACAGGCGGAAACTGAGCGCAGGATTCAAGAGTTGGAAAGGATTCTGCGCGATGCTATAATTATCGACGAGAACGAAATTGATACAAATGTTGTAAACGAAGGCGCAAAGGTTCGTCTTTGCAATCTCAATAAGAATTTGGAGATGGAATTCCGCATTGTGTCTGAAGCGGAGGCGAGCATCTCAAAAGGCAGTATTTCTAATGAATCGCCCGTAGGCAAGGCAATTTTGGGTCATTCAATAGGTGATATAGTCGAGGTTCAAACTCCTTCTGGTCCTGTACTTTACAAGCTGTTGGAGATAACGAAATAAATTTGGAGGTCGTATGGACAACATAAATAATGGTGATACCCCCGAAATCAACACCGAATTACTCGAACAGGATATGAGCGAGCAGACGCAGATTCGTATAGAAAAGCTGAATGCTCTACAAAAGCGTAATCTTGACCCGTATAAAAATGTTAAGTACGACCAAACCCATTACAGTAAAAACATAATAAGCAATTACGAAAGCTTGGAAGGTCAAACTGTCGGTGTTGCCGGCAGGATAATGTCTAAGCGCATAATGGGCAAGGCAAGCTTTGCTCAGATTCAGGACAGTGAAGGGCGTATTCAGCTCTATATCCGCATGAACGATATAGGTGAAGAAGCGTACAGCGATTTCAAGGCGTTTGATATTGGCGACATTGTTGGCGCGCACGGCATTGTTTTCAAAACAAAGACTGGCGAGATAAGCATTCATGTAAACAGCATAACCTTGCTTTCGAAGTCATTGCATCCATTACCGGAAAAGTTTCATGGACTTAGAGATAATGAGTTAAGATACAGGCAGCGCTATCTTGATATGATAGTTAATGCCGATGTAAAGGAAACCTTCGTAAAGCGCAGCAGGATAATAAGCGAAGTGCGTCGTTTTTTGGATTCGCGCGGCTATTTAGAGGTTGAAACTCCAGTTCTGAACACAGCGGCAAGCGGAGCTAACGCGCGCCCCTTCATAACCCATCACAATTCGCTTGATATTGATATGTACCTGCGCATTGCGTTAGAGCTTCACTTGAAGCAATGTGTAGTAGGCGGCTTAGAGCGCGTTTACGAGTTAGGCAGAGTTTTCAGAAACGAGGGTATGGATTCATCACATAACCCCGAATTCACAATGCTTGAGCTGTACGAAGCATATACTGACTACAATGGTATGATGAAGCTTGCCGAGGACTTGATTTCCCATTGCGCAAAAACAGTTTGCGGCACAACAAAGGTAGTTTATCAAGGCAATGAAATCGACTTAACCCCTCCTTTCAGGCGTATATCAATGTCTGACCTGGTAAAGGAGCATACGGGCATTGATTTCTCTGCGCTCAACGACGATGAAAAAGCGCGTAAGGCCGCAAAGGAGCTGGGTGTAACTATAGATGATAAAACAGCTACCACAGGCAAGATTCTATTCGAGGTTTTCGATGAGCTTGTAGAGGATAAGCTAATACAGCCTACATTCGTAATAGATTATCCCGTAGAGGTTTCGCCGCTTTCAAAGAGAAAGCCCTCCGACCCGCGTTTGACAGAGCGTTTTGAGCTTTTCATTGCGGGAAGCGAGTACGCAAACGCATTCTCCGAGCTCAACGACCCCATAGACCAGAGAGAACGCTTTACACAGCAAGCGCTTGAAAAGGCAAAGGGCGACGACGAAGCCATGATGATAGACGAGGACTTCTGCTTGGCGCTTGAATATGGTATGCCCCCCACAGGCGGTATAGGCATAGGCATAGACAGGCTTGTTATGCTTCTGACGGATAGCTCGTCAATCCGCGATGTGCTATTGTTCCCGACAATGAAGCCCAAGCGCGATTGAATTATTGAAAAGAAGCGTTTTGGTTATCATAATATAAATGAAAGTTGGAGGTTAGTATGGCTATTGAACTTAACAGCAAGAATTTTGAAGAAGTTGTTTTGAAGGCAAATGTGCCGGTGCTGGTTGACTTTTGGGCTTCATGGTGCGGTCCCTGCAGAATGATGGCTCCCATAGTTGATGAGCTTTCAAACGAAGCGAATGACGCCTATGTAGTCGGTAAAGTGGATATCGACGCCGAACCCGATTTAGCAAGCAAGTACGGAATACGTAACATTCCCACCTTCGTAGTGTTTAAGGACGGCGTTGAGGTCGCGCGTGAAGTAGGCATGAGAAGCAAAGAAGCATTACAGAATTTAGTAGTGGATAAATGATAATACCATTTATAAATCAGTGTTTATTAACAACTGATATTTCTCAAGAGGAAGCGCAGCGCGTCGCAAGCGTATTGAAAGAAAACAAAATTGAGTATTATCAGAAAACCGTAACACAGGGTGGCAATTCTGTGATAACAAGGACTATGGATTATCGCGCCGCAGCAAGCGTTAAATATGCTATGCCTGTTGATAATATCACGCAGTATGTATATATGACCTATGTAAAGCGAAGGGACTATCAACGCGCTAAGGATTTAATCACTAAGTGGGAAAAGGCTTGAAGCAAAGAGAATGTGCGATGAAGAGCTTAGAAATAAGCTCTTTATTTTAATAGTAAATAAGTTTGTTATTTTCGCCGCAAACTATTGAGAAAAAGCAAGCAAAGGTATAAGCATGAAGCATAACATTATAAAAAAAGCTGAAGAATGGCTATATACGAACTACTTTATTAAGTTAGAGGAAGCTAACGCCCATCAATTACGCGCCGCAATAGCGGAGGGCTTATTATCGGCTATTGCTGAAAACTGGCATAATAGCACATTATCGCGCAGCGCAAAAAGAAGGGTATATTACTTTTCAGCCGAGTATCTTTTAGGCAGAATGCTCACAAACAACCTGAACAATCTTGGAATTCTAAAAGAAGTATCAAGCCTATTAGAGCAACGCGGCATAGACATAAGCATTTTTGAAGAACTTGAGGATATTGCTTTGGGCAATGGCGGTTTGGGCAGGTTAGCCGCTTGCTTCTTGGATAGCGCAGCAACACACAATATACCCTTAGACGGTCATGGTTTATTGTATAAGTATGGGCTATTCAAGCAGCAAATAGTAAATGGCGAACAGCTTGAGGTGGCAGACGATTGGCAGCGTTTTGGTATGCCTTGGTGCAAACGCCGTGATGATTTAGCCGTAGAAGTGAACTTTTTAGACCAAAAAGTGCTTGCTATTCCATACGATATGCCCGTTATAGGCTATATGACAGACAATATTAGCACGCTAAGGCTATGGCAAAGCGAAGCCGTAAAGGAATTTGATTTTCAGCTGTTCAACAATTTTGAGTATGAGCAGTCAGTAGCGGAAAAGAATAGGGCAGAGAACATCACAAGGGTTCTATATCCCAATGAAAACTCATACGAGGGCAAGCGCTTGCGCTTAAAGCAGCAGTATTTTCTGTGCTGCGCAGGCATTACCGATATAGTCAGAAGCTATATTAGCGCGCATGGCAAGGACTTTTCACGCTTTCATGAATACAACGCTATACAGCTTAACGACACGCACCCAACAGTCGCTATTCCTGAACTGATAAGAGTTCTGCAAAGCTATGGAGTATCTTTCGACGAAGCGTTTGACATAGCGCAGAAAACATTCTCATACACCAACCATACTATTATGAGCGAAGCCTTAGAAAGCTGGGAAATAGATTTATTCAACAGCGTTATTCCCGAGATTTTCAGCATTATTCAGCGCATAAACGATATGCTGAACCGCGTTTTAGACACTCGCGCGGTCGATTGCGAGCAAAGGCATAATATGCAGATAATACAGGGCAACCGAATAGTAATGGCTAATTTAGCTACCTTCGTTTCGTCGTATGTGAATGGCGTCGCGAAAATTCATACTGAAATCTTGAAAGCTAATGTGCTGAAGGACTGGTACGCAATATACCCCGAAAGGTTTCAGAACAAGACAAACGGCATAACGCAGCGCCGATTCTTATCGCTTTGCAACCCTGAATTGACCGAATTCATTGCGAACATACTCGGCAGCTACGACTTTGTCAAGAATTTATCGCTCATTGAGGGCTTAAAGCCGCATGTAAACGATGAAACCGCACAAAGCTTTGCGGCTATTAAAAAGCAGAAGAAAATTCAGCTTTCCGAGCATATTTTGAAGCGCGAAGGCATAGTATTGCCGCCAGATTTCATATTCGATATTCAAGTTAAGCGATTGCACGAATACAAGCGTCAGCTAATGAATGCGCTGTCAATTCTCAACATCTATTATCAGATAAAGGACGGTACATTAACCGATTTTACACCCACAGCATTTATATTCGGTGCAAAGGCGGCGCCGGGATACAAGCGCGCAAAGGGCATAATCAAATTCATAAATGAGGTTGCACGAACAATAAACTCTGATACATCAATGCAGGATTTATTGCGCGTGGTTTTCGTTGAAAACTACAATCTATCATATGCTGAAAGAATAATACCCGCAGCGGATATTTCCGAGCAGATTTCATCGGCAGGAACAGAGGCATCAGGCACAGGCAATATGAAGTTTATGCTTAACGGAGCGGTTACTTTGGGCACATACGACGGCGCGAACATCGAGATTGTTCAGCAGGCGGGCTTTGAGAACAACTATATTTTTGGGCTTCGCGTTGAGGATATAGAAAGAATAAAGCATAGCTATAACCCTAAGGCGATTTACGATTCCGATGCGAATATTAGGCGTGTATTGGATTCTCTTATAAACGGTTCAATGCACGATACGCACGACTATTCGTTCGCAGAGCTGTATGACTCTATTCTTTACGGCACATATTGGCATAGACCCGACCATCACTATATATTAGCGGACTTCAACTCATACATGGAAGCAAAGCTCAAAGCAAACAGAGACTATAACGACAGAATCGAATTCTCAAAGAAGTGTCTTATGAATGTCGCCTCTGCAGGAATGTTTTCAAGCGATCGCACAATACTGCAATACGCAAAAGAGCTATGGCATGTATAATGCGCCATAGCTCATAAGGCTTGTAGGATTATTCAACTATTATATTCTTAAAATACCAGTCTATTTCGCTTAAATCTGATACTGTCTTTGATGAGCCATCGTTCGCAGGTATTTCGCCTTTGAAAATATCCCAGTCTCCACGCGCAAAATTTGCTTTTGCTTCTTCAACTTTTTCTTCTGCACCCTTTGCGCTGAAGTTCGCCAAAGGCGTTATATCCACAAAGCCTTCGCCTAAAGTGCCTCTGTAATTCTCATTAGTCCATTCGCCCGCTATTACATAGTAGATTGCAAGCTTGTAGTAAATATCCCAGTTATAAACCACAGAGGTAAGCACAGCCTTAGGAGCGTCCTTGCTCATATCCTCATTATAGCCAATGCCGTACACCTTTTGATTCTGCGCAGTTGTTTGGGGAATGCTCGAACCGCAATGCTGAGCCAGCACATCACAGCCCTTTTCTATCAGCGCGACAGCCGCAAAGTGCTCCTGCTCCGCGTCAAACTTTGAGTTAGTAATCTGCAAATGTACTTTCGCTTTGGAATTCACAGAGTTCACACCCATTGCGAATGCGTTTATCGCGACAGTAATCTCATTATTATTAGTGCCGAATGACGCAACAAAGCCTATTAGGTCAGACTCTGTTGACATTCCTGCGACTATTCCTGCCAAATACCATGCCTGATAAATATCACCCGAATAGTTATTGAAATTAGTATCGTTAGATTTGTTACCGCCGGCATTTGAGAATATTACATTGGGATACAGCTCCGCGTATTCGCCCATAACCTTTGCGTAGCCTGCATTTGTGCCAAATATAATATGACATCCTGCTTTAATGCAGCTTTCAATAGCTTGCTTTATAGCGGCTTCATCTTTTTCGCTGACATTAGTTTTTTTGATTATCTGACTGCTTTTCAGCTCAAAAACCTCTCTTGCTTCTTCAATGCCTTGGTCATGCGCGTATGAGTCGGAAGCAACAGCCTCAGGGTCAGAATTGTAGATTACGCCTATCTTGATTTCTTCCTTTTCAACAGGTGGAAAAATGCCTATTGAGTTAGGTGTTCTCGTAATAGCGTCCTCATTGTTTATCTTTGGGGTGTTAGGAGCATAGCTTGGGTCAGGCGTTTGATTGGTATTAGCTTTTTTGCTGCACCCGAACAGCGTAAGCACAATAAATAGCGCAATCAGTGTAAATGCAATATATTTTCTCATTCGTTACCTCCGCAAGCACATTATAGGTTAATTATATATGAGTTTTTGGGGGAGCACAAGGGGAGCGTGAAAACATCACTTGGAAGTAAATTACATTAAATTGTGAGATTAGCAGCTAAAATTCCTCTTTTCATACCAGATTGTCAATAGCTTGCTGTAAGTACAAAAAACGCCCCTTTCGGGGCGCGAAGTTTCATTTTAGTTCGCCTTGCAGCAACCGTCCTTGCCCTTCCAGCAATATGTGCACAGCTTGCATTCAGGCAATCCGGTAGAAGCCACCATGTCCTCAAGCTTGTGGAATTTCAGAGAAGTGAAGTTGAGCTGCTTTCTTATGCCCTCTACCATTGCTTCGTATTCCGCGCTGTCTGTGTTAGTGTAATCTAACAGCCTTTCCCTTGTAACATCGCCTTCAAGCTCATGAACAACGCGCCTTGCAATCAATTCCATTTCAGAGGTTGAGCGCGAGAAGTTCAAAAACTTACATCCGAACATCAGGGGAGGGCAGGCCGCTCTAACATGCACTTCCTTAGCGCCGCTTCTATACAAGAATTCTGTGGTTTCGCCCATTTGCGTTCCGCGAACAATTGAGTCGTCAATCAGAAGCAGCTTCTTGTTTTCTATCAACGCCTTAACGGGTATCAGCTTCATGTGCGCGATACGGTTGCGCTGCGCCTGATTTGATGGCATGAACGAACGCGGCCAAGTAGGTGTGTATTTAATGAAAGGACGGGCAAAAGGAATGTTAGAGGCGTTTGAATAGCCAATAGCGTATGCCGAGCCCGAATCCGGTATTCCCGCAACAGAATCAATATCAATGCCACGATCGCGCTGTGAAAGTATTTCGCCGCCCTTGTACCTCATAGCCTCAACATTTACGCCTTCGTAAATTGAGGTGGGGTAGCCGTAATATACCCAAAGGAATGTGCAAATCTGCATTGTGTCTAATGCGGGGAGTACAGTCTGCTCGCCTTCTGCGGTTATGAACACGACTTCTGCGGGCCCTATCTCCCTGTGGAATTCGTAATCTAAGTTGATGAATGAGCTGCTCTCGAACGCTACGCAGTATGCGCCTTCCTTCTTGCCGATTACTAACGGAGTTCTTCCGCAGTAGTCGCGTGCGGCATATATTCCGTCAGAAGTCAGCACAAGTATTGACATAGAACCGTCGATTTTCTGCTGCGCGAACCTGATACCCTCAGGAATAGATTCGCACTCATTGATTAAAGCGGCGCAAAGTTCAACATTGTTGATTTTACCGCCGCTCATCTCTAAGAATTGTGTTCTGCCGTTTTTGAATGTGTGCTCAACAAGCTCGTCCACATTGTTGATACGCCCTACACCCATTATCGCATAGTTGCCAAGGTGTGAGCGTACAATCAGGGGTTGCGGGTCAGAGTCTGATATGCAGCCTATGCCGCTGTTGCCCTTCATAGTAGCGATTTCAGCATCAAACTTTGTTCTGAAGGGGGAATTCTCAATGTTGTGAATTGCCCTGTTGAAGCCTTCGCAGTTGAGAATCGCCATTCCTCCGCGCTTTGTGCCTAAGTGTGAATGATAGTCTGTGCCGAAAAATACATCGCTTACGCAATCCGTTTTTGATACAACACCAAATAAACCACTCATGTTTAACCTCTTTTTACCTCTCAATAAAAATTTTATGGAATTATTTCTCCAAAGCAATAATGCGTTAGGAAAAATAATTCCCATTAAACATGATACATATAACTAACAGGCTTGTCAAGCGTTTCTTGTAAAAAAATTCAAAAGATTATTCTATATTATCGAACATTTTTACACTACCTGCATATACATAATGAATATATGCTTGTTTAACCTTTCGCTTAGTTATGATTTCCAAAGCCCTTGCGTAATTCCTTAACTGCTGTATATGGTGCTGTGAGTGTACATACAGCTCCTCTTGTGAATAACCCTTAACATTGTCTGTCTTATAGTCTATTAACACCCATTTATCGTTTTCTATGAAGCAGCAGTCTATTACGCCTTGCAAAAGCATATATTCCGAAGCATAATCAGAGCTCAACAGCTCATCTGCCTTCATTCTGCATATAAACTCCTGTTCACGCACATAATGCGGCGAGGCAATAAGCCTTTTGCCCAAATCACTCGTAAAGAAATCTACAATTCCTTGTATGTATATGCTGTCGGCTTCCCTTTGTGTCAGGAAGCCTGCTTCGACCAGCCCTTTTATTTCTTCGCGTACTGTGCTTTCATCATGTGGCTTTATAGCTATTTTTTCAAACACCAAGTGTGTTGCCGTACCTATCTGCACTGCGGTAAGCGGTGTGTCCTCCTGCTCCGCAATGAACAGCGGAACATCAGGCGGTGAAATTCTTGTTCTCAAGCTTGTTACAGAACGCTTTGTGGGAACAGCGTAAGCCCCTATGTATGGGTATTCCCAAGTCAAACAGTAATCTTCGTCGCACAGCTCAATATTCTTGAACTCGTCAAGCGCATTAAATACAGCTTCCTTTTTGCTATCATCAAATTCCAGCGTAAACTCTGAAATATGCCGTCTTTTTATGCGCAGAGTGTCAACGCAACCTTCGCCATTTATCAGCGCGGCGTTAAGCGCGTCAGAATAACGCGAATTCTTTATTCCGATAAGCAGCCATTCGTAGAAGGACTTTGCGCTAAGCGTTTGAGTTACGGTATTATCACCATACTTGTCAATGCTTTGAATAGTTGAGCGCAAGCCCTCCGCGCTTTTATTCGAAGCAATCAGAAGCAGTTTTTCTCTCGCGCGCGTCAAAGCAACATAGAGTATTCTCATTGCGTCGCTTCTTTCTTCATCAGTCTTTACAAGAGCGTTTGCGTTGAATATCAAGGATTTTGAATTAGCGTTAGTGTCTAAATCAATGAATCTCACGCCTATGCCATAATCATTGTGCAGTAATACATTAGAGCTTGATGGTTCTTTGCTTATCATTTTCCTATCTAAGCAAGGAATTATTACTACATTGAATTCCAAGCCCTTGCTTTTGTGAATCGTCATTATTTGAACCACGTCTGCACTGCTGTCCTGCGCTTCACTCTGCTGACTTGATTTCGCAATTCCCTCTAAATACCGCAAAAAGCTGTGCAGTCCGCCGCCTATGTTGCTGTCAAATGCGCTGGCAACCTCTTTGAGCATATCGAGGTTCAGCGTGCGCGTATAACCGTTAGGCAATGCGCTTACATATGCGTAATAGCCTGTATGATGAAGCAGCTTTGACACTATTTCCTCCATAGTAATCAGCTGTGTGTATCTGTACCACTTGTCGAGTTTCTCTATAAATGCTTTTGCTTTTTGTCCCAATGGATTGTTTACGGCTGAAATCTCAAACAAGCAATCTATAACGCTTTTTTTACCTTGGGCTCGTGTGCTGTTTGTTAACACTCTTATTTTAGCTAATTCCTCAGCATCGAAATTGCCCAGAGCCGAGCGCATAACGCTAAGCAACGGAATATCCTGCTGTCTGTTATTCAATACGCGCAACAGATTAACAAACACCTGTACTTCGAGCGCATCGTAGAAGCCGCCCTTTTGGTCTGTATAGCATGGTATGCCCTCAGCCGCTAATATGCTTGCGAATATGTCAGAGCGGTTAGCGACGGAGCGCATAAGTATTGCAAAGTCCGAATATCTGTACTTTCTAAACACCTTCTCATTAGGGGCATAAAAACCATCGCTTTGCATTAAATCGTGTATATACTGCGCAGCTAATTTTGCTTCAGCCTCTAATGCGTCTATCTCCTCTTCCGAATCATCTTCCTTTTCGTTGTCATCTGTATTCGTTTCACTCTCCTGATATTCTGAATTTTCTGCATTCTCATTATTGCTTTCTTCTTCTGCATCCGTGCATTCATTATCAGCGCTTTTATTATGTTCAATTATCTCAAAGTCTATGCTGCCTACGCCTGCTTGACCTTCCTTTTTAAGCTTGCAGGTTTCGTCATAGTTTATTTCGCCAGTTCGTTCGTTCATTATTACCGAAAATATTTCATTCGTGAAATTGATAACGCTATCTGAGCTTCTGAAGTTTGAGCTAAGGTTCAGCGTACAGCCGTTAAGTCCGTTAGAATACTGTGCCGCTTTTTTGATGAACAGCTTGGGCTCGGCATTTCTGAATCTGTATATGGACTGCTTGACATCGCCTACAAAGAATATGTTGTCGTCGCGCTTAATAGCAGAAATTATGCTATCTTGTAAAAGGTTTATATCTTGGTACTCGTCAACGAAAATGTACTTGAATCGCTCTTTGCACGCCTCGCATATTGACGGGTCATTAAGCAGCTTCAAAGCGTGATTCTCCATGTCAGAAAAGTCAATAGCGCCCACTTGCTGCTTCTTTTTCGAATACTTATCGCGGAATGTGAGCACAGCCTGCGCCAGCTGCTGCATATAGGGGTATAAATGGTTTAGCTTTTTTGCTTCGTCTGTAATAGAAACCTTATATTTGCTTGTGGCTTTCAGTGCTTTTTCTGCTTGCTTTTTATGAGCATTTATTTTGTTTATGTCTGTATAATCAGCGTCTTTCGCCTTACCCCTTTTGGCTTTAGGCTTATTGTTTTCTAAAATACATATCATTAACTCATAGCTGTCAGCTGAATATGCATTATCGCAGTAATCAAGCTTGTCATTCAATGCTTCGTATATAGAGTCAGATGTTGAGCAGACTAAATCCAACGCTTTATTGTAATGGTAAATAGCGATTTTTAATTGCTCCTTTACACGCCACCAAAACTCATTTATCAGCATTGAGGAAGCAAGCTCCTCCTTTGCTACTTTGTACGCTTCAACAGCCCTGCTAAGCCATTCTTCGCCTTTGGGGCGTTGACACATGAAGAAGTATATCTGCTTTATTATTTCTATGAGTTTTTCTTCGCCGCCGAATACTGAAATCAGCTTTATTGCTGAGGAAGAGTCATTATCGAACAGGTTGTCTAATGTTTCCTCCATAGCTTCGCTCATGAGAAGCTCTTGCTCATTTTCGTCAATAGGTCTTATCACCGGCGGCAAGTCGGTTTTGAAGTAATTGCGCTTTATCAGATACAAGCAAAATGAGTGCAATGTAGAAATGTTTGCCTTCGCTACACCTTGCGCCTGCGCATACAGCCTTTCCTTCAGCTTG
Organism: Clostridiales bacterium; assembly: GCA_012838425.1. GTDB lineage: Bacteria > Bacillota > Clostridia > Christensenellales > CAG-138 > DUPG01. Next base: position 39,228 of record DUPG01000021.1, on the reverse strand, counting down.
CTATCCTCCACAGTATGCGCTCTTTCGTATAGCTTTGTTTCAATGCGCTTCTTCATTTCCTCGGCTGCAAGGTTAGTGAAGGTTACAACAAGTATTTCGCTAATATCTGTGCCCTTTATAATTCTATCAATTACACGCTCTGTAAGCACCGCTGTTTTGCCCGACCCGGCCGCCGCGGAAACAAGCACGTTGCCTTCAACTCTTATAGCTTCTCTTTGTTCATCGGTCCAATTCATATTTCCTCCGGATAAGCCACACTAATATTTTACATTATACAACATATTAGGGTATAAAAATAGCCGAATCTTTACGACTCGGCCAAGTGCATAAAGGCTTTTACGCTTCTCTGCCTTTGTTGAAAGCTAATATGTTTATATCAACGAACTGGGGCTTTACATTGCGCTTTATCGCATCGATCCACGCTTCATAGGTAAATGGTAAATGCTTTGAAAGCATGCCAAGCAGCACCACATTAGCAGCCTTTGCCGTACCGCACTCTACCGCAATTTCGGTTGCGTTTGTAGCGTAAACATCTGCGCTTTCTTTTAGCTTCTCTAATATGTTTTTCGGATATTCAGCCGCACCAACAATTACAGGCATCGGCGGAATCTCCTGCGTGTTCACAATAAGCTTGCCGCCTTTCTTCAAATAGGGCAGGGCGCGCAATGCTTCTAAGCTCTCAAACGCCAATATAATGTCTGCTTCTCCGTACTCTACTAAGGCAGAATACAAGGGTGCGTCATTGCTAAGTCTTACATAGGTGATTACGCTTCCGCCGCGCTGACTCATGCCATGCACCTCGCTTACGCGCACATCGTAGCCTAAACTCAAACCAATGTCGCCCAAAAGCTTGCTTGCAAGCAAGGTTCCTTGACCGCCTACACCAACAATTACTATATTAAACATACTCTCACCGCCTTACTCGTTTTTCATTGCGCCGAACGGGCAAACGCTCGCGCACAGTCCGCAGCCAAAGCATAGCGTTTCGTCAACCTTTACGCCACCTTCAGCCTTTTTCTGAATAGCAGGACAGCCAATTTTCATGCACATATAACACTTTTTGCATACATCTGTGTCGCTGTAATAGGGCTGTTCCGTCTGCTTGATTATCAAAGCGCATGGACTCTTAGAAATTATTACGGAAAGCTCATCCTTTGCTAATGCTTCACGAATAGTTTTTTCCATAAGCTTTATGTCGAACGGGTCAACTACATGAACATCGTTTATGCCCATAGCCCTGCAAAGCTTTTCAAAATCTACTTGCGGGGCTGAATTGCCGTGAATATCATAGCCGCTTGATGGGTTGTGCTGATGCCCTGTCATGCCTGTAATCGAGTTATCCGCTATGATAACCGTACCTGTTGAGCGGTTATATACCATGTTAAGCAGACCCGTCATTCCGCTGTGTGAGAATGTAGAATCGCCCAGCACCGCTACGGTTTTCTTTGCCTGCTCTCTGCCTAACGCTTTTTCAAAGCCATGCGCCATACCAATAGACGCGCCCATGCAAACACAGGTATCAACCGCATTCAGTGGTGGCAATGCGCCCAATGTGTAACAGCCAATATCCGAGCATACTGTAAGCTTCAGCTTGTTTAGCACATAGAACAGCGGTCTGTGCGGACAGCCCGGGCACAGCACCGGCGGACGCGCAGGCAGGTCCTCAAACTCTACTTCTTCAACCTCTTTATCGGCGAACTCCTTAGCAATCTTGGCGGCAAATAGCTCGCCTAATACACCAGTCTTTTCTTTGCCATAACACTTTATGCCCCAAGACTTAATTGCTTCTTCGAAGAATGGCTCCATATCCTCTATGATTACAAGCTCGTCAACCTGATTTGCGAACTCAATAATCAAGTCCTTCGGCAATGGATACACAAGCCCTAATTTCAGAACAGAAGCGTTGGGAAGCGCTTCCCTAACATAATTGTATGCCGCACCGGAGGTAATAACGCCCAGCGATTTATCCCGCATCTCAATTCTGTTAATCGGCATGCTTGACGCTTCCTCAGCAAGCGCAATTTCACGCTTTTCAACTTCAACATGCCTGCCTATCATATTTGCGGGCATGGAGATAAACTTCTTATTCTTTACATATGGCTTGTTCTCAGGCTCAACCCTGTCTGCAAGCTCAACTACGGTTCTTGCGTGCGCAATGCGTGTAGTTACTCTTAATATGCAGGGTGTATCGTACTTTTCGCTTATTTCTAAGGCTATTCTCATAAAGTCTTTGCACTCCTGCGAATTCGAAGGGTCAAAGCAGGGAACATGCGCCGCCTTCGCAATCATTCGCGTATCCTGCTCATTCTGAGATGAGTGCATGCCGGGGTCATCAGCAGATACTATTACAAGACCTGCGTTTACGCCCGTATAGCTTGCAGTATATACGGGGTCGGCTGCGACATTAAGCCCAACATGCTTCATACATGCCATTGCCCTGACTCCGCTTACAGCAGCGCCCAAAGCGACCTCAACAGCCACCTTCTCATTCGGCGCCCATTCCGCGTAGATTTCCTTATACTTTGCAATATTCTCGTTTATCTCAGTGCTTGGAGTACCCGGATATGCCGAAGAAACCTTCACGCCGGCCTCATATGCGCCGCGCGCTATTGCCTCATTGCCTAACATTAGTTTTTTCAAGAGAATCCCCCCTCATAATATGCTTTGATTACATTATACATGTTTTCGAACGGAATTTTGTGTTTTCAACTGAATTATATAGATATATTTACTCTCAGCACTGGCGCAGGTCTTCGCCTTCCAAACAGCAAATAGCGGTATTGCGCTTTGAAAGCAAGCGTGAGCATATACGCTCGTCATAGGTTTCTAACAGCTGACATTCGGTTTTGTTTGTAGCAATAACTATGGGCTTAGAGCTTATGCCCCTTTCGTTTATAATTGAAAAGAAGGTCTCTGTTGTTATATTCGGAATCTGCGGCTCTGTGCCCAAATCGTCAATTAAGAGCACATCACAGCCGTAAAAGTCGAATAAGGGAGGCTCGCCGTTAAATGCTTTTATAGTCGCGTTTATCAGGTTGTAGGCAGTTATCTTTACAACCGACAATCCACGCTCAAAGCACCGCTTTGCTATGCAGTTGAGTAAAAATGTTTTGCCTAAGCCCGCAGCGCCTATCAGCAATAGGTTAGGGGGAGTAAACTCAGGCAGGGCGTTTGAATAATTCAAAGCGTAGTCATACAGCGCCTTCATCTGCTTCTGCTGCAAAGGATTACGGAATATCGTAAAATCGAATGCTTCGAATGACTCTCTGCCGTCTATATTAGAGCTTGCATATTCATATTGCATTATTCTTTGCTTCATACACTCGCAGAACTCAAGACCTATAAGCCCTGTGTCCTCGCATTTTTGACATTCGTAGGGTATGCGGCTTATATAGTCTGCGGGCAGCCCCATAGTAGCTAATAGCTTCTCCTGCTTCTTCTTCAACATTCCGATTATTTCGTTAGTCGCTGCCTTTTTATGCACATATTCTTCTGGAGTAAGCGAAAAATGGGCTAAGCCTAATTCATACGCCAAGCTGCGCATGCTTTCCTCGATTTTCTCAATTTCAGGGGCTTCTTTGAACACATACGCTTGACGGCGCTCGAATTCCCTCTCAGCACGCTGCTTTTTTTGCTTATATTCTTCTAAAATTGCCTCAGGTATTTTCGCCATCGTCTATAACTCCAATTCGGTGCCCGAATTTGCTCAATTCTTCTTGTGAATACTTGCGCTGCGCAAACTTGTTAGGTGCTTTTTTATTCGGCTTGCCGGCAGCATTGCCCTCAAAGTACTTCTTAGCGTCGTCAATATTCTTTATACCCGCATTCTGCCAATCCTTTACTATCTTTGTCATATATGCAAAGGGTTGTGAAGCAGAGCTTGCGTATTCGCTCAACAGCAACAGCGCATCTTTTGGAATATGCCAATCAGAGCACCATATATCAACCTTATCTACCTGCATAGTTGTTGGCTTTTTGCCAATGCCGGCGTTGTTTAATATCTGCCTTGTGAGCTCTTCAATCTCCATGCGCTTTTTGCGGTACGCCTGTAATGTGTCTGCGTCTAATGTTCCGCGTTCTCTGTATGTTTCCAATATCCTGTCAAGATAGCCGAATGAGGGATTAGTCGCATACACCATTTCTTCACAAGCCATCGTAACAACGCTGAAGGGCACCTGCCAGTCATTCAGCCACTTTCTTATAAGCTCAAGCTCGTCGTGCGTGGCTTTTCTGCGCAGGTTCCAGCGTTTGATAATGGTTTTCGCCAGCTCTTCCTCCTGTGAGCTTACTGACTGATTGAGCAGGTAATTCTTTACCTCGTCAGCGGTCAATATATTCGCGTCGGCTAAAGTTTTTGCGACTGCGTCCATATACTTTACAGAGGTTCTTTGACCCTTCTTGTCTAAGCAATGCGCTACCAATACTATTACCGCGTCCTCGCTCAGCCCGAAAACATCAACCCAGTCATATACGGTTTTCAACTCGGTAGAGGTAAATCTGCGCGTGCCTAATACTTCGTTAAGCGCCTTAACTAAATCATTGAATCGATATGATGTAGATGGCACGAAGCTGTTTTCGTCGTGCGCAACGAATTCTATGTGCAATGGGTCATAGCGCAATATTCGAACCAAGCCCTTTTCCTGCCAATATGAGAATGCCTTGACTATTTCAGAATCGCTCATATTCAAAGCAAGTGCTATGTCCTCATTAGCAAAATAGGGGTTTTTATACTGCATTAAAGCGAACAGATACACCTTAACATATCCCTCGGGCGCTGTGCGCATATGCTCTAATATGAACAGGTTATCAATGGGTGTGCTTCCCGATAACGCTACTGTTTTTACTGCTGAATATGTAATCATTCGTTATCCTTCAACTCCAATAACTCTCTTGCTATTGTGAACTTGAATTCCGAATACGCGTCGTTGTTTGGTATCTCAAGCATTACTAATACAAGGCGCTCGTCTTTCGCGTCAACGCCTGTTCTGAATGCCACAATCCAAGAGATCTCGTGGCTGTCATCGCCGCCAATCTGCGCTGTGCCCGTCTTGCCTGCGGCTACACAGCTTCTTACTTTAAGGCGTTGACCGGTGCCGTTGTATTCGCTGCTCATAATATCCTTCATCATGGGTAGCAGCGTGTTTATAATATTTCTGTGAATCGCATTCTCACGCCAAAGCGTAGTGCCTGTTTGATAAACGGTTAAATAGTCCTTACCCTGCATTTCGCAAATGCTGTCAATTATATGCGGAGTAGGAATAGAGCCGCCATTCGCAAAAGCGCAGTAGGTTGCCGCAAGCTGTATGGGAGTAACCAGCATAGTGCCTTGCCCGTAACCGCTGTCGGCTAAATACTTATAGTGGCGCTCCTCGTTGCCTTTGTATTGTGATGTCGCCACGGGAAGCTCAAAATCTATTGCCTTATCAAGCCCTAAGCTGTTCCAGAACTCTATCATTCTGTCATCGCCAAGCATCAAGGCGGCATTAGCAAAATAAATGTTGTCGGAATGCAGCAGCGCATTTCGCATATTCAGTGGAGTTTCACGCCTCTTTACTGTCGCGCGCTTTATTGCAGGCCAAATCCAAGGACCATACTCTGTGGGAGTCCAATAATCCTCAACTATGGTTCCCGTAAACACATAGTCCTTGCTCAATACTCCGTAATTTAAGGCGGCAGCCGCAGTAAATACCTTGTATGTTGAGCCCGGCGGATACCTGCCCTGCAATACGCGGTTGAAAAGCGCATTGTTGTTCTGCAACGCCTGATATTCCGAATCGGTTATGCCGCGTACAAACATATTCAGGTCAAATGACGGATACGAAGCCGCGGCAAGCACATCTCCCGTTTTAGGTTGAAGCACTACAACGGCTCCTGTCATATCTTCTTCGTCTATGAGTATGTTTTGTAATAGCTCCTCTGTGCGTTGCTGCAGCTCAAAATCTATTGTCAACTGAATATCATAGCCGTTCTTCGCTGGCTCTGAGTATAGCGTTCTAAGCCTTACACCGTCTTTTGAAGAAAGATACACAGAGTACCCGGGCTCGCCGCGCAGGTATTTCTCATAAACCTTTTCTAAGCCGCTCATGCCTATTTTTGAGCTATTATCGTACTTCCAGTCATCTTCGCCAAGCGCTGAGTTCAGATTCTCAATTTCTTCTTCGGTAGGGCTTTGCACATAGCCCAAAAAGTGTGAAAGCATAGTAGAGTGGGGGTAGTATCTTACGGTACTTACTGAACTGCGCTCAATCCTCACGCCATTTATCTCAGACAGCTTGTCTTTCAATTCGTCGCTTAAACTGTTAGGAAAGAACTCGCGTATCAACGCTACGCCGTTGTACGACTTTTCCTTCATTTGTGTTAGTATTTTATCTTTTGGAAGGTCAGGCAATAGCCTATGAATCTCTGTGGCTATGCTGTCTAACTCCTCATCTGTTTTTTCGTGCGTTACAACTGATAGCGCAGTAGTGTATATATTGGTTGCAAGCACTTCATTGCTCGCTAATATCTCGCCGCGCTGGGGCAGTATCCTTGATGTTTTAATTGTCGCTCCGTACTCCATCTCAGGCAGTATCAATGATGGCGACCATAGCACGCACCATTTCTCGTTTTGACCTTTTGAAACGCATAAGCGGTATTCGTCAGTGATTTCGCCGGCAAATGTGCTGTGATATGTAAGCTCATATTTGAATACAGTTGTGTTTATGCTTTCCTGTTGGGATATAAATTTATAGGATATAGACTCAACGGACAGCCCTTCTATTATCTGATTATACAGCGCAACAAACTCGTCTTGCGATATTGTGTTTTTTGTAGACTCGTTAACTTTCTTATAGGCAGAGGAAAAGTCCATATTGCAAATATCAGCTAAAAATATCCTTGCAAATTCGCTTCCCGTAACTTCAGAATAAGTGCAAGAGCTAAATAGCATTACTGCGCATAGCAGGATACAAGCAAATATGCGAAGCTTACTCATTTTCCCTCCTTTGTAGCGATACGAGTATAAAAGTATTATAGCATATATGCAATTCCAATAAAAGAGAAAAGACGACCCCGAAAGGTCGCCTGATTCAATTAGTAAAGAGCTTGTTATTCGTTAACAATAACGGTGCCTGCGTTGCCCGATAAAGCATAAACAGCCTTATCCAATGAAGTGATTATAGCTCTTCTGCCTTTTTTAGAAGCAGCGAAGCGGCAAGCGGCCTCAATCTTAGGCTTCATAGAACCGGGAGCAAAATGCCCTTCGTTCATATACTTTCTTGCCTGCTCAACGCTCAGTGTATCAAGGCGAAGCTGGTCTGGCTTGCCGTAGTTAATATAAACATTCTCAACAGCGGTCAGTATCAGCAGAATGTCCGCGTCCATATCCTCGCCCAAGCGTTCACTTGCCAAATCCTTGTCTATAACCGCTGCTGTGCCTGTCAAATTGCCATTTTCATCTTTTATTACGGGAATTCCGCCGCCGCCAACCGTAACCACTATAAAGCCGTTTTCAACCAAGCAGTTAACCGCATTAAGCTCAGCGATTTCAATAGGATTGGGCGAAGCGACAACGCGCCTGTATCCGCGACCGGAATCCTCAACAAATGTGTAGCCCTTTTCCTTCTCGATTTTTTCAGCTTCTTCCTTTGTATAGAAAGGACCTATGGGCTTTGTGGGGTGTAAGAATGCCGGGTCGTTCTTATCAACAACTACTTGAGTTACAACTGTTACAACATCTCGGTTTATGTTTCTTTCCTTCAATACTGTTTTCAATGCTTGTTGAATGTGATACCCAATCATGCCTTGACTCATAGCACCGCATACATCAAAAGGCATAGCGGGTGTTATGCTCGAAGCATATTCGTTTTGAAGCACAATTCGCCCGACCTGCGGACCGTTGCCATGCGCTATTATTACATTGTAGCCCGCATCAATTATGTCGGCTATGTGCTGCGATGTTTTTTTCACAACTTCAAGCTGGGATTCGGCAGTCGCTGCGCCATTTCCCTCCTGAAGCGCATTTCCACCAAGGGCTATTACTATTTTCTCCATTTAGTCCTCCATAAAAATACTGTTCTTAATCTAACAAATATGTCTATAATCGTCAAGGGTTAAGGGTATATTGCAGAAAATATATACTTCAAGCAAAAAGCGGAACATAAGCTCCGCTATAATAGGTTATAAAAGCTCAAACTACTGTATCAGCTCAACAGTCATCTTATCAAAGCCGACAGAGTCCATGAAGTCGCTCGGCGAAAATGCTGTTAAGCCATATTCGGAAATCTCCTTAGTGTGCTTGTTAGATACCAAGGGCCTCTCAATATCCAACAGCTTTGCCGCTTCGCTCAATGCCTTCAACAGCATTTCTTCGCTGCCGGTGATTTCTGCTCGCTTTTGAATCGGAATGTCAACGGTACATTCCTTTACTTTCCTTTGGTCGACTATGATTCTGCACCAAATTCTCATCAGCTCTTGTAAATGAACCAGCAGTACATTATGGGCAAGCCGGTTTCTAAGTCCTTGCCGTCTAAGTAGGCGTACATTCTGTAATTCTTGCCGTCATTAGCCTCTACCAATGTGGTGTGGTAGTAGTAAACTATCAAATCGCCGCTGTCTGTTCTGACCTTGGCTATAACGAACGGCTCAGACTGCATAACCTCAATAACCTTGCATGTAAAGCCGAAGTGGCGGTTCATGCTCGGGTGCTCTAACATCCATTGATAGTCTAATGCCCATGCGGTCTGAATGTACTCGTCAAGGTCGGGGGCGTGCTCTATATAAATATCCACAGATGATGTAACATCACCATGTGATACTGTGAGCTTAGGAGTATACAGCCCTACATTAGGCACCTTTGCTATGAAGCTGAAAGAACCGTCTTCATTAACTGATATATCGCCTTCAACCTCAATGCCTGATACCGAAAGCGTAGCGCCCGGGTCAATAGTGCCCTTAATCTCTATTGTGTCGGTAAATGTGCGCATAGTATCGTTAGTAATGTTCAGGTTAATCTCGCTCTTTGTGTATGTAATGCTAATGACTGCGCTGCCTACGGCATAGCCTGCCTTGCGCGCTTCGATTTTAACCTGTGTTTCGCCTAACTTTTCTAAATGGTATATACCTCTGAAGTAACCGTTCGCGTCTGTTTGAAGCTGAGTGTTACCCATGAAAACGCTTGCTGTCGGGTCGCTCACATAGCCTGCTATCTCAACAGTTGAGGAGCTGGTAACAAAAGTAAGCGTTTCGGGAAGCAGTATAGTAACCGTAACAGAAGGTATATGAATCACAAAGGGCGTGAACTCAACCTGTGTGATTACATTCGTGTTCGGGTCTTTCACAAAAACAGTAGGCTTTATCTCTATTACATCGGTTTCCGAAGCGTCCTGCGGAATCCACAGCGACTGCGGCACCCTGAAGGATACTGAATGACCCTCGACTACTGCCTCTTTTCGTGCGGAGCCTTCTTCAAACAGCACAATATATCCCTTCTTTGCATATACGGTAATCAATAGCGCAGGCTCGCCGTCTTCGGTCGTAACCTCGGTAATGGTTGCAGGCGCAGTTATAGGATTAGTGCCGAAGTAATTAGAAACCAACAGGTTTAAGCTGCCGTTAAATTCCTTCAAAAGATAAACATAGAACAGTGCGGCAATAAGCACAATAAGCACAATTGTTACAAATATGAATGGTGCGTTGCCGCCGCCTTCTGCCTTGCGTTTATTCTTTGTTTTCTTTTCTCTTTCTGTATTTTCTCTCATAACCTTCTTTTCTTTGCGGCGCGGAGCTTCCTCGTATTCCTCCTCATCGTCTGAATCGTCTAAAAGCTCTTCGTCGTCATACTCTTCTTCATCAAGCTCTTCGTCGAATTCCTCTTCGTCGTCCGTTGCTTTCTCTGAATTATCAGATTCCTCGTCGTCGAAAAGATTATCAAGTATTCTCTGCGCGGATTCCGACAACGCACGCTGTTTGGGGCGGCTATCAGCCTGCTCCGCCGGGGGATTTTCGTCTGTGTTTATATCTGATTCGCCTTCTTTTGTGCTGTTATCAGCCTTTGAGAGAGGATATGCACATTCAGAGCAAAACTTGTGATTATCGGGGTTTTCAGTGCCGCAAACAGGACATTTCATATGTACTACCTCCATGGTTTATGCTGCCTATATCAATACTTATCAATTATATAATATCATGGCGGATTTTGCAATCATAAATTAAATCACAACGAAACAGAAATATTTTGTAACCCAAACAAGCCTTGTTGAATATGCTGTAATAAAGTCAAAACTGGAGGTTCTTTTAATATGAAAAAGATTATCTTAGCTTTAATGTGCTTATTGCTTATTTTCACAATGCTTGCAGGCTGTGAAAACAATGAGGAGAAACTAAGGGAGTTCACATTGAATGAGGTAACGCGCTCGGTATTCTATACGCCGCTTTATGTTGCCGCTTCAAAGGGCTTTTTTGAGGAAAATGGCTTGAAAATCGAAATAGTAACTGGCGGCGGAAGCGACAAGAGCATGACGGCGCTGTTAGCCGGCGACGCGGAAATTGCTCTCATGGGACCGGAAACAGGCGTATATGTAATAAACGAAGGTAAAGAAGACCACCCCGTAATAATAGGGCAGCTAACAAAGCGCGACGGCTCATTTTTGATTTCGCGTGTTGATGAAAAGGATACTTTCACTTGGGAAAGCTTAGAGGGTAAGACGATTATAGGCGGCAGACGCGGCGGTATGCCCTTTATGACGCTTGAGTACATTCTCAAAAAGCATGGCTTAACCCCCGGCGTTGATGTTACTGTGCTTGATAATATTCAATTCAACCTCATAGCTGGTGCATTTGAGGGTGGAACAGGCGATTATGTACCTTTGTTTGAGCCCACAGCTTCCATGCTGGTAAAAGAGGGCAAGGGCTACATAGTAAGCCAAATAGGTCTTGAATCGGGCGAAATACCTTATACGACATTCATGGTAACTCAAAAGATGATAAAAGATGACCCGCAATTCATAGAAGCGTTCTTGCGCTCAATCTATGCTGCGCAAAAATGGGTTGTTACAGCTACAGACAATGAAATAGCGACTGCTGTTCAGCCATTCTTCCCCGACACCTCAATAGAAATACTTGAAGCGGTCGCAAAGAGCTATCGCGAAGCAGACTGTTGGATGCAGAATCCCATTATGACAGAGGATTCCTTTAACCGCTTGCTCGATGTTATAGAAACCGCCGGAGAGCTTAAGTCAAGAGTTGATTTTACGGATTTGGTAGATAACAGCTTTGCTCAAAAAATAGTAGGCGAATAAGCTCCGTATAGCTTTCATTGGGGGCATATGCCCCCATATTATCGCGATTTCAGTATCTAAATTTGTTAGGAGGAGTCTATGAGAACGCTAAGAGTTGGAAGCGCAGGACAAGAGGTTTTTGTACTGCAAACGGCACTGGATAGAGCCGACTACAATCCCGGTGAGATTGACGGAATATTCGGTACGCGCACGCTTTCAGCAGTTCAACGCTTCCAAAGAGCCAATGGTTTAGTCGCAGACGGTATAGTGGGTATGCTTACTTGGTCAATGCTGAGGCCATATCTTGTAGGCTATGTTACCCACTCTATAAACAGGGGAGAAACCTTCTGGCAGTTAGCCGAAAAATACAATACGAGTGTCAGCGCGATAAGAACAGCAAACCCGAACATCAACCCCCTGAATATTCAGGTAGGAACGCGAATAATAGTTCCCCTCAGCTTTGATGTAGTGCCGACGGACATTCCCATATCGTCTGAGCTCAACGCGCTTATGATTGAAGGCTTGGCTATGCGCTATCCCTTTATTCGCGTTGGCTCTTTAGGTACCAGCGTAATGGGCAAGGATTTGCTTTTCATGCGTTTGGGAACGGGCAGAACGCAGGTTGCATATAACGCCGCTCATCACGCAAACGAGTGGATAACATCATATGTATTATTGAAATATGTTGAGGATTTAAGCCGCGCATTTGCGTCAGGCGGTAACATATACAACATAAGCGCGAATGAATTGCTGAACAATGTGAACCTAACAGTAATTCCTATGGTAAACCCCGACGGTGTTGATTTGGTAACAGGTGTATTATCGCAGGGCACCTTCTATAATCAAGCGCGTGCAATTTCAGCCGCATACCCTGATGTTCCGTTCCCTGAAGGCTGGAAGGCGAACATATTGGGCACAGATTTGAATCTGAACTACCCAGCAGGCTGGGAGTTAGCGCGTGATATTAAGTTCGCGCAGGGCTTTACATCGCCTGCTCCGCGTGATTATGTAGGCACTGAACCCTTGAGTGCGCCTGAAAGTCAAGCTATGGAGCAGTTCACATTACAGAATGATTTCAGGCTGATATTGGCATATCATACACAGGGTAGGGTAATCTATTGGAAGTATCTTGACTATGAGCCCCCGCGTTCACGCGAAATCGGCGAAGCCTTTGCGGCGTCAAGCGGCTATGAGCTTTCATTGACTCCGCCTGAATCCGCATACGCAGGCTATAAGGATTGGTTCATTCAAACATATAACCGACCGGGCTATACTATTGAGGTCGGCGTAGGCACAAGTCCCCTGCCTTTGTCGCAGTTCCCGATAATCTATAGCAATAATATCGGTATTCTGACTTTAGGCATGGCTTTGATATAAAAAGCCAAGAACAATTAAAAATCTATGAAATTTTGAATAAATAATTTCGCTTACTTTATTGACAACATTCAACAAATATGATATGCTACATTTTTTGTAGCGAGCGTAGTAATTATTAACGCTTGTAAAGAAAGGAGCGTAAGCTATGAAAAACAAGAGCAAAAGAGCGTTCACTATTGTTGAGTTGATTATAGTGATTGCGGTAATAGGCATATTAGCTGCAATTTTGATACCGTCCTTCTCAAATATTATTGAGAAGTCTAATCGCAAGTCAGCATATGCTGATGCAAAGAATGAGATTACTAATCACATTATCGAAACTGCTGACAATCCCGAGGGCGCTGGCGCGGTAGTTCCAGACTCACTAATATTCGTTCACAAAGCGAATAAGCTATATGTTTTTGAATATGTGTCGGATATCGGCGGAAGCGTTAAGGAAACCGAGTTGGTTTTTGATTGCTCCGTTAACAAAAATGCTGCGGATTACGAGGAGCAGCTTCGTGTTGCTATTGAGGCCGTGCTTGATGATTTGGTCAGCCGTACTGTAGTGCTTGGCTCATCCTCTGCGGTAATCGGCAGAACGCAAATCGGGGCGCATCTCACTAATGTTCATATATATGAAGGCAGAATAACCGGTGATATGCAGGATACAAACGCATATTTCAGCGTATTAACTCCTCTTGCAACATTGCAAAACCAAACAACTACTGTAACAGACGCAAATGGTGTTACTAAAGAAGCGATATTGATTAAGAGCACACGCGATTTGTATTCCTTCGCACAGTATTTTAACAACGGTCAGCTTGATTTGGCGACTAATTTGAAATTAGACTGCGATATTTTCTTGGGCGGTATTGAGTGGACTCCCATAGGCGACTACAATGATTCCTTCTTGGGAACATTCGATGGCAACGGTCATACAATTTACGACCTGAACTCTACTGATGTTATTACCTTGCCTTACATAGACGGCGAAGGAAATACTGTACAGATTACAGGCTGCGCTTTGTTTGGCGGCACATATTGGGACGGCGAAACAAAGTCTTGCATTAAGAATGTCAATTTTGTAAATGTCAAGACTGACGACTCGAATGACTGTCTTGCGGCTGCAGCATATTATGGCTATGACTGCGTATTCCAGAACATCAATGTTTCGGGTAAACTCATTGGCACTAAACAGATAGGCGGTATTGCATGGTACACAGCAGGCTCAACATTCAAGAACTGCCATGTAAACGCTGATTTCACAACCACACTCACAACAGGTAACACATTGATGGGTGGTATCGCTGCGCAGACAGGTAATGAAACATCTATAATCGACTGCTCATACACAGGCACAATGACTCAAGAGTCAACAGGCACATTGACAGCAGGATATATGATTGCATATCATATTGAGCAGGATGCCGAGTTCAAGAATTTCACAGTTGGCGCCGGCAGCAAGATAGTAGGTACTCCCAGCAGCGGTTCCACTGGTTATTTCACAGGCTTTGACAAGTTTGGCAACGCAATTACCAACAATGTAACGATATACAACCACGATGGCTCAGTTGCTATTCAAACAAATGCTTCTTCTGAACTCATTGGCAGAATCGCAGGCGGCAAGGTTCGCAACTTAGGCGCGTAAGCTTAATTATCCGTTAATAAATCTGATGAAAGCGTTTGGGAATATCTCAAACGCTTTTGTTTTTATTTGTTGGACAAACGGTTTGCCTATACGAGTGCTAACTAATATAATCGTTGAAAAGCTTGGAGGAAAAATATGAGATTAGACGGTTTTGGGATATTCGTTAAGGACATGGCAAGCATGTTGCGCTTTTACAGAGATGTGCTTGGGTTTGAAATAACAGAAGGTGAAGATACATCAATTGTGTATTTGATAAAAGACGGTACACTTTTTATGCTTTACGGAAGAAACGATATTGAGAAAATGACAGGCAGGAAGTTCGATTATGCCGAGAAAATCAACGGACATTACGAGATAGCCTTGAGCGTAGAAAGCTTTTCAGCAGTTGACATTGCTTTTGATGAAGTAGTATCAATAGGCGCAGTACCTGTAATGGCACCTGCGACTCAGCCATGGGGACAGCGTACCTGTTATGCAGCAGACCCTGAGGGGAATTTAATAGAAATAGGCTCATTCAATGAGTAGCAAAGAATAGTAAAAGCCCCGCTGAAATAGTGGGGCTTTGAGCCTATTGTTTTACTTGATTATACATTCACTTCAGCTATAACCTTTTCAAAGTCATTAGCCTTCAAAGCAGGGTACACATACTCATTAAGATATTCAGTAACCTGCTGCGGTGCTCTGCCTACATAGTCCTTCGGGTTCAAAGCACTTTCTATCTGCTCTTTATCGAGTATAAACGCCGTATCGTTAGCAAGGCGGTGCAGCAAATCACAATCCTTGCCCTCTAATTTCATACGCGCAGCAGCGTCCATAGAGTGCTTTCGTATAATTTCGTGCATTTCCTGACGGTCGCCGCCGGCCTTTGCTGCGCTCATAAGCAGGTTTTCAGTAGCTATAAAGGGCAGGAATTCCATAAGGTTTTTTTCAATAACCTTTGGATATACAACCAAGCCGCTTGTTACATTTATCATCAGGTTAAGTACAGCGTCTATTGCCAAGAAGCCTTCGGGAAGTGAGATTCGCCTATTCGCCGAATCGTCTAATGTGCGCTCTAACCACTGTGTAGCTGCAGTATTAGCTGCGTTCTGCGCGTTGGTGATTACATACCTTGAAAGCGAGCAGATGCGCTCACACCTCATAGGATTGCGCTTATATGCCATAGCAGATGAACCTATCTGATTCTTTTCAAAAGGCTCCTCAATCTCTCTCATGTGCTGCAACAGGCGCATATCGTTCGCGAATCTATATGCGCTTTGTGCGACGGATGACAGAACATTAAGTATTCTTGAGTCTGCTTTTCTCGGATATGTCTGCCCTGAAACAGGGTAGGTGTCGCTCATTCCGAATTCCTGCGCAATAAGCTTGTCCAGTTTCTTTACTTTTTCGTGGTCTCCGTTAAAGAGACTTAAAAAGCTTGCCTGTGTGCCTGTTGTTCCCTTGCAGCCTAATAGCTTGGTAGTGTTCTTTACGAAAGTCAGCTCTTCAAGGTCAAGCATGAAGTCCTGTATCCACAAGCATGCGCGTTTGCCAACAGTCGTAGGCTGTGCAGGCTGAAAATGGGTATAGCCCAATGTAGGCAAGTCCTTGTATTGCTCAGCAAATTCAGCTAAGTTAGCAATAACATTAAGAACCTTCTTTATAACAAGCTTCAGCGCGTCTATATAGATTAAAGCATCGGCGTTATCGGTAACATAACAGCTTGTTGCCCCAAGATGAATTATGCCCTTAGCATTGGGGCAGTTAAGCCCATATCCGTATATGTGCGACATTACATCGTGGCGTGTTTCTTTCTCTTTTTTAGCAATCGCTTCGTAGTCAATATGCTCTATGCCTGCTATTAGCTCATCAATCTGCTCTTGCGTAATATCAAGCCCTAATTCCTTTTCTGCCTTTGCCAATGCAACCCATAACCTGCGCCATGTGTGATAGCGCATGTCAGGCGAGAACAGATATTGCATTTCATCTGAAGCATATCGGCTGCACAATGGGCTTTCGTAAACGGTTTTTTCCATATGGTTCTCCTATTAACGAATAATTATCTCCTCGCGTTTGGGACCTACTGATATGTAGGTTATCTTGCAATCTACCTTTTCTTCTATATATTCAATGTATTCCCTAGCGGCTTTGGGCAGCTTATCGTATTCGCGAATTCCCGATATGTCGCAATTAAAGCCGTCGAAGTATTCGATTATAGGAGTTGCGCCGTAAAGATAGGGTGTGAACGGGAAATCGGTTGTAATTGTGCCATCTTTAAGCTTATACGCAACGCAAACAGGTATTTTATCCATGTAGGAAAGCACATCAAGCTTTGTCAATGCCAACTGTGTTGCGCCCTGCACGCGTACGCCATAGCGCGTAGCCACTAAGTCTAACGGGCCAACCCTGCGGGGGCGCCCTGTCGCTGCGCCATACTCGTTTCCAATTTCTCTTAGCTTTTCGGCTTCTTCCCCGAACAGCTCAACCACGAAAGGTCCTTCGCCTACGCAGGTAGAAAATGCTTTAACAACGCCCAAGCAATCGTCAATCTGTATCCAGGGTGCGCCGGAACCAATGGGCGCATAGCTTGCCAAGGGCGATGAAGAAGTAGAGTAGGGGTAAATACCATAGTCAATATCGCGTAATGCACCTAATTGTGCTTCAAACAATATGCTCTTATTATCTCTATGTGCTTCCTCAAGCAGCTTGCCCGTGTTACAGATAAATGGCGCTAAGGGCAACAAGAACTTTTCACACCAGTCCCACAGCTCTTTTTCGTCAATGGGCTTTGCACCGTACACGCCGGATATAGTTAGATTCTTCCACGCAACTATGTCGTGCAGGCGTTCTCTCAAATAGTCGGGAGTAAGCACCTCGCCTGCCTGAATTGCCTTCTTTTGATATTTGTCGCCGTAAATAGGTGCTATTCCACGCTTTGTAGAACCGTATTTCTTATCGCTTAGCCTGATTTCCTCTAATTCGTCTAAAAGTTTGTGAAATGGGAAAACAATACATGCGCGGTCAGAAATCTTCAGGTTATCGGGTGTAATGATAACGCCAACAGAACGAAGCCTGTCTATTTCACCGCTTAGGTGCTCGGGGTCAAGCGCTACGCCGTTTCCCAACACATTTATTACATCTGAGCGGAAAATACCCGAAGGCAACAGGTTCAGCGCGAACTTGCCGAACTCGTTTATAACAGTATGCCCTGCGTTGCTGCCGCCTTGATAGCGCACTACAATATTGAACTGTTCTGCAAGCAAATCGACCATTCGGCCCTTGCCCTCATCGCCCCAGTTTATTCCGACTATCGCACATGTTGACATTATAGACTCCTTAAAGTTAATATTTGCGATAAATATTACTTAACGCAACAGACTAAATATAATTCATTTTTTGAAAATAGTCAAGCAAACTATGCCAATGCGCCCAAAAAGGTTTGAAAGCCATAGAATTTCAAGTATAATAATGCCAATCAAGCTTTGAGGAGTTTTTTTGTGCTGAAAGTACAGCTTTTTTACATGAATATTGCCGATATTAGCGTGTCGTCATTCCCGTTTGTTTCGCGTATGCGTTCAGAGCGTATAAGTTCGAGCGTTTGTGAAAATGTAAAAAAGCAATACTTAGGCGTTGAGCTGCTTCTCAATTATTACGCAGCAAAAAATGACCTTTCTGTACCTGTGCAGTACTCATATAACGATTTAGGAAAGCCCATAATGCCCGACGGTTCATTTCATTTCAGCCTTGCGCATTCAGGAGATATAGCTATGTGCGCTGCTGCGAATGAAGATGTGGGCTTAGATGTTGAAACCAAGCGGCTTAACAGATTCTCGCTGTCAAAGAAAATACTATCCGATAGCGAATTCGCAGAGTTCGAAGCAACGGATAATAAGGCAGATTATTTGATTGAAAAATGGACAGGCAAGGAAGCCTACTTAAAGCTTACAGGGCAGGGCTTGCGCTTCCCTATGAAGCAAATATCCATTAGCGGTTTGCGTGTTCTTGATAACGAAAAAAAGCCGCTTGCGTATGTTACACAGGGCAGGCTATCAGATAATGCAGCATATGCGGTTGCTTCATATTCAGTGCATACGATTGAGCTAACCCAAGTATCAGTTGATGATATTCTTAAAACCATTTCCGCTTTCGATTCGCAATACACAAAAATATAAAACTTTTCAAAGCAAGCCTACAATGGTATAATAAAGCACATGAAAACTTGCAGGAGCAGGCTATGGAGCAAAATGACATGAACGCGAATAATACAAGCACATATGAAAAACTTCTGCTCATTCGTTACGGTGAGCTTCACTTAAAGGGGCTTAACCGTCCTTTTTTCGAACGCAAACTCATAGATAGTATCCATAAAAGCCTATATGGGATAAAGCACAGGGTTATTAGAGAGAATGGGCGCATTTTTGTAACCGAAATAAGCGATAACGATATAAATAACGCAGTTGAAAGGCTTAAGTTCGTATTCGGCATTCATTCGCTAAGCGTAGCAATAACGGTTGAAAAGGATTGGCAGGCTATACTTTCAGCGTGTGAGCACATACTTGAAAACGAGCTTAATTCGCATAAGAATAGAACTTTCAAGGTATTCGCGAAAAGAGCGGATAAGAAGTTTCCGATGAATTCCGAGCAAATATGCAGGGAAGCAGGGCATGAGATGTTAGTGCGCTTCCCCGAATTAAAGGTTGATGTTATAGAACCTCAAATTAAGCTAAGCATAGAGATTCGCGAAAAGGCATATGTTTACGCGAATGAAATCCCCTGCGCGGGCGGCTTGCCCTTAGGCACCTCGGGCAGAGCGACTCTGCTTATATCCGGCGGCATTGACAGCCCCGTAGCCGGCTATATGCTTGCAAAGCGCGGTGTTGAGCTATCGGCAGTTCACTTTTTCAGCTACCCATATACGAGCGAGAGGGCTAAAGACAAGGTCATAGAGCTAACGCGCATAATTTCCGCATACGCCGGTGAGATTCGCCTGCATATAGTGCCCTTCACAGATATTCAGTTAGCCATATACGAGCATTGTCCCGAAAAAGAGACAACAATACTTATGCGCAGGCTTATGATGAAGATTGCCGAGCGCATAGCTAAGAACGACGACGCGCTTGCGCTTATAACAGGCGAAGCGTTAGGACAGGTTGCCAGTCAGACATTAGAAAGCCTGTGCGTTACAAATGATGCGGTTTCAATGCCTGTTTTCCGCCCGCTTATTGGTATGGACAAGAATGAGATTACAGAGATAGCGCGTAAGATAAACACATTTGAAACCTCAATACTGCCATATGAGGACTGCTGCACTATATTTGTCCCTAAGCACCCTGTTACCAAGCCCGATGTTCAGAAGCTACGTGAAAGCGAAGCCATGTTTGACTTTTCGAACATGATTGAAGAAGCAGTTAATAACACCGAGCTTATTGTAATAAATAATTATGGCGGTGTTAGCAGATGAAAAGGCTCATTACAGCTGCATTTTTGCTGTTATGCCTGCTGTTGCTTGCAGGCTGCAGCTGGGATTCTAAAAAACCTATGCAGACTGAATCGACAGACGAGCCTATAAAGGCAACATATATACCGCAGGAGTATACACAGCCGGTTATAGTTCGCACCAACATATATGCGTATGAAAACGGATATGCTGTTTACCCTGTAATACTTGGTAAAGGCAGCATAAAGCAGATAAATAACAAGATATTTCAGATAGTACAGAACTATCTGAGCATGTACGGCAAGTACATAAACGATATGGACTTTGATGTCATGTATAACGATAAGGGAATACTGTCGCTTGTTATATACGGTTATGGCGATGACGAGAACTACACGCGATATATTCCGATGAATTTCGACTGCAACACAGGCAAGCAGCTATCGATTGCGGATTTGTTCCCGAAAGACAGCGACGAATGGCGCAGCATACTCGCATCAAGTGTTCAGAACAACGCGGACAAGCTGTCGTTTACGCTTTTTTCCGACATCAAGCCCATTGAGGACGATAGAATGTTTTATCTCACAATAAACAGCGTTGTACTGGTGTATAATCTATATGAGATTACGACATATGCTCAAGGCATGCCGCGTTTTGTGATACCGTATCACAGCTTATCCGGGATAATTGAGCAGGACAGCTATATAGCAAGAATAGTTAAGGAGTGATGCTAATGAAAAAAAGAATAGTTGCTTTATTTTTGGCTGTAGTTTTTCTTTATGCTTCATCAAGTGCTTTTGCCCTGAATAATAATTATGGCGAAGTTACATTCGAGCTTAATTTAGAAGCAAATCCCCCAGCGAAGCTGAATGGCAAGCCCTATGGCACAAGCTATTATGAACAGCTGACAGACTTGGAAAAGGCAATCTATAATGCTCGCTTGGAGAACTTAGAGGTATTCAAAAATGCGGCAGTTGACGAAGTGTATTTCGAAGTGCCCGAAAACGCAAAGGCTGATGAAGTAATAGCAGCGTTTTTCAATGCCTGCTATGCGTTTGATTTCGACCATCCCGAGGTGTTCTGGCTGTCGAAGGTAATGCGTTTGAGCTACTATACCAATTCTTCAGGAGTGGTTACAAAAGCGCTTTTCAAAAAGCCCGATACTGGCTGGTATAACACAGCGTTTTCATCAAAAGAGCAAATCGAAAAGGCCGAAGCTGATTTCAACGCAGTAGTTGATCAGCTCGTTTCGCAAGCGCAAGACACCGTTTACGACAAGGTGCTGTTCTTCCACGACTGGCTTGTAAACAACAATGAGTACAACCGCTTGGTGTATGAAGGCAATATCGAGGATGCTTCTCAACTTGCTTGGTGCGCCGCAAGCGCTCTAATTGGCGACCCCGATGACCCGAAAGACGACCCCGTATGCGAGGGCTATGCGCGCGCGTTCAAGGTGCTGTGCGACAACGCAGGTGTTGAGTGTGCGATAATAAGCGGTATATCGGGTGGAGCGCATATGTGGAATGCCGTTAAGCTGCCCAATGGTTTTTGGTTTGCGTTAGACGCGACATTTGACGATCCCATAGCCGCTACCCCTGTGCTTTCCCATAAGTACTTCTTAAAGGGAAGCGAGACTATGAGCAAAACGCATACGGCACAAGGCAGCGTTACTTCTTACGGCACATTTATATATCCCACGCTTAACAAGAAGGATTATCCTATGTTAGCGGGCGGCAGCTTAGGCGATGTAAACCTTGATGGCAAGATAAACACAGGCGACGCTGTTGCGGTATTGCTGTATATCGTTGGTAAGAGCAATCTGACGGATAAAGCAAAGGCTTGTGCGGACTATAATTGCGATTCCACTGTCAACACAGGTGATGCTGTATTCATATTGCAGTATGTGGCAGGTTGATTGCCATAGCGAGCTATAGAAGTATAGTATTTGAAAGGATAATTTAATGAATAACACTGTTAGAAGATACAACCGAAGAAGGAGAAGGAGGAATAATCCTTTACGAATTCTCGTAATAGTGGTTTGCTTAGGCGTTATAGGCGTGCTTACCGCCTTGCTTTTGTCGAACAGCGGCGGGCAGGGCAATCTTGATGTATCGCCCGGTATGAGTGATTATGCAATTGTTTCTCCAACACCTGTTGAGCCTACTCCTACGCCTTTGCCTCCGTTTTCACCGGCGCCTATAAGCGAAACATTACCTTCGTACTATGATTTTACCTTTGAAACCGTATCCGAGGGCACAGATGTAATCCCTCCAATAAATTTCGGGATAGGCAAGGAGTACACAAGCCTTGAGGGTGTAATATCGTTCAGGGGCAATAATTTTAGAAGCAATGCGGCATACGGAACAGCCGAAGTATCGCAAAAGCTGTTAGAAAAGCTTTGGCAGGTTCCCACATATAGCTTGAAAAAAGGCGAGGGCGGCAACTATGCGGGCGCATGGACGGGAAGCGGCTGGACAGGACAGCCCATATTGGTCAAGTGGCCGAAAGCTACTAAGCAAGTAATGAATATGTATGACTTTGCCAAGGCCAATGACGATTTAGTTGAAGTCATATACGCCACAATGGACGGTAATATCTATTTCTTAGATTTAGAAACAGGCAAGCCCACAAGAGATAAGATGTTTGTAGGCGTTCCATTCAAGGGCGCAGGCTCGCTTGACCCGCGTGGCTATCCCTTGCTGTATATTGGCTCTGGCGACCATTACAGCGAGCGCGGCAGAGAAGCAAGGGCAATGATAATAAGCCTCATAGATTGCAAAATCATTTATGAGTTCGGTAAAAAGACCGATGATTTTGCTCTGCGTACATGGACGGCATATGACAGCTCTGCGTTAGTCTGCGCAGAAGCTGACACGCTGATATATCCCGGTGAGAATGGAATACTGTATGTTGTTAAGCTCAACACATTTTACGATGAGAGCAATGGCGTAATCTCTGTAACTCCCGGCAAATTAGTGAAAATGCGTTATAATTCGAGCCGCTCTAAGAATGAAGGCTATTGGCTTGGCTATGAGGGCAGCGCGGCAGCTTTTAAGAACTATGTTTTCTTAACCGAAAACTCAGGCTTAATGCACTGTATTGACCTGAACAAGATGGAAGTCGTATGGGTGCAGGACATAAATGATGACACAAACTCCAGCCCTGCATTCGAAATAGACGAGAACGGAAAGTGCTATATCTACATTGGCAATACATTAGATAAAACCGCCGACAGCAACGGCTATGGCACAGTCGCATTCTATAAAATCGATGCCGAAAGCGGCAAAATAGTGTGGAAGAAGGAGCGTCAGGTGTATACAACATCAGGTGTTACGGGCGGCGTTATGACCTCGGCGGTATTGGGCGAGAACAAGCTGAAGGACTTGGTGTATATAGTTTACGCAAGCTATGGCAATGGCAATAGGGGAGATATGGTAGCTTTCAATAAGGCCGATGGTACAATTGCTTGGGAAACCAAGTTAAGCGCGTACACTTGGTCGTCGCCGGTTGCCGTTTATGATTCAGAAGGCAACGGCTACCTGATACAATGCAACTATCACGGTAATGTGTATCTGATTGACGGTACAGACGGTACAATTCTGAACACATTCAACATAGAAAGCAACATAGAGGCGTCTCCTGCCGTATTTGATGATATTATAGTAATCGGCACGCGTGTTCAAGGCATATGGGGAATAAAGATAAAATAATAGAGATATAAATTAGATAAGTCCCGATTTCGGGGCTTATTTTTTTAGAATTGACTCAATAAGTGCTTTTTCTTCTTCAGACAGCTGTACTTTTTCCAATAAGTCAGGGCGGTTTTCTGCTGTTTTTATAATCGCTTGCTGTCTGCGCCATTTGTTGATTTGTGCATGATTTCCGCTAAGCAATACATCGGGTACATTCATTCCTCTAAATTCCGCCGGGCGTGTGTATTGGGGATATTCCAACAGCCCGCCAAACAGCGTGAAGGATTCGTCGCCCAACGATTCAGATGAGCCCAATACGCCATCAACATACCTGCTGACGCAATCCAGCACCACCATAGCGGGTATTTCTCCGCCTGTCAAAACATAATCGCCTATGGATATTTCCTCGTCAACCAAGGACATTACACGCTCGTCAACGCCTTCATAATGCCCACAAAGGAGAATAAGCCACTCATGCTTAGCTAAATCCTGAACCTTGCTTTGTGTCAGCGTTTTTCCGCGTGGAGTTAGGAATACAATATGGGGTGTTTTATCACTTTCCAACTGCTTAACAGCTTCTATGCAGTCGAATATGGGCTGTGCTAACATAACCATTCCCGCGCCGCCGCCAAAAGGATAATCGTCTGTGTTCTTATGCTTGCTTTGCGCATAATCTCTTATGTTATGCGTGTAAACATTCAGTATTCCTCTTTCAATAGCCTTGCCGCATATGCTTGTGCTAAGCACAGAGGAAAACATTTCGGGAAATATTGTGAGAATGTCAATACGCATTACTCTGAATCCTCAAATAAGCCGACTTCGGTTAATACCTGCGCGTCAAGCGTAATGAGCTTTTTTTCTATATCCACATTTTGAAGCAGCTTTTTCAGCGCAGGTATAAGTATTTCACCCTTGCTGCCTTTTATCTGATAAACATCGTTAGCGCCCGTGTGGAAAACATCGGTAAGTGTGCCAAAATCGTTACCGTCAGTATCAACCACCTTGCACCCGATTATATCTACTATGAAGTATTCGCCTTGGGGCAGCTCCCTTGCGTGCTGTCTGTCAACGCATATATACTTGTTGCGCAACAGCTCCGCGGCGTTTCTGCTGTCTATACCCTCAATAGTAACTATAACCGAATCGTGCTGTATCTGCTTCGAAAGTATTTTTATTGGCTTATATTCGTGCTTCGATTCCAAATAAGCAGAATCGAGCGCATTGAAACGCCCTAAATCGTCTGATAAAGGTATTAGTTTCAATGCGCCCATAACCCCGTGGGGTCTTGCAATCAAAGCAACACGGAGATAAGCGTTCTGCGTCATGCTATGCTTACAATATGCTTCTTGCCTGTTTTTGCAGAAGCAGCGTGCACAACTGTTCTGATAGCCTTAGCTATTCTGCCTTGCTTGCCTATAACCTTACCCATATCGCCTTCGCCGACTGTAAGGGTAATAATAACCTCGTTCTCGTTTTCCTCGACTGATGTCTTGACCAAATCGGGATTGTCAACTAACTTCTTAGCAATAAAAAGTACCAGTTCTTCCATTGTTGTTCTCCTTAATCAAGTACTCCGCTCTTCTTTAACAGTGAGCGTACAGTGTCGGTAGGCTGTGCGCCGTTCTGAAGCCATTTTTTCGCTTTTTCTACATCAACATTGAGTGCGGGTCTTTCCTTTGAGGGATCATAGTAGCCAATCTCCTCGATGAAAGCGCCGTCGCGCGGTGCGCGTGAATCTGCAACTACAATGCGGTAGAAGGGAGCCTTCTTAGCGCCCATTCTGCGAAGCCTAATCTTTACCATTTCGTTTCCTCCATTTGTTTTTGTGTATATCGAATATGCGTTTAGCATATTTCGCGAATTTAGTTTAGAACCCAAAAGGCAATCTGCCCTTTTTGCCCTTTTTCTTCTTGCCGAATAAGCCGCCCGAAAACTGCTTCATCATCTGCTTTGTCTGTTCAAACTGCTTCAAAAGGCGGTTTACCTCTTGTATAGTTGTGCCGCTGCCTGCGGCTATTCTGCGCTTGCGTGAAGCGTTAAGAATCTCAGGCTTCCTGCGCTCTTTGGGAGTCATAGAAAGTACTATTGCTTCGGTTCGTGCAAGAATCTTTTCGTCTATCTCAGCGCCGGACAGCTTTGATGTATCCACTCCGGGCAGCATTCCCATTATTTCTTCTAACGAGCCCATGTTGCGCATTTGTCTTAGCTGGTCTAAGTAGTCCTCAAGGTTCAGATCGTTCTTTTTTATCTTTTCTTCAAGCTCTTTGGCTTTCTTTTCGTCATAAGCGGATTGCGCTTTCTCAATTAGTGTCAGCACATCACCCATGCCTAATATTCTTGAAGCCATACGGTCGGGGTGGAAGGGCTCAATGTCCGTCAGCTTTTCACCAATGCCGCAGAACTTAATGGGCTTTGAGGTAGCAGCGCGAACGGATAGGGCAGCACCGCCTCTTGCATCACCGTCAAGCTTTGTTAGTATAACGCCTGTAATGTCAAGCCTTTCGTTAAAGGTTTTAGCAACATTTATTGCGTCTTGCCCCGTCATTGCGTCAACTACGAGCAAGGTTTCAGCAGGGCTTGTAGCTTCCTTTATTGCCTCGATTTCGTCCATCATAGCGTCATCAATATGCAGACGCCCAGCAGTATCGATAATCACCAGGTCTTTGAACAGCCTTTTCGCTTCCTCAATAGCAAGCTTTGCTGTATCGATAGGATTCTGAGTTCCGCGCTCAAATACTGGAATCTTCACCTTTTCGCCGACTATCTTTAGCTGCTCAACCGCTGCAGGCCTGTAAACATCGCAAGCAACGAGCAGGGGAGATTTCCCGAAATGCTTTTCAAGGTATGAAGCGAGTTTGCCTGCCATAGTAGTCTTTCCTGCGCCTTGTAAGCCAAGCAGCAAAACAACCGAAGGAGTGCGCGTTCCGAATTCGAGCTTGGCGTTTGAGCTTCCCATCAAAGCGGTAAGCTCTTCGTTTACTATTTTTATGACCTGTTGACCGGGAGTCAGGCTCTCTAACACCTCTGCGCCGACAGCACGGGCAGTTACAGTGTTTATGAAGCTCTTTACAACGGCAAAGCTAACATCAGCTTCAAGCAATGCTAACTTGATTTCGCGCATTGCTTCTTTAACATCGTTTTCAGAAAGCTTTCCTCTGCCGGTTAGCTTCTTAAACACATTTTGCAGCTTCGACGCTAAACTCTCAAATGCCATTTATTCCTCCTCGGCAAACTTCCAAAGTCGGTTTAATTCCTTTAACTGAGCTTCAATGCCCTCTCTATATTCAGCAGGCAAAGCAACGCAATGGTGCATAAGCTCTTTCAAAGCGTTGCGCGTATCGCTTGCTTTTTTTACAAGGTGCAAAGTGTCCTCAAATGCTTTTAGCCTGTTTGTAGCAGTGCAAATAGCGTCTCGCACACCCTGCCTTGTGATACCCTCGCGTTCGGCAATCTCAAACAATGAACAATCCTCGAATACATACTGCTCCATAATGGATAGCTGCCTTTGGGTCAACAAAGCGCCATAGGCGTCAAGCAGGTTTGATAATGTTATGTATTCGTTAATGTCCATCTCCACTCCTGTAAAGCAAAATAACTTTACAGAGAGCAGTTTACTACATAGTTTTATGCTTGTCAAGCGGAATTTATAAAAAAAGGCTATTGCGTTAAAAGCAACAGTCTGAATTTCATTTGCTGTTTTAATTGCTCTTGTTCCGTCGAATAATGCCTTTGATATTCTGATTAAGGCGCTTGGCGTATATTAACCGCATTTATCGTGTTTCTTATCTGCGCATAGCCGGTTCAACCGGTTATAACGACTGTTCTGTTAGTTGTTTGACGTCAAAATTCCACAATATTGTTGAAGCAAATCATTTCCTGTTAGCAATGTGAGTTCATCAACAGGAATTGACAATAAAGAAGGTATAAGCGGAATAATGTACGGAGCAATCATCAATGCAATTACACTGCAAACCATGGTAAAGCCGCATATTGCCATAATTTAACTTGAAACGGTGAGCCTGCGGAAGGTGCCGCCTATAATCTTAGATTCGGATCACATTCGCTCGACGAATGAAGCATTTGATCAAGAAATAATAAAATAAATTGAAGGCTAACAATAAAAACATCATTAAAGAACACTATAATAAGAATTAAGGAGGCAAATAACGCCCCCCTTTGTCTTTTGTAAGCTGGCACTCAGTAGGGGACTCGAACCCCTGTTGCCGCCGTGAGAGGGCGGAGTCCTAGGCCGCTAGACGAACTGAGCGTAACAAGGATATTATACAGTATCCTATTTATTTGTCAATACATATTTTGCGAATATATAATCATTTTATAGAGTCTGCGACTCCGTTAATATCCGCAACCAGCTTTCTGATTAGGTTATCTATGTGTTCGACAGCGGAATTAGCCTCAATATCCTCTTTAATTGACTTGTCGCGTGTCGTAAGCTCAAATACTCCGCGCTGCAAGGTCTTAGGGCTGATAATCACGCGAATCGGAACGCCTAACAAATCCGCGTCTGAGAACATAAAGCCTGCGCTGACCTGTCTGTCATCAAGCAGCACTTCTATTCCGATGTTCTGCAATTCAGCGTACAGCTTTTCAGCGGCTGCTTTAACTTCCTCCGTATCGCTCCTTAAAGCGCATATATGCACTTGCCAAGGCGCAACGGTTATAGGCCATATAGGACCGTATTCGTCGTGCTTAGCTTCGCAGATTGAAGCAATCAAGCGCCCAACGCCAATTCCGTAGCAGCCCATAATCGGGTTAACCCTGTCGCCTTCGGGTGAGTCATAGGTCATGCCCATACTTTCGGTGTACTTTGTGCCTAATTGGAATATATTGCCCACCTCGATACCGTTAGAAACCGTAATCGACTTGTTTTTGCACTTCGGGCAAATACCGCCTTCAATCGCCTTGCCTAAGTCGATATATTCAGGAGTGCCGTAATCTCTTTCTATGTTGAAGCCAGTATAGTGGTAGCCTTCTTCATTAGCGCCGCATACGAAATTCGTACCGCCCTTTAATGACCTATCGAACAACACAGTGCAGTTCGCTTTCAAACCGACAGGACCTATCGTGCCGGCGACAATGCCTGCCATTTCAACGTTTTGAGCCGGATGGACCTGTCCTTTTACATGGTTGCGCAGCTTTACCTCGTTTATCTCAACATCGCCGCGAATGAATACTATTATGTACGAATCGTCGTCATTGCGCTGATATACTACCGCTTTGCAGGTTTTATTCATGGGAACCTTTAAGAAGCCGCTAATCTCCTCAATAGTCGTGTATTCAAATGTTTCTACCTTTGTAAGCGGCAATAGCTCATCATCAGGAATGTTCTCGACAATACATTCCGCAGCCTCAATATTCGATTTGAAGCCGCAATCAGAGCACATAACGATAGTATCCTCGCCGATATCAGTCAACAGCATAAACTCGTGAGAAACCTTGCCGCCCATCATGCCCGAATCCGATAATACGGAAATGACTTCGGGCAGTCCTACGCGGGCGAATATGCGCTGATATGCTTTGTGGCATTGCTCATAGTATTGCTCTAAGTCTTCTTGCGATGTATGGAAGGAGTAGGCGTCCTTCATAGTGAATTCGCGAACACGAATAAGTCCGCCGCGCGCTCTCGGCTCATCTCTGAACTTAGTTTGAATCTGATATATCATAAAAGGATATTTCGTGTAGGTGCCTGCAACGTTCATAGCTAAATGCACAGCCGCTTCCTCATGAGTCATTCCTAAAACCATATCAGCGCCCGACCTGTCCTTGAATCTGCACAGCTCGCTGCCTATTGAGTTATACCTGCCCGACATTTCCCATAGCGACGCTGGCATTACTACGGGGAACAAAACTTCTTGACCGCCAATATTGTCCATTTCCTCGCGGATAATTCTCTCGATTTTTCTTTGGATTCGCGTTGCCGGTGTAAACAGCGAGTATATACCGTTGCCGACCTGCTTCATATATCCGCCGCGCGTCATCAGGTTCTGGCTCTCAATTTCAAAAGCGCGTTCCTTAAATCTTTCGCCAAGAAGCTTGCTGATTCTCATTTTATATCCTCCGATTCCATTTTTATATCCACGAAACATAATAATAGTATAAACTTGCTTGATATTCAAGTAGATTTTTGGCGTATGGCAAGAGTAGAGGTGCTGTATTTCAATTATATAATACTGCAATACACCGAATATGCTGTGTGTGCAAACGGGATGTAAATTGAGTATTTCTTGAAAAACAGCAGCCAATGCTTGGCAAAAATTATATACAAAAAAATCGAAAAAAATGCTGAAAAGGGTATTGACAATTGAAAAAATAGTGCGTATAATAGTCCAGTCGCTTGAAGCGATGCCCTGATTCGGGGTGTGGCGCAGTTTGGTAGCGCACGTGCTTTGGGAGCATGGGGCCGAAGGTTCAAATCCTTTCACCCCGACCAGCAAATGTGGCCCCTTGGTCAAGTGGTTAAGACATCGCCCTTTCACGGCGGTAACAGGAGTTCGAATCTCCTAGGGGTCACCAGTTTCATCTTGCATGTGGCAGCTATTGGGCCTTTAGCTCAGTTGGTCAGAGCGGTCGGCTCATAACCGATTGGTCCGGGGTTCGAGTCCCTGAAGGCCCACCAATACGGCCCGGTAGTTCAGCAGGTTAGAATGCCAGCCTGTCACGCTGGAGGTCAGGGGTTCGAGCCCCCTTCGGGTCGCCACCTTTTATACCTCAGCAAGTGGGCGTGCTGGTTACCGAACAAGGCTTATATTCGCTGAGACACACAACTAAATAGCATGCTGGTGTAGCTCAATGGCAGAGCAGTTGATTTGTAATCATCAGGTTGTAGGTTCGACTCCTATCACCAGCTCCATTTGTGGATGGGTTCCCGAGCGGCCAAAGGGAGCAGACTGTAAATCTGCCGTCACAGACTTCGATGGTTCGAATCCATCCCCATCCACCAAATCGCCTCATTATTTGGGGCGTAAAATTTATAATAAACGATAGTGTCGTTCATTATATGCGGCTGTGGCGGAATTGGCAGACGCGCTAGATTCAGGTTCTAGTGATCGCAAGGTCATGGAGGTTCAAGTCCTCTCAGCCGCACCAAGTTTTCAAGCTTCTCCAACTGAACAGTTTTTAATCATTATTTAGTTTGCAACTACCTATGTCTATCCCTTATATATCCATTTGACATTTAACACCAAAAAACTGTAACCTATATCTATGAAAAGGGGAGTGGTTATATCAATAATTATTATACTTATTGCAGCGCTTTTTTCCGTCTGCAATTATGCCCCTCAGGTACCGGTACTCACGCCTGCGCCTACCGTAACGCCTTCTCAGACTCCTGTGATTACGCTTCCGCCGACTGTCGCTCCCACAGCTACGCCCACAATCGAATACAAAAGCGTCGTAAACCCCAACCAACCGTATTCTTATGAGCTAATGATGGAAGACTGCATAGAGCTGCAAGCCATGTACGGCGATTTGATTCAGCTTGACAGCATAGGCAAATCCGTAGAAGGTCGCGACTTGGTGCTTATTAAGCTTGGCAAAGGCAAAATCAAAATTGTATTAGCAGGTACTCACCACGCACGCGAATATATTACGACATCGTTTTTAATGGAAACTGTTGACGAATATGCACGCGCCTATGTAACAACCGGAAATTACAATGGCTACGACATAAAATCGCTTCTTGACTCCGTAACGCTGTATATTGTTCCTATGGTGAATCCCGATGGAGTTAACCTTGTACTTTACGGGCCTGACGCGACTAAGAATCCTGATAAAGTGCGCAGTATGCGTATGCTTAAAGACAGTTATTCCGAATGGAAAGCTAACATAAACGGCGTTGACTTAAACAGACAGTATCCATGCTATTGGGAAGAAAAAGCAAGCAACACCGATGTTCCAAGCTCTGAAATGTATAAGGGAACGGCTCCTGCAACCGAACCCGAAGTGCAAGCAATGATTCGCCTGTGCAATGAGAATGATTTTGCGCTCGCTGCGTCATTCCATTCAAAAGGCGAGGTAATTTATTGGGCAGACAGCGGAACGGTCGATTCAATCCAAGCCGGTGGCTCTATGGCAGAAAGCTTAGCCGAAGTAACAGGATACAAGCTCATGGGCGTTTCGCAAGACCCTGCGGTTTATGGCGCGGGCTTTGAAAACTGGTTCAGGCAAGAGTTTCTGCGTCCGGCGTTTTGTGTGGAATTAACACCTGTAGGCAATGGCTCAACTCCTCACGACGATTCGAGATTCGATGAATTAGTGTGGCAAAAAGCAAATCGTTTAGTGGCTGTCATAATGCAATTAGCAATAGATTCTAAATAATATATTTAATAATTAAGTATTTTTATAAACATATCTTGACATATTAACTATTTATGATATACTTGTTGTGATTGCTGATAGTCGAAATTGCATTCACTTCAGCAGCTTTCGGTGTTTGCTCTGTAGTATGTGACTATTTCAATTTTTTAGGAGGAAAGTATGTTGACATTATTTGCTTATGGTAGTTTTGGGTCTTATGGGTCTTATGCAAATGAAAGCATTCTATCAGGTATACTCCAAGCCTTTTTAGGTAGGATAATAATAGTTATATTAGGTCTTATACTTGGCTTGGTAGTTTTCTTCGTTTTTATGCCTAAGAAAAATGAAGGAAAATATACCGGCTTTTTGGGTTGGTTATACGATTTCTTGAACTTTAAGATATTGTTATCGCAAGGTTTGCTAAAAGCACTTTATGCGATTTCCGCCGCGACGCTTATACTCTCGTCTTTATATAAATTTTTATTCACAGAGGGCGGTTCGATAGGTGCTAAGCTATTGGCATTCGTGCTAACATTTGTATTGGGCAATATAATACTAAGGATAGTTTATGAGTTTATGCTCTTTATAATATTGATATGCAAGAATACCAGCGATATAAACAGCAATCTCGAGAAGTTTAACTCAAAATTTGAGGAAAACTCACGCAAAAATGATTCTGATATAAATAACAACTGACAAGAAAAAAGAATTCTACAGAGCAGCATATAAGGGCAGATAATCTGCCCTTTAATTAGCATTTGATATTCTATTACTTATCGAATTTTTTGTCGTACAGCAAAGCCGCAATCAGTATTACGAATATAGAGCCGGCGTTGTGCACTAACGCACCGGTTGTAGGATTCAGCAAATCCATAAGCGACATAACTATTGCTGCAAAGTTGATTAGCAACGACAGCGCAATACCAAGCTTTATTGTGCGCACAGTGGCATTTGAAAGGCGTTTCAGGTAAGGAATTTTCGAAATATCGTCGCTCATAAGCGCAATATCCGCAGCCTCAACGGCAATATCGCTTCCCATAGTTCCCATTGCCACGCCTACGTTTGCAGTTTTGAGTGCGGGAGCGTCATTCACGCCGTCGCCAATCATGCAGACAGTATTACCCTCTTGCTGCAGCTTAGCTATGTTCTCGACCTTTTCTTCCGGAAGCAGTTCCGCGCGAACAGCAGTAATACCAACTTGCTTTGCGAAATAATCGGCGGTGCTGTGATTGTCGCCCGTAAGCAAAACAGTTTTTGTCCCCATTTCGTGCAGTTTTGCTACTATATCGCTTGCATTAGTGCGTAAAACATCTGAAAGCGCTATTATTCCTATGCAAGCACCGTCCTTTGCTAGGAGAATGGACGCTTTGCCCTGTGCCTGCAAAGCACTTTGTGCTTCACGAATACTATCTGATAGGGAAATCCCATTTTCAAGCAAGTATCTTTCGCTGCCGCAAAGAATTTCGCTTCCTGAAACTATGGCGTATATTCCTTTTCCTGCAGTCATGCGAAATTCTTGAGCATCGACTAATTCCAAGCTCTGCTCTTTTGCGTGTGTTACGATGGCTTTTCCTAATGGGTGTTCACTGCGCGATTCCGCAGAAGCAGCTAATCTGAGCAGCTCTTTATCAGAAATTTCATAAGAAAACAGCATTATATCGCTTACTGCGAGCTTGCCGAGTGTGAGAGTGCCTGTTTTATCGAATGCAATGGTATCTACCTTGCCCATTTTTTCGAGTGCTTCGCCCGATTTGATTATGATTCCATGCTTCGTTGCCTGCCCGATTGCGGCCATTATGGCTGTTGGAGTGGCTAATACAAGCGCGCATGGGCAGAATACAACCAGCACAGTAACTCCTCGCACAACATCATGCGTAACGATATAGGTTACAACTGCTATCAGTAATGCTAATGGAACTAACCACGCAGCCCATTTGTCGGCAATTCGTTGAATGGACGCTTGCTTGTCTTCCGCTTCTTTAACTAAGCGGATTAGCTTTTGCAGGGAACTGTCTTCTCCGACCTTTGTTGCCTGAATATCTATTGCGCCATGACGATTGATTGTTCCGCAATAAACGCTGTCCCCTTTTTCCTTGTCAACAGGAAGTGATTCGCCTGTAATAATGGACTGGTCAATAGATGTAGTGCCTTTAATAATTGCACCGTCAACAGGAATCGCTTCGCCGGGAAGCACACGCAGAATATCGCCCGCCTTAATATCTTCGACAATTATCAAGTATTCGTTTTCGCCTTCAATTCTGCGTCCCTGCTGAGGCGCAAGGCTTATTAAATCTTTTAACCCTTTTTTCGAGCGTTCGGTGGTCTTTTCCTCTAATATTGCGCCAATAGCCATTATGAAAGCAATTTCGCCCGCCGCGAATACATCGCCAATCAATATAGAGGCTGCCATGGCAATAGAGATTAGAAGCGATGATGTGCTTTTGCTTATTCCTTTGTTATTGATAACGCACCATATTGCCCAGTAAACTTGTGAAACGCCGCAGATAATTACAGCAATCCACGCCGGTTCAAAGGGAAATTCACTGTTAAGAAACTCATAGAGAATCAAATTTATCACTAAGGAAATGCCACCGACAATCGTCATCAGGACTCCGGACAGAAAATCAACTATTTTTCTCATATATTTCCTTTCATTTGCGTAAGCTAAGCAATGATGTAATTTATAGGCTTTAACCTAAAAGCTACGATTCTATTATATGAGCGATAGGGGGTCAGATGCAATAATCAAAGTGAAATAAGAGCCTTTGCTTATTAGGAATGCATTATTGAAAAATAGTAAAGCAATAATGCAAATGGGCATTACTGCTTGTGCTTATGATAGAATTCCTTTAACGAATCCTTTGTTTCCCTATCTAAGTTGTGCCACCTAATACCCTGAATAGCACCTTCTAATGCACACAGACGCATGAAACAGGCGGAGGGGTCTTGCTGATATATGCGCAGCCACGCTTCACGACTGCCAATACTCTTTAGCTCAACAACAGTAGTAATGCCAACAGCAGCTAACTGTTTTTCTAACTCAACGCCAATGTTCGGCAGATTTGATAGATTACTCATAGTCGATTCCTCCTTGTTTTCTTAATAGATATTTGGAGTTTTTATGAGAAACGATGGAGGGTGGTCAGAAATTCGCAATCACAAAATTAAATTGTGATTATAAAAAAGCTAACCCAGCTATGTTTGCAACTAATCAAAAACACTTCTCATAACACTCAATAACCTTGTTTTCCCAATGCTTCTTAGCGTAAAACCTAAAACCCATTGCAATCCAAAACCGCTTAGCGGCTTTGTTTTCTTCCATAACACCTATTCGAACTTTGGTATAGCCCTGCTGCTTCAGCCTTTCTTCAAATAGAGTATAGACCAACTTGCCATAACCCTGCGAATGAAACTTGCCGTGAATCATCAATAGACCGATCCAAGGGCAATTGTCGTTAGGATTATTGCTTAGAAAGTCTATTATGCCAACATACTGGTTATCTAAGAGTATAAGATAACTCTCAGTATTTTGGTTAAGGAATTCGTTTTTTATATCATTCAATATCCTTGTCGGATTGCCGTTTTCAAGAATATTGTATTGAGGATTTGAGTTGATTATTGACAATGCTATGTTCAATAATTCCTCTGTGATTGGCTGGAATATGCTAACCACCTCCAAATCGCTATTAAAGATTATTTTGCGGTTTTGCTTCTGAAGTCGATTTCGTAGCGCAGGTCGCCGTATTTCCTGCTGTGGTCGATTATAACGCCTTCGGTGAGTGTTACGCACAGAACTATTGAGTTTGGATTGTCTTCGTCGCCAACCTCGTCGAACCAATCGAAAACCTTCTTGAATCTGGCTCTTATTGCACCATTCTTTTCGTCTTTGACCCAGCCTAAGTTTTCGGCTATTCCATTAAAAGTGTACCAGCCCATGCCTGCAACTGCGACTTCATTGTTCTGCTCAATTTCCAACATCTTATTCTTTGTTGCGTCGGTAGAAATGTAGAACCTGCCGTCCTCATAATACGCGCAGACCATACGCACAGAGGGACGAGTTTTGCCTTCGCTGTTCGGTGTCGAAGATATTGTCGCTAACGCGATAAGCTCCTCTTTGTCGTTGCCGCAAAGCTCTTCTAATAATTTAATAGCGTTTTCGTATTTGGTCATGTTGTTCTCCTAGGTTATTGATACAGGCATATTATATCGAAAGTGGTTTTGGCCTTCAATTTAATTCTTTACTTTCTTCCTAAACAGTGCAGCACAACACCGTCCTCCGGCTTATTTATTTCGCCGCGCTCGCAAAGGATTATATTAAAGCCTGCTTTCTCAGCATAGCTTTTCAGCTCATGCGGCAAAAATGCCTCCCAGTAGATTTCAGCGTCAGTATATGGATAGAATTTTCTTTCAACCAAGCATTGCTTGTAATGCTCCGATAGGTATTCAAAGTCATGACCGGAAAAGCTGATTAGGCCGCCCTTCTTAAGAACACGCCAACATTCAACCAGAAAGCTGTTCTTATACTCATCGCCGTACAGTAAACCGAATGTCTGTGCCCAAATAATTACTGCATCAAAAGCTACATTGTTGAATGGCAAGTTATGTCCGTCATAATGCAAAAACTCAATACTATAATCGGTTTTCGATGCCAACTCTTTAACCTGCCTTATTACTTCCTCTGAAATATCAATGCCCTTACTGAAAAGCCTAAATCAGCAAGTGCAAATGCCTCTCTACCCATGCCGCAGCCTACATCAAGAATCTTCGCACCAGTTGGCATATAGCTGACAACCGAAAGCTCCCACTTCTTTAGCCTGTTTTTATTCCAAGTGAGCATTTCTTCAACATTTTTCTTGTTTTCATACCATCGGCGTATGGGGTTCATTGGGATTACCTTTCTTGGTATTGCAGGTTATTATTGAGTAAATTTTATCATATAGGTATGCTTGCTGTATAGCTGAAAAAATGAAAAGTTATATCTTTTTTATCTTTTGGATATAAGCAAAGTAGGGTAGGTGGATATTATCACCCGTTGCATTGTGTAACTCTTAACTATAGAATAGATTTACACAATACTATGGAGGTTACCATATGCCTTGCAACCCTAAAATCAATTGCACTTGCACATATCCTTGTTCGCGGCGCGGCAAATGCTGTGAGTGTGTAGCATATCATAGGAAGTATGGTGAAGTGCCCGGATGTTTCTTTTCAAAAGAGGCGGAAAAGACATACGATAGGTCGATAACTAATCTTTATAACGACAGGAAGAAGAATCCTGTTTGATAGGTTTCCAAAAGCATGTTAGCTTTTTTGCATTAGCACTTAAAAATGCCTGCCGTCGTGATTTTACATGACGACAGGCATATTGAACTGCGGTTTCTGCAATATGCTTATTCGACTTGAGTTGATAAGAATATAGGCAATGTCATCTGCTCAATCTGGTCTAAAAGCTCTTCAAGCTCATCTAAATGCTTATCCTCATCATTGAGAATAGAAATCAGCATATCTCTTGTCGCGTTGTCGCCAATTTCAGCCGCAAGTGCGATAGCATCGTTATATGCTTTGATTGCATGTTCTTCAGCGGTGCGGTCGTTCTCTATCTGCGTTGGTACTGTATCCCCGATATGTATGGATTTGAGTTCAGATACAATAGGACTGCCCTCTAAGAACAGAATTCTTCCAATAAGCTTTTCAGCGTGAATCATTTCCTTAATTGCACGCTTTTCAAATGCTTCGTGCAGCTTGCCATATCCCCAGTCCTCGCACATTTCGGCGTGAACAATGTACTGATTGATTGCCGTAAGTTCATCTGCGAGCAGTGAGTTAAGTGCTTCGATTAATTTTGGATTGCCTTTCATAATGATTCCCCTTTCTATATTTTTATTGCCGCAACCTGCGGACAAATGCGAACTTAACTGATTTGCAAATATTTTATCATTATTTTTGGTAAACATCAAGTTGGGTTCTGGGAAGCGCTAAAGTGTTTGCTTTTCTAACATCACACTGGCTTATCAAAAACCAAATGTGTTATATTATTTTGAGTGATAGATTTGCTTTTGAAGCGTTAAGAGGGATTTTATGAGCAAGTACGGTATTGTTGTAACAACCTTTGAAAACTCTCAGCAAGCACAGCCTGTGATTGACGAAATTATTAGAAGCAGGTTAGAAGCGTGTGTTCAGGAAATCAGAATAAAAAGCCACTATACATGGAAGGGTGAATCATGCCATGATGACGAAATATTGGTGCTATTCAAAACACGCAAGGAATTATATGCAGAGTTAGAGAATAAGCTATTTGAACTCCACCCCTACGAAACGCCAGAAATACTGCTTATTGATGTAGAGCAGGGGAGTGCAGCATATTTGGCGTGGATTGATGAGCAAACGAAAAAGATTGAATAGCGAAACGGCTATGTTGCTTGTTGATTGCCACATGCTATATGCGAAACGATTTTAGTGAGTATTTTGAAAAGGGTAGGGCGAAACACTCATGAAGCTAATGTATTTTGGCGAATCATTCGGTGTCGATGGTTTAACCAATGGCAAAAGCTTGGCGCCATGGGACATAATTTTCTAAAAGCAGTATCATAAAACTTTTCGACGAAGAAGAATCTTGCATCATTTAATATGTAACCGTAGTTTTTGCTATCTTCTGTTGTGCGTTCAATTGCTTGCTTTCGTTCATTGTACTTATATCCGCATATATTACGCGCACTGTATTGCCATTGGTATTGATGTAATTCACCGAGAGGTCTCTACCGTATATCGTTGCGTCGCATAAAAGTGTCAAACGATATATGTTCGTATCCAAATATAACTCGCCTGTGCTGTTAGAAAGAAATATCTGCGGTAAACAGGAGTAATCACCAATTCTGTCAAACGATACATGGGGTTCTTCATTGTAGAAAACCACTTTTGAGGAAGAGTACTTGCTTCTAAAATATGTATTTGTTCCCACTTGATAGAAATCACCATAAAGTTCAAGCGTAGCGTTTTGACCTTCAAAAAAGTAGCTTTCATTCGAACCGATTGTTTTGACAGTACTTTGAATGTAAAAATCACTTTCTGCTATAACTACCGCATTGCTATAAAGGCTCATATTACCAGCTGTTGCAGTGTATAGACCAGCTGCAGTTTTCTTCTCCACATACACCGATATGCACTTCAACCGTCACTACAATTACGGTAAAAAGACCAGTATCTCATTAAAAATCATCATGATGCGATTATCAGCCATGAAGATTTTAATGCCGCGCAAGATATCATTGAACAACGAGGCAAAGAAAAAGGCGTAGAAAAATATCAGGGTAAGTATCAGAATCGATATCCATTTTCAGGCATAATCATTTGCGAGAATTGTGGCGGAAAATTCAAGCGCCGTATCCACTCTACCGGCAGGCATAATATCGCATGGTGCTGTGCCAATCATATTACGGACACCAAGAAGTGCTCAATGAAGTACATTCCCGAATCCAGTTTTGAGTATGCATTTGTTACTATGATGAATAAGCTCATCTTCGGCCATCAAATTGTCTTAAAGCCTCT
>DUPG01000020.1 GCA_012838425.1 Clostridiales bacterium | reverse complement strand
TTGAGGTGTTTGCCAAATATGTTGACAATGCGCCTCTTGCGTCAGAGTATGCGCTCTTTGCGTTTGCCTTCTCGATGATGTTTGAGAAAGCGGGGATCAAGATAGCTGCCAAGATACCGATAACAGCAATAACGATGATAAGCTCAACGATTGTGAAGCCCTTGTTTGTCTTTTTCATGCTTTTTCTCCTCTCGAAATATTTTTTAGTTCATTCGGTGAGGTTAAAGCGTCGCCTCAATTAGCATCTTTCATAACTTAATGTTAGAAAGTCCACGATAGCTAATTTTGCGCTCACCTTTACCTTCGAACATAATAATACAC
Source organism: Clostridiales bacterium (assembly GCA_012838425.1). Classification (GTDB taxonomy): domain Bacteria; phylum Bacillota; class Clostridia; order Christensenellales; family CAG-138; genus DUPG01. Next base: position 10,633 of record DUPG01000020.1, on the reverse strand, counting down.
CTAAAAAATTTCGTTGTCAATACCTAATATTAAAATTTTTGTTAATTTACAAGCATATTCTTAATCATTTATGAGAGTGAATTTTTACTCAGATTAACAATCGACGCATTAAACCGCTATAAATACACAATCTGCCGCTATTGTGTTAATTTCCGTTGCAATTTATTCCTTTGGAGTGTTGCGGAAATTTATTCCTAATACGAAAATATATGTTTTGATTAGCACAATGTATCGCTTTTATTATATATAATTGCACAGCCTGCTTGAAATAACTTCTAAACGAGTATTTATGTGGAATTTTGGTGGCTTTAGACCCGTTTTTGATGGCATAATTTGCATAGTTGTTAACGAGAAGTAATAGCTTTTCGTGTTGTAATGCATTGCCTAATAATACTATAATAGAAGAGATTAAATTGCATGGAGGAGTTTATGCTCATAGGAATAGTTCTGCAATTCGGTGCGGAAGCAAGGCTTGATAGAAAATACTTCGGACTGTCTATATTAGACCATTTCATAGAAACAAAAAAAGTGTGTATAGACGAACGCTACGCAATAGTTGCTAATGACGAATACTCATACACCCGCTTAAAGAATGCTTTCAAAAATGTTCTATTAAACAGTGTCGACGCTGTGGAAACTGCCGCGCGTATGCTTCATAACCCGAGTAGGCTTCCCATAGCAAAGATTGAAAGCCTTATTTTTTACGGTGATGACAGCAAGCATTCAAATACCGCAAGCGTGTACGCCGTATTCTCCGATGAAACCGACAAGGTTGATGCAGCGACATATATGCACGCTTCGGCATTTACAAGGCTCATAGAGCGCTTGTCATATCCCGGCTTGTTCGCGGCTGAATTTCACAGCTATATTATTTCCAAGCACGAAAAGAACGGCGTAGAATTCATAGACCCCAAGAACACATATATAGATGCGACCGTTACCATGGAAAGCGGCTGCAAGCTGTACCCGAATGTTTATTTGGAAGGCGATACGCACATAGGCGCAGGCACGATAATTTATCCCGGCTGCAGAATTATTGATTCGAAAATAGGCAAGGGCTGCTCATTGCAATTTACCGTATGCAATTCTTCTATAATAGAAGATAATGCGTCGGTAGGGCCTTTCGTGAATATCCGCCCCAACACGCATATTAGATCGAAGTGCAAGATAGGCGATTTTGTTGAGATTAAGAATTCTGAAATTGGCGAGGGCTCAAAGGTTCCGCATCTGTCGTACATTGGCGACGGTACAATAGGCGAACGCGTGAATGTTGGCTGCGGAAGCATTTTCGTAAACTATGACGGCGTTACAAAGAGCCGCACAGTAGTAGGAAATGATGTGTTCATAGGCTGCAACTCAAACCTTATTGCTCCCATAGAGGTCGGCGACGGCGCGTACATTGCCGCCGGCTCAACGCTTACGATGGATGTTCCTAAAAACTCCTTAGCAATCGCAAGGGCAAGGCAGGTGAATAAGACTGAGTGGTATAAGAAAAGGAAACAGCCTAAGGAAAATGAAGACAATGCTTAGCATTGAATGAAGACGAACTTCGTTCAAATGGAGACGGGCTATGCCCGAATGAAGACGCCCCTTTCGGGGCGAATTTTTTACGGCGCAATGTGATTTAACTCAAAAAGTGTCATCAATAAAATATTGAGTTCCGTGACCTTATTTTTCATTTTGCATTCTTCAGTCTGCACTTGCGCGGGCAACTCCACACTTTACACTCAACGTTGATTAAGCTTTTTCTCTAACTCTGCTCTCACCATTTGCAGCGCGCGGCTTCTGTGGCTGACTTTATTCTTTTCTTCGGCGGTCAGCTCGGCGAATGACTTTTGCAAGGGCGGGTAGTAGAACAGCGGGTCATAGCCGAAGCCGCTTTCCCCTTTGGGTTCGTGCAGAATACGCCCCTCGCAAGCGCCAACTACTTCGATAGGTGGAAAATCGTCTGACAACAGCACCATAGCGCATACGAAACGCGCCGTGCGTGCTTGGTCTTCCACGCCTTGCAGCTCACTCAGCAGCTTTTCGTTGTTTAGCTTGTCGTTATGCCCCTCTCCGGCGTAGCGTGCGCTGAATACCCCGGGCGCACCGTTTAGATAATCAACCTCTAAGCCTGAATCGTCGCTCAGTACCGCATAGCCCTTTGGTGCAATTTTCATTATCTCTGCCGCTTTTATATAGGCGTTCTCTAAAAATGTTGAGCCTGTTTCCTCAACATCAACGTTAATTCCCGCGTCCTTCAAGGTAAGTATATTAGCGAATATCTCGCCTAAAATCTGCTTGATTTCCCTCACCTTGTTCGCATTGTTTGAAGCAATAATCAGATTCATATTTCCCTCTTATTTATGTGCGCATTTCGGGGCGTTGCTCCATACCCCACTAATTTTCTTAGGAAGAAAATTAGCAAAAGAACAAGCAATTTTTCACCACATGCTATTTTATGTTGCGATTGCGTAACACTTCATTCGCCACAGGCGTATTCATTGAGCAAAGCTCATCACATGCGCTTCCTCTTCCCCTCTCATTATCCGCAAACCGCCCTGCGCCAGCGCCTCCATCTCAAATTCACCCGCCATAATCTCAACGGGCGCAATCCATTCCACGCGCTTCCTTATTATATCGGTAAGCGGCTTTGAGTTCGCAACTCCGCCTGTAAGTATTATCCTGTCCACCTTGCCGAAAACTGCTGTCGCAAGGTCGCCTATGCCCTTGGCTATACCGTACGCAAACGCTTCAAAAACTAATTTTGCGTGCTCGTCGCCATTCTCAATGCGCTTTTGAACCTCTATAACATCGGCAGTCCCCAAATGCGCGCGCAAGCCTGCATTTCCGCGAACCTTCTTCGTCATCTCTTTAAGCGTGTACTTGCCGGAATAGCACAGCTTTATCAGCTCCATAGCCTGCAATTTACCGCAGCGTTCGGGCGCAAAGCCCGCGTCATCGTCGCTATACATATCTATTGCCTTGCCCTTGTGGAAAAGCCATACGCTGCACCCTCCGCCTATGTGCTGCACAATAAAGGTGCAATCCTTCAAGGGCTTTTTCATTATTTCGTTTGCGCATTTGTACGCCATTGCGTGAGTGCTCAGCGCGTGCCCCCTGCTTTTCTTGGGAAGCTCGGGCAAGCCGGTAATCCTTGCGATATCCGAAAGCTCATCAACGGTTACGGGGTCGTATATATATGCAGGGATACGCTTGGCAGCCTCGCCGGCAAGCTCATACGCAATAGCGCAGCCGACATTCGAAATATGCGTGTCTATTACGCTGCCGTGCATGTAGTCAAGCATTTCCTGATTTATTACATACGCGCCCGATGCGCAAGGCGGAACCATTCCGCCGCGCGACATAATGCAGGTGAAGTCTTGAATAGAAAAGCCATGCTCCTTCAAAGCCGCTCTTATCTTTTCGGTTCTGAACTCCTGCTGCTGCATTACATGGTCAAAGTCCTTCAATTCTTCTTCGGAATGCTTGATGTTTAATGACAGCTTACATTCTTCATCGAAGAACACCGCAATTTTAGTTGAGGTTGAGCCTGGATTTATAACAAGAATCTTTTCTGTTCGCATATTCACTCCTGCGAAGCGGTAACGCCTGCGCCTAATGCAAGCGAATAATATTTTTCGTCAGTTGATGAACCTCTTGAGGTTAAAACGATAGGCACCTTGCAGCCTAATACAAGCCCCGACAGCCTTCCGCCGCAGGTATATACGAACGCCTTGCCCAACACATTGCCCGCAACGATTTCGGGAACGAAAAGTATATCGAAGTTGCCCGAATAGTCGCTCTTATAGCCCTTTACCTCCATAAGCTCAGGCACCATAGCCAAATCGTATGAAATAGGACCCTCAACATAGCAGTTGCCTAACTCGCCCTCTACACTCATTCTGTGAAGCTCTGCCGCGTGCACGGTTTCGGGCATCTTGGGATTTACGGTTTCAATTGCGCACAGTGCGGCGACAGCGGGCTTTTCATAGCCCAGCTTGTTGAAGAATTGAACAGCGTTCATAACTATCTGCTTTTTCTGCTCAAAGTCGGGGTACATGCACATTCCGCCGTCTGTAACGCAAATCAGCTTGTGATACCCGGGAAGCTCGCATATCATTATATGGCTCATAAGGTTGCCAGTGCGCAAATCCGCTTCCTTGGATAAAACGCCTTTTAACAGGTCGCCCGTCATTATTTTGCCCTTCATCAAAAAGTCAGCTCTGCCCTCATGTATAAGCTGCGCCGCGCAAACAGAGGGGTGCATGCCCTCGGGAACCTGCACTATCTCAAAATTATCGGGGTTCTGCTTCAGCGCGACCAACTCCTTGCGGATTTCCTGCTCGTCGCCTACCAAAATAGCGTTTACTATGTCAGACGCCTCAATAACCGCCTCCAAAGCGTGCGCATCGTTTGCCTGCACCAAGGCAACAGTGGTCTTTTTACTGCCCTTTTTTACAAATGAAATAAGTTCATCAAAGTTCTTAAGCATAGCATACTCCTCATATGATTTACTTTATCCTATAATAGCACAAAAGCGTGCTTTCGTGAAATATAATCGAATAATATACAAATGCTTTGCGCAATCTAAAAGTATGAGCAAGACCCTTTTGACCATAGCTTCAATATTATCTAAGATGTTCCAAGCACCGCCAAATGATTCAGGCGAGTCGCAGGACGACGCAAATTATGCGGAGCTGTTAAAACAGTACACCCCCAAGCCGGAGGATTTAGAAAAGCAGCGCAAGCGTACTTTTCCCAATATGCCGCTTATTTCTATTATGATGGTAGCTACAAGCGAGTCCGAAAAGGATTTGCAGGCGACTATTGATTCGATTAAGAGCCAGACCTACGCACTATGTGAGCTGTGCATAGCCGTAAAGACGGATTCAAATATAGATATAAAGAAGTTTGAGAGCATAGAAAATGTTCGCATTGTTTCAGCAAACGGTACTGATAAAGAGCTTTTGAAGGCGGCAGAGCAGCAGGTGTCAGGCTCATACATAATGCTTATGTACCCGGGCGATACACTGATGCCCAACGCCATGTTTGAGTTCGTAAGCGCTATAAATAACTATCCTATTGCCGAGGTATTTTACTGCGATGAAGACGAGCTTGTAAACGGCGAACGCAAGAACCCGAAATTCAAGCCTGATTATTCCGAGGATACTCTCTACTCATGCAATTATATTGACAGGGGGCTGTTGGTCGCGCGGTCGCTTTATGACGCATGCGGAGGATTGAACGCCGCGACTCCAATGGAGGAATACGATTATTTACTGCGCTTAGCGGCATTAGCTACGCGGATAATACATATCAGCCGCCCGTTTTACACAAAGAAGCGCAAAGCGCCCGTAATTGATTACAGCGACGGAAAAACAGTTATAAATGCGAACTTAGCGCGTAAAAAAGTAAAGGGCTATACGGTTTCGGGAATGTATAATGGCAGCTTCAGGGTGCATTTCAGCTTAGCGCTGAAGATGATTGTCGGAATAGTAGTAATAAGCGAAGGCGATATGGACGAGTTGAAGCGCACTCTCGAATCCATAGAAGATATAACGACATATAAGGATTACAGAATACTAATACCCAATAACGGCACAGCAGATGTAAGGCTGCAAAGATACTTCACCGCACTTGCAAACAACAAGGCAGCCGAGATAGTGCAGGGCTTCAACCCTAAATCCTCATTCGCTGAAATGTGCAATAAGTGCGCTTTTGGCAGCAACACAGGCGCGGTAGTAGTTATGCGTTCCGGCTTAGATGTATTCACGCCCGACTGGTTAGAATCCATGCTTGAATTCATTGAGCAGCCCCATATCGGCATGGTAGGCGGCAAAATCGTTACCCCCGATAACAGAATTGTGCATTCAGGAATGGTATTAGGGCTGGGCGGCTGGTGGGATTCTCCGTACTTCGGCGAGCAGGACGGCTTCAATAACGAGCGCATGAACTACTTTGCAAACACAATAAGAAATACAACCGCGTTAGGCTCACAATGTGTTATGGTGAATTCATCAATATTCACGAGCCTCGGTGGATTTGACGAGAGCTTTAGAACACACAACACAATTATAGAATTCTGCATAAGATGTTCGCGCGCGAACTTGAAGAACATATACAACCCCTTTGTCAAGTTCAGATATTTCGCCGACATTTCGCGCACATTTGATGAAGGCAAGGCAGCGGAGGCGGATATAGAACGCTGCTATGACATTGTAAGGTCATATTTAATAGAAGGCGACCCCATGTATAACGCGAATTTCGATTACGCAAATGTAAAACCGACCGTCGCAAAAAAGCCAACCCCTGCAATTCTGTTAAACGAGCATTATAAGAAAATAGTCTAAGTCTTTCAGAACAGTTTTTTTCTATAAACGCACAGCATAGATATTACGCTTCCTATTAGCTGTTTATGTGTGGTATAATTTAGTATGCAAACATCTGTAGCTTGATGAAATACAGCACTTGGAGGTAATATGTCAGTAATTTGTACCATATATGTACCCGAAGGTATAGTCATGGCAGCAGAAAGCCGTATGACTATTACAGCAACAATGAAGCCCAAGGAAGATAACGCGCCCACGCAAACATCAATATTCTCAATATCCGACAACGCGCAGAAGGTTGTGCTTCTCAACAAGGTCAAAATTGGAATAAGCGCTTGCGGCGCAGGCATTTTAGATGAAATCACGATAGCCGATTATATCAGGATATTCGAAATTCAAGAGGTAAACCCGCGTGACGGCGTAATGGTGGTTGCGGACAAGCTGCGCAGATACTCATCTAAATACAGCAAAATGGTGCAGTTCCATGTAGCCGGCTATAATGATGATGAGCCCTTTTTATACGCAATATCAAATAACGAATGTAAGCGCCTGAATCATAAAGACGGTCAGATTCTTTACGGTGCAGCGTGGAACGGCGAGCCTGTAGCCATAAATAAGCTTTTGAGCGGTCAACCTAATATGCAGACCAATTTCAAGATAATGCCCTTAAAGGACGCGGTTGATTTTGCGGACTTTCTTATTGAAACCACAATCAAGTATCAAAGGTTCGAGATGAAGCCCAAGACCTGCGGCGGCGATATAGATGTTTTAGTATTAACCAAAGACGAGGGCTTCTGGCACAGGCACAAGGTATTCAAGCCTCGCTCAATTTAAGAATATCAGCTTTACAAGCTGCGCCAAGCCCCATATTATTGGCTGGTGCAGTATGTATATAATAAGCGTGTGCCTGCCTATCGTCGTAAGCGGCTTCCAAATAGGTTTTGTGAAGAATTTCGGCACGAGGTTGTGCTTGAAGAGGTAGCCTAAGCACGCGCCTGCAAAAAACGCAAAGCCCCATGGCATTAAGGGAAAATAGTCCGCAGAAGTCGGCTTATACCCTCCAAAGCCCATTATATAGCCAATAAAAGTATTATACAGCGGAGAGTTCTGAAACTGCCTGTAACCAAAAAACCAAAGCCCCTTCTCCTTGTAATATATGGAATAGGTTACAAAGTACAGCGCAAGAAATATAATAGCGCCTATTATCGCGGCGGTTTTTTTGTGCTTAATCCAAGAAAAAGGCTTTAGCTTTTCTATTCCGGCATAAAGCAGCATCATAAAGCCTAACAGGTGCAGTATCCCAATATAAACGAAGAAATCTCTTAAGAAAAGATAAGTAACAAGCGATATTCCGAAAGCCGCGCCTAAGCAAATAGCCGCACGCCGCAGATTGCTGCGCGTTAGGTTGCAGGTAATGCCCGCCAAGAAAACGAACATGAATCTGCCGATTTCGAGTATTATGCTCACAGCGGGGTTGTTCAGCATATTTATCTGAAAGCCTTCGAGCTCAAGGTCTAACAGAAAATGGTTTATTAGAACGCCTATTATCATAATGCCCCTGATAGTGTCTAACAGGTGGAAGCGTATTTTTTCAGGCGGCTTAATTACGGATTCATTTTGCGTGAGGCTTTTTTCCATGTGATGATTTTATTATATTAGGCGCAGTACAGTCAAGCGGCTTGAAATTTTTGGGCTTGTGATATACACTCAAAAAATGAAGTACGCCAAGGTCATAGTAGATATTTCCGTAGATAGCGTTGACAGGCTGTTCAGCTATGCCCTGCCCATAGAAGCGCATATCGGGCAAAGGGTTTTGGTTCCGTTCGGCAACAGAAGGGTTGAGGGCTTCATATTAGAGATTTCCGACGAAGTACCCGAGGGCGATTTCGAGCTTAAAAGCGTAATAAAGGTGTTAGAGGATTACGCGGCGTTAGACGAATCGCAAATAGAGTTAGCCCATTGGTTGAAAAATGTATATCACTGCACTATGGCGCAGGCGTTAAGGCAGATGATTCCCGCCCAGTTGCGTGGCATGAGAGTAAAGGAGAAAAAGATACGCACCATTTCGCTGAGCGAGGATTTCGACAAATCAACCATACAGAGTCTTAGAAAGTCAAAAAAGAAAGAAATATTGCAGCTATTAGCCGAGGCGACAATAGATGTTGCGGTTTCGGATATAGTAGAGCTTTTCCCGAATTCATATGCCCCCATAAATGAGCTTATAAAAGAGGGAATCGTAGTAGAGCGGTTTGTAACGGTCTATCGCCGCCCTGCGCGCATTGCTCTCCAATGCGTTGAAAAGCCCGTATTGAACGATGAGCAGGAAAACGCCCTGCAAAGAATAATTCAAGCGGTTGACGAGGGCAAGCAAAAAACCATATTGCTTCACGGTGTAACAGGCAGCGGCAAAACCGAAGTGTATATGCACGCAATCGAATATGTGCTATCGAAAAACAAGGGCGCTATTGTGCTTGTGCCGGAGATTTCTTTAACTCCGCAAACGGTGGCAAGGTTCACAGGCAGATTCGGGAACTCAGTCGCCGTACTGCACAGCAGATTAAGCGCAGGCGAACGCTTTGACGAGTGGCGCAGGATAAGATTAAATCAAGTAAGCGTCGTAGTGGGCGCGCGCTCTGCTGTATTTGCTCCCATAAACGATTTAGGAATAATAGTTATCGACGAGGAGCACGAGGACTCATATTCCTCAGAAACTCCTCCCCGCTATACCGCTTCGGAGGTCGCGCAGAAACGCTGTGCAATAGCCAACGCGCCGCTTATTTTAGGCAGCGCCACGCCTAAGCTGACTTCGTATTATTATGCGAAAACAGGCAAGTACGAGCTTATAGAGCTGGAAAAGCGCGTGAACTTCATGCCTCTCCCCCATATAAGCATTGTGGATATGCGCAAGGAGTTTATACTGGGGAACACGAGCATATTCAGCGGACTTTTAACCGAGAGATTAAAGGAGTGCATAGACGCGGGCGAGCAGGCGATATTATTCGTAAACAGGCGCGGCTATTCAAGCTTTGTAATGTGCAGGGCGTGCGGCGAGGTTATTATGTGCCCCGACTGCGATGTTTCATTGACCTATCACAAGTCCGAAAACGCGCTTAAATGCCATTATTGCGGAATAGAGCAGCGCATACCGAAAAACTGCCCCAAATGCGGCAAGCCCTATCTGAAATATATGGGCATAGGCACTCAGCAGGTGCAGGAGGAGTTCGAAAGGCTGTTTCCAAACACAAAATTTTTACGAATGGACACCGATTCCACGCGCGGCAAGAACTCACACGCCAATATTTTAGAGGCGTTTGCGTCAAAGCAGGCGCAGGTTCTAATAGGAACGCAGATGATTGCAAAGGGCTTGGACTTCCCCGATGTAACGCTTGTAGGCATTGTTTCTGCTGACAGTATGCTTAATATCCCCGACTATCGCAATACGGAACGCGCATTTGCGCTTATAACTCAGGTAGCGGGCAGGGCAGGCAGAGCGGAGAAGCCGGGAAGCGTGGTTATTCAAACCAACAACCCCGAAAACAATGTTATAAAGTTAGCAGTTCGGCACGATTACAAAAACTTTTATGAAGAGGCAATACATGAGCGCTTGCAGTCGCTGTATCCGCCATTTTCGCTTTTCGTAAGGGTATTATTTATAGGCGATGAGCAGGAAACGCTTATACAGGAGTCGAGAAAGTTCGCAGACGATTGCTATGCCATGCTTTGCGACATTCTGAAATCAAACTCTGCCGACTGTTCGGAAATTTTATTCATGTACGCAATGCCCGCGCCCATAAAGCGCATAAAAGAAAAGTACAGACAGCAAGTGTTAATCAAGCTCGCCCGCACAAAGCACACATCAAAGCTGATAAAGGCAATCTACACTTATTCGGATAGCTGTAACTCGAAGCATCTGTATTCTATTGAGATAAATCCTAACGATATGCTTTAAGGAGTTATAGATGTGGAGCTGCAGAGTGAGCCGGTTTAAAAATGCTGAGCCCATTATGCAGAATGGAAAAGAAATAGGCGTTCTTTTTTGTTGAGTAATATTTGGCATTGATAATTATGCAGTACATACTAATATATAATATAACTAACTTCTTCTTATATAACTACGCAGAACTCGCTATTCAATCTTTTTTCAGAGCATAACAACTATAATGCGCACCGATACACTAACTCCACACTCAACACTGATTGGTCGCTGCACGACATGAAAAACCCTAACGGGCATGAAATAATTAGCTTGCGCGAATAATGGAATACTGCGCTTCGGGAAACACTATTTTGCGTTTCTAATTTTGTGCTTTTCTGTGTTT
>DUPG01000003.1 GCA_012838425.1 Clostridiales bacterium | reverse complement strand
AATATTATATTATGCAGTAATATTATGGTAATGTATTTTATGGAGGTAAAATTTATGAGAAAACTTTTTTTAACTTGCTTTTCGCTTATTGTGATAATTGTTTTTATGACAGGATGCTTTTATGGAACTACCGATGTTGTAAACGGCAATAGCAATACTGATAACGAGCCAGATTTTCGACAAGTGAAATGGGGGATGAGCCGTGAGGAAGTCATTCAGATAGAGGGCAAAGCTGCTTTACGTAGCTTTTCAAACGAGCTTTATTATGACAATATAGAGGTATCGGGTGATACCGCAATATTGCATTATGAGTTTGTAAATGATAAACTATATTCTGCAAGCTATACATTCCATGAAACTGATGGTTATTCATGCTACTTAAATTTATTAGGTGGATTAAAGCAGAAATATGGAGAACCTGATTATGCGTATGACAAATGGGCTTCATTTAAGGGGTGTGCTGCCGAGTGGTATATGGCAGATACGGACATAAAAATGGAAATCAGAAAAAACTATGATGCTTCATACAAATACTCTATAGATATGTTTATAGTCGAAATTAAATACATCAGTAAGATTGATTTATCTAACACGAACCCCGACACAGACGGTTTATAACCACCAACCCCATCCCCTAAGCACCGCATATGAAAAAAGACGCGCAATGCGCGCCCCTCGTATTATTTTTTCATTCGGGTTAAAGCCCGACTTCGTTCAACCGCTTTGCTGTTGCCTTCATTCAGCGGAACGCCGTGTATTCATGCGCACCGCGCGTCAACTCCGCACTATCACTCACCGGTATTAGCCGGCGCCGCAGTCGGAAGCACTATATAGTCAAGATAGAATGTAAAGTACACCTCGACCTTTGTAATCTCGTTGTTATCGTTTCCGTAAACATCTATGAGAATATCCCCGCCGCGCGACTGCATGAATTCGCCCCCAATAACTATGGGCTCGTTGAATCCAAATTCCATAAGCGTATAATATGCCTCTGAGAAAGAAGAACCGACCTCTATTCCCAGCACATTATATCGTGGAGAGGTGGTTGAGAAGCGCGTTACCATAAGCTCGTTGCTTGACGGCGGATTCCCCGAAACCTGAACGAAGGTGCGCTCGTCGCGATACAGTCTGTAGCCGGGTACGGCCTCCTCACGCGTGAAGTCCTTAGTGTCAAGCTCGCCCTCGGGAGTTTTCAGCGGAAAAGACATAAAGCTGTTCTCATTTACTGTTCGCAGCGCTTCTTCAGGTGAAAGCTCCTTGCTGCTGCACCCGAAAAAGCTGAGCATAGCTATTATCAGAATAAATACTATAATTTTTTTCATATACTTATCCACCTAATATTTTCTTATATTGGCTGGTGAAGTAGTTATAAATTTGAAGCCACTGCGCAGGGGATAAAATGTCCTTGAACTTGTTGAAAGCCTCCTCAAGCGCGTCAATCCTTGATTTCAGCTCGTCTATCTTTTCCTGATATTCCTTTGCCTGCTCCGCGTACTTTTTCTTCTGCTCAACCGTTTTGGCGGCAGCTTCCTTCGCTTTAGCCGCGGCTAACTTGGCTTCGTATTCAAGCTTTTCCTTCACAGCCTGAATTATGTCGTCGGCAGCCTGCTTAGCTTCGGGGTTAAGCTCAGAGCCGTCGGAAGCTCCGCAGCCTAAAAGCATAAGCGCAAGCAATATTAGCAAAATAAGCGCAATGATTCTTTTTGTCATACTTCCACCTGCAATATTTATTAAATAATTATATCATACATTGTTAAAAGCGCAAGGGAGAGTTCCGCACAGCGCGCGTGAATGAAGACGGGCTTTAACCCGAATGAAGACAATGCTTGCGCATTGAATGAAGCCAGCGACAAGTCGCTGAATGACGATAAAACAGAAACGGGAATATGCAAAAATGCAGAGGTGATGTTTACCCTGCATTTATTATTAAAAAGCTTGTTCTTTTGCTTCTTTTCTTTCAAGTAAAGTAGCAGAGTGCGGGGAGGCGCCCCATAACGCTAACGATATTTATAAAAACGGGCGCAATGCGCGCCCCACGAACCATACTTCGTTTCATTCGGGCAAAAGCCCGTCTTCATTTGCCCGTTAGGGCATCTTCATTCGCTCCAAAGGAGCGTCTTCATTCAGCGGCAACGCCGCTGTCTTCATGCGCGCTGTGCGCGCCCCTGCGTTACCCTAAAAATCTCTTTCAGCGCACTTATCAGTCTCTCGCACTGCTCCATTGTGCCTATGCTTACGCGCATGAATGTATCAAAGCCCCAAAGATAGCCGGCGCGAATAATAACGCCGCGCTTTAACAGCTCCTGCTCTAAGAATCTGCCGTCCGTATGGGTGTCTGTCCAAATGAAATTGCCGTTTGCGTCGGCTGAATCGAAGCCAAGCTTCTTGAATTCGGTTAATAGATACTGCTTGCCCTCGCGGTTTACCCTCAAAGCCCTTTCAACGAACTCGGTATCGTCTAACGCGGCAAGCGCGGCCGCCTGCCCCAACAGGTTTACGGGGAAGGGCGCCAATGTGCGCTTCAGAATATTCATAATATGATGAGGAGCTATTGCGTAGCCTACGCGCGTTCCTGCCAAGCCGTACAGCTTTGAGAATGTTCTGCCGACAATCACATTTCTGTTCTCGTGAACATACCTCATGCCCTGCGCGTATTCGGGATTGTCCACAAACTCGTAATACGCTTCATCGAACATCACTATTACATGCTCAGGGATTCGTGCCATGAACCTCTCAACCTCGTCCTTCGTTACTATTGTGCCTGTGGGATTGTTAGGATTGCACAAGAATATCAGCTTTGTTTTTTCGGTGATTGCATCGGCCAAGGCTTCTAAATCAAATTTATGCGCTTTTAACGGAACGGTCTTGAATGTGCCGCCCATTATCACTGTTGAAATCCTATATGTATCGAATGACGGTGCGCAGGTAAGCACCTCGTCGCCCTCGTTCACAAACGCTTCGGCAATCAGAAGAAGCACATTGTCCATTCCGTTGGAAACCATTATCTGCGAAGGCTCGACATTTAGCTTCTTTGCCAGTTTCTCGCACAGCCTCATTGAAATCGGGTCGGGATACATATTCACATTTGCTGCTGTGTCTATAATCGCTTGAACCGCCTTAGGAGATGCCCCCAACGGATTTTCGTTAGACGCTAATTTAACTACATCGTCAATACCGTATTGCCTCTTAACCTCGTCTATGGACCTGCCCGGAACATATAGCTTCAAATCGATTATGCCTTTGCGCGAAAAGCTCATTTCTACCCCTCCTCATCGTTTGAACCCATTATAGCAAGGCGAATATGGTATTGCAATGCAGCCAATGCGTTGTATCTAATATATTTCCTGCTTGCGCGGAATGAAGCCAAGGCGAAGCATTCTATATCATTCGCCCAAAAGGAGTGTATTCGTTCAGCTTAAGCTGATTCATATTATACTTGTATTTTTCTGATTTAGTAATATAATAAGTACAAGCCTACATAGGCTAAAACTACAGGAGGTTAAATATATGAAGAGGATTTTTGCTTTGACATTAGTGCTGGTCATGCTGTTTGCATTTGTTGGCTGCAATAACACCCAAACACCCGAAGGCACGCCGACAGCTACACCTGACGCGTCAACTTCACCCTCTCCCCATGAAACAGAGGGCGAGGAAGAACCCGTATCAGTCGCGATAGTCGTCGCAGGCGGCTTGGGCGACCGTTCCTTCTATGATTCCGCTGACGAGGGTCTGAAAAAACTGAAGGAAACCTACGGCGTTAAGACTCAGGTATTGGAATGTAAGGAAGACGCTTCACTGTATCAGCCCTATCTCTTAAACGCTGCTGAGGAATACGATTTCGTAGTAGCGGTCGGCTGGCAGTTCTATGATGCTTTGGTAGCGGTTGCTCCCACAATGCCCGACACCAAGTTCATCTATGTTGACAATGCAGTCGAAGGTATCAGCAATGTTCATAACATTCTGTACGCTCAGAACGAAGGCTCCTTCTTGGTAGGCTATATAGCTGCTAAGATGAGCAAGAGCGGCAAAATCGGCGCAGTAGGCGGAATGGACATTGATACAATCAACGACTTCATCGTAGGCTATGAGCAGGGCGCTAAGTATGCAAACCCCGACATTGAGGTTCAGATTGTATACGCCGGCGATTTCGAAGACCCCGCAAAGGGCAAGGAAAGCGCAAACTCCTTGATTACAGCCGGCTGCGATGTTATATTCCAAATCGCAGGCAAGACGGGCGAAGGCGTTTTCGAAGCTGCTGATGAGCACGACATTTATGCAATAGGCGTTGACTCCGACCAGAAGTACATCAACCCCGATGTTATCATCTGCTCAATGATGAAGAAGGTTGGCGACTCTATATTCGCTGCTGTTGAGGAATATATTAAGAACGGTACATTCAAGGGTGGCGAAACAGTTGTTACCAACATGGCAAACGGCTTTATCGATGTAAGCTATGGCGATGATACCATGACACAGCAGGTTTCCGACGAGCTTAAGGCCGAAGTCGAAGCCCTAAAGGCTAAGATTATTTCGGGCGAAATCGTTGTAGAAACAAAAAGAAGATAAGTAATTAGCTGAAAAGGGGGACGCAAAGCTGTCCTCACATAGGGATTGAAGAAAAACTTGAATGAACAGCTTCAAGCGGGGCAAAAAAGACCAGTCATGTTCAAGCGTAATTGCTTGTAGTGACTGGTCTCTTTTTTATACAATTATTTGCGTATAGCTCCAACAATTGAACTTGTATTCCACTTAACAATTTCATCAGCTGCATTT
>DUPG01000019.1 GCA_012838425.1 Clostridiales bacterium | reverse complement strand
ATCTCATAATATCTATATATACCATGCACATTATTATTTGTCAAGTTTTTTTACATTGAATATAAAAGAAGAACAGCTTCTCTTGTGTTAGATTATGACGCGCAATATGCAGTTATCCCAACATTTTGCAAATATTTTTTAAGCCGAATGGCCGGAGTATATATTACTGTAAATAAGGTTTACATACCCCAAAAATCTGTTATAATGTTACAAGCAAATAAAATAATCTGTTAGGAGCTATGTATGAAGTACAGGATATTGAGCATAAACCCTGGTTCTACATCGACCAAAGTAGGCGTTTTCGAAAACGAAGAGCTCATTTTTGAAGGAACGGTTCGCCATTCAAAAGATGAATTAGACAAGTTCGAGTCCATTACCGACCAAGCGGATATGCGTTTAGAGTACATCACCAGGCTATTGGCCGAAAAGGGCATAGACATTAACTCTATGGACGCGTATGTAGGCAGAGGCGGCATTATAGCGCCGCTTGAGAGCGGAGTTTACTTGGTAAACGACAAGATGGTGCACGACTTAAAATACACAAAGGCCGCACACCACGCTTCATGCTTAGGCGGATTGTTCGCAAAGGCATTGGCGGACAAGAATAAAAAGCCCTGCTTCGTGGTTGACCCCGTAGTAGTTGACGAGAGAATACCCGTAGCGAAGGTTTCGGGAATCCCGGGCTATGACAGGACATGCGTATTCCACGCGCTGAACCAAAAGGCAGTCGCAAGAAAATACGCTAAGGAAAGGGGCAAGCGATATGAGGATTGCCGCCTTATTGTTGCGCATATGGGCGGCGGAATCACGATAGGCGCACACGAAAACGGCAAGGTTATTGATGTAAACGACGGCTTCAACGGCGAAGGACCTTTCACTCCCGAGCGCTGCGGAGGCATGCAGGTAGATACGATAATAAACATGTGCTTCTCCGGCAAATACACTAAGCAGGAGCTGTTGGCATTCGTGAACAAGCGCGGAGGAGTAAGCGCGCATATGAACTCAAACGATATGCGAGAGGTCGAAAAGCTGTTTATTGAGGGCGACGAGAAGGCAGTATTGATTTACAGCGCGATGGCGTACAACATAGCTAAGGAAATAGGAGCTATGAGCGCGGTATTGTCGGGCAAGGTAGAGGCGATAATACTAACCGGCGGTCTTGCGTATTCAGAAGTATTTACCGAAATGATAATTGACCGCATAGGCTTCATAGCGCCTGTGGTTATTTATCCTGGAGAGGACGAGCTGCTGGCTCTCTGTCAAGGCGCATTGCGCGTGCTGCGCGGTGAAGAAAAGGCTAAGGAATATAAGGGCTAAACCCTTGTGAATACAATTTCGGAGGTTCAAAAAAATGTTGAAGAAGAATGATATCGGTGTTATGGCTCCAAACATACTGCTTCCCAAAAGGGGCATTGACTACACGCTTTGGGCAACAGTTGCCTGCGACCAATACACATCAGAGCCTGAGTATTGGGAAGATGTTGAGCGCTTGGTGGGCGACGCTCCCTCAACTCTGCACCTTATGCTTCCTGAACTCTATTTAGAGAAGCCCGGTGAGGAGGAGCGCATTGCTTCTATTCGCGCAAAGATGCAGGAGTATCTTGAAAACGGCATATTAGAGGAAAAGGGCTGTGGCTTTGTATTGGTAGAGCGCATAGCTAACGGGCGCAGCCGCAAGGGCTTGGTGCTTGCGTTAGACCTTGAGCATTACGACTACAACAAGGGCTCAACCACGCTTATTAGGGCGTCTGAGGGCACGATAGTTGAGCGTATTCCGCCGCGTCAGAAGATTCGCAGGGGCGCGCCTATAGAAATGCCTCACATAATAGTATTGATAGACGACCCCGAAAAGACGGTTATAGAGCCATTGTTCGATAAAGTAAACGAAATAGGCGCGGAAAAGCTGTATGACTTCGATTTGATGAAGAACGGCGGGCATATCACAGGCTATTTCATAAATGACGAAGCGACATTGAACTCAATAGTCGATAAATTGGAGGCGTTGAAGAAGGATGTTGACGGTTTGCCCCCATTACTCTTCGCATTGGGCGACGGCAACCATTCATTCGCGACAGCAAAGGCTAATTGGGAGGAATTGAAGCAGACGCTAAGCCCCGCCGAGCAGGAGAATCACCCCGCACGCTATGCTTTGGTAGAGCTTGAGAACCTGCACGACGACGGAATAATATTCGAGCCCATACACAGAGTGCTTTTTGATATTCCGCCGCGCGAAACGCTTGCTACTTTGAAGGATTACTTATCTAAGCACTGCGAAGTATGCGAAATGTATATAACCTTCGATAAGGACGAGCTTAACGAGCATATAAAGAAGTATCGCAGGTATAAGAATATTCATGTGCTGCCCTTTGTGGCGCAGGGCTATTACGGCAGCTTTGTGGTGCTGAACCCCGAGGCACAGTTAGAGGTGGGCTCATTGCAGGTAGCGTTAGACGCAATGATCGCAGACGGATTCTTCAAAAAATCGCAAATAGACTATGTGCATGGCGACGATGTTGTTTTCAGGCTTGCTAACGAAAAGCGCAATTTGGGCTTCTTGTTACCGCCTATGGGCAAGAACAAGCTGTTCACAACAGTTATGCGTGAGGGCGCGCTGCCAAGAAAGACATTCTCGATGGGCGAAGCGCACGAAAAGAGATATTACTTAGAGTGCAAGAAGATTCTGTAACAGTATGAGATTTGCATAATTAGCATAAAAAGAAAGCCGCATATGCTGCGGCTTTTTTCTATTCCCTATCCGACAACGGAATAACCGTAAAGCGATTCAGCATAAGCCTAATAGCAGCTAATACCAATGCAGCAACAGCCCCTATTAACGCTATTGTACGCAGTATATTAAGCCCTTCAAAGCTTTTAAGGTGCATATATATTCCGAAGTACGCCCAAGCAACAGGCAGCATAAAGCCGGCATTTTTTATGCTGAACAATACTATCAAGCCAATCAAAAACGCTAATGCCAACACAACAATACCCCAAGTTTCCTGCGGTACGCCGAAGCCCTGCCATTTCCACTTAACAAGCATTTGGGCTATGTTTACGAAGGTCGCAATAAACAGCCAGCCCGCGTATATTCCGAAGGTAAGCGGCAAAAGCCAGCGGTTTGTGCTTTGAATTCGCAACAGCTTGCGGCAGATTACTATGAGCACTATCGTAAGAATAAATATCAGCGCGGCTGAAAGCTCAATGAGAACGAAAGAAAACGCTATTATCCACGCAATATTCAATATGCAGGAGAGCCAAAACAGCCCAGAAATCCTGTTAAGTGCCTGCTCGTAATAGTGTTCCCTGTGCTTTATTAGCATTACTATTACGGAAGCAATCAGCAGCGCATATATTAGGCTCCATATTCCGAATGTGAATGGGCTTGGTGTTATAAGGCTTACAAACTTATCCGATACTTCCTTTTGTGTAAGCCCGTTTATATAGCCGTATGTACCCAAAATGTTCGCGGCAATCGCTGCCAATAGCAATATAATATTGACCCATGCCTTAGCTTTAAGAGAAGATGCTTTCATGTATGCCTCCGATTGTTTAATCATTAGCAGTATTGCCAATCGGGTGCATAAATAAACATATTCAACTCATAGCTTACTTGCTCTTTTTTGAAAATCTTAGCGCGGACAGCACAAAGAACAGTACAGTGGCTCCGGAGATTATAAGCAGGCTTGTGCTTGCTCCGATAGCTTCGCCGCCAAGCCTGAATGTGATGCCCATAGTTTCTTGAAATTCTTCAACCACTGCCTGAGGCACGCCAGCGAAAACCTGCTGCCCAAGCGGTTCAATCATTATCTGGCGTAACAGCTGAGCAGAGTGCGCTATGGGGAATAACTTTATTGCGAGCTGCACTGCTGAGGGTAATGCGCCTATGGGTATGTATATTCCGGTCAAAAAGCCTATCAGGGTACCAATAACTGTGCTTGCCGTGCCGAACGCCGCCTGACTCTTAAAGAAGGACACCAGCAACGAAATCATAGCCGTACTGCACAGAGAGGACAGCGCAACTATCCCAAATACCTTCAGCATAGATATAAAAGGCAGCAGCTCACCACCTGAAATCACTATGTATATTTCAGCTATCACAAATGTAAATAAGGTCATTATCAAGCCAATTATGAACGACGCGAATATGTAGCTGTATGCGACCTTTGTATCGCTTACGGGTGCGGACTTGAAGTCTTTTATAATGTTGTTAACCCTGTCATCAACTATGGTGCCGAATGCACCCATAACCGTTGTAATGGAGGTTATAGCCAATATGCCCGCCATAATCCAGCTGCTTACCAAAGCCTTTGTGCTCTCTTTTGCGCCAACAACTTTCACCAAGTCTTGCGCCCAGACATCGCCTAAAAAAAGCAGGTACAGCGCAAGTATTATAATTACCGCCAGCAGCGAGAAGAATACAGAGGTTTTATCCCTGAAAAACACCTTGAGATGTCGGCTGATTAAGACTGTCATTGGCGCAGCTCCTTTCCTGTGATGCCCAAAAAAGCGTCATTCATAGTGCCGTTCTGCACTTCAAAGCCCTCTATATATGGCTTGAACTGCTCTAATAATGGCAATGCTCCCATTGTAGAATCTATTTTTATAACAAGCGCGTCGGCAATTTTCTCAAAAGCTATGCCCTTTTCATTAAGCTTTGAGGCAACAGCTTCGCAGTCGTTTGGATATAGCTTCAACAGGTCGCTTGCGTATTGCGTGCGCAGCTCATTAGGCGTACCCTTTGCGGATATTTGCCCATTGTCTATTACTACCACATAGTCGGCTTCGGCTGCTTCCTCCATATAATGAGTGGTGAGGAATACCGTCATGCCCGTATTGCGCTGCAGATTGCGAATATTATCCCATAAATTCTTTCGTGTTTGCGGGTCTAAGCCGGTAGTCGGCTCGTCTAAGAACAGTATTTTAGGCGTATTTATCAGCGCGCGTGCAACATCAGCCCTGCGCTTTTGCCCTCCGGACAGCTTACCGTATGGGCGTTTTAGTGTCTCGCTTACACCTGCGGCGTTTGCTGCCCATTTTACCGCCTCGTTAAGCTCTTCACGCGTTTTCTTGTAAAAGCTGCCGCGCACGCGCATATTTTCTTCAACCGTCAACAGCGGGTCCAATAAATGGTCCTGAAAAACTACACCTATGCGGCTGCGAATTTCCGAATCGTGCTGCCCTAATACCTTTGAATCTATGCAAACCTTGCCCGCGTCGGGCCTCAATATTGTGCAGAGAATATCAACCGTCGTTGACTTGCCGGCGCCATTTGGACCCAGAAAGGCAAACAGCTTGCCCGCTTCAACATAAAAGCTTATGCCTCTGACCGCCTGCACTGAGCCAAAGGATTTTTTTAGCCCTTCAACCTCGATAATATGATTCATATTGTCCTCTCACTGTATGATATATAATTGTAACCAAGCCTTCATAAATGTCAAACGCAAATAAAAAAGCGGCAGAAGCCGCTTTTTCAGAGATAGAAGGTTAACGCGACGGTTTAGGAAACACAACCCCCGAATCGCTAACTAATTCATACATTTGGGTATACTCGTTAAATAGCTTAAACAGCTTTTCATATTCGCTCTGAGTAAGCTCTAAGAAAATTTCTTCCTCAATAAAGCTTATGTAACCCAGCTTACCCTCCTCCTTTCTCTCTTCCTCACTTTTATCCTCATTAGCCCAAATATGTATGGACACTATATACTTGTTATCCTTATCTTGCGCTACATCCGCGCGTGAAATAAGCTTTCTGAAATCGTCAAGCCAGCTTGTTGCATAATTCTCGATTTCATCAGGATTCTCGCGTATAAAAGTATCTATACTATAGTTCGACATCACCAAGCTGTTGGGCTGTGTAGGGAATATATCAGGCATTGCGGCAAAAAATGTTGCTGTCATTTCAAAATGACCATAGTACATATCACTGTTCAGATCACCGCATTCCTTCGCGATTTTTATACCCATATCCAGCTTCAATAAGAATTCGTCAAAGTCCTTGTATAAGCCGTTAAGCCTTATATACTCCTTAAATGTAGCGGGCGTTATATCCTGAGAGAAGCTGAATGTAGACAAATGCGTTGTTTTTGAGTTTATCATGCCCTTTACGAAAAATGCGTATTCAGGATTCAAACTCTTCAACCGCATTCTTTTATCATCGGTCAGCTTTGATACTTCTTCCTTGTAGATTTCCCAAAGCGCTTTCACCTGCTCCTGCGAGAAGCTGTTCGTGCGTGTAACAGCTATCTTATCTATCTCTTTATCGCTTGGAAAGGCTAAGTACGCTTCTATGAATTTCTTGTTCTTTGCCACTACTTCGTTGATCTTCATATAATCCTTCTCCGGCAAGAATAAGCGACGCGCAAATGTCTTGCCCGACTTCATGTGGAATTCTATAACGATTTGCTGATGCGCAGGGTATGTTCTTGGGAAGTTCTCCTTCTGAACACCATCGACTGTGTAGCTCAAGCCTTTTACAGCCAGCTCAATTATTTCCGCGTCGTCGAACTCTACCTCCGAAGCCTTGAATGTGCCGTAATCCATTAAATAGCCTTCATAATAATGCTCGTTTTGCTTTATGGATACAGCCCTTACATCAGCTGCATCTACCTTTACATTCTTCTTTGCTGTTGCTGTTAAGCACATACCGCCTGTTACGAGCGCCGCTACCAGCAGCACCACCAAGTAGAACGGTGCAGCTTTTAACATCTTCTTAGCACTCTTTGTGGTTATCAGCTCAAACAGGAAGTACGCAAACAGCGATATGGTTGTAAGCACCAGGTAGCCCTCTATGCTGCCCTCTGATAGCACTATCAGCATTCCTAAAACAATCATGGGCGGAAGCGCTATGGCAATTCTATACACAGTCTGCATGAACTTAGAAAGCGCAGAGGTGCCAGCGGTTTCGGACTTTCTTACATTGTACGCGTACAGACCTAAGCCGAAATAGATTAGAGTGCATACAGCCGAATATATCCAAGAAGCGTATGAATAGACAATCTGCAATGATGTATTGCCTATAATGCCTGTGGGATACAAGCCTAATCCGGATAGGAACATGCCTACGGGAATGTTATACGAGGCGTTTAACAGCCCCAGCTCCGCAGAGGAAGGCAATATGCGAGCCAATGTGAGAATTCCTGATGCGCTTAACGCCATAATGAAGCGCGGCAGAAACAGTATAAGCCCGAAAATTATCAGGTTTGAGAAGCGTGTGCCCGTTATTGTCATACCCAATGTGGCTATTGAGCACATCATAGCCGTACCTATCAACAGCGTTATAATCAGGGGCGGCAGGAAGCTGTAATAGAATGTCATTCCCGTAAATATACAGCCTAACACGGTTGCTAAAAGCGTTGAGAATATAGTAATCGCCACCCAAGTAAGCGTAGCCAATACTGTGGATACAAACACGCAGGTACGCGAATACGGTATTGAGTGGAAGAAGTCGCTCGAAGAACGCTTATTCAAGAACGAAAACGCGCCAAATGGCAGCAGAAGTCCGCCAAGATACATAAATACAGACAGTATGGGGGCTATAGCCAGCGCATCATTAAAAGGCGCATAGGTTGCATACCCTGTTGGGTTTATTTCTTTCATGTTGCCCCAAGATGTGTACTCTATAACTATTCTTATAACGCTTGCAACTAAGCAAATGGATATGAAAATCAACGCCGCCATTCGCTGCTGCTTCATCATTTCACTATATAGCTTTTTGGAAAAAATCTTCTTTTTCATATTTCCCTCCTTATATGAGCACATCCTTGAACTCATAGCCCAATGCGTCCATCTCATATACGAATACTTCTTCAAGCGAAAGCGTGAGAATCTCGAACAGTATCGGGTTCATAGCCCTTAACTTCGCTTCTGTTTCTCCCTTGTCGCCGCGTACAATAATGCTTGCGACGCTTCCGTGCTTCGAATACTCTAACATGTCTATTCCTTCGAACTTAGACTTGTCAAATTCCTCAGCAAATGCTATTTGCACCTTGAACAGAGATGTCTTTAAGTTTTCTACTTCGCTTTCGAATATGATACCGCCCTTGTGCAATAGTGCTAACTGGTCGCAGGTATCCTCTAATTCGCGCAATGAATGGCTCGTTAAAACTACTGTCGCATTGCGCTCGTAAACATCGGCGTATAATGCTTTTTTGACTAAATTGCGCATAACCGGGTCTAAACCGTCGAAGGTTTCATCTAAAAAGATATAGTCGCACATGCAGGACAATGCCAATATGGTTGCCGCCTGCCTGCGCATACCCTTTGAGAACGTGTATATGTTCTTCTTTGGATCAAGCCCGAATATGCTCGTTAGCTGATGAAATCTGTCAAAATTGAATTTCGGGTAAATGGCCGAATACAGCTTAGCCATTCTGTTCATATTGCTTTGGGGCAAAAAGAACAGGTCGTCGGGTATGAATACCATACGCTCCTTCGCCTGCGGATTATCAAAAACACTTTGCCCGTCTATTAGAATTTCGCCGCCGTCAGACTGATATATGCCCATAATTAAGCGCAAAAGCGTGGATTTGCCTGCGCCGTTCGAACCAACAAGCCCATATATGCAGCCGCCGGGGATTTCGCAATTAAGCTTGTTTAGCGCTGTAAAATCATCAAACTTCTTGGTTACCTCTTTACAGATAATCATTTTATCCTCCTTTTTCGAATACTGCCTTAACAGCTTCTAAGATTTCATTTAGACTGACTCTAAAAAGTCTCAATTCCTCTGCTATTGCTTTAAGCTCCTGCAAAAGCTCCTGCTTCTTACCTAAAACCTTGCTTTGCGCGTTCTCCGCGATAAACCTGCCGCTGCCCGGTACTGAGTAGCACAGCCCTTTGCGCTCTAACTCCGCATACGCCTTCTGCAAAGTGTTAGGGTTGATTGACAGCTTCTGCGAGAGCACGCGCACAGACGGCAAAACTTCGTTTGGCTTTAGCTCCGCGCTCGCGATAAGCTGCTCAAAAGCATTCACTATTTGCTCGTATATAGGCGTTCGTGAATATTTGTCTATCTCTATCAAAGCACTCCCTCCTCTCTCAACCGTATGCCATGTAATAACTATATTACTATGGTTAGTACACTTATTATATAGTCCATAATATGCGCTGTCAACCATTTTTAGAAAAAAATATAAAAAATTTTTTTAAGTGTGGATTTTGCATTAACATTTGCCGCCAAAAATAAAAAAGCTGCCCGAAAGAAGCGTTCACTTAGGGATTGAAGAAAAACTTAACTGAACAGCTTCAAGCGGCGATAAAAATGACCAGTCATATTCAAGAGTAAATACTTGAATTGGCTGGCCATTTTTTATATTTTTACATT
>DUPG01000018.1 GCA_012838425.1 Clostridiales bacterium | reverse complement strand
CCATTGCGCCTCAAGTGTTATACCGCCCTTAGGCATTTTGAAAGTATCGTCGGGCTGATACATCTGTCCGTTCTGCGCTGCGTACCAACCTAAGAAGGTATAGCCGTCTCTCGGAGCGGTTACGTTAAGAACTGTTACCGTTGCGTCCTCTGCATAGCCCTTTGTATCTGTAGGAGCGTTTTCACCCTCGTATGTTACGTAATATACCGGGGGAACAAAGTTAGCTGTGAAGGTTGTATTGGCTACTACAGTGTATTTTTCACCGGGCTGGTATGTTTGACCGTCAACGTTGCATACCCAACCTGCGAATACCCATTCTTCTCCGTCAACTGTTCTTGATAAGCCGGTAGCGGGCTCAATAGTAATCTCAGTGTCGGGGAGCACGGGTTCCTGTGTGGGAGGTGTGCCTGTGCCTTCGCCTGCGTTATATGTAACTGTGTAAGAGTCAAGCCATTGTGCTACAAGCGTTACATCATAGCCGGGCATTGTGAATGTGCCGTCCTTATAATATGTAAAGCCTTCCCACTCCCAGCCGCCGAATATCTTGCCTTCAAGTGTGGGAGCTTGGGTCAATACTATTTCGGTACCTATGGGGTAGCTGCCGCCGTTTGTGCCCATACCTGTACCGCCGTTAAGGTCGTATGTCAGGCTGTATAGTATGTCTTCCCATTGTGCTTTAAGTGTTGTGTTCTTTACTAAATGAATTGAACCTGTATATGAATCGTCGTATAGTATACTTGATTCTTCATCGAGCCAGCCTAAGAAATTCTTGTTAGCGCGTGTTGCTCTTGAATAAAGTATCAAGTTGGTCAAGTTGTCGCTTGTAAAGACTTTAATCGTGTTTCCGGTGAAGGAATAGCCTTCAGCAGGTTCGAAAGTACCGCCAGCCGGGTCAAAAGTAATCGTGATTTCTACTTTTTCTTCCCATGTAGCGGTAATCGTACAGCTTGATGAAACTGAAACAAACTGTGTAGGCCCTACAACGCCGCCAATTTCAGGTGCGCTCCAGCCAGCAAAGTCGTAGCCTTCTCTTGTAGGTGCAGCAGGAAGCTCAAAGGGCACGTTCTTTTCAACCTCAATCTGAAGCGGGTCGGGCATGCCTGTTACGGAGCCGTCATCAACACCGGGATCAAATGTAACAATCAGTTTTGGCTTTCCGCCGCCGGGGTTATCGCCGGGATGTGTGCCGCTGCCGCCCGGATTTATCTGGTTAGCATCAACAATCATGCCAATAAGGAAGCCGTCAAATACCTCCGAGGTATCCGGTACATCGCCAATCTTGTCAGTAATGTTTACATATGTATTATTGATGTCATCCATGCTCTTAGTGGACTTGACACCTTTTACGGTGCCTGTGCCTGAGGGCTCAGTTCTGAGATAGAATGCGTATTGCTCCTCCTCAGGTGTGCCTATAATACTATCATCTGTACAGTTGTAGTCTTCAATAAGTGCTGCCAGATCGTCATAATGATACGGGTTGCCTCCGGATTGCATCAGCTTGCCCATATCAGGACCTGTGTTCGAATATCCGAAAACATAGTATGCCTTAGCCTTGTAAACAAATATTACAATGCTTGCGGCGATCTCCCCATCGATTATCGACAGGTTTTCGGACAGATACGATGTTAGCGTACTGCGCGCGTCGGCTAATGCCGCTTTTGCGTTAGCTCTCGCAATCATATTGCTGAATGTAGGTATCAATATCGCCGCTAAAATACCTATAACGGCAATAACGATAATCAGCTCTACGATTGTAAAAGCTTTTTTGTACGAGTGATTTCGCTTCATTTTTTTCTCCCTTCTCTCTGAGTTATTTGTAATAGTGGTTTCGCCTATTACATCAAACCAAAACTTTCCAAATATTACGCATATATTGCGTAACCCTATATTAATCTTAATAATAGAACCGGCAATTGTCAACCAAACAACAGCGAATAATGACTAATATGGTTATACTCATCATATGGTTGCAGTAATTGCAACATATGATAGTAACATTCTTCACATTAAATCAACATTATACAACGCTTTTCTCCGCTTTCCATTTACTATTTGTTTGATTTTTTTGAAAACAGCGTTATTATTACAATTAATTTGTCCTTTGACGGAGCAAAATCTGCAGAAAATGTAACATTGCAATTAGAAATACGGCTTTTCAGTTATTTAATTTTTAAAAAAACTTTTTACCTGATATCGATATTTGGAAAAAATAACCGTTTTTCAGTGGATTATGGTAGGCTCTGATTTCAACGAATTGTGCATATTTCGACTGTGCATATATAAATAGCTTGAATAAATACAATAATTTCGTTATAATAGCAATGTTTAATTTGAAGCTCAAAGGAAGGGTTGAAAGGTTTGAAAAGAATAAGGTTCGCAACTATTTTGCTATTGCTCGTGTTTTTATGCACGAATACTCATATTATTTTCTTATGTACCGCTAATGCTACTAATTTTTTTGATGTCGAAATTCCTCAAGAAATAAACTCTATCAGCTCAAAGTATGTGCTTTTATACGAAACGAAATCAGGCAAGGTTTTATATGAGAAGCGGGGCTATGAACAAGCCTATCCCGCAAGTACCACAAAGATTTTAACAGCAATCATTGCGATTGAGCAGGCTGCGGATTTACAAGCCGAGGTTACATTGGGCAACAGCGTTGAAACCAAGGGCTCATCTATGGGATTGAAGCCGGGTGAAAGGCTTAAGCTTATAGATTTGCTGTATGGCATGATGTTGGTATCGGGAAATGACGCAGCGCGTGCGATTGCGGAGCATATTTCCGGTTCGGTATCAGATTTTGCAGTGCTTATGAACGAATATTGCGACAGGCTGGGAATGAAGCATACGCAGTTCAAAAACCCCAATGGCTTAGATAATACCGAGCATTACACAACAGCATATGATTTAGCGCTTGCCGCGGCATATGCTATGAAGAACCCTACCTTCAGAGAGATAGTATCGACGGAGGTTTACAATATTCCTCCAACCAACCGACATTCCGAAGGCTTCATGCTTGAAAACACAAATAGATTCATTCATAAGAAGGCTGACGATAAAGATTCCTTCCTATATCAATATGCAACCGGCATAAAGACGGGCGATACAATGTTCGCGGGCAAGTGCCTTGTGGCTTCTGCCCAAAAAGGAGAAATGGAGCTTATCGCCGTACTGTTTGGCGATATGGACGATAAGACAACAATAGGCGAAAACAGGTATGTTGCGGCGCGAAACCTTTTCGAGTTCGGCTTCAACAACTTTGAGCTTGTGAGAATTGCAGATTTAGATTTGCCTAATAAAGTAACCTGTGATGTTTCAGGTTCTACAATCAAGCAAACAACCTTGAACATAGACTTAGAAAACAGCTATGCGTGCATACCAAAGAGCGATGTGCAAACTATTAAGGAAAACGCTTCTAAGCTGAGCTTGAAATTAGTATTAACCGAAGCAGGCGAAGGTGAAAGCGTACTTAAAGCACCGGTTGACGCAGGCGAAGCCGTGGGCAGCTTGCAGTATTTATATAATAATGAAGTAATTTTTACAGCGGCGTTGACAGCAGCCGAGAAGATTGAAAAAGCCGATGTTGACACGAGCTCAGGGCAAAAGGTAGAGGAGGTTGTGCAGCCCGAAGCCCCCGATTATTCGTGGCTGTTCTGGCTGCTTACCGCAAGCATAGGCATTGTTATCGTAATAGTTGTAGTTCAGCTTACAAGAAGAAAGCCGCGCAGAATACGATATAACCGCCCGAACAAGTATCGTGTGCGCAGAAGAATATAAATTGCGGTATTTGTAATAGATTGTTATAATATATGTAATACATAAGCGGAGGGAGAATGGACAAGTTAGATTTGTATATTGTGGGAATTGGCGGTCAGGGCGTATTAACCATTGCGGAGATATTAGCTATTGCTGCTCAAAATAAGGGTTTTGAGTGCAATTTCTATCCCACAAAGGGCATGGCGCAAAGGGGAGGCTTTGTAAAGGCGCAGCTTCGTATAGGCAAGGGCGGCGCAGGCCCTGAGATTTCCCCGCATACTGCCGATGCTGCAATATCTATGGAGCTTCAAGAGTCGCTAAAAGCGATGAAATATGTAAAAAAGGGCGGCGATGTTCTGATTTGGTCTTATAAGTGGCTGCCTACCGATGTTATGCTGAAGCGCGCAAGCTATCCCGAGGTTGACGCTGTAGCGAAAACAGCAATAGAACAGGGCTTAGCGCCAAAGGTGCTGCTGATTCAAGACTATCCTGATGGTATTGCGCAAAACATTGTGCTTTTAGGCGCTTCGGTCGCGCATACCGCTGTCGGCAAAATGTTCACAGCCGACGAAATAAAAGAGGCTATGCTTCAACGCTTCTCGAAGGGCGTTGAGAATAACTTGAAATCGTTTGAATTAGGCTTAAATTCTAATGTATGGGAGGGATAAAATGCGTGATTCTCGCATAGATTCGATATTTAATTGCAAATCGCTTGCGCTTTTCGGCTCTGTTTCAGAGGGTAAGTTAGGCAGAGCGCTAATCGAACGCTTAATCGACGGCGGCTTTGATATGAAGAATGTGTATGTTATCAACCCGAAGGGTGCAGGGCATTTAGATTCCAAAGGTTATAAAAGCGTATCAGAGCTGGCAGATAAAAAAGTCGATTTAGCGCTTATAGCAAGCCCCGCCGAAACCGTGCCTCAGGTGTTGGAGGAGTGCGGTGAAGCAGGCATAAACAGCGCGGTCATAATAAGCTCGGGCTTTTCAGAAGCTGGCAATAATGAGTTAGAGAAAAAATTAGTTGAAGCGGCGCAAAAATATTCTATTCGTTTTATTGGTCCTAATTGTGCAGGTGTTGCTAATACTAAAAACTCATTGCTTGCTACTATAGAGGCAAAGCCCTCCATGGGCGGCATATCGCTTATTTCGCAGAGCGGCGCGGTAGGCGGTTTAATAATGCACCTCTCCACTGAAAACGGTTTGGGCATATGTAAGTTCGCAAGCTATGGAAACGGCGCGGACTTGAACGAAACCTCATTATTAGAGTATTTAATTGATGACGAAAGCACAGATGTCATTACACTTTATGTTGAGAATATAAAAGATGGCAGGCGCTTTATGGAGGTGCTGAGAAAAGCAACAGCCGTAAAGCCTGTTATCATAATAAAGTCGGGCAGAACATCAAGCGGACAGCGCGCGGCTATGTCGCACACCGGCTCTATGGCAGGCGCGGATATGGTTTACGATGCGGCTATTTCCGCATGCGGCGGTATTCGCGCAATAACCGTTGACGAGATGTTCGATTACGCAAAGATTTTTGCCGCTAAAAAGCAAATGGCAGGCAAGAAGGTCGCAATTATAACTAACTCGGGCGGTCCGGGCGTTATGACAGCGGATATGTGCGAGAACGCAGGGCTTACGGTTTGCGCTCCGACAGATTCGTTGAAGTCCAAGCTGCAAGAGTTCCTGCCGTCATATGCCGGGCTTGCAAATCCCATAGATTTAACAGTTGGCGCAACTCCCGAAGGCTATGCAAAGGCGTTGAGCGCTTGCTTAGAGGAATATGACGCTGCAATAGTTATGTATGTAGGCACGCCGCATTTACAGGCATTGCCCGTAGCGAATGAGTTAGCAAAGGTAGCGCGCAACAGCGACAAGTGCATATGCGCTTTGTTCGAAATAGGCAGCGATATAGAAGAAGCCAAGCAGGTGCTGAAGGACAGCGGCATTGTGCTGTTCCCATCAGGCGAGAGGGCGGCAAACGCGCTTTCGAAGCTTGCTGAGTATGAGCAGCACAAGGCGAACCGACGCGAAATTAACCTGTGCCCCGATGTCGAGTCTATGGAGATAAGCTGCCACTGCGGAAGAACGAGCTTGCTTGAAACCCAAGCCATGCGCTTGCTGGACAGCGTAGGCATTAGCATACCCAAGAATTTCTTTGCCGCAAATAATCACGATGTGGTTAAGGCGTGCAACGAGATAGGCTATCCTGTTTGCATGAAGGTGCTTTCCTCCGATATAATTCATAAGTCAGATGTGGGCGGAGTTATTCTTAATATTAAGAACGACTTTGAATGCACCGAAGCGTTCAATAGGCTGTCAAAGCTTCAAGGCTTTATCGGCGTAATAGTATATCCCATGCTTGATAAAGGCTTCGAAGTGATGATGGGCTTTGTGCGTGATGCGCAGTTCGGTCCTGTCATGATGTTCGGTATGGGCGGCATATATACCGAGGTGCTTAAGGATGTAGCATTAGGCATTGCCCCCTTGAATTATGAAGCCGCACTTGAGTTGATTAAGTCAACAAAGTGCTATGAGATATTAAAAGGAGCACGCGGCGGCAAGAAGGCGGATATCGATGCGCTTTGCGATATATTGGTAAAGCTTTCTATGCTTCCGTTCATGTATGAAAACATACAAGAAGCAGATATTAACCCTGTATTCGCTTATGAAGACGGTGCAGTGGTAGCTGATGCGAGAATATTGCTGTCAACAGGGGATAAAATAGAGAAAGAGTGGTGTTAGGAGTTTTTATGAAAAGCATAAGAGTAGCAGAGCTATTACAGAAGTATGAGAGTTTAGAAGAAGTAGTCGTATCCGGCTGGATTCGTACTATTCGCGAGAGCAAGACAGTTGGCTTTATTGAGCTTACCGACGGTACGAGCTTCAAGGGCGTGCAGATAGTATTCGACCGCGAGAAAATCGCAAATGAAGTTCAGAAGAAGTTTGCAACAGGTGCTGCAATCACAGCCAAGGGCAAGGTTGTTATCACGCCCGACGCGCCACAGCCCTTCGAGATTCAAGCAGAAGATATTATAATTGAAGGTGAGTCGCCGGTTGACTATCCCTTGCAGAAAAAACGCCATTCATTAGAGTTTTTGCGCACTATACAGCATTTGCGTCCGCGCACCAATACATTCCAAGCGACCTATCGCGTAAGGCATGTTGTCGCACAGGCAATACACAGATTCTTTGACGAGCGCGGCTTTTTATATGTGCATACGCCTATAATCACTTCAAGCGACTGCGAGGGCGCAGGCGAGCTTTTCAGAGTAACAACGCTTGATATGGAAAATCCCCCGCGCACAGACGACGGCGAAATAGACTATTCGAAAGACTTCTTCGCAAAGGAATCATTCTTAACGGTTAGCGGACAGCTCCATGCGGAAGTATTCGCTATGGCTTTCCGTGATGTATATACATTCGGTCCAACCTTCAGGGCTGAGAGATCTTTCACTACAAGGCATGCGGCAGAATTTTTGATGATAGAGCCTGAAATGGCTTTCTGCGACCTTGAAGGCGATATGGATGTTGCTGAAGCCATGATAAAGCATATTATAAATACGGTTATGGAGCGTTGCCCCGATGAGCTTAAATTCTTCAACAGCTTCATTGATAACGGTTTATTAGAACGCCTTGAAGGCATAGTGAACTCCGAATTTGAGAGAATAACATACACAAAGGCAATAGAGCTGTTAGAAAAAGCCGATGTGCAATTCAATTTTCCAGTAAAATGGGGTATGGATTTGCAGACAGAGCACGAGAGATACATAACCGAAAAGGTTTACAATCGTCCCGTATTCGTAACTGATTATCCAAAAGAGATAAAGCCTTTCTATGTGCGCATAAATGACGACGGCAAAACAGTTGCGGCGGCAGATTTGTTAGTTCCCGGAGTAGGGGAGATAATAGGCGGCAGTCAGCGTGAGGAACGCTATGATGTGCTGTTGCAGCGCGTACGCGAATTAGGCTTGTGCGAGGAAGAATATAAGTGGTATCTCGATTTGAGAAAGTACGGCGGCGCAAAGCACTCCGGCTATGGCTTGGGCTTTGATAGAATGGTAATGTATGTTACCGGAATGTCGAACATAAGAGATGTTCAACCCTTCCCGCGTACTACTGAGTTGCTTGATTTCTAATAATATGATTATCATAGGAATCTGCGGGCCCTCGGGCAGCGGCAAAACAAAGCTGGCGGATAACTTGTGCGAAGCGCTTAGCGCGAATGATGTTTCGTGCTATGTACTTTCGCAAGACTGCTATTATAAAAGCTTTCCCGAACTCAGCTTCGAGGAAAGAGCACAGCTTAACTTCGATTCCCCAAGCGCTTTTGATTTTCAAGCGCTATATGAGGATATTGCCGCATTAGAGAGCAAAGTTCCTATAACTAAAAAGCAATATGATTTTTGCAAGCACTTGCGCGCAGATACAAACGAGCTTATATATCCGCCGCAGGTGCTTATTCTTGAAGGCATACACGCATTTTCAGATGATGAATACATATCGAAAATAGATATGTGCTTAAAGGTGTTTATGGATGTTCCTGCCGACATTTGCCTGCTGCGCCGCGTAAAGCGCGATATGTTTGAGAGGGAACGCACATTCGATTCAATAGAACACCAATACAAAAAAACTGTGCGCCCCATGCTTGAAAAATATCTGAAGGTTTACAAAGAACGCGCGGATATATGCGTGGTAGGCGGCGGTAAGAACATGAAAGCTGTTGAGCTGATTTCTGAGTATGTATTAAGCTTAATAAAAAAATAGCGATTCTCTTTGTATTTTCCTGATTTGACGGCAATTGTATATTATACTATAATCGCTTTATTATAATACCCATAAAGGAGCATTTATGAAAAAGAGATTATTTATAATTCTGCTGATAGTGGTTTTGTTGATTTCATTCGGCTGTGCGTCAAGCCATGAAGCGCCAAACAGCGCAGACCAAGGCAGCGACAGAGGGCAAAACACATATGATGATAGCACGGAAGTCGTTTCACTCAGCAGCAGAAAGGTCATACGCAACGGCTCAATGGATATAGAAGCTGATGATGTGGTGGCTGCATATTCGGATATTCTCAACTATGCGAACCGGAATGGCGGCTACGAGTTCAAACATACAAGAACAGAACGCAATGGCTACACCTATATTTCTGCGCAAATCAAAATCAAGTCCGATAAGTTAGATGCGCTTATGGGTCATATAGGCAGCGTCGCTGTGATAATCAACAGCAGCACGACCAGCGATGATATTACAGATGAATATTACGACGTTCAATTACGCCTTGAAGCCAAGAAAAAGGCGCTTGAGAAGTATTACGAATTCTTGGAAAAAGCACATTCTTTAGATGAAACGCTGAAATTACAGGCGGAAATCAACAGCTTGACAGAAGAAATTGAGGTATTAGAAGGCAAGCTGAAGCTTTGGGATTCGCAAGTCAACGAGTCTGTATTAAATCTTACAATCAGCCAATCAAGCGACCCCTCAAAGCCTAAGAAAAAGGTTGATTGGAAGGCGCTTAGCTGGCGCGACATGGTTATATTGATCAAGAACGGCTTTATATCCGTATCAAATGTTATAATAGCTATACTGCAATGGCTGTTAATAATCATAATAGCCGCTTCCCCGCTAATCATAATCGCTTTAATAGTGTACTATATTATCAGGAAAAAGCGTAAAGATAAGAAAAAGAAGGAGAATGAGGGGAAAGAGGAGAATAACGAGTGATACTGATAAGAAAGCCGCCCTCAGCGGCTTTCTTTATAACGCTTATGCTCTCATTTACGCTTCCTGTTTTTTCGCAAAAGCTCTTTTAATTGCTTCGCCTATCTTTCTGAATCCACCCTTATACAGCAGGAAGTACAGCGGAATGAGTATAACGGTGGAAACAATCACATCTAAAATAGCGTGCTGCTTTACAAACACAGTTGACAGCGATATAGAAACCATCAGGAAGTGCGTAAGCCATTGTAACCAACGCTTGCGCTTAACTATTCCCATCTCCAAAGAGCCCCACCATGCCACGACAGAGCCCATAACATGTCCGCTTGGCAATACATTCGTGTTGGTATCAACAGCGTAAATGCTTGCGACCATTCGTATAAATATGTTGTCGCGCCCTAACGCTTCTAAATCCACACGCTGATTCTGACAATTCGGGAAAATCAAAAACGCAGCTAAGCAAATAGTAAAAGTGATTATTATTCCCCACATAAAGCGTGAAAACGCAGGGCCGTTCTTTACAAATGCCAAGTACAGTCCCACTACAAACATATAGGGATACCACAGCATATACGGTATAATGAATACTTCTAAGAATGGAATTCTGTTATCTATTGCGGGAATATCGGTAATCCAGCAAATAGAGGGGTCGCCGACTATTTTCTCGATGGTGAAGAAGCCAATAAGGTAAATTGGAACATACAATGCAAGCAAAATGTACTTGTTTTCTCTTATGTAGTTCAAAATGCAAGCAGCAATTTTCTTCATATGCTTTCTCGTTTTCTCCTATTAAGAATTAGTGATATAGCATTATGCAGGTTCTTTATTTTTATTACTGTGTCGCCCTCGAAATACTCTCCGTCAAGCGTCCAAGGTACGACTTTGTCAGGATAAAATGTGGCCTCAGATGTAATGCAGGTGTCGAAGCACTCCGCCGTGAAATCCGAATTCTGAATGGAGGTGATTATCTTGCCCAGCTCAATCGCATTTTGCGGAGTCTTTATAAGCGTTACCTCAAAAAGCCCGTCGCTCAAATCTACAACGCTTGAGTCAAGCGTCATTATTCCGCCAATAGATGTTGAGTTGCTGACTGCCCCGAAAATATAGTCGCCCTCAAAAGAATTTATAGGCGTTTCCACCCTCATATGAATAGGGGATAGACTCGCAATATCCTTGATTCCGCTTAAAACATATGCTGCGTGCCCCAACAGATTCTTTGCAATTTGAGGAGTAGAATACGAAACCCCCGTAAATGCGCCAAATGAAGCAATATACACAAAGAACCTATTGTTAA
This sequence comes from Clostridiales bacterium, assembly GCA_012838425.1. Classification (GTDB taxonomy): domain Bacteria; phylum Bacillota; class Clostridia; order Christensenellales; family CAG-138; genus DUPG01. The sequence goes on along the minus strand of DUPG01000018.1, from coordinate 22,578 downwards.
TGCTGCCTATATCGAGCTTGGTTTTTGTGCCGTAAATAATGTCTTTTGCCGCAATTGCAAAGTCCTTTGAAAGTCCTAATGTCGCCGCATAGTCGTTGGTGCTTCCTGCGGGTATGTAGCCTATAGGAATATCCTTTTTCGAATCCAGCAGCCCTGTTACGACCTCATTCAGAGTACCGTCGCCGCCGATAGCAACTATCATATCGTATGGTTCGGTTATTTTGCGCACAGCATTTGCCCCGTCGCCAAGCCCCTTTGTTATGTGAACGGTGCACTGAAAGTCGGCAGACGAAAACTGTTCAAGTATGTCAAACATATGCTTCTGAGCACGCTTTTTTCCTGCGGCTGGGTTGAGTACTATAAACAGCTTTTTTCCCATACAATACCTTTCTTGAAGCCTACTAAGATACCTACCAGAACATTATATCACAAAATTTAGAAATTAAAGAGGTATTTTTGGCTTGTTATATGAATATGCGCAATCAAGCATATAAACCGGTTTAACCGTAAAAAATATTTATAGCGTATTGCAGGTGAGGCGTTGTGGATAATTCTGAGGACCGCTTGAAGCGAATAGAAAAACAGCTCAACCACTTAGCGGAAAGCCTTGAAAAATCAGGCTTTTTTGAGTATATGCTCTACATAAGAGATAGGTCAAAGATTCTTATGCGCAATTTTTTAAGCGGCCTGATGCGTGGGCTTGGAATGGCAATAGGCTTTACCATTTTAGGCGCATTGATAGTAGTATTGCTTCGAAAATTAGCCGCAAGCTCTATTCCCTATATAGCTGAACTCATATCGAAAATAATTGAGATAATCGAAAACGGAAAGGGTTAAAAAACCGCCCATAACGAGCGGTAAAATTGCAAATAACATTGTGTGGGTAGATTATTCTACCGAGAAATAATAATAGTATAGCGGTTGACCGCCAAACTGGTATATGAACTCCGCGTCTGCGTAATCGTTCTCCAAGTCTGCTACCAAGTCCTGTGCATCGTCTTCCGTAACAGATTCGCCATACAGCATAGTAACAATGGGGTCATCGGAGCCGAATTCCGCAATCATAGCCTTCAGCAGCTCTATTGAAACCTGCTTAACATCGGTGCCTACAACTTCAATCCTATTGTTGAGTATGCCAATTATATCGCCTTCGTTTATGTGCTTGCCTTCAAAGTCTGTTGACCTGACCGAATATGTTACAGCGCCGGATATTACCTTGTTCATGGCGTCATTCATGCGGCTTGTGTTCGTTTCCACATCAAAGTCGTTGTTGAAAGCCATAACAGCCGAAATGCCCTGCATAATTGTTTTAGTAGGAATAACTACTACATTTCGCCCATTAGCAAGTGCTGCAGCCTGTTGAGCCGCAAGTATAATATTAGAGTTGTTGGGAAGCACGAAAACATTTCTTGCATTTGCGCGTTTTATTGCCTTTTCTATGCTTTCTATGCTCGGATTCATAGTCTGCCCGCCGGTGATTACCGTATGAACGCCTAAATCCTTAAACAAAGACTCAATGCCCTCGCCGGCGCCTACAGCAATTATCGCATATTCCTTTTCACTCGCTTTCAGCTTCTTGTGCATTTCTCTGTTTTGCTCAAGCATGTTCTCAATTTTGATTTTATCCAGTTCGCCTAAGCAAAGCCCTAACTGTAATACCTTGCCGGGCGCGCTCGTATGCACATGAAGCTTAATAAAGCCCTCGTCAAAGGCAACGACTACAGAATCGCCAATCCTGCTCAGCTTCTCTCTCAGCTTGTCTATTTCCTCGTCTGTGGGCGGATTAAATAGATTGATAACGAACAGCTCTGTGCAATAGCCGTACTTGATTTCGGAAGTGTCGGGAATATCAACAGCTTCGGAGAATTCCTCGGCGGCCTCGGCAGCCTCCGCCTCCTGCGCGGTATCAAGAATATTGTATGAAACCTCGCCCTCAAGCGCCATTTTGAAGCCGCGGAATATAGCCAGCAGTCCCATTCCGCCAGAGTCAACCACTCCTGCTTCCTTCAAAACGGGCAATAGCTCAGGTGTTTTCTTCAACGCAGCTTCGCCGCTTGTGAGTATGACATCTATCATTTCAGGCAAGGTCTTTTTAGAACGCTCTGCCTTGATAAGCGCTTCGGAAATCATGCGTATTACGGTCAGCATAGTGCCCTCTTTGGGACGCATAACCGCCTTGTATGCCGACTCCGTGCCCATAGTGAATGTTTTTACGAGTAATTTTGCTGTCAGCTCTTTTTCGCCCTTGAGTGCCTTAGAAAATCCTCTGAAAATCTGTGAAAGTATAACGCCCGAGTTACCTCTTGCACCGCGCAAAGCGCCATTTGAAAGCGCGTCGGCAACTTCTGAAACGGTTTCGCACGAACAGCTCTTTATGCTCTTCGCGGCACTCTGCATTGTCATTAGCATATTAGTTCCCGTATCTCCATCGGGGACAGGGAATACATTAAGGGCGTCTATGCTTGCCTTGTTGTGCTCTAATACGCTTGCTCCCATGAGCAGCATATCCCTAAGCATAACGCCGTTTATAGTAAATTCACCCAAAATTATTTTTCCTCCTAAACAGCCAAACTAATTTGACCTTCGCGGCTCAATCCGAGTTCTCAATCCACACATCAACAACATGAACATTCACTCGATTGAGTTTTATGCCCGCCAACTCCTCAACCCTATATCTTACATTTGACATAAGGTTCTTAGCAACAGCATTCATATTTATGCCGTACATTAGTTTAACATATAAGTCAAGAGTAAAGCTGCCGTCCTCCATGGCGGTAACCTTTACTCCCTTTTTTCTTGAATCAGTGCCAATAAACTTTATTTTATCAAAAAAACTCTCCGAAGCGTTCTTGCCCTTCATATCTACTAAGCCGTAGTTTTCAATAGCCGCATAGCTTGCGAGCATGGCAATAACATCTTCAGAAATAGTTATATTCCCCCTGTCGGTTTCTATAACCTCGGGCATATTATCTACCTCCTAATATAATATACGGAACATAAACAATACTATTCCATAATAATATAAGTATTCTACTTCATAAATGCTATTCAAGCAAGTGCAAAAATATCCAGAGCAAGTTCAATGCGTATGAATACGGGTGCTCTTTTTGAGCATAATACAAATATGACGCGCAATGCCAAAAAATACATATCATTCGCCGCGTTTGTGATAGGTTCGGCGGGCTTGGGATATTTATCTTCTTTGTTTTCAGCCGAATTTATGGGCGGTTACGCTGCGTTTATAAAACCGCCTTTAAGCCCTTCGAATGTAGTTTACTTTCTAATTTGGCTTTTCATCTATATTCTTATGGGTTTAGGCGCGGCGATAGTTTATTTGTCAGAAAGCAGGCATAAAAGAATTGCGCTCGTGTACTTTGCGGCGCAATTTCTGCTGAATTTCATATGGGCATTTGTGTTCTTTTTCGTTAGAGCGTTGCTTGTAGCATTTGCTATTATAATGATTTCCTTCGCTACTGTTGCGGCATTGCTTGCTCATTTTTACAGAATATCCAAAGCGGCGGGAGTTATGCAGCTTCCATACCTGTTTTGGACTGGGTTTTTGGCTTATCTGAACCTGTCAATATACCTTCTCAATAAATAAGGCACAGCCGTTTCAGCTATGCCTTTACACTTTATAATTCCTATTATCTCATGCTCACCGTCGTATCGAATGAGTACATCTCGACGCTTTCTTGGCTGATTAAGCCGCTATCATACAGCTCTTGCAGGCAAGTGTCCATAGTGTGCATGCCTAAGCCTCTTGCTGTTTGAATAGTGCTTGTAATAAGGTGCGTCTTTCCTGTGCGGATAAGGTTCTTTATTGCTCCTGTCGCAATCATTATTTCGGTTGCTAATATTCGCTTATTTTCGTGAAGCGCAGGTACAAGCTGCTGAGAGAATACGCCCAACAGAACCATCGACAGCTGGACACGAATCTGATTTTGCTGCCCCGCTGGGAACATATCAATAATTCTGTCTATTGTGTTTTCAGCGCCCTTTGTGTGCAGGGTAGAAAGCACCAAGTGTCCTGTTTCTGCGGCACTTACCGCAGCAGAAACGCTTTCAATATCTCTCATCTCACCCAGCATTATAACATCAGGGTCTTGACGCATTGCCGCAACCAATCCCTTATAGAAGCTCGTGGTATCTCTGCCAATTTCTCTTTGCGTGATCAAGCAGGTATTAGGCTCATGGATACATTCTATAGGGTCTTCTAATGTGATAATGTGCGCGTTGATTGTGTGATTTAGGTAGTTGATAACGCTTGCAAGGGTAGTGGACTTACCGCTTCCGGTAGGGCCTGTAACCAATATCAAGCCGCTTTTCTTTAATGCAAGCGTCTTTATTACCTCGGGGATTCTTAGCTCTTTGAAATCGAATTGGCTTAATAATACGCGGCGAATGGCCATATTGTAGCCGTTCGCATCTTGGTAAGCGTTGCACCTGAAGCGACAGCCCAGCCCCGTAAATGATAGGTCAACCTCATGATATTCTTCAAAGTGCGCTTTTTGCTTTTTATCGGTTACCATGTCTATAAACTCTTTTATTTCCTCGCTCGACATGGTTTCTGTATCAATACTTGTTAATATGCTTCCTACGCGTATAATAGGCTGCATATTTGCTTTTAAGTGCAAATCGCTCGCCTTGTTTACTTCAACAGCCTTTAGGTATCTATCGATTTTCCTACTGAATTCAGCCATAATCCCCCCAAAATGTTATAATAATGCTTGACTCATTGCTATATATTCTATACATAAATTCTTGCAATAGTCAAGCCTATATGTTTTGCAATCTGTTAATTATCTATCCCAAACTAACGGATTATTCTTCAGCATAGGACCCACAGGGTCAGGCTCCCACAATGAAGAGGACAGCCCCGGATACAGCGCTGCGTTCGCGGGGTCGCCCTTGAATGTTCCCGTTGTATATGATGGGAATAATAAACTGTCAGGCGATGTCGTATAAACATTCAAACAGCTTCCTGCGCCCGAATTCTTCGAATACGCGTCGCCGCAATACATTTCAAGTCCGCTAACCACATAGCAGCGTTGAAGCAATACCCAGCAATACCTTATGCTTGCGCCCTCAAGGTTCGAGCCCACAAGTCCGCCTAAGTTCATATATCCGCTTACTGTGCAAGTCTTTGTCCAGCAGTTGATTATTACTCCTCCGCTTGCGTTCTGCCCGGCTATTCCGCCGACCTCCTGCAAACAGCCTGCGGTACTCTCCTTGAAATTGCTCTTGCCAATCTCGTTATACTTTCTTACATTCAAGTAAGGCCTATATGACCACGATTCTGAAATAGTGCCTGTATTTCTGCCGGCGATACCGCCTACATAGAAGCATTTTGTGCTGCTGCTTAACGAAGCGTCAACATAGATATTTGCTCCCAGCAGTCCAAACAGGCTTGATTTTGAAATAGTCCCTAAATGATTTATGCCAGCGATACCGCCTGCAAAAGCACCGGTAATGCTTTCGTGCGAGGAGTTGCGCGCGGCGACAATCCTCTCAAGCTCTGAGCCCATTTCAACATGTGTATCTTCAATAATGCCCTGATCGTTAAGCCCCACAGCGCCGCCAACTATGCCGCGGCTCGAAATCTCTTGATTGTTACTAATGATAATGATGCAGCCTTCTACCGTAGCGTTTGCGGAATTCCTGCCCGTAACGCCGCCAACCCATCTTGTGCCTGTAATAGCATAGCTGTTTACCTGCGTTCTGCAATCTGAAATAGTGCCATAGTTCGAGCCTGCTATGCCGCCGGCATAGTATAGCAGTATTCCGTTATTGGGGGCGCTTACGCTCGCGTCAATACTGTGATTTGAATTAACACCGGAAGACGCTATACAATCTGTGATAGCACCATAGTTTGTGCCTGCTATGCCGCCGGAATGCGCATATGCAAACACCTGCGCAACATCACTTGTGCAGCCTGAAATAATGCCAGCCGCAGAATTATAGCCTGCAATAGCACCGCAAAAACCGTTTCCGTTCTGCCCATTGTCCTTCTGCGCACTTATCGTATGTGCGCTTTGCACAGCGCAGTTTGAAATCTCGCCTTCGTTGTATGCGGCAATACCGCCAACATAGGTTAAGCCCAACACAGCGTCGCCGCAAACTAATTGCAGATTCTTAATCATACCGCTGTTATGCGCAAACAAACCCACATAGTTTTGCTGATTTGCGCTGCCTGTTCCGCAATTGGCTGTAAAGTTAGTAATCTTTTTGCCGTTACCGTCGAATACTCCTGTAAATGGGGTAATACTTACGCTCGAACCATTAGTCCAGCCCAAAGGAGTGAAGCCTCCAGCGCAGTCAATATCGTTCGCAAGCATATAATTCTTGCTCATGTTGGCTGCGTTGTCGTCAATCTTATTCAGCCCTGCAAGCGTAGTTATTTTTATAAATTCCTTGTCGCCAATATCAGCGAATCCTATAACCTCAGCGCTTTGTGTGCTGGGGGAAATGCCCGGCCCGCTTACAGTAAATGTTTTTGAAAAGTTAGCGCTTGGCTTGTATCCTGCTACATAGTCAGAAAAGTTTGAGTTGTCGATAGTTAGCGATTCGCCGTTATTAAGGCTTACCTTCACTTTTACTGTCTTAACTTCGTCATTGAAAACATCGTGCAGGTTAAATTCAATCTCATATTCAGCAGGTGCTATCAGGTTAAACACCGCTGTAAACACGGCATTGCCTTCAACTGTGTATATTGCGCCTGCTTCATATATATCGTTGTCATAGCTGCACAGCCAGCCTTCAAATGTATAGCCCGCTTTTGTCAGCGCGGCAGGCAGGCTAATCTCATTGCCTGCATTATACATTTCGGCAGGGGGAACATCGCCTATTCCGTCGTTCTTCTCAAAGCTTATTGTGAACCTTTCAGCCCAAACAGCTGTCAAAACAACATCGCAATTAGGCATTTCGTACGAAGCCCCTGCGCCGAACTTCATATCCTTGTGTGCGCAATACCAGCCGTCAAAGTATAAGCCTTCTACTGTGGGGGCGCCTGTCAATATTACAACTTCACCGAATGAGTAGCTTCCTCCATCAACTATTTCGTTGTCTGATAGCTCATAGCTTAAATTATACTTGTTTTCCGCCCATACTGCTGTCAATGTAATATCTTTTGTCAGCAGCACAACCCCTGTGTAGCCGCTGTCATATACTGTTGTACCGTCTGTCCAGCCACAAAAAGTGTAATTTGATTTTTCAGCATATGCTTCGACAATTATTTCGGTTACATTCGTGCCTGCGTCGAATGCCTGCCCATTTGTGAAGCCGTCTGAAAGGAATAATTCTCCGCCGTCAGCGTCAAAATGAAGTGTGTACTCAGGAGTGTTAGGCGCTTCGCCGCTTGGTTTGTCGCTCAAATCTGTACCGCCTGTTTGCACCGCGTTGGCATCAAGAACACTGCCTATTAAATAACCGTCAAACACCTTGACTGCTTTGGGGAAATCACACCTGTCCGCCAGCTTGTCTGTTAGGTTTATAAAGCGTTGGTTTATTTCTTCAAATGTTAGCTTGCTTTTTTCGTACGAATCCGTTGAAGCCGCTTTCAAATACATTGCATAGCTGCTTTCTTCTTCGGTGCCTATAATGCTTTCGTTAGGGCAATTATATTCATTAATCAATTCAGCGAGGTCATCAGTATTATACGGATTTCCGGCAGACTGCATTAGCACGCCCGCGTCATTCCCGTTCATTTTGCAGCCAAATAAATAATAGCGCTTTGCTTTTTTTACAAAGATTACAATGCTGTCAGCAATTCGCCCGTCAGTTACTGAAAGATTTTCGGCAGTAAAAAGCGTAAGCGTGCTTTTTGCGTCAGAAAGCGCCGACTTCGCGTTTGCTTTTCCGATAATGCTTGTGAATGATGGTATTAGAATTGCCGCTAAAATGCCTACAACAGCCAAAACAATTATGAGCTCTACAATTGTAAATGCCTGCTTCTTTGCAAATCTAGTCTTCATTTGTTGCTCTCCTGTGTAAAAGAATAAACTCAGCTTTGCTTATTCGTAAAATAAAGCCAGAAACAGAGTACATTATATGTCGAAATTTGTCAAGCGAGATTGCGCAATATATTTTATCGGAAGCGAGATTTCGACAAAATATTATATTATTTCACTCAAAAAATCTGGTTGACTTTTCATTTAGGGGTGAAGTATAATACAGTCTGTTGAGAAAAAACGAGGTGTAATTAACACATCGGAGGGAGGGATATAGGTGGAAGTTAGAGTCGGCGAAAGCGAATCCTTGGAAAGCGCCCTCAAGCGTTGGAAGCGTAAGTGCGCCAATTCTGGTGTTTTGGCAGAAGTTCGTAAGCGCGAGCATTATGAAAAGCCAAGCGTTAAACGCAAGAAGAAGGCAGAGGCTGCAAGAAAGCGCAAGAGCTAATGCAGCTTGTGTTTAAAAAAACTTTTCTTAACACCGTTTATTACTCAACCAATGCTTAATGCAAAAATAACGACTATAGAAATATGGTCGTTTTTTATTTGCGCATGCACTGAGATATTAGATACGGTCTATCAAAAATATGCAGCGCAATTCATATCGCCAAAGGTTTAGCCTTCTGTATGGTTTTCAAGCTGACTTCAATGAATTTCCTGCTTTTCCGCATAGCCGCAATATATGCAGGCGTTAGCGTTTGCAAATCAGGATTCGCTTGGATATAATAAACAAATAGTCAAATGGCTATGCAGTAATTTTTTGCGAGGTAATCTATGATTAAAAGAACCAATACTAAGAGAATAGCTTTCTTGTGTGCGTTAGTATTCATTGCTTCGGTTCTGGCGTCCGCATGCAGCGTGCTGCCGGAGGGTGCCGAGCTTCCCACGCCTACGCCCGAGCAATACACAGAGGAACAGCTAAACACTCCCGTTATTACGATTGGTGAATATGTAGTTACATTTGGCGAGTATCTCAACTTCTTCAATAATGTAGCTGCTTTTTATAGGCAAAACTATAATTTTGATATAACCGAAGATCCCGAAACATTAGCTCAGTATAAAGAGAAAATCACTCAAACATTAGCTCAAGATAAGCTGCTGCTTTACAGGGCAGACGAGCTTGGCTTAACGGATTTGACAGAGGAGCAGTTAAAGGAAATCGACGAGAGGTATCAGAACAAAGTAAAAGAAATGTACGAGTACTATACTGCGCTTGCTGAAAAGGATAAGGAGTCAAATGACGAGATAGATATTGATAAGCGAGTTGAGCAGTATATATTAGACGAGGCAAAGCAGCAGATAGGTTCAGATGCGACTGTTGAAGCATATTTAGAATTTTTGAAGGAATCTGAGCGCGATGGTTATATTATCGAATTGCTGTTCAAAGAAATCACAAAGAATGTAACCATTTCTCAGAAGGATGTTGCTGATTGGTACGCTGAAGCCATGGACGATGATGTAAAATACTACACCGAGAACCCCGGCGAGTACAAAACCGAGAGGGAAATGTTCGATATGTATGGAACTATTAGCGACTATGAAACCGCTGTTCCGCCGTTATTAGTTCCCGAGGGGTATTCGCGCGTGCTGCATATATTCACAACAGCAGAGGGCGAATATTCAGATGAATACGAAGATAATGAAGAAAGAATGAGCGAGCTTGCGAAGGAATATGGCAAGCTTGCATTGGAAGACAGTATTTCAGGCAAGAATACGAACAAAAAACGCTTAGAGGAAATCGCAGAAGAGTATAAAGATCTGAAAGAAGCGAACAAAAAAGAACACACAAGGCTCTTCAAAAACGCAAAGAAAAAGATTGAAGAAGCCTATGAGAAGCTGCAAAATGGCGCAGACTTCGCAGAGGTTATGCTTGAGTACTCTGAGGATGGCGCAATTATAAACTATGAGAAAATGCAAAAGGAAGGTCTTTTAATCAGCACAAAGCATAAGGCAAAAGAGGATTGGAGCGACATAGCCAAGGCGGAATTCGCTAAGCTGAAAAAGGGTGAGTACTCTAAGATATTTATGGATGATGACGGCTACCATATTATATTCTACTTAGCAGATGAAACGCCCGGCAAGCTTAAGCTTGATGATGTTTCCGACATAATAATTGCGTATCTTCTGCCTAAGCAGCAAGACGAATTCTACAACAAACAGGTAGAAGAGTGGATGAAGGACGAGGATAAGATTATCCAAATCAACAACGAGCTTATAGACAAGATAGGCAAGAAGTAATATTTAATAGCCGCGAGTAATGCTTGCGGCTATTTTTGGATATTGTATGAGATTAGATAAGTATTTGAAGGTTTCAAGAATAATTAAGCGAAGGACGCTTGCTAATGAGGCTTGCACAAAGGGTCATGTCAGCATAAATGGCAAAGTGGCAAAGGCCTCAAGCGAGGTCAATGTAGGCGATACCATTAGTATTCGCTTCGGAGAAAAGGTAACAACAGTGCGTGTTAAGTCAATTTCCGAAACAGTGAGGAAGGAAGAATCAACGCACATGTACGAGCTGATAGAGGGATGAATAGAAGAATTATCGGCATACTTTTAGCGGCGGGCAGCTCAGCTCGTATGGGCGAAAACAAGCTGCTAATGCCGCTATATAATGACGAAAACGCTCTGAAACTCAGTTTTGAAGCGATGTCGGCTTCAAATATTGATGAAATCATAATAACAGATTCTGACGATACAGAGAGCTATGCGCGAGCTCTTTGTGAGCAGTCGCATAAAAAAGCTATCTGTGTACGGGGTGGAGCGACGCGCGCCCAATCCGTTATGAACGCATTAGAGCATTGTCAATACGCTGATATAGCTGTGATTCACGACGCTGCAAGGTGCTTGATATTGCCCGAAACAATCAATACGAGCATAAATGAAGCCAAAATCTACGGTAGCGCAATAGCCGCAAGCAGAGTAGTGGATACCTTGCGCAACGAGAGCACGAGCGAAACAATAGACAGAAGCGAAATATTGGCAATGCAGACCCCGCAAGCATTCAAAGCCGATTTGATAATTAGTGCATATAAAGCTGCGATAGAGTCCGGCATAGAGTTTACCGACGATTGCGAGGCGTATATAAAGGCAGGGCATACACCGCACTACTTCATTAACGATTTGCCCAATATGAAGCTCACAATCAGGGGCGACATTGAAGTTTTTTCAGCAATAATAAGTAATAGGAGAGCGTGCCGATGCGTATAGGCTATGGAGAGGACACGCATAGATTCGGACCGGGAAGAAAGCTGATATTAGGCGGAGTGGAGGTCGATTTCTTCTTAGGCTTAATAGGGCATTCAGACGCCGACGCGTTAGTTCATTCGATAATTGACGCGCTATTAGGCGCAGCCGCGCTGGGCGATATAGGGCAGCATTTTCCCGATTCGGATATGCAGTACAAGGATATTTCAAGCATATTGTTATTAGAAAAAACTAATGAGCTCTTACGGGAAAAAGGCTACAGGCTAATAAACTGTGACAGCACGATAATAGCACAAAAGCCAAAATTAGCGCCTTATATACTTGATATGCGGGCGAACATAGCAAAAGCCTTGAACATCGATATAGATTCCGTAAGCGTAAAGGCAACCACTCCCGAAAAAACCAATGCGGAAGGCCGTTTGGAGTGCATAACCGTTCGTTCAGTTGCGCTGATAGATAGAATATAGCAAGCATAGCAAGCTGTTTTAAGTGAAAACGCTTTTTTGACCTTGAGCTTAAGGTATAGCCAGATTAGTAAAATAAAAACGCCCCTCATTTTAGCAGGGGCGTTGCTTTTTGTGTAAGCGTCAAAAAAATGCCCCCGATTAAGGGGGCGAATCCATTATGTTTCAGGAACAATCAAACCGTAGTCGCCGTCATTTCTCAAGTATAGCACATTTACATCGCCTGTTTCGCCATTTGTGAACACATAGAAAGAGTGCCCTAACAGCTCAAGCTGTAAAATAGCCTCGTCAACCGTCATGGGCTTCAGGTCGAAATGCTTAACCTTAACGACCTTGCGCTCTTTTAAGTCATCAGGCTCAATTTCATCGCTGAATATAGGCGCATTGTCTTGGAAAGCGTCGTTGCGCAGACTGTGCGCAATGCGTGTTCTGTGCTTGATGATGCGGCGTTCAATCTTCTTCAAAGCATTGTTAACAGAAGCGTACATATCGCCCGAAACATCGGTGGCTCTGATTACTTCAGACCCGCTGGCGATTGACACTTCAACGGTATGGCGGCTTCTTTGAATCGACAGCACAATGTTTGCAACCGCTTCGTTGTCAAAATACTTCTCAAGCTTCTTGACTTGCTTTTCAACTGCACTGTAAAGATAATCCGAAACTTCGATGTTCTTACCTGTAATATTGATACGCATAATCCTATCTCCTTTCGTGCATGCCGTTCATACGGTGCTTATATATACATTATACCATTATAATCAAGAAAATCTCACACATATTTGTAACAATACGATTAAAGTTTCATTACGGCTGGTTAGGCACCTCATTAGGCACAAGGTTCAGCATAGAATCAATATCAGGAACATTCGTATATACCTGCGGCACTTCGCCCACAATTACGCTTTCTGCAATAGAAGCCTGAGCGCTCACCTCAACAGACCTTGATGCTCCCGGAAGAATAATATACACCTTTGCTGTCAGTACAATATTCACCCTGTAAAGCGATTGGTTTATCCCCGAAGTAGTAAGCGAAGATGTAAAATTGTACGCCACGCTTCCCGCCGGTGTAAATGTTGTACGAATTTTAGGGCCTATGCCGGAAAGCAAGGGTATCCCCGTAATTGTGCCCGCGGCAATGCTAACCCCGATATCGCCAAGCTGTGAAAGCCTTTTTTGCGCTTCCTCGGTGCAGTGTGCGGCAAGCCTGTTCATAGCTATTGTATCCGCTTTAAGCATATATATCCGTTGACCGTTTTCTATGTATTCGAGCAGCTTTGCGTATTCTTCTTCAGATGAAAACGAGGTTACAATCGCTTCCAACATAGCATGTGTAGCAATGCTTCTCACGCGCGCTTCGGATAGCGCCAGCATTGTGGGCAATATGCTGTTGTTTATCCAAACTGAAACGAGTATGAACACGATTACAATTATCAGCAACGAGGTCAGCAGCTTTCTTTTAGTGAAGAAAGCCTTTTTGATTTTTGTGTTAGCAGGAGCAGGGAAGAGCTTTTTACGCTTGCTTCTGCGCCTTCTATATATGCACTTTGCTTCGGTGTTTTCCATGCAATATATTATGCGTGCGAATGTAAAAATAGTTACTTGCGGCTATTGCCGCCGAATATGCGCTTCAATTTGCAAAATTTCTGTTAAAATATATGCTTCATTGACATTTTGCTTTGCGAAAAATATCGAAATATGTTACGCTATAATCGGAGTATTTTGTAGCATATAAGGAGGCTGAGCAATGAGAGTAACCCGTATATTTGCATTCGCGCTGGCACTTGTGTTTTTGTTGGGGTGCGTCCCTTCTGCTTTTGCGAATGCCGAGGAGCAGGAAAAATCCGTTGACAAGTATTTCACAATTCGCGTCAAGCTTACTTCATTAGGAGGCATTACTTCATTAGATTTAACCACAAAGGGTGAATACATGCTAAAAGAATCCTCTTATAATGCTTCAGACTCCAACATTACAATAAGTATAGCTGATAATAATCTGCAGGTTACCGTAAACGGTTCGGTTGTGTATTCGGGCAAGCAGGTAACGCTTCTGCGCAAAAACATATTAGCGTCGGCAGGCAATGTAACTCTTGCCGCAAACAGCCGCAAGTACTTGGGCGATTTTTACTTCTACCTTGAAAGCGGCAAAATAACAGTTGTGAACCACTTGCCTATGGCGTACTACCTATATGGAGTATTAGCCGCAGAGATGAACAACTCATATCCGCTTGAAGCCTTAAAGGCGCAGGCGGTAGCTGCAAAATGCTATGCAATGAAGCGCATGAAGCCAAGCCAGAATTATGACATACGCGACCAGTCAACAGACCAAGCGTATAAGGGCTATAATTCATCGTGGACAAACATATTCAACGCTGTTGACAGCTCTATAGCGAATATTGTTACCTATAACGGCGATTTGCTGACGACCTATTATTCCTCAACGAATGGCGGCGAAACAAATCTGCCCACATATCAGTGGAGCGGCGATTCCAGCTTTAACAACGGGTACGCGCTTGCTATTGACGAGTATGATTTTACGAATTCAAGCTCACGAATGGAAAAGGTTACGGTTGAGTTAGGTTCTTCTGACATTAACAAAGAGCTGAAGCAAATGCTTATTGATATGACAAAAACATTGTTAGGCTCTGCCCCTGCAGATGTTGTGCGTATAGACGATATTTATCTGCATACTCCCAAGTACAGCAATGTAACGCGCAACATGACTTCCGTAACAGCGAAATATGTAGTGAAGCCGAGCGCGGAATCTGAAGAAACACAAACGCTTGAGATTCACTTCCCCGTTTCAAAGCTGTTCACATACGGAGTTTTCAAGGACAGCGCATTGACGGTATATTGGGGTGAAAAAATAGGCGATAAGTACCACATATACCATGTCAGGTACGGTCATGGCGTAGGGCTGTCTCAAAGAGGTGCGCAGGCGCGTGCTTTAGATGGGCATACCTTTAAGGATATACTGCAGTTCTACTTCCCCACAGCAGAGCTATCCTTGATGGATATTCGTGTGCCCGAAGCGGGCGGCAATCCCGACATTGAACTTCCAAAGCCCATACCTCCAAAAACAAGCGATGCTGTAAGCGGTGCAATCAAGCTTGAGGGCGAAATGGAGCCGGCAAAGCAGGGCAAGGTCGAAAATCCCGACATTGCTTTTCCGGGGAAGTCACCCATACTACTGCCGCGCTATGAGGTAATTGAAAGGGGCTATATAACAGCCTCGCAGGTTAATATGCGTTCAGGTCCCTCAACAAAGTTCCCCGTTGTCGCAAAGCTCACAAAGGGTACTCAGCTCGATATATTGGATATGAGCAACCCCTCTTGGTACTATGTAAAATATGGGGATTTGTTCGGTTATGTAAGCTCGCAGTATATCGAAATAATACCCGATGAAAACCCACAGCCCACATATACTTCATATAAAGCGGCTAAAATCAATGCTACAGGCGTAAACTTCAGAAGCGAACCCAACACCGATTGCACGGCCTACTGCAAGCTTGATAAAAACACTCTCATTTATGTATGGGATACAGCAGGCGAAAGCAAAGACTGGTACTTTGTGCAGTATGGCTTTACATTCGGCTATGTATATAATCCTTATGTAACTATAATCGAAGCCTGCGACTATAAGCCTTCCTCCGACCCCGCTATAGCATTGGGCAAAACGCTGTTTACTGTTGATTTATTCAGCTATCCTGCGGTAAACTCAAGCGTTTTGAAATCGCTGGTAACCGATTCAGAGGTAGAGCTGTTAGCGTACAATAACGGTTGGTACTATGCGATGTCCGATGGCAAGGCAGGCTACCTGGTTGAAAGCAGTGTCGAGATAATCAGCTTTGAGCCCTTAGCTCCCGGCACAGCATTAGAGTTTAACCCTACGCCAATAGGTACGGGCTATATAAACGCGAGCGAGGTAAAGTTTAGGGCGCAACCCTCTACCTCTGCGACAATTATTTCAATATTCCCCTATGAAGCCCAAGTAACCATTTATTCGATTGTAGATGATTGGTACGGTATAACCTACAACAACACATTCGGTTATGTATATTCGCAGTATGTAACGCTTACATCGCAGCAGGAGCCGCAGGAATTGACGGGAATCACTCTGCCGCAGGGCAAATGTACGGCAAATACGCTGAACTTCCGCGAATATCCGAATACATCGTGCAATGTTATTTCAAAGTTCGGAAAGAACGATACATTCTCAATTATTGGCGAATGTAACGGCTGGTACTTCATACTGCATAACGGTATAACAGGCTATGTGCTTTCCGATTATGTAGAAGTCATAGACAGTGGCGACCTTTCACCCATAAAGGTAGGCGAGGATTGGCAAAGTGTTGTTACAACAACGCAGGCGGCAGTGAATTTCAGAATGGGGCCCTCTGTCGCTTTCTCAATCATCTGCAAGCTGGAAGCGAATACGCAGGTAACCGTTTTAGCATACTTTTCAAGCGAATGGTGTATGGTATTATATAAGGGCGCAATAGGCTTCGTTTCAAGGCAGTATCTGAATTTATGAGGAGCATTACGGTAAAGGCACACGCAAAAATAAATCTTGTTTTGGATGTGCTGTATAAAAGAGAAGATAACTACCACGAGTTAGACGGTATCATGCACGCTGTAGACCTGCACGATACCGTTTCTATATCGGTTAATAACGACGGTTTAAGCCGCATAGATGTATCCTGCAATGAGCATTTACCCGTTAACAACACAGCTTTTTTAGTGGCAAATGAGTATATTAGCTCAACTGAAATTAAAGACAGTGTAACCATATCGGTTGAAAAGAATATACCCTCTCAAGCTGGTCTTGGCGGTGCTTCTGCCGACGCCGCGGCTGTGCTGTATGGCTTGCAAAAGCTGTATGGCGCACTTGATGTAGCAGAGCTGTATAGAATTGCGGAAAAGGTCGGCGCTGATGTTCCATTCTGCTTGAAATACATAAATGGCGGCTGCGCTCGCGCAAGGGGCAAGGGCGAGATATTAGAAGAATTGCCGCCCATATGCTTAGATTTGCTTATAGTGAAAGCGAATTGGGGTATTTCAACCAAGGAGCTGTTTGACAGCTTGAATGTAGCAAGCAAGAAAAGCAGCACAGCGGTTGAAAACGCTGTAAATGCGATTAGAAGTAAATCTGTCGATATGCTTATAAGCAGCATATACAACGCATTAGAGGCACACGCAGCAAATTTCTGCGGTGAGATACGCACAATCAAAGAAGAGCTATTAAGCATAGGCGCAAAAGCAGCATTTATGACGGGCAGCGGCTCGGCTGTTATAGGTATATTCGGCGATAAGCAGAGCCGTTCCCAAGCAGGCGAATTTTACAGAAATAAGCACCAAGACTACTTCATAAAAGCAGCGAAAACCATATAAAATGATAGATGGTATATCATTTAATATATGTTGCAAAACAGGCGTTTTTGGGCCTAATTCTATTGAAAATCACACCTTCAATGTGTTATAGTGCAAATGGAAAACTATAAATACTATTAGGAGGCAGCAATGGATATTCGCATTACTCTCAGTCAGAACAAGAAGGAAAAGTACACAGATGAAAGTACGTTGGGCTTCGGTAAAATCTTTACAGACCATATGTTTGAAGTAAGCTATAATACCGAAAAAGGCTGGCACGACGCGCAGATAGTTCCATATCACAGACTGTCCTTGGATCCCGCATCATCCGTTCTGCACTACGCACAAGAGATATTCGAAGGCTTAAAAGCATACAGAACAGATAATGACGAAATACTGTTGTTCCGCGCTAAAGATAATTGCGCCCGCTTGAATCGTTCTGCTCAAAGGCTGTGTATGCCTGAAATAGATATTGACTTCAATTTCAATGCAATAAAGACATTAGTCGATATTGAACGCGACTGGGTACCGCGCTCAGATGGTTCATCTCTATACATTCGCCCCACAATGATAGCGAATGACGAGGCTTTGGGCGTAAAGGCTGCTTCAAACTACCTGTACTATATTATCTGCTCGCCCTCAGGCGCATATTATAAGGATGGGCTAAAACCCATAAACATCAAGGTTGAGGATAAATATGTGCGTGCGGTTCGCGGCGGCACCGGCGAAGCAAAAACAGGCGGAAACTATGCTGCGTCTATTAAAGCAGGTGAGGAAGCCGCAAAGCAGGGCTTCTCACAGGTGCTATGGCTTGACGGTGAAGAAATGAAGTATGTCGAAGAAGTCGGCGCTATGAACATGATGTTCGTTATAGACAATAAAATCGTTACACCCAAGCTCAACGGCAGCATATTGCCCGGTATCACGCGCGACAGTGTGCTGACAATTGCACGAGATATGGGAATAACGGTTGAGGAACGCAGGGTAGCTGTTGAAGAGCTAATCGACGCAGGCAGAAGCGGCAGATTGACAGAAGCGTTTGGAACAGGTACTGCTGCCGTAATTTCCCCTGTCGGAATGCTTGCATATAAGGACGAACAGATTATAATAAATAATAGAAAGATCGGCGAGCTTTCTATGACTCTATACAACACGCTCACTGGAATACAGCGCGGCAGAATTAAGGATAAGTTCGGCTGGATAACCGTAGTTTAGTGAGCAAAAAGGGAAAATATGAGAAAAACGAAATTTGCTGTTGCATTATTGCTGGGATTGGTGGCATTCGCCGCCATTTCCCTTGTTTCGTCGCAGGCAGCGACAATTACTTATACCGTAGAACCGGCTGAACTGGCAGAGGCCGGTTTTGTGAATATTGTATTCAAGGTAACAAACGACTCCGATGTACCTATGACGCGCATATCGCTGTCGGGTGCCGGGAGAACATATCATCTGCCAAATGCGAGCATAGCTCCGCATGAAACTCAGGACCTAATGATAAATGACATATATGTTGAGGCTGAGCAGTTAGGAAGTCCCATAGTGTTCATGCTCACTTGGTACGAGAATGACGAGTTTAAGAGCGATGTTATCCGCGTAACCGTTAACAAGGTTCAGCCTACACCTACAATTCCGCCCGACCATGAGCTTTTGCAATTTTCGTATTCTCCGGATAAGCGCAGTGTTGAGAAGAACGACATAGTCGAGTTCACCTATGTTATTACTAATATTTCGGATGTTACGGTAAACGGCATAAACCTGCAGGACCCCGAGATTGCAGGCAACAAAATGATTGTTTCAAACCTCTCATTAGCGCCCGGGCAGGAATATGTAGCGACATATAAGTTCAAAATGGGCGAAACCTCGGTAATCGCATCGCCCGTATTGACATATATAGGCTTGACGGGCGCAAACCGTACTATTCGCGGCGAATCAATACAGATTGAGCGCGTTACGGTGCAGATGGACATAAGCGTTACTCAGGGCGAAACCAAAGAGAACGGTACCGAATTTGTAATCAGGCTTACCAACAACGGCAATAAGGCTATTACGGGAATAGTTGTTAAAGATAATGAGGGCAACACCATAGCAGGCAAGTTCGATTTGGGAATTGCCGAAACAAAAGAAGTAAAGCACACAGTACGCCCCGATTTCGCCGGCACTATAAGCTTTGAAATTTCAGGCACATTGGCTACAGGCGAAGAATATTCTTATAAAACCGATGAATACAGGCTTTGGAAATATGTTGACCCTGCTTTGATAGGCATACTTTTTAAGGTTGAGTTAGTAGAGCCCTTGACGGAGAACGGCCACATTACCTTGAAGTTCATAGCCGAAAACACCGCACAGCTCACTATGACAGGGCTTGTTATAAAGGATTCAAATGACTATGTAATTGGCTCATTGAAGGATTTAGCGCAGGGCGAATCTGACAGCGCGATTTACACAGTATATGCAGGCGAAGCTGATGTTTTGACATTCTATCTGACAGCGAATGACCCGACAGGCAGGCCTTGGGAGTTCAGCACTCAGATTATGGCATCAGAATTCGCCGGCGTTGACGCAACTCCCGCATATACTCCCGATAATCCTACCTTGGATGTAGGTTCAACAGTCAGCGGCGTGCTTGTCGGCATACTGCGCGTACTTGCAATACTTACAGGCATAGCAGGAGTCGCGCTAATAGTGCTTGCGACTTTGGAGAAGCAAGAGAAAATCAAGCTGTATCGCAGACGCAGACAGGCAAAAAAGCGCCGTTCAATCAAGGAAAGCGGAGATAACGATATTGACGACTGACATTGATATTTCAAAGCATTCGCGCGTGCATTTGGTAGGCATAGGCGGCTGCTCCATGAGCGGCTTAGCCTTGCTTTTTCATGATAAGGGCTACTATGTGCAGGGCTCTGACGCCAAGCATACTCCATTCGTCGAAGCGTTGGAGAATAAGGGCATAAAAGTATTCATTGGTCATGACGCCAATAATGTTGAGGGCTGTGATTTGCTTATATATTCCGCAGCTATACCCGAGGACAATGTAGAGAGAGCCTACGCAAAATCCCATAACATACCGCAGATAGAGCGTAAAGACGCATTAGGCGCAATAAGCCAAACCTACAAAAAAGTCGTAGGAATATCCGGCTGTCATGGCAAAACCACCATTACATCAATGCTTGCGCTGATAAATGAGCATGCCGCGTTGAACTCCACAGTCCATATAGGCGGCTTTGTGGATTTCTTAGGCGGCGGAGTGCGCATAGGCGGGCATGACCTGTTCATAACTGAAGCGTGCGAGTATGTTGAGAGCTTTCTATCACTCAGCCCCGATATAATAGTGCTGAACAATATAGATGATGACCATCTCAATTACTTTAAGGACATAGAGCACATTGTGCAGGCGTTTGAAAAGTTTATCAACCAGCTGCCGTATGATGGCGTTTTGATAGCAAATACAGATGATTTTCGCGTGAAAAAGCTGTTTGACGCGTACGAGGGCAGGAAAATCAGTTATGGCATGAAGCACGCTGACTTTTTCCCGGCTAACATAACCTATGACGAAATGGGTTGCGCAGAGTTTGATTTGATGAAAGGAAGTCAGTCATTAGGGCGAATCAAGCTTAATATAATAGGCGATTACAATATGATGAACGCGATTTCGGCAAGCGCTTGCGCATTAGAGCTTGGTGCGAAATTCGATAGTATAAAAGACGCATTGTTTAACTTCTCGCTTGCCCGCAGAAGATTCGAGTATTACGGCACGAAGCAGGGCGCAAAGGTGTTTCATGATTACGCGCACCACCCGGGCGAAATAAAGGTGGTGCTTGGCGGCGCAAAAAAGTACCCGCATAACAAGCTGTATGTGGTTTTCCAATGCAACAGCTATTCAAGGGCAAAAACGCTTTTTACGCAGAATGTCGATTGCTTCAATAATGCCGATGTCGTGCTCGTTCCCGACATTTTCCCCGGCAGAGAAAAGGATGATGGCACAGTCCATGCCCGCGATATTGTTGAAGCGATAAATAAATCAGGCGTTGAAGCCCACTACCTCAAGGATTTCTCAGATATTAACGACTACTTGAAAGAAGTCCTGCACCCTGACGACTTGGTAATTACATTGGGCAGCGGCGATGTATTCGAGAAAACAAGGGAGTTAGTCGATTAGTCTATCCTAAGAATTCAAATACTGTTTCCATCAATATCGCTTCGGCGAT
Source organism: Clostridiales bacterium (assembly GCA_012838425.1). GTDB lineage: Bacteria > Bacillota > Clostridia > Christensenellales > CAG-138 > DUPG01. Next base: position 1,392 of record DUPG01000018.1, on the reverse strand, counting down.
ATTTTGCTATTACAAGCCATGCGAAAAAAATCAGCACGCCATTTGCAAAACAGCGTGCATTTATTAGTGAATCAGCGGTTACATTACCCATAAAACTCTTCAAAGAACTTATTTATACCCTCAAATATAGCTTCTGCGACCTTCATTTGATACTCATTCGAAACAAGCAGGGCTTCTTCGGCAGGATTTGTCAAGTATCCGCACTCTATAAGCACAGAGTAGGGCAGATACTTGGTAAGCCTATGCTCTGCTGCTCTAATGCCGCGTGATTTTACAACCTCAAGCTTTGTATCCAAAGAATTCTGAATGTACTCCGCCAAGTATTTCCCCGAAGCCGAATTCATGTTGTAGTAAACCTCAGGACCCTTTACATCGGGATTATCAAAAGCGTTTTGGTGTATGCTCACGAATATATCCGCATTCGATGAAGTAATTATCTCCTCGCGCGCCACCATATCGCCCTCCTTGCTGTTGGCTAAGGCGTTATCGTCTATGCGCGTCATTATTACCGTATAGCCTGCGTTCTCCAAAAGCGTCTGCAGCTTTAACGCGATAGCTAAGTTGATATAGTGTTCGTGAATACCAGTCTTTGTGCCGGTTGTGCCGGGGTCAAAGCCGCCATGCCCCGCGTCAAGTACAATAGTGTATGGAACCTTCGGGGTTACGCGCGGATTATCCTCAGTTGGCTCGGGAGTTGTGTAGCCTGAGCTTGGAGGGGTCGTAAGGCTTGGCGTTTGCGTAGGTTCAGGCGTTTTGTTCAATGAAGCTACCTGAGCCGCCGCGCTTATTCTTATAAACAAGCCGCAAAAAATAATCAATAACAAAAGCCCTACGATCATCTGCAGCGCATAGGCTCTTAAGAATAAGTCGAGTTTTCTTTCAACCCCGTTTGATACTGTTTCTTCACGAATATTCATACTAATAGGATACTACAAAATATGACATAAGGCAATATCATATAAGCGAAATACTGCGCCAAATAATCAGAACTGCTCATAAAGGGCAATTCTGGTAGGAAAGTGAAAATTATTTCAGATAGGCGAGGTTGCCAAAGCCTTTTACTCATTAGCCCGGATATGGCTTTAGCTTCTGGTACCCTGTACTGTCAAAGTCCCAACAGCCCGCGTCTTTCCAGCCATCTAATGTGCTCGCTGATTCTATGAAGCTTCCGTTATCGGAGTGCTCGGTGAACTTAGTTTTATTGCCTATTGCATAACAGCTAATGATGTATGGCGGTTGAAAGGTATTAACATCACATGAAAAATTGCTTTCATATGCAGGTGTGTTTTGAATGTAAACATAGCAGTATTGAACCGTTGAAGCTTGGTTGGAAAATTAACTTCCTATTGTGCGACAAGCGTAATGTTCTCATTTATGTTTTCAATGGAATAT
>DUPG01000017.1 GCA_012838425.1 Clostridiales bacterium | reverse complement strand
GAATTCTTTAGCAACAAAACCATTTGATATTATAGAATTTGCCTTATATGGCATATTCATTCAATGCGCCGGCACGCCTTCACTTTCTTGCTATTCGTCTAACCCCTTAAACCCAAAGCCGAATGCTTCGTCGAAGGAGTTTATTATAATCAGCGCCTTATCATCTATCTTTCGCACGACTTCTCTAATCTTATATGTTTGTGATTTCGAGCAGGCACAAACGAGCACTTGCTTGTCGAGCCCCGAATACGCGCCCTTGCCTGTCATAATGGTTGCGCCTCTGCCTATTTCGTGAACGATCTCCTTTGAAATCTCAGCACCCTTTTCGGTAATAATCATCAAGCTCTTGCCCGAGCTTACGCCGTACATTATCTTGTCTATCACTACGGTAGATGTAACTGTCATTATTAAGCCTTGCAGCACCGCGTCAATCCTTCCAAATACTATGCCGCCTAACGCGATTATTACGCCGTCGATTCCAAGCGTTATCTGCCCTATCGAAATATGCGAGTGCTTCTTTCTAATAGATAATATCACGAAATCCGTACCGCCTGTTGACGAGCCGCGCATATACACGAGCGCAAGCCCCACGCCCAGCAGCGCACCGCCAAACAGCGCAGCCATAAGCGGATCGCCCTTGTATTGCGCTATATGCGGGAATACAAAGTCGAGCAGCGCCGCGACAATTATCATAGTCTTAATTGACTTCGCAAAGAACCTTCTGCCCAACACCTTGTAGCTGAATATCGCAATAGGAACATTCAGAACAAGCGTGATAATACCGATAGGAATGTCCTTCAAATAGTGGTTAATAAGTATTGCCAAGCCGGTAACTCCGCCCGGTGCGAATTCCGCAGACTTTGCGAATAAATACACACCTGCTGCATATATCGCTCCGCCCACTATATCGAATAGAATATCGACAGCAAGCTCTTTCTTGTTTATTGATTTGATTAGCTTCTTCAATTTCCTTCCCCCTTCAATATCTAATCGTATCTTAAAGTTTCCTACCAATATAATGTTAACATAAGAATATGCAATATGGTACGCTAAGCGTATCACAGCCTACTATATCGAAGCAAATCGGCTTATAGCGGTATCGGCTTGCATATTCCCCTTTTCAAGCATTTACTCAATCAAAATGAGTATCGGAAAATTTTATGCCTAATAATATAATACCGGCAAACGCCTGTCAAGGAAAGTAAATATAAAAATTTTCCTTGATTATCGACAATATATTGTTTCAACTTGTTGACATTTTATGTTTTGGACAGTACAATATATTTACTTTACCGGTAACAGTAGAGTAGGCGTTGCGCGTTAAGTGTCAATATGAATGGATTATTCGATTGAACGAAAGGGAGTAAGTCCCTGCGGTGCAACGACCGAATCCGCTACTGCATTAAAGCGTTCATTGGGACTTTAATGCAGTCAAAATGCATTAGAGTGAGGAGAATAGTATGTTTGAACGCATTAAACATGGTTCACAGATCCAGAGATTAACTATTTGCGCGATGCTTATAGCGCTTGGTGTTGTTCTAAAAGGACTTCTTTCCGTTTCGGTTCCTGCGGCGTTTACTTCATTCGGCGTTAAATCCATGAACATAGGCTTTGGCATGCTTCCCATACTGCTTTTATGTGTGCTGTACGGGCCATTGTACGGAATGGCGGGCGCTTTGGCATGGGATATACTGTCGGCGCTGCTTTTCCCTATGGGCGCATTTGAGCCATGGTTCTCGTTTTCCGCCTGCTTGTTTGGACTTATTACGGGTATTTTCTTTATGAAGACAAGGGCAGATTCACCTAAGTACAGCACGGGATATATTCTTATGACCTGCGCTGTTGGGCAAATATGCTATTCGGTGATATTCAATACTTTGCTGCTTATATGGCTGTTCGGTCTGCCCCCCGTTCCGCTTTTCATAGCGCGCACGCTTGAAAACCTGATTATGATTCCGCTTAACACACTTATAATCTCATACCTTATAAATAAATTAAAGGCAATAAAATGAACAGCTTTTTCAATTACATAAAGCAGCATATTCCTGAAATTTCAGAAGAAAAAGCCTCTCTTTTTGAGAGGTATTTTGCTTTGCTCATAGAATGGAACGAAAAGATGAATCTCACAAGCATTACAGAGCAAGGCGAGGTAATCACAAAGCACTTTGCAGACAGTTTGCTGCCTGTGGCGCTTATTCCGAATAACGCTGATGTCATAGATATCGGCACCGGCGCAGGCTTCCCGGCAGTTCCACTAATGATTATGCGCGAGGATATTTCTGTCGTATTAGTCGATTCGCTGAAAAAGCGCACCGTATTTTTGCAAACGCTTTTAGACGAGTTACAGCTAAAGAACAAGTATGAAATACTGCACGCGCGTGCCGAGGAGGTCGGGCAGAACCCGAAATATCGCGAGCAGTTTGATATAGCGCTTACACGCGCGGTCGCCAATACTAACATATTGTTAGAGTGGACAGTTCCGCTATTGAAGGTGGGCGGAGTGTCGCTTATGTATAAGGCAGCCAGCGCCCAAGAAGAATTAGCCGCTTCACAGAACGCGTTGAAAATACTGAAAGCATATGCCGAAATAATATCCTATGACGCCGAATGGGGCAAGCGGGCGGTAATAGCCGCGAAAAAGCTTGAGCCCACGCCGAAGCAGTATCCAAGGAAGAGCGGGGCGGCGAAAAAGCAACCGCTATGAATGTGGAGTGTGCGTGCTTTGCGCGCATTAAGACAGCGGCGTTGCCGTCGAATGAATAACAGCAACAAGTTGCCGAACTAAATTAGTTATGGAGAGATGACGCGCACGTCGTAAAACGAAAAAGCAAAATGCAAAATAATGAATTAAGAGGACGCGCAAGCGCGTCCTTCTTTTATCAAAAGAATTGAGAATAAGCTGTTAGCTACGCAAGCTGTTTATCCCTATCTATAACCGCTTGAATCGCTTCGGATACAGCAGTTTCAAAGCCGTTTTTCTGAAGCGCGAGCACGCCCTCAATGGTGGTGCCTGCGGGGGAGCATACTCTGTCGGCTAACTCTATGGGGTGAGTATTTGATTCCAGCACCATTTTTGCGCTGCCCATAACCATATCCGCAGCCAGCTTCTGAGCTGTTTCACGCGGTAGGCCGCCCTTTACCGCTGCTTTTGCGAGCGCGTCGATATACATATAAGTAAATGCAGGCGCCGAACCGCAAAGTGCTGTGAATACCGAAAAATACTTTTCATCAAGGCGAATTATTGTGCCTATGGTTTCGAATATTTTTATCGTTTCATCGCACAAGGCACCCTCTGCGTTGCTTGTTGGCGCATATGCTGATGTCGCCGCGCCTACAAAAGCGTTTATGTTGGGCATTACGCGAACTATTTTTGAATCGCCGCCCAATACGCCTTGAATATACTGGGTCGATTTGCCTGCGACAATCGATATAACCTTTAAGCCCTTGCCCTTTAGCTCATTCAGCACATTGTCTATTACCTGAGGCTTTACCGCAAGCACTATAATATCTGTTTTTGCAATAATATCGCGAATTGAATCTGCAATTATGCACAGCTCTTTCGCTGATTCAGCCGCGCTGCTTGAAATGTCGTAGCCGAATATAGCGGATTTGTCGAACTCGCCTGAATTGAGCATTCCGCCAATTATTGCCTTTGCCATATTGCCTAAGCCTATGAAGCCGTACTTTGTCATCTTACTTGCCCGTCCCCCAATATCTGATACTTGTATGAGGTAAGCTCTTTCAGTCCTAATGGTCCTCTTGCGTGCAGCTTCTGAGTCGAAATGCCTATCTCTGCGCCGAAGCCGAACTCGCCGCCGTCTGTAAACCTTGTTGAAGCGTTCACATATACTGCCGCGGCGTCAACACGCTTCAAGAATTCTTCCTTAGCTTGCGCATTGTCTGTTACTATACACTCGCTATGCTGAGTGCCGTACCTGTATATATGCTCACAGGCTTCCTCTAAAGAGTCAACCACCTTTGCGGCTATTATATAGTCGTTGTATTCCTTGCCCCAATCCTCATCAGTTGCGGGCTTTGCGTGGGGGAGTATTTCGCATACGCGCTCGTCGCCCCTTATCTCTACCTCTACCTTGCTGTCTTTAAGCCTTTTAGCTATCTTGGGCAACGCGACCCTTGCAATATCCTTGTGAATAAGCATTGCCTCCGCCGCATTGCACACCGAAGGTCTTGATGTCTTGGCGTTGAATATGATTTCCGCCGCCATATCAACATCTGCGTCTTTATCAACATATATATGACAAGTGCCAGCGCCTGTTTCTATTACGGGAACTGTGGAATTCTTGCATACAGCCTCGATAAGCCCTTTGCCGCCACGCGGTATCAACACATCAACATAACCGTTTAGCCGCATAAGCGCGTTTGCGGACTCTCTTGAGGTGTCATCAATCAGCTGAACGCAGTCTCTTGGCAAGCCGGCTGAGGCTATAGCTTCACGAATTATATTCGCTAATGCTATGTTTGAGTTTATGGCTTCCTTTCCTCCTCTCAATATGCAGGCATTTCCGCTTTTCAGAGTTAAAGCTGCCGAATCAACAGTAACATTTGGTCTTGACTCATAGATTATTCCTATAACTCCAATAGGAACGCTGACCTTTTGTACCCTAAGCCCGTTGGGGCGAATCGATTCCTCAATGACCCAGCCTATAACGCTGTGCTGCATTGCGATTTCCATTACGCTTTTCGCTATTGCGCGTATACGCTCTTCATTGAGCATAAGCCTGTCTTGCATGGCTGCTGACAGCCCGTTTTCCTTCGCGTTCTGCATATCAATTTTATTGGCTTGTATAATTTTGCTTATATTATCCTCTAACGCATATGCCATAGCCTTTAATGCAGCAACCCTGCTGTGCTCATCAGCTATTGCAAGCACACGCTTTGCCTGTACTGCGTTTTCGCCAATCCTGATAATGTCTAACACTTGTTTTACCCCTCCCTTTTCTTTTGTGAATGTGCCTTAAATCTCGTGCCTATGTTCTCACCGTCCATATACCTATATAGATTTGTTATAGGTGTAGAATTCATAACTATAGTGTCAATGCCTGCTTCACCGGCTATCTGCGCCGCCTTTACCTTAGTAGCCATGCCGCCTGTGCCCAAATTGCCGCATGTGCCGCCGGCTATGCTAATAATGCTCTCGTCTATATCCTCGACTATTGATATTAAGCATGCGTCGTCGCAATTTTTGGGATTCTTGGTATATAGCCCGTCAATATCGGATAGAATTACAAGCTCGTCGGCGCCTATGCACTTTGCGACTTCGGCAGAAAGCGTATCATTATCGCCAAACACTATTTCTTCGATAGCAACGCTGTCATTCTCATTGATAATGGGTATGGCATTATATTGAAAAAGCTTCTCAAAAGCGTTTGTGAAATTGCTTCTGCGCGTGTCGTTCTCTAAATCCGCTTTTGTAATGAGCATTTGGGCGACTATCTGACCGTAATCGGAAAACATCTTGTCGTAAAGAAACATCAGCTCGCATTGACCTACGCTTGCCGCCGCCTGCCTGCTTGGAGTATCGACCGGCTTTGCCTGCAAGCCCAGTTTCGCTGCCCCCATGCCTATCGCGCCGGAGCTTACAAGCACAACCTGCACCCCAGAATTATGAATATCGGAGAGAACCTTTACAAGCTCCTCCATATGCCTTATATTTGTTCTGCCCGTATGGTGCGCAAGCGTCGATGTGCCGACCTTGAACACAATACGCCTTTTGCCATTTCTCATAAAATGCCCCCTTAGCTCTATAAATTGAATTATATCTAATACATAGCGTTTTGGCAAGCATTTTGTGAATTGAATTTACAATTTTCTTTTATTTTATAACATAATTTGTTTTGGAAGCCTTTGATATTCAGCCTTGCCCAAAATACAGGCGGCTTTGACAAATGCGCTCGCTTAGTGCTATAATTCTGCTTTAATACTTGAACTATAAGAGGTAGCTTAATGGAGCGGGATTCTATATTCGACTATGACAGGTCGAAAAAGACTACTGGCGTTATAAAAAAGCTTATGCCTTGCTTGAAGGGCTATGGCAGGTACACCGTATTTTCTATATTCACGATAATAATAGAAGCCGTTTTTGAAATGCTTATTCCCCTGATTATGAAGGTGCTTATAGATACGGGAATAGAAGAGGCTAAGGCAGGCAATTACGCTCCCGTTTTCAAATATGGCGGAATTATGATAGCGTTAGCGCTTTTGTCACTTTTCTTCGGTGCTATAAGCGCAAGGCTTGCGGCTATTTCAAGCACAGGGTTTGTAACAGGCTTGAGGAGCAAGGTATTCAACAAGATACAGAGCTTCTCTTTTTCAAATATGGACAAGTTCTCGACCGCTTCACTTATCACCCGCTTAACCAATGACGCAAGCATGATTCAAAACGCATTCCATATATCCATTCGCATAGGAATACGCGCGCCTGTGCTGTTGATTGTGGCTACAATTCTTACAATCACCATAAACGCAAAGCTCTCACTAATATTCGCATTCGCTTTGCCTGTGTTGGGCGTAACATTTGCGCTGCTGGCTTCTATAGCCTTCCCTCGGCTAAAAAAGATGCTTGAAGAGTACGACTCCATGAACGCAGGCGTGCAGGAAAACCTAATAGGCATACGCGTAATCAAGGCATTCGTAAGCCAAAAGCGTGAGAAGGAAAGCTTTAATAAGAAGTCCGACAGAGTTAAGGACGCCGGTATTGCCGCAGAAAGCTTGCTTATACTCATGCAGCCTATATCTATGCTCGTAATATACGCTGTTATGCTGGCAGTTGGGTATTTCGGCGGCACTATGATAATGAACGGCGCAATGTCTGCCGGCGATTTCACAAGCTTTTTGAGCTACATAGCGCAGATACTTATGTCTGTAATAATGATTTCGTTAACATTTATGCAGCTGGTGCTTTCAAGAGCATCTATGGCAAGAGTTATTGAGGTCATAGATGAAGAGCCCTATATAACCGACGATAATAATGACCCCGACTTAACAGTGAAGGACGGTTCAATAGAGTTCAATAATGTTAGCTTTGCATACGGCGAAGGCTTGAACGTGCTATGCGATATAAACCTGCGCATTGAGCCGGGCGAAACCGTGGGCATTATTGGCGGAACAGGCTCGGCGAAAACGACGCTTGTGCAGCTTATTCCACGTCTATACGATGTGAAAAGCGGCAGCGTGAAGGTCGGCGGAGTCGATGTAAGGGACTATAAGCTCAAAAACCTGCGCGACGCTGTATCTATGGTATTGCAAAAGAATGTGCTGTTCTCGGGAACCATTGAGGAAAACCTGCGCTGGGGCAAGCATGACGCAACAATGAATGAGATAATAGAAGCGGCAAAGATAGCGCAAGCGCACGACTTTATAATGAGCTTTCCAAACGGTTATCAAACCGATTTGGGACAGGGCGGCGTAAATGTGTCCGGCGGGCAGAAGCAGAGGCTTACAATAGCAAGAGCGTTGCTGAAAAGCCCGAAGGTGCTTATACTTGACGATTCCACAAGCGCGGTTGACACTAACACAGACGCGAATATCCGCAAAGCACTAAAAGAAAAGACAAAGGACCTGACGACTATTATAATCGCGCAAAGGGTCAACTCGATTATGGAAGCAGATAAAATAGTTGTACTTAACGAAGGGCGCATAGCGGATATAGGCAAGCATGACGAACTGCTTAGGCGCTGCGAAATCTACCGCGAGGTATATAGCTCGCAGACAAGGGAGGTGGGCTGATGGATAAGCAGAAAAACCAGAAACAGCCTGCATTTCAAAAGCAGAAAATAAAGAAGGGCACTATAAAGCGGCTGCTCGGATACTTCAAGCCATACAGTATAGCACTGTTGGCTGTGGTGGTGCTTATTATTATAGCTTCGGTAGCAAGCATATTAGGTACTTATCTATTAAAGCCCATAGTTGACAATGCAGCGAGCGGCGCTCCTGTATGGTCAAAATTCATACGCGATCTTATATTGCTTGCTGTAGCATATTTATTGAGCGTAGCCGCCACATACGCATATGCGGCAATCATGGTGCCTATTTCAAACGGAATACTTAACAATGTGCGCAAAGAGCTTTTCTCTCATTTGCAGGAGCTTCCGCTAAACTATTACGACACGCACACGCACGGCGATTTAATGAGCCTATTTACAAACGATACAGACGCTATGCGCGAAATGATAGCCAACGGTGTGCCTCAGATAATCACTTCTCTATTAAGAGTTGCAGGCGTGTTTATAGCTATGCTTATACTCAGCCCCGCGCTGACCGCTATAACGCTGTTGATGCTGTTTATTATGCTGCGTGTTGTAAGCGTGCTGGCGCAACGAAGCTCTAAATACTTCAAAAACCGCCAAGCTGATTTAGCTAAGGTCAACGGCTATATGGAGGAAATGATAGAGGGGCAGAAGGTTATAAAGGTGTTCTGCCATGAAAACGAGGTCGCAAAGGAGTTCACAAAGCTGAATGAGGATTTAAGGCAGTCCGCCGCGAACGCAAGCATATCGTCCGGCGTGCTCATGCCTATTATGGGCAATCTCTCATATACGCTTTTCGCTGTAACCGCTATGGTGGGCGTATTGCTTGCGGCTATGGGTAATAGCACGCTGTTTGGCTTATCAATAGGCATTACTATCGGCACGCTTACTTCATTCCTGCAATATACGCGCAACTTCTCGCAGCCCATTGTTCAGCTTTCACAGCAGTTTCAATCCATTATGAGCGCATTGGCGGGCGCAGGCAGAATATTCGACCTATTGGACGAGAAGCCCGAGGAGGATTCAGGTACGGTTACATTGATTCAGGCAAAAGAGGTTGACGGCTGCTTGATTGAGTCCGACACCTGCACAGGCAAATGGGCATGGAAAAGGGGCGACGAGTATATTCCCTTGCGCGGAGATGTGCGGCTTAACAATGTAACTTTCAGCTACGACGGTAAAGTAAATGTTTTGAAGAATGTATCGTTTTACGCAAAGCCCGGGCAGAAAATTGCGCTTGTGGGTTCAACGGGCGCAGGCAAAACAACTATAACAAACCTCATAAACCGCTTTTACGATATTCAGGAAGGCACTATTACATTCGACGGTATAGACATTAAGGAGATAAAGAAGTCTGACCTAAGGCGTTCATTGGGAATAGTGCTGCAGGACACACACCTTTTCACGGGAACGGTTAGGGAAAACATACGCTATGGCAATCCATTAGCCACAGACGAGGAGGTTGAGGAAGCGGCTAAGCTGTCCAACGCGCACTTCTTCATAACTCACCTGCCGCAAGGCTATGATACGGTGCTTACCGCCGACGGAGCGAACCTTAGCCAAGGGCAAAGGCAGCTTTTAGCTATCGCAAGGGTAGCTGTTGCGAATCCGCCCGTATTGATATTAGACGAAGCCACAAGCTCAATAGACACACGCACAGAAGCGCTTATAGAGCGCGGCATGGATAAGCTGATGCACGGCAGGACTGTTTTCGTCATAGCGCACAGACTGTCAACAGTCAGGAACGCAGACGCTATATTGGTGCTTGAAAACGGCGAGATAATAGAGCGCGGCAGCCATGAGGAGCTATTAGCACAGAAAGGACGCTATTACAAGCTATACACAGGTGCATTCGAGCTTGAATGAGGAGTTTGAGATTTAACGACAAAGTCATAGAATACGAGCTTGTCAGAAAAAATGTTAAGAACATAAATGTTCGAATACGCTCTAACGGACAAGTCTTCGTATCCGCATCCCCTCATATACCTGTAAAGGTGATTGAGGAGTTTCTGCTGTCAAAGGGCGATATAATTGTAAAGACCATAGAGAGCTTCTCAAAGCTTCCGCCCGAAAAGCCCCCGCAAGACGGCGACAGCGTGCAGATTCTTAATAAAAGCTACTATTTAAGCATACAAACAGGCGCGGAGAATTCGATACGCCTAACGGGTCAAATACTCTATATGACTGTCAAGTGCGACGATTCAGATGTAAAGCATAGGCTGTTAAACATGGCGCGCAAAAAGCTGATGCGCGAGCCCTTGATTGAGCTTTGCGACAAGGTGTATAGCGTATTTGAACCGTTGGGAGTAGCCTATCCCGAGATACGAATAAAGAATATGAAGTCCCGTTGGGGAAGCTGCAACACGAGCAAGAACATAATCACATTTTCAACTCTTTTATGCGAAATGCCTATGCCCTTTGTTGAATATGTAGTAGTGCATGAGTTTGCACACCTTGTGCATCCCAATCACAGCAAGGCTTTTTACAGTTTTATAGAATCCCTGCTGCCCGACTATAAGGAGAGAAAGGCGTTGGCACAGAAGCGCAGATAACCGCATATAAATATGTATTTTCGTTTCATTTTTGGTTGCATTCCATTCAAAATAAAACACAATAAGAACTTTTTGAAAATAACTGTTGCACGAATATAAAATGTATGGTACAATAAACCATACAAAAATACATAGGAATCGTGTGGTGCATGATGGGGTATTACCGAAAATTAGCTGCAAACTGTATGGTCTGTATGGTACTGACTTTTGTTTTGTATCCCAAGACTGTATTGGCTAATAACCTGTCGAAAACAGGCTTTTCCCCGCTTAGCGAGTATATAACTATAATTGGTGCTGTATTTTTGGCATTGATTGTATTCGGGCTAATAATCTACAACAATTTTAGAAACATACATAGGCTAAACCGCGAAAACAAATCCATGCAGAAGCTGATTTCAAACTATGAGGTCGCGAACAAGGTTTTCGGCAGCATATTCTTTGAGGGCAGCCATGAAACCAACGAGCTGCATTTTGACGGAAACTACTCAACCATATTAGGACGCGAGCCTTACTATAAGCGTCTTAGCGATTTTGGTCAGCACAACCCATATGTTTATCCCGACGACTTAGTTGAGATTGCGCGTTTCGGGCAGAACCTGCAAAAGGGCGCGAAGTACGCCTCTGCGGAGTTCCGCTACATAATGCAAAACGGGTCGCTTGTGTGGCATAAAATCGAAGCGCAGACATTCTTTGAATTAAGCGGTAAACCGGCAAGCATAGTCGGCAGAATAATAAATATAAACAACCAAAAGCTTGAAATGCTTAGATTGCAGCAAATAGCTTCAAGCGATTCATTGACGGGGCTTTTATCTAACCGCCCCGCAAAAGACGCTATAAAGGAATTTTTAAGCGGCGAGGGCAAAGCAGGCACGCATGCGCTGTACCTCATAGATTTGGATAACTTCCACGATGTGAACTACATGGTAGGGCATTTTACGGGCGACGCTATTTTGAGCAAGGTCGCCGAAAAGCTGAAAGCGCAGTTTGACGAGAACGACATATTCGCACGCATAGGCGGTGACGAATTTATAGTATTGCAGAAGAATGTGGCTTCGATTCGAGAGATAAGAGAGCACGCTGAAAATGTTGTGAAGGTGCTGTCATACAGGCACGACGAGAACCTGGAAATCACCTGCTCTGTGGGCGTATCTGTGGTGAAGAACGGCAACAAGGACATTGAAGCGCTGTTCAGAGAAGCCGATATTGCTATGTTCTCCGCAAAGGGCTTAGGAAAAGGCAGGCATGTCGTTTTTCCGTATAAAGACGATAATATACATTTATCCGAACAGGATACCGAAATATTGCAAGCCGCAGAAAAATACGCAAGCTCACCTATTGGAAGCATTCTAAAATATGTTAGCGGCGGCATAGTCAAGTTAGAGGTAGATTCAAGAATACGCATGACCTATGCGAGCGAGGGCTTCTATCGCTTGAAAAAGACAAAGTCTAAAAAAATGCGCTATGTTTGGGACGAATTCTTCTTCTCAATTAATAAAGCAGACAGGGAAAATGTGCTGTATATGCTTCAAAATGCGCGTGAAACAGGCAAAGCGGTAGATGTGTCCTTCCGAATTTATAACAAGTATCTCAAATTCGCATGGTACAACCTGCGTGCTGTTAGAAATGGAGAAAACAAAAGCGAGGTAATAGCTATAATCAGCGATGTTACCCCGCTTCTCAGCAGCAATATTCAATTAGATTATCTATTAAGCTAATAAGCTAATTAAAGATCTAACCTTTCCGCTATAGCGTTTACCGCTATGGATACGAATTCTGAATTTATGCCCACTTGAATTTTAGTTTCGCTTGTTGTTACTATCAAGGGCTCAATACCCGAAGCGCTTAATACCTCAAACACCTGCGCCGCTATTCCATGCCGCGTTTCCATGCCTACACCCTCTACTGTCAGCTTCGTAATATCGTCATACTCTACAACCTTCATATTTTTATGGGTTACTTTTAGGCTGTTAAGGGCTGAAAGCGCGTCGTACAGCTGCTTGCTTCTTACGGTTAGGCTTACTCTGCCCAAGCCTGCCTGACTTATCATATCCACGAATATTGATGCGTCTGCCAATGCAGTAAACACATCGCATATACCGTTTTTGGTATCGTTTAGCGACGAAATCTCAATCAGCGCCTGCCCGTCAGTTACATACAGATTAGACAATACCTCGTTTTCTAATACTATATCCTGCATGCTGTATAGACCGGGCTGCATTGACATCATAAACTTTGTTGCACGCAATGCACCCAACGCAAAAATCTGCTTTGAGTATGCCCTGTGGCTGATTTCGACTATCTCGTCTGTACCTATGAAATATACCTCGTGCTCTCCCACTATTGTTCCGCCGCGCACGGAGTGAATACCTAACTCGTTTTGCTTTCTGCGCTCTGTCTTTGTGTATCTGCCGAAGGTGTACTTCTTGCCTTCGGGGGATTTTGAGCTTATGGCATCTGCCAGCATAAGCGCTGTGCCGCTCGGAGCGTCAACCTTAAAGTGATGATGCTTCTCGACTATTTCAGGCTCAAATGCTACGCCCAATGCAGCCGCTGCGGACTTAACTAATTGCAGCTGCAGATTAACGCCCAAAGACATATTGCCCGAAATGAATATAGGAACACTGTTTGCGTATGAATCTATGAAGCGCATATCATCTTCGGAAAGACCCGTTGTGCCGATTATATAGGGGATTTTCTTTTCCTTGCAGTAGGGTAAGCAATCGTAAATGGCTTTCGGGCGTGAGAAGTCTATTATAGCGTCTGCCGGCTCGGTTACTTCGCTTATGCTCTTATATACCGGGAAAGCAAAGCTGCCTCTCCCGCTTGGCGAAACGCCCGCGACTACCGTAAAATCATTTGAGTTATTCTCAACTGCGGTTGCTACCGCACGCCCCATATAACCGCTTGCGCCTATTATAATTACCCTTATCACTGTATTCCCCTTTACAATGTTATTTCACCGCAATAATTTGATGCAAATATTTCCTCAACACGCTTGATTTTATCATACTTCTGCAAGCCCTCAGCCGCTCCCAATGCCCACATAAGCTTGGTAACCGCCGCTTCTGTCGTCATATCATGCGCGGATATTGCGCCTGCGTTGAGAAGCCGCCTGCTTACAGCATATACATCAAGCGCAGAGGTTTCATACAGGCATTGCGAGGTAAGCACAACGCACACGCCATTCTTCATCAGGTATTCTAAGGCTTCGTTATGGTCGCGCCTTATGTTATGCACGCCCCCCAAGCCAAAGCCCTCGACTACAATGCCCTCAATGTTGGCGGACAGCACACCTTTTATGAAATCCGCACTTAGCCCCGGTATCAGCTTAATAAGCGCGACATTCGGATTTATTGCGCTAAGAGCTGAAATTTCGCCCTTGCTGTTTATACTATATTCGCTGATATATTCAATTTCGCCATGCTTAATTTCGGCGATTTTAGGATAATTTATCGATTCGAACGCGTTATACGAAACAGTACGCGTTTTTACTGCCCTGCACCCTAATATCACATCTGAGCCAAAGCAGATATACACACCCGGTGTTAATGCTTTTGCGGCTATTATTGAGTCGCGCAGGTTCACTCTGCCGTCGGAGTCCTCATTTATTATCGGTAGCTGTGCGCCTGTGAGCACAATGGGTATATTCGTGCAGCGCAATAAAAATGAAAGCATGGAAGCCGTATAAGCCATTGTATCGGTTCCATGCGTTACGACTATTCCAGCATAGCTATTTGAATTTATGCACTTCAATATTTCGTTGGCTATTATCTGCCATTCCTCAGGCTGAATGTTCGATGAATCCATGCTGAACAGGTCTATGCAATCTATTTCAGACAAATCAGCATTTATTGTTTTAAGCATTTCCTTAGCGCTCAACCCCGGAGCAAGCCCCTGCTCTGTGGGTACGCAGGCAATTGTTCCCCCTGTGGAAATCAACATCAGCCTTTTATCTTTTGCATAGCTGCGCATTTTAATTAACCTCGCGAATACGCTTTATAGGCGAAATTACTCCCAATACGCGCCCGACAATCCTCTTTATAGGAATTGAGCCTACAATTCGGCTGTCGCCGCTGTTGTTTCGGTTATCACCCATTACGAATACTTCGCCCTCAGGTATTGTATAGTCCTCAAAATCTCTTTTTATATAGCCCTCCCAATAGGGACTTTCATCTAATTCCTCGCCGTTTATATAGACCTTTCCGTCCTTAATAGAAATTGTTTCGCCGGGCAAGCCTATTACGCGCTTCACATAAGTATCGTCGGGATCATCAATGAAGGGGCTGTAAGGGAAGTAGCATATAACAATGTCGCCGCGCTTGGGCTCTGAAAACCAATACGAAACCTTTTCGACCAGCATATTCTCACGGTCAAGAAGCGTATCCTCCATAGACTGCCCATCGACCCGTATAGGCTCAAATATGAACATTCTAAGCGCGAACACCGCAATAATCACCATGAGCAGCGTGATTATAAAGTCGGTATAATCGGCGATTTTGTAGGCTTTTTCGTCTTTATGCTTCGCCATAGCAGCGGCGGAGAGTGTTGATTTCATTCTCATTCGTTTTATACCTTTAAGCATAGCTATTCCTCTTTTTGCTCCTCGACAATTATTTTTTTGGCTGATTTAATGAATTCCTGCCTGTCAAGCATAACTATACGGCTGCATTTTAAGCACTTAATCTTAATATCGCAGCCTGTGCGTATAATCCTCCATTCGTTTGCCCCGCAGGCGTGCTTCTTTTTAAGAATTACCCTGTCGTTCAAACCAAAACAGTCTATCATTTCTTAGCCTTCCGCGTCAATAGCATCGATTATCAAGCGTTCTAACCTCTCGCTTGGGGAAATGCTCACACACGCGTTGTCCCCATATACCAACTTCTTAGCAGTATTCGGAGTAACTGTGGCTATGAGCGTATTATTGCACTTGTAGTCCGCATCGAACAAGCCCTTGTATTCATCAGGAGCTATTTCGCAAATTATGTTAGACACGCCACCAAGCACGCTTTCAATAACCAGCGAATTTTTAGGGTATGCGCTAATTATCTCCTTTAGCTTTTCAACGCTTACACCAAAAGCAAGGGCTGCTTCCTGCTCCTGCTCCTTGGTCAGCTCCTCGCCTGTAAAAAAGCTGTATCTATATGATTTCAGCCTTGTTTTGTAAAACCGTATCGCAATAAATACTATGCCAAACACTATTACCGCCTGAACAATCATGCTGATTACGGGCATAACGCGCGACAGCACAACAGCGGCAATCTCTACAACTATTATCAATGCAACCGCTATTATTATTGCGGTAAAATCCTGCTTTTCGGTTCGGGGTATTTCGTTTACTTCAAAATACATATGCTCCCCCTATTTTTACGATTATTATATACCAAGCACTCATACTTGGCAAACTACTTCCTAAGCTCACTGAAAAACGAATTGAGCAGTTCTGCGCACTCTTTTTCGCGAATGCCGCCTATGACCCAAGTGTTAGCGCGCATCAGCTTTATGAGATTCATTCTTGAAAAGCAACAGCCAAAACGCGTGTCGTACGCGCCGAAAACCAATGTTTTTACACGGTAATTCGCTATTGCCCCTGCGCACATTCCGCAAGGCTCTAATGTTGAGAAAAGCGTACATTTATCAAGCACGCGCGAATTCAGCCTATAAGATGCCATGTCGAGCGCCAACAGTTCCGCATGCGCGCTTGCTTTTTTTTGCGACTCTATTTCGTTATGCGCGCTTGCTATGACCTCGCCCTCATAAACGATTACGGCGCCCACAGGTATTTCGCCTAATTCATAAGCGATTTTCGCCTGCTGCAACGCCAAGTCCATATAGTTTTCATACTTTAATATCCGCATATTTTTCCACCTGAGCAATATCAATAATATAGGCTGTATGAAAAAAAATCAATCAGAATTAGTATGAGCGAGCATAATATAGTAGAACTTGTGAGAGAGGACGAAAAAGCTATGATGACTTTCTGTGAGCTAAAATGCAAGGAGGTTGTGAACCTTTGCGACGGCTCAAAGCTTGGCAATATATGTGATTTAGAGATTGACGAGAAATCCGGCAGGATTGAAGCCATTATTGTTCCCGGTCCATGCCGTTTTTTCGGACTGCTTAGGAGCGACGAGGAATTGGTTATACCCTTCTGCAAAATCACAAAGATAGGTGAGGACTGTATACTGGTAGAGGTGAAAGACATATAGTAAGGGGGCAATACCCTGACTGCCCCCATAATCTGTTACATACTCAGCTTTTCCTGCCGGACTTTTATCTTATATAGGCTCTTGTTGTTTTCTGAATAGCCTATCAGCGCGTCAGGACAATGCCTTTGGACATCGCTGAATATTGCAGACTCTATATGACGGCCGTATGAATCGTGCATACCTGCCCTTTTCCAATTCCTAAGGGGGAATGAATACCGCTTGTTATCCTTTGTGGCTATAATGACCTCCTCCGTTTCGCCTACCTTTATTACATAGTACACAGAATGTGTGGTTACCTTTTTATACGCCCAAGCTATGTCTTCATAACGGAGTATTGCTCCCGTTTTTTCATCATATAAGAACTTATCTGTGAATGCCAAGCGCGAAACGGGGTCAACCTCGACAAAGCCGTTAAGCACATCATTCGCGTATTCGACGGAATTCGTTTTAATCAGGCGTTTAACGCTTTTTACCGCATTTTTGGGATATACACTATATGCGATTACTACATACATCATTACAATTAAACTAATCAAGAAGACTGCGATGACAATTACATCCTCTTCGTGACTGCTTGTAGTATCAAAATAATACTCTCCTATTGCATTGTAAGCATCTGCTTTGCTGTTTATATCTTCAAAGTCCTCTATCATGAATTCAATAATTTCTTCCGACAGCTTTTGGGGAAGCCCTATCAGCGTAACAGGTGTTCCGCTTCCTTTTATCAGCTTATCATAATCCGAATGCTTCTTGGATATTTTTACAAGCCCTGCATATCCTTGAATATCGCAAAAAGCAAGCACTTCGCCATCGTCATTCTCAGCATATGGAACCAGCTCGTAAACAGTTATTTTTGAATAAGTAAGAGTGGTAGTTGCTGTAGGTATAAAATCTGCGGGTTCGGGTTTGTCCTCATTCAGCTTAACTATCGCAAAGCCAACAATAGCAGCAACTACAACAAGTATAGCCACTAAGCTGATGTTTAACTTCTTCAATTTGTTTTTTTGCAGCTTGTTTACAATAAAGCTTGCGCTCTCGCCCGTTACATCGATGTCATAACGCTTTGGCTCAAAGCTTGAAGCGGCAGCTCTGTCAGGCTGCTCGGGCTCTGCTAAAGGCTCGTGCGTAAAGCTTACACAGCAGCATTTTTCGCAATACCTTTTTTCGTCGCTGACTTCACTCCCACAATAAGTGCAGTATTTCATATTACCTCCTATATGATGTGATATACAAAAAAAGCCCTGCTAATAAGCCGGGCTTATAATCAATTAACCTTCGAACCTAATGGACTGCAAGAATGTGATTATCATATCTAATGTGATAGGCTCAATATCCGTTCCCTTGAAATTTATTGTGTATAGCTTGCCGTTATGCACTAAATCTATTCCGTAAGCGTAAGGCGCTTTGTATGTGATAACACCGTACAGGTCGCCGTTTATCTCTGCAAAGCTGAAATCGTTTGAAGCTACATACAAGCCGCAAATCTGCCTTATTTGCCCTGCGCGCTTTACCTCAGAGAATTTTGAGAACACTGTTACCTTGCTAAGATCCTCAGCAAACGCCTGACGCACTATTTCGATAGGGGAGTTGGTGCCTTTTTCTTCGGCATATTCGGTAAACTCAAGCAGCTGCTTGTAGGCTTGTGCTTCTTCCTTTATTATGATATTCATAGAAGCACCGGTTTCAATATTGGTATAGTACACAGAGCTGCTTTGAGAGCTTTTCTCTTGGTCATACACCATATTGCCTATGGGAGTGAAGCGCATATCCTCGTGCAATGCGGTAGCGCCTTCCCTTGAGCGTACTACTATGGGGGTAGCTCTCATAGCTTCGGCATCAATTCTTGATCCGTCCTTCCTCTGCGGTATGAGAAGGCTGGATTTCAGCCCCAATATCGATAAAAACGCAATGCCTATTGCGGCAATGCCGAATACTATCAGCATTATGACGGTTTTTCTGTCTAATCCCTTATTCCTTTTTTTAGGCTTCGCGCCTGCTTTGTCAGTTTTTTTGCCCATAATTACCTCTTGTTGCGGCTAAGCCGAAAGTTTAATAGGATATTATAATATTTTACACTGTTTTGCAAACGCTTACAGCCCCAATGTCTTGAATTCAATATCCAATGCTGAGGGATTGAAGCTCATATTTATAAGCCTGTAATCCGTATCGGAGAATACCTGACTTATAGAATGTCTGTCGTGTATCAGCTTCACCGCTTTTGCAAACTGAGGAGCCGCAGAAATTATGTGTATCTGCTCGGAAGCCTCTGCCTCGGGGCAATATACCGTATCCGTTGACACCAACAGCTGTATCGGGCTCTCCTCAATCTTCTTAACGCCCTTTGCGTCTAATACGCAGTGGGACAGGAAGGCATAAACATCCTTAGCACCCTTGTCCTTCAAGCCATGTGCAACATCTATAAGCGTTCCGCCGGAAATAGTGAAATCATCAACGATTATGCAGTTCTTGCCGCGAACCTCACCGATTATGTCAAGCACCTTCGCTTTTTCGTTATGGTCGGTACGAATCTTATCGCCTATAGCAACGGGACATTTAAGCTCATTCGCAAACATACGCGCATTCTTCGCGAAGCCTGCGTCGGGAGATACCACTACCAAATCGTCGTCAACTATGCCCAGCTTGCGGGCGTACTCGCAAAGCATTGAACGGGCGTACAGGTGATCCATAGGCTTTGAGAAGAAGCCCTGAACCTGCGCACTGTGCAGATCCATTGTAACTACGCGGTCAACACCTACGCACTCTATGCAGTCGGCGCATACCCTTGCGCGTATAGACACACGCGGCTCGTCCTTCTTATCGCCCTTAGCATAGCCGAAATACGGTATAATAGCTGTTACGGAGTTCGCGCTCGCACGCTTGAAAGCGTCAATCCAAAACAAAAGCTCCGTAAATTCGTCATTAGGATTCTTTGCTATGGGTTGGACAATATAGACATCTTTATCGCGAATTGACTCCTCTACTCTTACATAGATATTTCCGTCTGAAAACTTCTTATAGAATGTTTTACCCATTTCTATTTCGAGATATGCGCACATCCTTTGGGCAAACCGTTCGCCAGAGCTTCCTGCAAAAATCTTAATGTTTCCGTTTCTCTCAAGCATTTCTTACGCACCAGCCTTTCAAGCGAGTATATGCTATCGGCATACCTTTTTAAGTATATCAGTGAAGGGAGTAATTTTCAACCGGAAAATGAGTTATTGTGTTGCTATCACAGCATGAAATTACACTGCATAAAATGAAATGCCGCACTTACGCGCGGCGTGAAGGCTTATTTATATTTTCTTATTCAGTAACTGTTATTTTGCCTGATTCCGCAATCAAGAATATTGGTTCGGAATTTATGTCGGTGCCATTAGGCAGCGTAACCACCCTATACATCATAAATTCACCAAGCGTTATTTCGACCTCACCCGTCTTTAACGCTGTGCAGCGCACCTCAACCAAATTGCCCTCGGGCTCGTTAAAATCGTCTATCGATATTGCCGCGACATATGCGGAAGCGGGCGTATATTCTAAGTTCGTCTGTAATATCATATTAGTCGTGTATTCAGTGGTAACAATATCATTTATGCTGATTATTTCGGGGTCATAATTGATATAGAACTCGAAAGTCGCCCAGTCCCACAAAGGATAATTGTCTATCGAAATCAAGAATGAAAACTTCTCGCCCGGCTTTACTGTAACCGACTCTACCTTTAATATGGCTTTGGGAACAAGTATTGTTACGCCGTCCTCAGACTCTACTTCCTGATAATATTCGGAATTCTCAAAATCGCTCGCGTCTTTATTAGATTCTACAAGCTCTCCGTTCTCATACTCATATACTACTGATTCACCTTCCGAATTAACTATGACTATTGTTTCTTCCAACACAATAGGGTCTTTTTCCTCTTGGCTTTTCTCAGCAATATAGCCCTCAATCGCATCGTCAGCAAGCTGTGAAGGGGTTTTATTAGCAGTTTCACTGGGCGTGGGCTGCGGCTCCCCTACAACAGCGCAGCCGCTGATTAGGCATACTAAAACAAGCAGAGCAATAATAAACCTGTATGCTTTCATACTATCTCCTTAAAAAAAGATATGAATTATTATACATTATTATAAGGGCGTAAAGCAATCAGCCCTTAGGAATGAATATATAGATATTGCTGGGGATATTATTCAAGTGTTTTACATTCTTATCAATAACAAGGCCGTTTATGGTTTTTGGTATATGCTCGTAAACATCGCCTGCTTCTAATATGCCGTTCGTATATTTGAACGAATAATACTTGCCTGCTTTCTCTACCACTATAATAGTATCGTCAAATGACGAAACAGTCATACCGGCCTTTGAAGTATTGCTTATATATAGCGCAGAGGCGTTCTTTGCGGCGGATATAATCTCCTCCTCGCTGAAAACCTGCGCTTGCGTATCGCTGTTGCTGAAAAGCAAGCTCGAAGCAAAGCATAGCAAGCCGACTACGCCAAAAGAGAATGCAAGGTATACAAAAACCTTTTTCATTTTCTCTCCTATCCCGTTATACATAACGCAAATATCATACAACCTTACAAGTATAAAGTACAGTATATTTTGGCGCGTATGCTAATCTTAGTGCATATTCGACAAAATTCAACTTTTGCAAATCAGTACCACAAAACCTCATAGCAATTCGTCGTTTTCAGCAGAGAGTATAGCGCGGTACAGTGAAGAATCGCTTAGCTTTATTTTCTCATTCGTTTCGCGCTTCTGCATGAAGCAATAGCCGTTTTTATCAAGCACATACAGCTTTAACTCTATAAAAATATTCAGCGCAAGCAAGCAATCGGCTTCGTTCAATGCTAAAGCTGCGGCGGTGTTCTCGACCAAGTTCTTCACATGAGTAGCCATATTAGCGCACATTGAGTTAAACTCTTTGAATATCCTGCCCATCATCTTGTGGTCTATAATGCTTTTCGCCCTGTCTGCATACTCTTTTATGCTGAAATCGGCTTTTTTAGGAAGTATCAGCTTTGCCCTTTCATTAAGCCTTGAAAATACCGTATTCACAAAGCCCCTGTCTATTGGTGTATCGTAAATAATCACATTGCTGTAATAGGGCAGCCACTCCAATACCATATCCAGCATGGGCGCGCATATAACAGCATTGTAATTGCAGGGCCTCTTAACTAAGTTATTGAAGAACAGGTCATAATCAATGAGCTTTGCGGCTTTTAACTTCTCGTATAGGTCTATTGCGCCTGCATGGGTGTTTACAAGCACCAAAGTACCCTCGCCGGAGCTTGAAAACGCCTCCGTAATCGCTAATAAAGGGTTCTGATACAATATGTTTTCGCTGACAGCTGCGGTTTCAATCTTGTTGTACTTCTTAGTAGAGAGGAACGCGCCATAAAACTTTGATTTTGATTTGTTGAAATAATGAACGGGATTCTCCAGCTCGCTTTGGTTGAACTCGATTACCTTTAACTGCAGTTTTGTAGTGCCGTTCCATACATTAAGCGTGGGAGTATATAGCACCTGCAGCTTATCGTACGAAATAAGCTCCGAAAACCTGTGCGCCTTTTCAAACGCAACGAAATCAAGCTCTATATTGTTTGAAAAAAGCCTGCCGCTTAAATGGTTGGCTTCCGCACCAATTTTGCGCATTGAGTGCAAGCTGCAGCCCTCTGTAAGAAGCACCGGATGCGGATTGCCCTCGCCGAACGGAGCCAAGCGTTCAAGCATATTCACAAATGCCGGTGTGATTTCGGAAAAATCCGCGGCGAAGTCATAGAACTTCTTGGGAATGAATGTGTTGGGCGAAAAGTTGGTTTTCAGCTGTGAATTTATTGCATCGTAAAACTCTTCAAACCTCTCAGCCGGCATTGTAAGCCCCGCGGCTTTTTTGTGTCCGCCGAAATGCAGGTACATATCGGAATGCTTCGCCAGCACCTCATATATGTTTATCTCGGGAATTGAGCGTACGGAGCCCGTAAGCGTTTCGCCCTGCTGAGCAAACAGTATGGTGGGCTTGTAGTATATCTCGCACAGCTTTGAAGCCGCTATGCCTATTATACCGGGATTCCATTCCTCAGATTTCAGTATGATAGCGCGCATACTGTTTATATCCTGCTTTGAAAGCATATCCAAAGCACTCTTTAATATGCCCGCTTCTTCGGCTCTACGCGCTTCGTTTAAGTCATTAAGCGTATTTGCGTAGTCTAATGCCTCCTCCATTGAGGTTGAGCATAAAAGCTTTACACCTATCTCGGCTGTGTCCATTCTGCCCGAAGCGTTTAGGCGTGGAGCCAGCGCAAAGCCCAGGTCGCGCTCGGTAATCGTCTTATTAGTTATGCGTGCTACCTCCGCCAAGGCTGATACGCCTATGGGGCATTCGGGCGAATTCATAATTGACAGAGCTATAGACACAATAGCGCGGTTCTCGGGCGACAGCTCTACTATATCAGCAACCGTCGCAAGCCCCGCAAAGGGCAAAAAGTGCATGGCGGCGTTTATTCCGCCCATTGCCTGTATCAGCTTTAACGCAATGCCGGCGCCGCATAGGCTTGTATTCTTATATGTGTTGTCAGGGCGCGTATTGCACAGCACAGCCACGCAATCGGGAATTTCGCCTGAGCTTGTGTGATGGTCGGTTATTATGCAGTCAAGCCCCAGCGCTTTTGCGTGCGCGACCTCGTTGTTGGCGGATATACCGTTGTCAACAGTGATTATGAGCTTGACATTCTGCGAATATAGCTTATCTATGGCTTCTATATTCATTCCATAGCCTTCTGAATGACGCGAAGGAATGTAGTAGCACACATTTGCGCCTATATAGCTTAAATACATATACAGCATAGCTGTTGCGCATATACCGTCTGCGTCGTAATCTCCGAATATGCAGATTTTTTCATTGCTTGCTATGGCCTGCTTTATGCGCTCAACCGCCTTTTCCATATCAAGCATTGTGTAGGGGTCCTCAAGCTGGCTTATGGATGGGTTGAAAAACGCCTCCGCCTCTGCTTCCGTCGTGATTTTTCGCAGGCAAAGCAAGCGCGCCATAGCTAATGAAAGCCCCGTTTCAGCGCTCAATGCCCGCGCTATTTTATCAATGTCTTGTATATTCGGGTTACGAAGCTCAAAACGAACCATATTACTCCTCTGCTCTCGTTTTTGCGTATATTCCCATAGCGCATTCTATTCGCTTTTTCAAAAGCTCGCAGGTCATCTCATGCGGTATATATATTGAACCGTTGTACTTGTTGGCATTCGCCGCACAGCCCCCGCTGCAATAGTATTTCGCAAAGCAGTCAATGCATTTCTGCTTGGTCAAAATATTGCACTTCATAAAGCTTTTCTGCATTTCGCGGTCGAAATTATACGGCTCGGCGACATTGCCCATAATAAACTCGCTATTGCCTACGAACTGGTGGCAGGGGTATATATCGCCATTCGGTGCAACAGCCACATACTCAAAGCCCGCGCCGCAGCCCTTTATCCTGCGTTTAAGGCAGGGACCATGCGAAAAGTCAACCGAAAAATGAAAGAAGTTCAAATCGCCGCCTGCCAATTTATCGGCAATTATCATTTCGCTTAAACGCTCGTATTCCTCAAAAATTTTCGGCAAATGCTCCTTTGTAAGCGCGTATGGCTCATTCTCGTCAAGCACAACCGGTTCTATCGAAATATTCTTGAAGCCTGCGTTATACAATGCAAGCACATCGGAAGCGAAATCCAAGTTGTTCGCCGTAAATGTGCCGCGAATATAGTATTCGCCCTTGCGCTTTGATATTAGTTTCTTCGCTTTATCAAGAATCAAGTCATATGAAGGCTTGCCATTTACTGTAGAGCGCATGAAGTCGTGCACCTCGCGCCTGCCGTCAATGCTAATTACTATATTGAATATGTTTTCGTTTATGTAGTCTATAATCTCATCGTTCAGGTTTATGCCGTTTGTTGTGAGAGTGAAATTTATCTCTTTGCCTGCCTGCTTCGCCCTTTCTCTGCCGTACTCGACTGTTTTTTTCACGACATCGAAATTCATCAGAGGCTCGCCGCCGAAAAAGTCAAGCTCCAAGTGCCTGCGGTTCCTTGAGTTTGCTATAAGAAAGTCAATAGCCTGCTTTGCTGTCTGCTCGCCCATCAGCATACGCTCGCCCTCGAACTCCCCTGTGCCGGCAAAGCAATACCTGCAGCGCAGGTTGCAGTCATGCGCGACATGCAGGCAAAGCGACTTTATCGGCTGTTTATCGACATCGTAGTCAAGCTCAATATGCTCAGATTCAGAGTCGTACTGCCCAAGTGCTTTTAGGTGGCTAAGCTCTGATAATATCTCGTCAACAAGCGCTTTATCATACCCCAAAGCATAGGGCATGGGCGAATTTATAACCTCATATGCTGCGGCGTCTATCAAATGTATGCTTCCGCTCTCAACATCTGTCAATATATAGCTGTCTAAAAACTTAAAAGTGTGAATCAAGGCTTTCTCCGTATTTCTCAAAAAAGCAGTCTTAAAAAGCCACGCAGAATATAAGCCTGCATGGCTTACAAATTTCGACTAATCAGCGATTATTTATTTTCCTGCTTGCAGGTTTGATTAGCAACTGTGCATGAAGTCTTGCACGCGGACTGACAAGAAGACTGACATTCACCGCAGCCGGAAACCTTTGTGTTCTTAATGCCGGGTGTATTGATTGTCTTAATATGCTTCATAAATTGCTCTCCTTATTTATTTTGAAACTACTATACTACAAATTTTGCGCACCTGCAAGCGAAAATGTATGCTTAATAAAGCACTTTTGAGAGCTTGTATAATAATACACAAAAATTATTTTCATTTAATATCTTTTCAAAAACTTATCCACATGAAAACAGCCCATTTTTCCTAAAAATATGGATAACCATGTGGATAATGTGGATAACTTCGCACCAAAGCGCATAGGAATATGCTAACATTATATATTTTCACATTTTAGAATGTGCTCGAAAAAAGTCGAAAATAAGCGTATTTTGGAGAACGCCGCTTGTAATAAAACGAAAATCATATGCATAAATATTCAAAAAAGGCTTATGCCGGAGGTATATATGGAATACAGGTTCAATGAAATTAGTTTGCCGACTGTTGCCATAAACGCGCAGGCGGGGCATAGCGCATCGCAGGCGCAAATAAACGGAAGCATACCCCTGCCTAATGATAGAACTGCCAACAGGCTGTTAGCCGCAACGGGCAGCATAGAAACCACGAATGTTGAAGTTGCTGAAAATCGGATTCAGCTTGAGGGGAATATCCGCGTACACTGCATATGCTCTGATGATGAGCTGTTTTCGTTCGATTCTGTGGCGCAATTTAAGCACAGCTTTGAGCATAATGGCGCAAAACCTAATATGAAGGCTGTAATTCATGCGGAGCTCATATCCTTCAACACTACATTGGGCGACAATGCAATAAATCTTGACGCTGTGGCGGATATTCAATGTCGCTTGGAGGATAACTCAAAGCGCCAAGTGTTAGGGCAGCAGGACAATATGGAGCAGAAATGCGTTTCATATGAGTATTGCAATATGAAGCCTGTGGGCGAGCAGACTGTACGCCTGCGTGAAGAGGTAATAGCGCAGGACGCAATGCGCATAGTGAACAGCGAGGGCGCGGCTATAATTCGCGATATGCAGCTTATGGGCGATTCTATCCGCGTTGACGGGATACTAAGCATATCCATATTGAGCCAGAACGCAGACTTGGACTTTTCGCAAACCGCGCAGAATATCCCCTTTGCTGTGGATATAGAGCTTGAATCGGAGGTAAACGAGCCTACGCTTACAGGCAGAATAGACACTCTGAAAATATCTGCGCGCGAAATGGGCTCGGAATTCGGGCTTGTTACGGTAGAAGCGCAGTTAAAAATAAGCCTGTTCAGCCAAAGCAACGAACGCGGGGCAATAGTTGTTGACGCGTACGATCCAAAGAATCCCTTTGAGTGCGAGAAAACGCCTGTTCAGCTGTTATTGTGCAAGGGTACTGCCGAGCAGAAGGCAATGTTCCGCGAAACCGTAAATATTGACGCAGGCGATGTATCACGCCCCATATACGCCTCTGTGCGCCCAATAATAACAGGAGCGACAAAGAGCGACAAAGGAGTTATAGTTGACGGCATTTCAAATATAACAGTAATGTATCGCGACGAGAACAACAGGATAAAGTCGAGCATAGACGAAATGCCCTTCACGATTGAGCTTTTAACACCCTATGAAAATGTTGAGTTAGACGCGAAGGTGGTTTGCCTGAACGCCACAGTATCGGGCTTCACAAAGTCGTCAATAGATGTGAGCTATACTCTGAACCTATGCGCGACGGTGTTTGAGCTTATGAACACCGAGGTAGTAACAGGCGCAAACCGGGTACAAGAGGAAAGCACCGCGCCCACCGGCTTTGTGGTGTGCTTCGCCGACGCCGACGAAAGCATATACGAGCTTGCAAAGCGGCTTAATGTTACGAAGAAGGAGCTGTTAGCCGGCAATCCCACGCTTAACGAAAACATCAAGAGCGGAGAATGGGCGGTTGTGTTAAGATAGCCTGCGGCGAATGAAAGCATAATCTCATACTTCATACTAAATAGGGGGCGTATTGTGCCCCCCAGTTCTATAAAGATTCAGCGCGAAATACCGCAAGTGTTTTAGCTGATTTCGGAAATGGTTTTTAAGCTCTCAAGCAGATCGCGTATCATATCCACAAGCGACGCCAAGGTATCATCTGCGGCTGCCAATACTATGAACAGGAAAATTCCTAATAAAATAGCGCCTACTACTATGAATAAAACCAAGTAGGCTGTATATGCCCTGCACATATTGGCGCGGTTGGGCTTTTGCTTGTCGAACATAAATACTATTAAGAATATCATGCCCACGACAGGCAGATTTATGAGAATGAAAGTAAGCAGGTACTGCCAGAATGTCATTACAGGCTCGCGCCTCTGCATAGGATTGGAATCGTCAACCGGCACGGGATTTTCTTGATAATGATAGCTCGCTTTGGCTTCCTGCTCGCCTTCCTGTGCGACTGGCTTTACCAAGCTGCCGCAATGCTTACAGGTCTTTGCCGTATCAGGCAGGCTCTTTCCGCAAAAACTGCAATACATATTACCACCTCTATATTTTGATAAGCATATTATAGCCTGATTATTAACATTACGCAACAATTTATTAAATTATTTGCTTTATCGGTTAACCTATGTGTGTGTCTAACCAGCCGCAAACCTCATTGAAAACGGCGTCAAATATTGCTTTGGCTTCTTCTTTAGACTTTGAGCTTATGCCGAAATACGCCTTCAGCTTGGGCTCGGTGCCTGATGGTCTTATACTGAGCCAGCCGTTTTCAAGTATTATGCGGATAACATCAGATTCGGGGAAAACAAGGTCGCTCTCCCTGCCCGTTTTTACACACCTGCTTTTACCTGCTTTGTAATCTTCAACAGCGACTATGCTTTGCCCTGCTATTTCCTGCATGCTCTCGTTACGCAATGCAGTCATCGTATCGGCAATTCGCTTCATACCGTCAATGCCCTGAACCTCATACGACTTAGTAGCTTCAACGAAATAGCCATACCTTTCGTACATCTCATTAAGCACATCAAAAAGCGTTTTGCCAATGCTTTTATAGTATGCAAAAGCTTCTACCATGAGCATTGAAGCGCATATAGCGTCCTTATCACGCACATATGAGCCTGCCAAAAAACCATAGCTCTCCTCGAAGCCGAATATAAACTCGCTTGTGGGGCTATCGTCGCTCTCCGCAATCTTTTCGGCAATGAATCTGAAGCCCGTCAGCACCTCAACGCATTTTACGCAGAAATCCTCGCATATTTTATCGGCTAACTTGGTAGAAACTATGGACTTTACTATCATACCGTTGGGGTTGAGTGCGTCTTTCTCTTTCAAGGACGATAGAATATAGTACAAAAGCAAGCAGCCTATCTGATTGCCTGTTAAGTGAACGAATTTGCCTATGTTATCCCTTACCGCCACGCCTAAGCGGTCGGAGTCTGGGTCCGTGGCTAATATGAGGTCCGCGCCGACTTGGTCAGCTAACTTAACAGCTAACTCGAATGCGCTGAAATCCTCGGGATTAGGCGTTTTAACTGTTGGGAAATTGCCGTTTGGCTCCTCCTGCTCCTTGACTATATGCAGTCTGCACAGCTTGGTTTGCACCAACAGCTCCCGCACCGGCACAAGCCCCGCGCCATGCAAGGGCGTATATACCACATCTACGGGGTTGTAGTTGTAATTTATAAGCTCTTTATGCAGTAAAAGCGATTTTGTGCAGGAGTAGTAAGTATCATCTACTTCCTTGCCTATCAGCTGAACTAAGCCCTTGTTTATTGCTGTGTCGATGTCCATTGAAAGCACATCGAATATGTTTACACCGTTGATTTTCCTTGTAACAGTAGAAGAAAGCATGGGATCTAACTGTCCGCCATGCTCCCAATAAACCTTATAGCCGTTGTATTGAGGCGGATTGTGGCTCGCGGTTATCATAATGCCCGCAATGCAGCTGTAATGGCGAATGGCGAATGAGAGCTGAGGTACAGTCCTAAGTGATTCGTATAAATATACCCTTATTCCGTTTTGCGCCAGCACTCCTGCGGCAATTTTTGCGAACTGCTCGCTTTTATTGCGCGAATCATAGCCTATTACGACTCCGCGCTCGCACGCCTCGGGAATATCGGAAAGCAGGTCCGCAAGCCCCTGTGTTGCCTGCCCTACTACATATTCGTTCATTCGGTTGGTGCCTGCGCCCATAATTCCGCGCAAGCCGGCCGTGCCGAATTCAAGCTGCTTGTAGAACCTATCCTCTATTTCCTTCTCGTCGCCCTCAATAGCCAGTAATTCCTGATAATACTCGCTATTAGGCTCTACAACCCTTCGCCAATGCTCATACTCTCGCATATAGTCCATAACACACCTCAACGACTATTTATTTTCGGCGGATAACAGGCATTCCACTTACCGCCAAAACGGTTCGCCGCTTACGACTTAATTATATTGTTCAACTGCTTACCCTCTGCATACCTTGCCATATTATCAAGCGCGATTTCTACTATGTATTCCAGTGTCTTAGGCAGGTAGAAAAAGCCCGATATATGTGGAGTGATAATACAGTTTTCCTGTTTCCAAAGCGGGTGGCTATCAGGTAATGGCTCGGGGTCTGTAACATCAAGCCCTGCCATAATCCTGCCCTCGCTCAACGCCTTATTCAGCGCGTCTGTATCAACCAATACGCCACGCCCTACATTAAGTAAAACTGCGCCTTGCTTCATAAGGTATATGCGCTTCTCATTCATCAGCTTGTATGTGTCGGGATTATTAGGAACAGTGAGCGCAATAACATCCGCGCGCGGAATCAGCTCGTCTAACTTATCAAGCGTATATATCTCGTCAATGCACTCGGGCTTATTTGATATGTCGCGCTTTATGCCTATCGTGTATGCGCCTAACGCCTTTACACGCTTTGCGAACTCCAAGCCTATGTTGCCCAAGCCCACGATAAGCACTGTTGACTCGAATACAGATGTAACGGTGCCCATAGGCTGCCACAATGCTTTTTTCTGATTGTCGTGGTATTGGTGCAGGCGTTTTTTGAGCATTAAAAGCATTCCAAGCATATGCTCGGATATTGCTAAGCCGAATGCCCCGCGCGAATTTGTCAAAGCAGCTCCCTCGGGCATACGCTCGGGATAGCCCTCGTATCCGCTCATAGATAATTGCAGCCATTTCAGATTTTTAGCGTGCTGTATAAGCTCTTTTGGTATGTTGCCTATTATGACCTCCTTGTCGGCAACATCATGCGGCTGAACATCCGCCATTTTTATATACTCAACATCATTTGAATAGCGTGAAAGCCTATGCTTTTGCGCATTTGTAAACGGTATTGTAACTAAAACTCTCATGCTTCCTCCAAATCCATAATAATTTCTACGGGACAATGGTCGCTGCCCATTATTTTATCGTGAATTATACATTCCTTTATAGCGCCTGCCAAATCCTCGCTGACCACAAAATAGTCAATACGCCAGCCTATATTCCTTTCTCTTGCCTGCGCGAAGTAGCTCCACCAAGTGTACGCGTCCTTTCTGTCGGGGTACAGATGTCTGAACGCGTCTATGAAGCCTGCGCCTAAAAGCTCTGTCATCTTTGCCCTTTCTTCGTCGGTAAAGCCTGCGTTTCTGCGGTTTGCGGCAGGGTTCTTAATATCTATTTCCTTGTGCGCTACATTAAGGTCGCCGCACAGTATAACGGGCTTAACGCTTTTCAACGAGCTCAGGAATTTGCGGAACAAATCCTCCCACTTCATACGGTAGTCAAGGCGCGCTAATTCCCTTTGAGAATTGGGTGTATAGCAGTTGATGAAATAGTAGTTTTTGAACTCTAATGTCAATATCCTGCCCTCGCTCTCAAAGCCCTCGGGAATTTTCACATCGGGCGCTATTGCCCGCCACGCGTCAAAATCATTATACACATACTGAGGAATAAGCCGCGTATATACAGCCGTTCCCGAATAGCCCTTCTTCTCAGCGCTGTTGTAGTATTGATAATAGCCCTCAATATCAACCTGCGCCTGCTCGGGCTGCAGCTTGGTTTCCTGCAAGGCAATAATGTCCGCGTCTAAGGGCAGTATGGCATCATAAAAGCCCTTTTTTAACGCGGCCCTCAAGCCATTTACATTCCATGTTACAAACCTTTTCATAGTACCTCTTACTCTTTTGAATAAGCTGAATTGGGGAATGTACGGCAGCGCTTGCCATACATATCCCCCGATTCGTTTTCAAAAAGCTGTATGCTATACAGCATAGCACAGCTTATCAGGGGTTAGAGTACCCCTGTGCGTGCCACAATACAATTATGAACCCGCAACCTTCAGCTTCTTAATAATTGTTGACGGTGCGCCGAAGAACGAACTGCCGTCAGCCGCGCAGAATCTCATATCGCCGCCTAATTCCTCAATATCCATCAGCATTTCATAGAATGAGCCGGCAACAGTTATTTGGTCAACAGCTCTAACCGTTTTGCCATTCTCAACAAGCAGGCCCTTTGCGCCGAATGAGAATTCGCCGCTAACATCATTTGCGCCGGAATGTGTGCCTTCAAGCTCTGTGATAATCAGCCCATTGCCAAGCGATTGTACCATCTCGTCATAGCTCTTTGTGCCTGCCTGCAAGTACATATTCGTAGGCATTATTGTAATTGCGCCTGCCGCGCTCGCGCGGCCAGCGTTGCCTGTTGACTCGATATTCGCTTTCTTCGCGGTTTTTAAGTTGTGAAGAAGCGTTTTCAGCACGCCATTCTCAATGAGGTGCTTCGTTTTTGTGGGTACGCCCTCGCCGTCGAAGGCTCTGGGATATACCTTGTGCTTCGGATCGTCAATTATGTTTACAATTTCGTTCGCGACCTGCGTGCCCTCTTTGTTCGCCATGAGTGTCATGCCCTTTTGAGCTAAATCGGCTGAGAACTGACGCCAGAACACCTGCAGCATTTCAGACATTGTCCTTGCGCTCATCAATATTCTGTAATCGCCCGACTTTACAGGCGCGGCGTTGAACTTATCCGCGCACAAGGAAACCGCGCTGTCAACTACCATATCGGCATTGCCGGCATACTCACCCACTTCAAATGCATATGCCTCCTTTGTCTCGTCGCCCTGCTGCATAACCACGTCTAATAACACCACACTTACGCTAACTTCCTCTTTAGC
Source organism: Clostridiales bacterium (assembly GCA_012838425.1). Taxonomy (GTDB): domain Bacteria; phylum Bacillota; class Clostridia; order Christensenellales; family CAG-138; genus DUPG01. Next base: position 65,339 of record DUPG01000017.1, on the reverse strand, counting down.
GTCAAGCCCCAGCGTGTTTGAAATATGTATAGCTAACTTGCTTGTTTCAAGCATGCAGTAAGGAGTACGCAATACTCTTTCATCCTTCTCCTTTGCCTTTGTCTCCAAATCCTTCACGAACTGAATCTTATCTTGCTCTGTCGCATTTTTGAACGGGTCAAGCATAGTGCCTACCTCTTCATACTCGCACTTGCCCTGCATGGGGTGTTCGTCCTCGCTCTCTATGGACTTCGCGTTGTCTATGGCGCGCTTTACAAGCGCTTCAGCGTCCTCAAACACTTCTGTGTATGCGTAACCGTCCTTGCCCTGATACTTTACGCGCAGGTTCAGCCCGTACTTAACGGCGGCTGTGTACCTGTCTATCTCCTGCTCTAATATGTTGACTGAGAAGGCGTCGCCCTCCTCGAAATACACCTCAGCCGCGGAGCAGCCTAATTTATTAGCGCAATCGAATAATTCTTTCTTAAACTCATTGAAATTCATTAAATATCGCCTCCCTTTCCGCCGACAACCATTTCGGAAACCCTTATGCGCGGCTGTCCTACATTTGTGGGAACCATACCCGATAATGAACCGCAGTTCCCTTGACCTAACCACAGCTTTTTGCCTATTCTGTCTATCTTGAACAGTACATCTGCGCCTCTGCCTATTAAAGTTGCGCCTCTTACGGGGCATACTATCTCGCCGTTTTTAATCCAATAGCCCTCTGCTACCGCGAAGTTGAAATCGCCCGTTAAGGGCATTACAGAGCCGCCGCCCATACGCGCTGCGAACAGCCCTTCGTCTATTGAGCGAATCATTTCTTCCTCGTCGTCATCGCCGGGGGCAAAGAAAGTGTTTGTCATTCTTGATGTAGGCGCGAAAGTATAGTCCTGCCTGCGCGATGAGCCTGTGAGATGGTGATTCATCTTTGCTGCGTTGCGCCTGTCAACCAAGTACGACTTCAGAATACCGTTCTCAATAAGCACATTGCGTTTGCCCGGAGTACCCTCGTCGTCTATGCGAATTGAACCCCATTCGCCCGGCAGTGTACCGTCATCAACAGCAGTTACGATGTCGCTCGCAACCTTTTGCCCTAACTTGCCTGCGAAAACCGAATCGCCCTTGGCTACGAATGTGGCCTCTAAGCCATGCACGCAAGCCTCGTGCAGTATTACACCGCCGAAGCCGCCGTCAATCACTACGGGAACCGTCTTTGCAGGGCAGGGCTTGCCGTGCAGCATTGTTACGGCAGTCTTTGCGGCCTGCAGCGCTGTGGCTTCAACATCAATAATATCGAACGCCTCAAAGCCCATGCCAAGACCGGGGCCTTCAAAGCCCGACTGCGCTTCGCCGTCCTTCATAGCTACTGCTTCAACCATTACGCGCACTCTGGGCTGAGTGTCGGAAACATGCAGCCCCTCTGAATTGAATATCTCGATTCTTCTGGTTATATCGAAATACCTTGAAGAAACCTGCGAAATCTCCTCTGAATAGCCCTTCGCAGCCTTGTGCATGCGTTTTAGGAGATCTATTCTGTGGGCATTTTCAATATCCTTGAAATGACGCTTCACAGCTTGCGTATAGTCCTGCTTAACAGCAATGGGCATAGAAGTATATGCCTTGGGCGAACTGAATACAGCCGCTGCCGCGCGCGCGGTTTTTATCAGCGCTTCCTCACTCAAATCCGCCGTATATGCGTATGCGGAAAGCGAACCCTTAAGCACTCTTACGCCCGCACCCCTTATGCGCTTATATGTGGCAGACTCAAGCTTGCCGTCAATCATAGATAGATTGCTGCTCTCAGTATCCTCTAAGAACAATTCCGAAAAGTCCCCGCCCGTTTCAAGTGCCGCCTCAAGCACTTTTTGTGCAATTTTTTCTGAAACCAAAGTAATTTCCCCCTTATTATTGATTTTAGTTTATAAACAAACGCAAGCAAACCTCAATGTGAATTTGCTTGCGTAAACTAACTTAATTGCGCTGCGCTTATGGTTTTTGCTGCTTCAATGCCCTTGCAAGCAAAGCTATAAATGTACCGTCGTTCAATGAGCTCTCGTCATAGCATATCACATAAGTTTCTACGCCATACAAATCCACTACCTTATAATCTGATGGGAAGAAGAAAGCTCCCAAAGGCGGCTCCATAGAAGCTAATCTATACATTCCCGGCAGGTTTAATTCGTCGGGCAGCAGTATCTCCGTCGCAAAGGTGCCTGCTGACAGCCCGAACCTGCCCTTGTGCTCGGTAATAGAATGGTTGAAAAGGTACCCGCTGCCCCTGAACACGCCATAGCTTCTTACAAACGCTATGGGTATATTCAGCTCAAGCCCTTCAGTTTGACCTATGTATTCAGAAACAGCGCTTAGCATCTTTTTATCTGCTTCGTTCAGCTTATCGTATGTTGTTCTGCTCCATTTATTGAGCATTATATTTATGCAGTATACTATTGAAACGAGGCTTGCAACAATGAGTAATATGCACACAAGCACAATATATATTCGGTTCTTCTCTGAAGCTATCTTTTTTAGCATATATTTATCCTTGCAGTTTGTATATGGGTTTTTCCCAATTCAGATTGAATTGTACCATATAAAACCTGCATATGCAATTAAATTATCCATAAATCATATTTTCATGGTATAATTATTTATCATATTTATCAGCAATTAGGGGGTATTATATGGAAGGTCAATTAGAAAGCAACGACAGCTTAAATAAGAATAAAAAGAAAAAGGCAGGCTTAATAGTATTATTGGCTATTGCCCTTGTTGTCGCCGCATTTTTGATTTTAACAGGCTTAGGGGTAATCAACACAGAAATTTTCAAGGAGGGATTTGACATGGGTTACATCTATACAAACTCAGACAGCTATTTGGTAGGCAGCGCCGAAATATCCGCTTCGGACATAAAGGAAATAGACATAGATTGGGTTGAAGGCTCGGTCAATATAGAGGTCCATACGGGCGACAAGCTGATTATATCAGAGCCGGAGGGCTTGGAGGACGCTGACAGGCTTCGCTACAAGGTTGAGAACGGCAGGCTGACCATAAAGTTCAGAAAGTCCAGCTTCTTCCGCTTCAAGCCCTTGGATAAGCCCTTGACTGTGAAAATACCTGAAAGCTACCGGTCATTCGTGCTTTTCATGATAGAAACGGTTTCGGCAAATATGAAGGCGGCTTCGATTATAGGTGATGAAGTGAAGCTTGAAGCGGTTTCGGGCAACATCAGCATTAAGGACTTCACCTGCAATCTTATGAAGGTTGAAACAGTAAGCGGCAATATTCAGATTGACAATGCAGCCGTTGAGGAATTGAAGCTTGAAGCGGTTTCGGGCGACATCAACTTTATAGGAAACGCGGACGATGTTGACGCAGAAACGGTTTCAGGCACAATAAACCTAACCTCGCACACCTGCCCGCATACATTAGACTTTGAAAGCGTTAGCGGCGACATAAAGCTGAGAATACCTGAGAATGACGGCTTTGAGTTGAGACTCGAAACGGTTTCAGGCGACTTCAGCTGCGCTTTCCCGACTACGAAGGAAAGAAAAGAATATGTGTATAAGAACGGCAGAGCGGACTTCAAGGTCGAAACCGTAAGCGGAGATATAAAGATAGAAAGGTTAGACAATAGCCTGTGATGAAAAGGGGGTTCTCGCCCCCTTATTTCATATTATTACCCCACCTATTGCCCCTATTGCTCTTCAATAACTAACGCTTTTACAATTCTATACAGCTTTTCGCGCTGTGCTTGCGTCAGCATGGGGTCAATAAGCTGGCACATATCCAAAAATGAAGCTACATTAAAGCTGCCGTTGCGCTTCTGCTCGTCTATCGCGCTGATAAGCTCGTGCATCAGCTCTTCTTCGGATTTGCCCTCGTACATGCTCATAAGCTTGTTAATATCATCAATATTCATATACCCTACTCCTTTTTGATTATATAGTATGCTATGAAATTAAGAGCTGTTTTGACCCAATTTTCCAATTATTTAATTTGCATTTTAATATAATTATTGTTGCAAAATTCCAAAATGCAGTTTACAATATATATGTAGTAATATGTATAGGGGTGAGGTTATGAGTAAGACACGAACGACGGTTTATTTAGCTGGACAAGAGTTTAGGTTGTCAAGCGAAAGAAGTGAGGAATACCTGCAAAAGCTGGCTGTTTTCATTAACAAGCGCATAAACGATGTGCAGGCGGCTAACTCTACGCTTAGCACTTTCGAGTGCGCACTGTTGGCTATGTATAAATTAGCCGACGAGTATCACGAGAGCAAGGAAGCATACGACAAGCTGGAGAGCCGCATAGACAATCTGCGCACCGGCAAAGTACGCGAAAAGGCCGAAGCACCTGTAAAGCGTCCATTTGAAACTACCTTGAAGAACTAAATAATGGAGCTGTTATCCCCTGCCGGTAGTTTTTTAAGTCTAAAAGCTGCAATTCTAAACGGTGCGGATGCCGTATATTTCAGCGGCGGAGCTTTTAACGCACGAATAAACGCAGAGAATTTTACAAATGAAGAATTGATAGAAGCTATAGACTATTGCCGCAGCAGGAACACAAAAGCATACATCACCTTAAATACCCTAATATATGACAGCGAATTCGACCGCTGTTTAGAATATGCCCGCTTCTTGTATAGCATGGGCGCAAACGCGTTCATAGTGCAGGATTTGGGGCTTCTTTTTTTATTGAAAAAATACTTGCCCGATATTGAGTACCACGCAAGTACTCAAATGGGCATTTCTTCTTTAGACAGCGTGAAGCTATGTGAAAAATTAGGCATATCCCAAGTGGTGCTATCGCGCGAATTGTCGCTGAAAGACATACGATACATAAGCGAAAACACCGATGTAAAGCTTGAGTGCTTCGTGCATGGGGCTATGTGCGTGAGCTTTTCGGGCGGCTGCTTGTTTTCTTCATTGGTTGGCGGAAGAAGCGGCAACAGGGGCGAATGTGCTCAGCCATGCAGAAAGCGTATTGCTGTCGGCGGCGCTCCCAAGGAAAACGACTATAATCTCAGCATTGCCGATATGTGCATGATAGAGCATATCAAAGAGCTGAAGGACGCCGGCATTTCAAGCTTGAAAATAGAAGGGCGCATGAAGAAGCCCGAATATGTTGCAATGGCTACATACGCATACAGGCGAGCCATAGACGGTGCTGGCACTGATGAGATTAAAACGCTGAAAAAAGAGCTGGAGGAAGTGTTCTCACGCGGCGAGTTTTCCTGCGGGTACTATTTCGGCGCTGACTTTAACAGAAACGCCATAGCAAAGGCTCAGCCCTCAAAGGAGCTTCAAAAACGCCTGCAAGAAAGCTATCGAAAAGAAAAGCCGATATTCCCGATAGAATTCAAGCTGATTTTGAAAGCGAATGAAAACGCAAAACTGATTGCACAAGCGCGAGAAAAAACCATTGAGGTAACAGGAAGCGTATGCGAAGCCGCAAAATCCGAAATAGACGAAAACACTGTATCAAAATACGAAAATCAGCTTAAAAAATTAGGCGACACGCCATATTATTGCGATAACGCAGAGGTTATCATTGAAAACGCCTACCTGCCGGTTTCGAAAATTAACGAAATGCGCAGAAAAGCAGTAGAGCTGTTAGAAGAAAGCACAAGGCTTCGCAGAAGCGCGGCTGAAATAGTACTCATTCCCGAAGAAAGCGAGAAGATTGAGAGAAGTACGCCCATAATATGCGCACGCGTGATAGACTATGCTTCCGCGATAGCAGCATACAATGCAGGCGCAGACGAGGTAACCATAGACGCGCTTTCCTACGATAAAAACGACATTGAAAAGCTGTTTTTGAATAAGCCTCAGAATAGCAGGCTGAACATCTCACTTCCTATTGCGATAATTGGCAAAAAGCACGAGCGCATATTATACGATATTGTGAACTCATATCCCTTCAACTCTGTTGAGATCAACAATTTAGGGCAGGTAGAGGGCTTGAAGCACAAGGAGCTATACGGCGGTGCACATTTGAATATTGTAAATTCTCATACTATAAATTCGCTGTTGAATATGGGCTTAAAGTCTGTAACAATTTCCCCCGAGCTGACAAGAAAGCAATGCAAGGACTTAATTGACAAGTGCGAGCACATACGCCTTGAAGTGTTCGGCAGGGCGACATTGATGAACCTGTTTAACTGTCCTGTTAGATATGCTAAGGGCTGTCAAGGCTGCGAGCAAGGGACTATATACATGAACGACGAACAGCTGCGCAGGTTCCCCATACTAAAATCCAACAACATACGCCCTTGCGCTATGGTGCGCATTTTGAACTGCTTTACTATGGACAATATTGCGCAATCGCATAGAATGACGCCCTATGCCTTTGCTTTAAGCTTTTATGACGAGAACGCAGTCGATATAGTAAATAATAGAATAAATGCTCTCTTAGATATACTAAAAGGCAAAGAAGCAACACCTCTTGAAAATACCACAAGGGGTTATTGGAACAGGTAGTCGCTTTTAGTTTTTCCGTATTTTTCGTTCTGCGCTTTCCGAAATATTGTGCAATAAGTGCATTTGATGCGAGCTGCAAACGGCAAAAAGGCTTATAATAGACAATCTGCTATGTTTCTTACTTCGATTCCTGCTTTTTTCGCGTAATTGACTGTGTACGCCGTTCCGCCTGCGGCTGAGGTTAGGTAGCATATGCACAATGAGCTTTCATCTACTAATTTGCGGTTTCTTTCGTGCATACAGCCTGAGGTATATTCATCGGAAATGTATTCTACGCTGTCGGCACGCTCTAAAATCTCTATGTATTGGCTTGTTTGGGCTTTGCTCCAATCAGCATACTGTGTTTTGCAGGGCAGAATAAGCCGCAGCTTTATATACGGAAAAGCCTGCTTAATATCAAGTATTTGCTTTGCCGCCAATGTATCAAAGCCCAAAGCGCCACCTACGCAGAAGGTATCATAGCCTTCATTCACCGCACTGATTATTTCAGAAAACAAGCGTGAGTTTATCCAATCTACCATTTGCTTTGAAATTCGCCTATGACCGGAAAAACAGCAAGTATTTTCTTTCATAACACAATCCTTGATAAGAATATATAGCAGTATAGCACAATTTTTAGCAATTAGCAAACATATTTTCACATATTCTGATAAACAAAAAGCGCCGGCGGGAAATGCCGCCTAACGCTTCTGCTACAAAAAACTTATTTTAATTATTCTTGTGCAGGTGCAGCGTAAACCTTTACGTCAGTGATACCTGCGAGCAATGTAGCATCTGTTACTTCTTCCAAACCTTCGAAAGTGGTGGGTTCGGTTTCAGCAACATCACCAGCAACGAGAGCGCCGTTGGTAACTGTGAATGTGTAGAACTTAGCGTTGTGCTCTACAACAAATACTGTACCGTCAGCAACTGTTGCTTCGGGATCAGCAGTTGTAACATTGGTCTTGTATGTTTCGAAAGCTGTGTTAGCAATAGCTAAAGCTTCTGCAGCTTCGTCAACTGTTTCTGTTTCTTGCGGTTCTTCTGTGCCTGCGGGTTCCTCAGTACCTACGGGTGTAGCTGTGGGAGTAGGTTCCTCTTTATCACCGCATGCTGCGAACAATACTAACGACATTGCGATAACGAGCATCGCAACAATAATGAGCTTAAAGTTCTTCATAATTTTCACTCCTTTTTTTGTTTTTTTGTAGCAGGGTAATTATACACCCCCTCCCAAAACTTAGCAAGCGTATAAAATAATATATTTTTATATCCTATCACTTTGCTGGGATATATACCTTCACATTATTTGGCACCTCTTTCAATAAGTCCTTATCCTTTACAAGCTCATAGTCTTTTATATTGTCTGCCTTCTCAATCTCGCCATTGCTTTTCATCTTTCCCATTTCCCATGTGAAAGCATACAGCTTGCCTGCCTTCTCAACAACAAACTTCAGCTTATCCTTGATAACAACAGAGCCCTCGCCGCCTACGGTATTCTTAAGATAGGCTGACAGCGCCTTTTGCGCATCCTCCAAAGCTGTGGATTCTTCTTCGCTCAATTGCGGCTGTTGCTCGCTCTCCTTTTTTGAACACGCAGCGCACACAGAAAGTATAAGCACAGCAACCAGCAAAAGCGAAATAATTTTTGCCTTCATATTGCCTCCTATAAATTATATTAGTAGGTTAGTACTACATTACTATTATAATGCTGTTACAGAATTGAGCAAATAGCGAAACACATCATATTTCTCGCCTGCCAAAAAGCATTGCCTGCTTGCTGCCTGCACGAAGCATATGCAAACAGCAAGCATAGCAGAAACTCGCTTTTTACTTCTTAAAGCTTAGTTCTTGGGTATAAATATCATAATGTTATCGGGTATTGAATCCAAGTGGGACTCTTTCGTTTCCAACACCAAGCCCGAAAGCGATTCAGGCTTCTCCTCCCAAACCTTATCCTTTACAAGCACTTCGCCTTTATACACAAACGAGAACCATACGCCGTCCTTCTCTATAACGAATGTTGTGCCTTCCTTAATTTTGGCTGTACTGTCCTCTGCCACAATGTTAGCAGCATACACCGCAGACGCCGCGACAGCGGTATTGTAGGCGGCTTCACGCGCCATTTCCAATAGATTTGACGGTGTGGGCTCGGGAATGAAAATCTCAACATCCTCAGGAATCTGATTCAGATAATTCTCATCGGTTTCCAGCACCATATCTTCCGGAATATCGGGCTTTTCGTCAAACACCTCGCCTTCTACAAGCTGTCCGTTCTGAAATATGAATATGTACCACTTGCCTTCCTTTTCTACAACAAATGTTGTGCCGTCGGGAACTTCACCCTTTCTATTAGCATAGTATGTGGAAAACACGCCGCTCACATCACTATACGTTTTCTTTTTGCGGCTTTCGGTCGGAGAGGGGGTGAGCGTTGGCTCAGTGGTGCCGGTCTTTTGCTCGCAGGCAACTAATGCCCCCGTAAGCAGCAAAACGATAAGCGATAAAGCAAATACCCTAAGAAATTTCATGTTGACCTCCTGTGTGGAAAATGTTTACAATAATATTATACAATCTCTATAAAATAATGCAAATAAGCCGCTAATGCGTCAAAATAGTCTTTGACCATGAAATATTGTACTGTGCAACATGAGTTTTTGCATTTACATTTCATGATAAAGTGTTCTTTTGCTGCTTTTCTTTCAAGAAAAGCAGTGGGGCATGGGGCTAAGCCCCGAAATAGCCGCTAATGCGTCGTGAAATAAAAAAGCCGCGCATTGCGCGGCTTTTTGCGGCATATATCAGCTAATTACAGCTTTCAGAATCGCTACGGCGTCGCCTGTGCCTATTTGATTGTCTAAATTGAAGTCGTATGCGATTTTTTGATGCTCGGTTAGCTCTATGGGTCTAACCATGTATATAAGCACCATTATCGCATCGCCTGTATTGACTTGACCGTCACCATTAGCGTCGCCATACATTACATATTGCGCCTTTACTGTCATATCTGATGTTACACAGCTGAAATCCTTATCCCAGCCTACGAACTTATGCCCTTCTCTTACCGGGTCATCGGGCGGAGTTGCCGCCTTGCTCTCCTCAACCGTATCTACAAACAACACAGTATCGTCATAATCAACGAATGTAACGGTGTAATATACGGGAACATACTCGGGGTCGGGCAGGAACAGCGGTTCTACTACCAAATCCGAACGAACCTCAGATGTAGGCACGGACCAGCCCATGAATATATAGCCTAACTCTTTGGGCTCCGCGGGAAGCACAGCCGCTTCGCCATGAGGCACCTGCTGAGTAGAAATCACTTCTCCGGAAAAGCTTAAGAACTGCACCGTATGCACCGTTCCCGGAATAATAATATCTACATTGTCAACATAGCCGCGGTCATTTCCTACATGGTTGTTCATATCCTTCAAATACGACCATGTGAACCTGTATTCGCCCTCGCTCGGAACAATGAATGTATAAACAGCCCAGTCGGTTTCACCTGAAATCTCAGCCTTCAATGAACCGTTTATGAAGAATCTCAGCTTATCCCAGTTCTTTTCGCTCGATACCTTCCATTCGAAAACCAATTGCGCGCCCTGCGGCAGCTTGCCTGCGTTCAGCTCCATCATAGAGGCTGTGTTGCCGACGCCTACATTCGAGGATACCGCCGCGAACCTGTTGTCAACAGCCTCCGCTACCCAAGGATATGATGAATCAAGCGTAAAGCTCAGCTTGCCTGTGGGAGCGTTTGCCGCCGCGTCTAATCCGCCTTCTTTAACGCTGACTACCACCTTTCCTGTGAAGCCGCCGTCCTGCGTGGTTACGGTCAATATAGCTACGCCGACCTTATGACCTGTTACTATGCCATCTGCGCTTACCGTAACTATTTCCTCATTGCTCGACTCATACAACAGCGTTTGATTCGAAGCGTCGTACGGCAATACACGCGCTTCTAACTTGTATGAGCTATGGGTATATACCTCTATACTGTCTGTTTTAAGCTCTAAGCCTGTTACAGCCAAAGGACCATCTACCGTAACCAAGCACTCTGCTGTTAGTACCACATTTTCGCCAAGCGCGAAGTCGGTTACTGTGCAAATAATTTTCGCTGTACCGTCGGTTTGCTTGGCGGTTACAAGCCCATTTTGCGTAACGGTTGCTATTTCGGGATTCTCGCTTGACCACTCCAGCGTGTACTTTATGGCGTCAAGCGGCAGCACCTCCACTGAAAGCTGCGCTGAGTTGTTGTGATGCAGAGTTACCTCGCCGGGAGTAACCTTAACGCTTTCAACAGGCACCTTATGCGTACGCGCGTGCATATTCTCATTGCCGCGATATATGAATTTTGCCTTTTGTGAGGTGTACGGGTCGGTTGAGCCTAACGCATTGACTGTGATTGTATAGGCCTCTTTTACCGTATACAGGTCATTCGTTGCAGGATTGGTTTTTACAAGTGTGTCGTGGAACTTGTTCATTATCTGACCATCGAACGCGAATGAAACCGCCTCGTCATAGCCCGAAACGAAGCCTGCGCCATGCGCCAGCAGAGGAGCATACAGGTTGCTTGCCGCCATGCCATAGCATATTCCAAGATAAACTATTGTGTTGGGCAATGTGTCGCAGTATTTCTGCATGAATGTACCGCGCAAGTAAATCGTGCTGCCTGAACGGACTAAGTGTCCCTCCGCTATATCCTGCTGGTCGTAATTACCCGGTGCCGGTATGCAGATATAGCCGCCGCCATTTGTTGCAGCACCATGACTGTCAACCATTATGATACCGTACTGGTCGAAATTCTTGAAGCTTTCAACCGAAGCGGCTGCGCCATAGTACAGATCCAATTTATCAAAGCTCAATACCGCGTTCATGGCGTATGCTCTTTCCCTGTAACTGTATGTGAAGTTAGAGTCATAGCCATAATAGGGGCAATATACTGCAAGCGTGTTCTCGCCTATATAGTCGTCAGTTGCCTTTACAGCTTCTTCTAAAAGCTCTAAATCAAAAGCGTCTGCGCCGGACTTCACATCTTCGTTATACCTTGCGAATATGTTTTGAATGCCCGAATCGTATTTGAAGCTTATTGTAAGGTCGTCATCATACTGAACTGATTCTATGTAGTCTAAGCCGGAAACATAATCATAAACAAACGCGACTATCTCCTCGTTAGTCGCGCCTAATTCCTCAAGATTCTTTTCCAAGCGTTCAATTTTAACCCATGTTAAGTCAATCAAATCCCAGTCAATATCTTTTACGCTTTTGTGGAATGCTATCGTGTGCGTGTAGCTTGTATTGCCCTTTATGCTTACGCGGTAGTTGACCTCGCGTATGGAATCGGCAGTAATCACCGCACGCCCCGAATATATACCGTCATTCGCCCTCTCGTCGCCATTTTTGCCTAAATCGTTTAGATACGCGACTGTTTTTCCGCTATCGTCATAAACTGCGACATCCTTTTCAGAAAGCTTATGGTGCGTTTCTACCTCGGTTTTGAATAGCACCGTCTTTTTTTCGCCTATTTCAATACCGAATGTATCGCAGGTGAATGTATTAAACTTTATTCCCGATACTGCACTGCTGACATTTGCAGCGTTTACGCCTGCAGCTATACTTGTGCATGCAAAAGCGAAAAGCATAACGCTTGCGACAGCAAAAGCTATAAATTTCTTCATACCTACCTCCGTAAAATTTTGACTTGCTAAGCCTATATTATCACATATTATATATGTAGGCAATTAGATTACACTATTTTTCGAAAGAAAATTTACATATTTCGAATAAGGAATTTGAAGCCTCTTGTCTGAATTTTGACAGAAAAGCTCGGCACAGATTCGGCATATACGGGTGCAGCTTTCAATAAGCTTGCTTTTTGCGGCAAGTAAACAGTAACTATATTACAAAAAAAGCGGAGGGCTGACCCTCCGCTATGCTGACTTAAATTCAGTTCTTCTTAAGGTTTCTGCCGTAGTAGTTGATAAGGCAGCCGTCAATGAGAATTTCCTTCTCATCTGCTGTCAAGCCTGCGCAGTACAGCGTGATGTCGTGCACCTTACCGTCCTTGGTGATGACCTTAGCGGGTATTTCTTCCTTACCGTTGGCAATAGCGTCTTTAATGTTGGGAACGAATACATAGTCGTCAACCTCGTAATCGAACTTCGTATCCTTTGCCAATGTGAAGGGAATTATACCCCAGTTGATGCAGTTGCTGCGATAGCGCTTTGTTGCGTACTCATAGCATATGTTGGCCAAGCCGCCCAATACCTTTTGGCAGGAGGCAGCCTGCTCACGCGCTGAACCGTCGCCGGGCTTGTTAGCGAATACGCAGGAAGCTACTGTGGTTTCGTTTATAAGCTCTTTTGCGTTGCCAACCTTTGAAAGCGCATTTATTATTTCCTCAGGCGCATTGCCTTCTCTGCGGCTTTCGTCCATCGCCTTTATAGCCTTTGCTCTGCCTACATATTCGGGCACTCTGCGTGAAAGCGCGAACTCGGCAAGCCTCAAGGGGTTTGAACGATATGATGATGTTTCGCCGCTGGGGATAAGCTCGTCTGTCGTGGTTACTTCATCTCTTATGACTGCTGCCAGCTTTAAGAGTATATGGTCTGTCAAGGGGTACATCTTCGGCCAGTCGGTGATGTTGGGACCGTACTTCAATTCCTCGTTCGGATTTGCTTTGCCGAAGCCGTAGTATATACGCTTCTCATAAACAGACTTGTCGAACTCGTATTCAACATGCTTGGGTGTGTATTCTATTTCTGTAGCCGCTGTAATCTTGCCGCCGTTCAATGCTGTTGCGGCGATTGAGCGGGCGTCCATAAGCGCAACTGTAGCTACCTGACCGTCGCTGGGCTTTGAGCCTTCGCGGTTGGGGAAGTTACGCGTTACATGGCGCAAGGACAAGCCGTTGTTTGCGGGAACATCGCCGGCGCCGAAGCACGGACCGCAGAATGAGGGCTTTACAATAGCGCCTGCCATGAGCAGCTTCTCTATAGCGCCTATGCGTGTCAATGCCAGGTTTACGGGAACGCTTGTGGGGTAAACCGATAGTCCGAAATAGCTGTTGCCGGTTGAGCCACCGTCTAAAATCTGAGCCGCTTCGACTATATTGTCGAACAGGCCGCCTGCACAGCCCGCTATGATACCCTGGTCGCCCATTACATCCTTGCCTACGACCTTGTCGGTGAGCTTCAGGTTAACTTTGCCGCCGAATGTCTTCTTTGCTTCCTCCTCAACTTCTCTCAATATGTCCTTAGCGTTTGCTTTGAACTCTGCTATTGTGTATGCGTTTGAGGGGTGGAAGGGAAGTGCTATCATAGGCTCAACCTTAGACAAGTCTATGGTTATCATCATGTCGTAGTATGCGCCTTCCTGAGGCTGCAGCTTCTTATATGCTTCGGGTCTGCCATGGATTGTATAGAACTTCTGAATCTCCTCGTCTGTTTCCCAGATAGATGACAGACAGGTGGTTTCGGTAGTCATTACATCGATACCGTTTCTGAAATCTGCGGACAAGCTCTTTATACCGGGGCCTACGAACTCAAGAACCTTGTTCTTTACTACGCCGCTCTTGAATGTAGCCTTTACCAGTGCTAAAGCTACATCGTGAGGACCTACACCGCGCTTGGGAGCGCCTGTGAGATATACAAGCACCACTTCAGGTGCGTTAACATCATAGGTGTTTGACAAAAGCTGCTTTACAAGCTCGCCGCCGCCTTCGCCTACGCCCATTGTTCCCAATGCGCCGTAGCGTGTGTGCGAGTCAGAGCCCAATATCATATCGCCGCACTTTGCCAATGCTTCTCTTGCGTATGAGTGAATGACGCTTTGGTTTGTGGGCACAAAAATACCGCCATACTTCTTAGCGGCAGATAGCCCGAACACATGGTCGTCTTCATTGATTGTTCCGCCAACCGCACAAAGCGAATTGTGGCAGTTAGTCATAGCATACGGAATGGGGAATTCCTGCAAGCCGCTTGCGCGCGCGGTTTGGATTATGCCGACATAGGTGATGTCGTGCGATACAAGACTGTCGAACTTGATGCGCATTTTCTTTGAGTCGCCTACATTGTGCGCGTTCAGAATTGAATACGCTATCGTGTTCTGCCTGCCCTTTTCAGGGTTCATTCCTGCCGGTGCTGCTTCCTGCGGCTTACCGCCGACGAGGTAAACGCCATGAGTAATTACTTCGATCATTACTATTTCGCTCCCTTTTCTATGTATTTTTTGTATCATGCGCGATACTTACCTCAATATTACTATATAAATTGGTTTATTTCAATGAATAATGGGGGAATGGGAGTATATATTTTTTTGTATAAAAAGCAAGCAGCGACACGCCTGCCGCTGCCCGAAAACGCGTATTAAATTGGCGTTCAACTTTTTATTTGCCAGCGTTGAATACTATAAAGCCCGTATATTTTGAATTTGCCGTTATCGTTCAAACTTACAGAACTCCAGCAGAATTCAAAAACTGCGCTGCCGTCCTTCTTCCTTACTGCGTTTTCGTCAAATTCACAGTCGAAGCTGGTAATACTAATTTCCTCTTTTATTCCTCCTCGCCTGTAATGCCCTATGCAATAGCCCTTACCTCTGAAATAATCAAATGCTATTTCTTCAATATAATTACCATATTCACCCCTCCATACGCCTTGCCATCGCAACGCCTCAGTGCAAGCCCGCGACATTTTAACAGAGTTTCTATACGAACCTAAATTATCGAATATCTCCTTTGCCTTTTTTATATCCTCGTGCGAAGCTACTGCGCCCTCCGGCATAATCAACTCAATAGCTTTGTTATAATTTGAAATTCTGCTTGCTTGACTTGATTCAGCAGCTCATAGCGTTTCTTCATTGCTCACTCCTAAATCTTAGGTATGCTTTCATCAATATTCATATTGCCGTCAATGCTTTTTTTGATAGCATTCAACGCTATCCTTTCTTCAATAAGGCTTTGGTTTGTTGCGCTTAGCAAAGCTATCACCTCTCCAAACGCATATATGAGCATTGCAGTAAAGTGATACTCCAAATATAAAAAAAGCAGTAATCAGCGCATATTTTTCATATAAAGGTATATCGCCTAAGCTTATGCCAACGATAAGAGCAGCAATAGTGCCAACAAAGCCCCATATAATGCCCACAATCTTCAATGTTGTTGAAAGGGGATTATTCATAATACCTTCACACATGATAATGTTCTTTAACAATTTGCAAAAATACTATATGAAAGCATCGCCAATATAGCAAGTAATTCTGTAAAATTTTTCATTATTTCACATTTGCCCCTGTCCACAAAAACGAGTATAATTTACTCAATCACTCGCATAAGGAGTATATCATGAAGAAAATCGCCGTAATGCTTTTGCTTGTTGCATTCGTTGCAAGCGCATTTGCCTGCACTAATGAAAATACTAACCCTACCGGCACTCCGCAGGCAACCCAAAAGCCTACCATTGAGCCTACTCCGCAGGTATCTATGACGCCCATAGGCTTATCTACGGTTACTCCGCTGCCTACCGACGACCCCTTTTCGAACACAGGCAAGGAAGCAAGCAAAAAAATGCTGCCCGTTTTGATTTCTTTAGCATATGCTTCACAATTTAATGAATACAGCAAGGACAATGCAGACTTCATATGGTGCGCGGCGGCATATTTAGCGAGCGAATACGGCTATGAAGTGCTGGACACAAAGAATCCGAATCCTACGCTTGAATTAAGCGAGAGCCAGCTTCAAGCAATAGTAAACGCTTTCTTTGGCGAAAAGCAGGTAGATATAAAGCAGCTGGCGCTTAATACGGAATTCTTCACTTTCGAGAATGGTACTTACACCTGTGTAAAGACCTTCGATAACGATACGGAATTCACTATCGAGAAGATAAAGCTTGAGGGGCAAGACCATATAGTTTCACTCATAGAAAAGAATTCAAGCGGCAAGCGGCTGACCGGTTCGGTGTTTGTGCTGCGCCCTTGCGAGTTCGAATCGCCCTATCCGCAATATGTAACCGAAATGGAATACAGACTGCTTGGGAGAAGATAAGCGAATATAAGTCAGCAATTCACAGTTACGGCATAAGCATATAATTATCTCACAGGAAAGACCTGATGCGGCAAGCGGCTGACCTGTTCGATGTTTGTGCTGCGCCCTTGCGAGTTCGAATCGCCCTATCCGCAGTTTGTTTCCGAGCCCGAATGCTGATTGAGCAGAAGATAACACTAAGCCAATAAAAATCAATAATTTCACAATAAATATTTTAAGAATACTTGACATATTACTGAGAACGCTATAATATATATGGTAGAATCTTGTCTATTTAAGCTGGTGAGTGCATTGCGGATATGATTCCGCACAAACATTTTTTGGAGGGCAATATGAAAAGACCATTTAAGCACATTTCAGCAGTTTTAGCATTATTGCTGCTGCTTACCTCAATAGCACCCTTTGCTATGGCGCAAAACGACGAAGAATATAAAGCCTTTGTTGTGCAAATCGCGGCCGGCGGTAAGCATAGCTTTGCATTGAAGAACGACGGCTCGCTTTGGGCGTGGGGCAGCAATCTGTTTGGTCAGCTTGGCGACGGCAGCACTCGATCTACAGCCACACCCGTAAAGGTTTTAGACGATGTGTCCTTCGTAAGCGCAGGGTTTTATCACAGCTTGGCTATAAAAACAGACGGCTCACTTTGGACGTGGGGCGGCAATATGTATGGTCAGCTTGGCGACGGCACTACGGAGGAAAAAACAACTCCCGTTAAGATTATGGAAAATGTGATAACGGCTGACGCGGGCATGTATCACAGCATGGCGGTGCAGAAAGACGGCTCACTTTGGGTATGGGGACAGAACGACTATGGTCAGCTTGGCGACGGCACTAAAGAGCAAAGAAATTCGCCCGTACAGGTTATGGAGGGTGTTGATTCGGTCGCGGCGGGCAGCTGGCACAGCATGGCTCGCAAAGGCCGCGCGCTATGGATATGGGGAAACAATGATTACGGTCAACTGGGCAACGACAGCACAACAAGCAGCAGGACACCAATTAAGCTAATGGAAAATGTGCTGGCGTTCGCGGCGGGCGGCTGGCACAGCATGGTGATAAAAAATGACAACTCGCTCTGGGGCTGGGGCTATAACAAGTCAGGTCAATTAGGAGACGGCAGCGATACAAATCGGCTTGCTCCTGTTCAGATTATGCAGAGCGTGCGCTCGGTCGTGTTAGGCGAGACTCACAGCATGGCGATAAAGAAAGACGACACTTTATGGGCTTGGGGCATGGGCAGCAGCGGTCAGATAGGCAACGGCAGCAACGAAAACGCGCTTTCTCCCGTAAGTATAATGACAGACGTGGAAACCGCAGCCGCAAGCACTTATCACAGCATGGCGTTAAAGAGCGACGGAACCTTGCTCGCATGGGGCGATAATATGAGCGGCGAGTTGGGCACCGGCAAGATGTTTTTCAGGGATACTCCAATGTTAGCGATGCAGGACATATCCTATATTTCCGCCGGATTAGCGCAGGGTATGGCTATAAAAACCGACGGCACTCTGCTTGGCTGGGGCAATAACTTTTATGGTCAGTTAGGCGACGGCAGCACGGAAAACAGATATGAGGCGGTTATGATAATGGAAGATGTGATAGACGTTTCGACAGGCGAATTCCATAGTATGGCACTAAAAAAGGATGGCTCATTATGGACATGGGGCAATAACTATTATGGTCAGTTAGGAAATAACAGCACTGAGGACAGCTTAGTACCCGTTAAAATAATGGAAGGCGTTAAAGCGATCTCGGCGGGCGATTATCACAGCATGGCCATTAAAAAGGACGGCTCATTATGGGCGTGGGGTCATAACCTTCGCGGTCAGGTAGGCAACGGAAGCACACAGGATGTCCATCAACCCGTAAAGATAATAGAAAACGTGGAGTCGGTCTCCGCTGGCAACACGTTTACCTTGGCTATAAAGACAGACGGCTCTTTATGGGTATGGGGGTATAACTCAAACGGTCAGCTTGGCGACGGCAGCATAACGGAAAAGCACTCGCCCATTAAGATAATGGACGACGTTAAGGCCGTTTCGGCAGGTAATTGGCATAGCTTGGCGATATTAAATGATGACTCGCTTTGGGCTTGGGGCGACAACTCATACGGTCAGTTCGGCAACGGCACGACCGAGTCCTCATTATTGCCAATAAAGATAATGGACGGCGTTAAGCTTGTATCAACCGCTGAACAGCACAGCATGGCGGTAAAGACCGACGGCTCTTTGTGGGCTTGGGGCGACAACTATTACGGTCAAATTGGCAACGCATCATACGAGCGTTGTCTCAGCCCCGTTAAAATTATGACAGGCGTAAAAGCGATTGCCGCAGGTGGCACATTCAGCATGGCGCTGAAAAATGACAACAGCCTATGGACATGGGGCGGCTACGGCTATGGCGAGCTTGGAGACGGCACTGTAAGTCAGTCCCCGATACCCGTTAAGGTTGTGTTCCCCGAAATACTGTTAGGCGATGTTAACGGCGACGAGAAGATAAACACAGGCGACGCTGTATTGCTTTTGCAATACATTGTAGGCAAAGCTACATTAAACGAAGAGCAATTATCAGCCGCGGACTTCAATCAGGATAAGAAGCTGAACACAGGCGACGCTATGGCGATATTAAAGCACTTGGTATCATAGCAAAAAACCAATAAGGAAGCCGTACTCAGTGCGGCTTCTTTTTTTCAGGCGTATCAGTTATTGATAATAACATTTCAAACGGTGCTGTGTGAGTAATTCACGCTGCGCTTGCTGTTGCATTTATTATCGCGAGCTTTCGCTGTAATACGGCAGAATTTGCTCATCAATTTCTATTTGTGCAGAGTGTTCGCTTGTGCTATTATCTAATATGGAGGCGTAAATGGCAAAGAAAACGTTAACAACAATATTGGTGTTTTTAATACTCTCCGCGCTGGCGGCTTACCTTATATTTTTTGTTGACTGGAATATCCACAAAGCCCCGGTTGACATACAAATAAACGAGGTTATGACAAAGAACACTGTATTCGCAGGCGCAGACGGAGGCTATCACGACTATATAGAGCTTTTTAACAACGGAAGCGACACAGCCGACATATCGGGCTTCGGGCTTACGGATTCAATAACCGACGGTGTGAAATATGTATTCCCGAAAGGCACAACTATTGCTTCGAAGGGCTATTTAATCGTGTTCTGCTCGGGCGACTCAACCTTGGGCGAATTCCATGCGAATTTCAGATTATCCGCAGATGAAGCGGTTCTGCTTTTCGATTCTGGCGGAAGGGATATTGACTCAATACAGCTAAAAGCAGTCGAGAAGGGCTATTCGTTGGCGCGTGAGGTCGGCAAGGACACATGGGTACAGATGCTGCCCTCCCCCGGCTTTGAAAATTCGGAAGCGGGAATAGCTGCTTTCAACGAATGGAAGCAGTCGCAGCAGCCTGCCGAAGCAGAGCCTACCGTAGTTATAAACGAGATAATGGCTTCAAACCTTTCTACCATAATGGATAAGAGACAGCAGTTTTCCGACTGGGTTGAGCTATACAATATAACCGATAAAGAGATTGATTTGTCGGGCTATGGAATTTCCGACGATTTAGCGCGCCCCTCAAAATACATAATACCCGACGGCGTGAAGATTGCCGCGCACGGCTACCTGCTTATATTCTGCTCCGGCGAAGCGGGGCTTATTGACGGAGAGCTGCACGCGCCCTTCTCATTGAGGGCATATGAGGAAGCGTTTTTGATTTCCGACCCGCAGAACAGGGTGCTTGACAGCGTAAGCTTTTCGCGCATGGGGGCTGATGTGTCCTACGCACGCACTGTTGACGGCACAGGCGAGTTCGAAAACTCAAATACGCCTACACCGGGCTTCCCGAACACGCAAGAGGGCTTCGAGCAGTTCTCAAAACTAAGTTTTTTTCCGACAACGGGGCTGTATATATCCGAGCTGTCGGGCTCTAACAGCTCATACTTGGCTGTAAGCTCCGAATACTACGACTGGATTGAGTTATACAACAACACAGGTCAGACAATAAACTTGGGCGGATATTCGCTTTCGGATTCGGCTAACAATCCTGCGAAATGGGTTTTTCCCGAGGTCGAAATTAAGCATGGCGAATATCTGACCGTTTTAGCCGTTTCACCTCAAAAGGACATACCCGAAACCACCCAATACTTAGTAGCAAATTTCGGTATTAGCTCAGAGGGCGAGTTCGTTTTTTTATTTGATAAAGACGGTAACTGCATAGACAAGCTGGGCGCAAAGCATTTTTATACGAATATTAGCGTGGGCAGGGATTCCTCCATGCAGATACGCTATTACGAAACGCCTACACCCAACGCAAAGAACGGCGATGACGGCTATATAGGCCTGCTGTCCGCACCCGTTTTTAAGACGACTCCGGGCATATATCCCGAAACCATACAGGTTGAGTTCTATACTGTTGAAGGCGAAACGATTTACTACACAACAGACTGCACAACGCCCACTGTGAATTCGCAAAAATACACCGCGCCGATTACCGTTGACAAAAACACAGTAATACGCGCAATGGCATATAAAGACGGATATTTTTGCAAATTCGCGACCACAAGCGGCACTTTTCTATTAAAAACCGACGGTGTGAACCATACCTTGCCCGTAATGGCGCTTGTATCCGACCCCGCAAACCTTTTCGACGAGAAAACAGGCATATACGCATATGGTGAGAGCTTCGACCCCACATTAGACACATGGCCGTACTGGCAAAGGCCCACAAACTTTTGGCAGGATTGGGAAAGACCCGCTTCGTTTGAAGTGTTTGACGACACGGGCAAGCAGGTATTTCAGCAAAACATAGGCGTAAAGATTACAGGTGCATTCGGCAGAGGCAGAGAGCAAAAGGGGCTTGCGATATATGCGCGTGACGAATACGGTTCAAGCCGATTGAAATACAAGTTCTTTGAGGATTTGCCATTCACAGAATACAAATCATTAGTTCTCCGTTGCGGCGCACAGAACCAGGCCAACGGCAAGATTCGCGACGAGTTCTCAATAGCGGTGCTTAAGGGCTATGATGTTAATTTCCTGTACCAAGATTTCAAGCCCTACATTCTCTACATAAACGGCAGGTACTGGGGCGTTTACTTTATGCGAGAAAAGCGCAACAGATTCTTTGTGGCGCAGCATGAGGGCACAACCAACGCTATGGACTTGGATTTAATCAAGTCCGAAACGCGCGCAAACCATGGCACAGTGGATAACTGGCGCAGCTTAATGCAGTATGTGCGCACACACGACCTTACAGTTAAGGAGCATTACGATTATATAGCTGATAATATAGACCTTGACTCATTCATGGACTACATGATATGCGAAATATATGTGGGCAATTCGGATTACTGGAACTGTCAGATGTACCGGCTGTATGGCGAGGGTCATAAGTGGCGCTTCATATACTACGACTTCTGCTGGGGCTGGGATTACACACAGCATAAAACGCTTTACGCGCGCAGGCAGTCGGCACAGCCATATTCAGACCTGTTCAACGCGCTATTGAAGCGTCAGGATTGGCGCGACGCATTCATTCGCAGATTCGCAGAACTTATGAACACAGTGTTTGAGCCGAACAGAATACTTAAAATTTTAGAGGAGATGGACGCATATGTTTCCCCCGAAATTGCGAGGGAGCGTTCTATATTCAATTCACCCGATTCGCCGTACTTCGACTATGTTGACCCCAAGAACTACTCATCAGTCGAGAGGTACAATAGGGGCATTGAATACATAAAGAGCTTTATAAAGGAAAGACCTGCTATAATGAAGCAGCAGATAAAGGAAGAATTCAATCTGTCAGACGCCTATATGGCTGAGGTATTCGGAAATGGCTAATAAAACGAGAGCAAGAAGACTTCAGCCAAAATACAGGCACGAGCTTAAATACTATATAAGCTATGGCGAGTACATTGTGCTTTCAAAGCGTCTGCAAATGACGCTTAGGGCAGATGAAAACGCGATTCAGGGCTATGGCGTAAAAGAATACTTCATACGCAGCTTGTACTTTGACGATTTCTATAATTCCTCCCTGAATGAGAAGCTGACGGGCATTGATAACAGGGACAAGTACAGGCTAAGGGCGTACAGGCACAATTACGACGAGGTTAAGCTTGAGAGAAAGCGCAAAACAGCAGGCTATATTCTGAAGGACTCAATATTGCTTTCAAGGCAAGAGTGTGATAACATTCTTCAAGGCGACTACGGCTTTCTTCTTAACAGGCACGAGCCCTTTGCTAAGGAAATGCACCATAATTTCCGCTGCTTAGGCTTGAGGCCCTGCGTGATAGTCGATTATGTGAGGGAGCCGTACATATTTCCTTATGAGGATGTGCGCATTACATTTGATAAGGACGTGCGCACGGGCTTCAGGAGCCTTGATTTTACGAATCCCTATGTTCCGACATATCCCGTATTGGAGGACGGGCTGTTGGTTATGGAGGTAAAATTCAACAATGCATTACCGCAGTATGTGCGTGAGCTAATACAAACCATTGGCGTTAGACAGGCGATAAGCAAGTACTGCTTATGCCGAAAATATGAAATTATATGAGGTATAGTATGCTGAACCTTTTTGCAGTGACGAATTATTTTTCGATGCAGCTTGATGTTACAAGGCTTATTCTAACTATGGCGGTGGCTTTTGTTATAGGTCTGTTCATATTCTTTATTTACAGGGTTACCTTCAACGGCGTTATGTATTCAAGAAGCATGAACATAAGCTATATAATGCTTACGCTTGTAACATCCCTAATGCTTATGCTGATAAGCAACAACCTGACTCTTAGCTTGGGTATGGTTGGTGCTTTGTCAATTATCCGTTTCAGAACAGCCGTAAAGGATCCCATAGATACCGTGTTTATGTTTTGGGCGGTAGGTGAAGGAATAGCTATTGGCGTCGCGTTCTTCTTAGAAGCGGCAATAGCGGCGATTCTCATTGGCTTGGCATTGGTAGTGATGAACATAGTACGGGTTAAGGATTCCTCAAACTACCTGCTTATAATTCACTATACCGACGACGCGGCAAACGCTGTAAAGGCGCTTATGAAGCAGCTTCCCAAATGCACTATAAAGAGCAAGACCGTTAATAAAGACGCTATTGAGCTGACGCTGGAGGTTCGCCTGCGCCAAAATGAATTGAACTTTACTGAAAAGCTGATTAAGATTGACGGGATTCTTGACGCAATGCTCGTTTCGCATAAAGGAGATATTGTTGCGTAACGCGGAGCATTACACAAATTAAAACAACGCTTTTAGCATTGAATGAATACGGTAACAGGTCGCCGAATGAAAATTAAGACTGGGACGCAAGGAAGCGTCCTTTTTTTGTTAGATGTTTAGCGCAGGAATATCCTATATAGCTTGCTTATACTAAACGGCAAATGAGTAATTGAATTAGTTCCCCTCTTTTTTCATTAGTAACTTGCAAGAAATTAAGTAAGCATTTTACATATTTGCTCTGCGTTTTTAATTCCCGCTTGCGCGACAGCTCCACACTTCATACTCCTCACTGATAAATCTTCATTCGGGCAAAGCCCGTATTCATTTGCCAAAAGGGCATAGTCATTCAGTGTAAAGCACTGTTTTCATTCGCCACAAGCGTATTCATTCCGCGTAAAGCACGGACAACTCCTAACTCCTAACTCCTCACTTCACACTCTATCGCGCAATTTGACACAAAACTATATTTTTGCTACTATATATAATCAAGTGCTGGCAAGCAATGAGGTGGGTTATGAAAAAAATAATAGTATTTGCATTGATATTAAGCTTATGTCTGTTGGCAGGCTGCTCGAATAAAACAGGGGACATTATTACGGTTAGCCCCGGCGCTACGCAGAACCCTGATACGAGCTATGAGCCAAACGACTCATTCCCTCCGCCCACAGACGAAGCGACGCAGGGACCTATAGAAACATCTGAGATAGAGGATACCTTTGCGCCCGGCGAAACCATATTCTCGGTATATACCGCAAATGAGCTTATTCCTGTTTTGCAGGCTATACTTGAGAGTCAGATGCTGTCGTTTGACGGCAGCCCTACTTTTTCACCGGCTAACATTACTACCGCCAAGGTGAACGCGTTTCTTTACGCATACGCGCAGGCAAATGCCTATGTCAGCGGTCACGGCGCACCCATGAGCGATTTTGAAGTGAAGGAGCTTATAAACATAGCGTTTGGCGACGCCTATACATACAGCAAATTAGAAAGCGACGCGGAAAAGGGGCTTCTCACCTGCACTCACGAGGACGGCATATGGCTGTTCGAGGAGGGCGAAACCTATGCGCCTGCCATGCAGTACACCAATAATAAAGATGTAGTGTTCTCAGAGGACGCTCCCTATGTATATACATACGAAAATGTATTTGACGAGGGCGGAGGCTATGCTGTGGTTTACTTAATCGAATCCGACAATAATATGTTGGGCTTCTCAATCATGAGCATAGAACTGACCTCTACTCCGCCTCAATGAAAAAAGAGCTTAGCGCGCTTGATGCCGCAATCAAGTATATAGGCTATAAGGAACGCACATCGGCTGAAGTCATAATAAAGCTGCAAGGTTTGGGGTATAATCAAGATGAAATCGAAGACGCGATTATACGACTAAAAGAAAATCTGCTGCTTGACGACAGCCGCTTTGCTTTTGATTTAGCAGAATGCTTGAGGAGGCGTGGAGCGAGCAGAAAAAAGGCGATTCAAACGCTTAAAGCCAAGAAGTTAGACGAGGCGCTTATAAACGAAGCCATGCAGTCATTCACCGACGAGGGTGAACAGGAAGCCGCAGAGCACGAAGCGTTAAGCTATGTAAGACGGATTAAAAAGTGCACCGGAAACGGCTTTGAGTATTCGAATAAAGACTGCAAGCGCTGTATGGAGAAAACGCTGAGACGGCTTGTAAGTCAAGGCTTTGATTTCGATACAGCAAAGACTGCCGCAAGGAGAGCCTGTGAGCAATTATCAAGCGAATGAGAAAATCAACCTGCAACTAATTCAGAACAGCCTATCCACCCGATACATCGGGCAAACTATCTATTATCGCGAGCAATTAGAATCTACAAATACTTTCGCAAAGCAAGAGGCGAACAACCTAACAGACGGCTGCGTAGTGCTGTGCGACATACAATCCGCAGGGCATGGCAGAATGAACCGCTATTGGTACAGCGCACCGTACAAAAATATCAACATGAGCGTTATTATAAAGCCTAACATACAGCCCCAGCTGGCTCCGCGCTTCACTATACTGTCTGCTGTTTCGCTTTGTGAGATGCTAAAAGATTTAGGATTTGATGCGCAGATAAAATGGCCAAATGACATAATTGTAAATAAAAGGAAAGTCGCGGGAATTCTGCTCGATTGCACAATTGAAGGCAATATTGTAAAATATGTGGTAGCGGGTATTGGAATAAATGTAAACACAGCCATTTTTGAGGGGGAGTTGAGCAGTAAA
This sequence comes from Clostridiales bacterium, assembly GCA_012838425.1. Classification (GTDB taxonomy): domain Bacteria; phylum Bacillota; class Clostridia; order Christensenellales; family CAG-138; genus DUPG01. The sequence continues at coordinate 39,400 of DUPG01000017.1, read as the reverse complement.
GCGACTTCGCTTTATATTGAGTGCGGGGTTGAGCATTCAAGAGAGCAGCTGATTGCAGCTATCTTGAATACGCTTGAGCGGAATATCGGCTCTGTGTATTCCTCCGCGGGCTATGAAAGCCTTATGCAAAGATACAAGGATATGTCGTATGTGTTGGGCAAGACTGTAACGGTATTAGGCATAAGCTCACAGACCGAGGGCGAGGTTATAGGGTTTGACGAAATGGGTCAAATTATTATAATAACAAAGCTTGGTAACATTGTTACTTTTAATTCCGGCGAAATTTCTATAAAATACTAATACATGGAGGTGGTTTATGGTAAATGTGGATAACAAATCAATAAGCATGCACGAGTATGTGCTTGAAAATTTCCCAAAGAAAAACGATTACAGCTTCATAGATAAGAAGGACTTGGAGGAGCTTATTGACGCTTTAATCGAGTTCGAGGAAAGGTACATTGAAAGCATTGAACCCGATGCAGACGGGGAATATGAGTATGACGACGAAGCTGCATTCAGCTTTATCGTAAATCTGCTTAACGAACGCTCGCAAAAGTACGCTATGTACCACAACGCAATAGTTGAGGACTACATGGAGGTTTCCGAGCAATACATGAGTGAAACGGGCAATATAGACTGGGTATAGGCGTACTATGGCAGCCGAATTTTGCAGCGAATGATATAAAGGTGGTTTATTTGGCGGAAAATAGTTTGGCAAAACAAGGATTATTCAATTCGAATAATACAACAAAATAGGCTAATACTATTTCCAAAGCCAATAAAACACATTATATAAAAATTTGGCGGATATAGGAGGAAAAAAGTGAAAGCTACAGGCATTGTTAGAAGAATCGACGAATTAGGTCGCGTTGTCATCCCTAAGGAGATACGGCGTACACTTAGGATACGCGAGGGAGACCCCTTGGAAATATTTACCGACAGGGAAGGCGAGATTATTTTGAAGAAGTATTCGCCCATTGGAGAGCTTAGCGATTTTGCTCAGGAGTATGCAGAATCCTTGGCATTATCATCAGGGCACACAGTTGCAATATGCGACAAGGACACCGTTATAGCAGTATCCGGCAGCAAAGCGAAGGAGTTTCTTAACAAGCCCATTAACGACGCTTTGGAACGCATAATGCAGAACAGAGAACGCAGGGTTGCCAATCAAAAGGATGGGCAGGAGATGATTTCAATCACAATCAACGATATTGACGCGGGCGAGTATACTGCTCAGGTCATAGTTCCCATCATTGCGGCTGGCGATGCAATAGGCGCAGTGATTATGCTTAGCAAGGAGCCTAACACTACTATGCAGCAATCCGAATTGCTGGTTTGCGAAACAGCAGCTAACTTCTTAGGAAAGCAAATGGAGAGCTAATATAAGGCTAAGGGTTTGAGAAATGGCAAAGAGCGGGCAAGAACGCCCGTTTTTTGTTGCGAAAAAATAGGCTACCGCGAGCGCAATAGCCTATTCGATGCGTACACTACTATCTGTTATTCTTCAGTATCGTCTGAATCGTTCGAATCGTTCGAATATTCTGCTTCGTTTGATTCTTCTTCCTCAATATCGTCATCTGCGCCGAAGAATGTGTTTTCTGAGTCCTCTGAATCATCTTCTGTGTACTGAGAGTGGTCTTTCTTATTTATAGACTGATAGATAATAAACCCCAATATCAATATGACTGCCGCGCCTATCAATATAAAGGGCAGAATCGAAGTCCTATCGCCAGCGAAGGGCAAAAAAGCATTTATTCCAAGCATACTTACCTCCTTATCAAGCAGACATTATAATACGAATAGCAGAAAAGCGCAAATGAAATAATCGCACTATACGCTGAAATAATGCGCAGTTTCACATACATCCGCTTGTTCACACCTTAAAATCCTCTTGAATGAAATGCACTTGTTAAAAACAGAGATTTGTTATGCCAAAAAAGCGCTGCTTCACTTACTCGAACTGGAACACAACCTCTTCGGGAGATATATAGCCTAACTTGTTTCTGATAATATCGCGACTGAAGCCCTCGCACTCGGCATATGAGGCAAGCAGCATTAAGCGGTTCTTCTCTAACTCTAATTCGATAGACCTTTGCTTTTGCCGGGCGATTTCTTTTTCTATCTGACGGAGCTTTGCCCTTTGAGAAAGCAGAGTAATGCCTATTATCAGCGTGAAAGCGATAATAAACACAACATAGAGCAATCTCAAAAATGACGATTTTCTTCGCTTGGCCATTCTTCCGTCCTACAATCCTCCGTTAAGCTATTGTTGCAAACGCAAATTCCGCTTTCAAGCGCGCAAAGGCACTTATATTATGGTATTATTGTATAAATTGCGTTTCACAAATTGTGAAAACATATGTTCAATTTATACAAATTTCTGCGAATTTTATATAATGTTATCATATTTGTAGAATCGTGTCAAGAAAAGAGAAATAAAAAATGAATATGGGGAAACACGCCCCTGCCATATTGCCGCTTTGCAGTATAAAGCAATCCGCTTGCGCGAATAATGAAATATCCCGCGGACATGAAATATTGCGCTTACGCACAGCATGCTTGCTTGCGCAATGAATCAGTGCTTGTGCTTAACTCATTTTGTATTCTGCATATTCATTCGTGCGCAGCCCATGTTCATTCATGCATCGCTTCATTCTGGCACAGCCTGTCTTCATTCCGCCATAACGGACTTGCGACACCTTTCGATAGATTTATATTATTTTTCGACCCCGCCTGCACTTTATTTTACACACTAAAACCTGTATAATTAGTATATACGAATATAGATGCGTAATGAAACACAATGGAGGAAAAAATGCCCGTATTCGATTTCTTCAAACAATCAAAAATGCCGCAAGCTGACAGAATGCTTGAGGACATTGAGGTTGATAAGATAATCCCGAATCCTAACCAACCGCGAAGGATTTTTGACGAGGAGGCATTAGAAGAATTAGCTAAGTCTATACAGCAGGTTGGTTTGATTCAACCCTTAACCGTTAGGAAGAATGGCGACATATACGAGCTTGTAGCCGGTGAGCGCAGACTCAGGGCGGTGAAAAAGCTTGGCTACAACACCGTTCCCTGTATCGTTCAGAATGATGTTGACACTGAGGAATCAGCCCTAATGGCATTGATAGAGAACCTGCAGCGCGAGGACCTGCACTACATGGAGGAGGCGCGCTGCTATGCGGAATTAATTAAGAATTATTCGCTCACACAGGAGCAGTTGGCTATCAGATTGGGAAAGAGCCAATCGGGAATTGCCAATAAGTTGCGTTTATTGAAGTTAGACCCCGAGGTTATGCAGGCGCTGTACGATTCGCAGCTATCAGAACGCCACGCGCGCGAGATATTCCGATTAAAAGACAAGGAAGCACAGCTTGACGCTATCAGGAAGGTAACAGAGAAGAATCTCTCCGTAAAAGAAACCGAGCGCATGGTTACAAAAACGCTTGATACGACCGGCACGCAGGGCGTTCGTCCGCGTCCCGTTATAATTCGTGTCATGCGCGATTACCGCTACTTTATGAACACTATGAATGAGGCAATTTCTCACCTCAGAAGCGCAGGGCTTGATGTTGAGGTAGAGCAGAATGAACGCGATAACGGCGTGGATATTTCAATCAAAATCACCAACACTTTTTTGAAGAACGCCGCAAGCTCCGATAAGTTCAGAGAAGAAAGCATATAACGAGCAATAAAATTACAGCTTATCTCGTAAGCTAATGTAGAAATCTGAGATAAGCTGTTTTATGTTATTAAAAAGCATATTTGCTCATTTTGCGTTTTTTCGGCTATGCTTCAAACACTATGTTCACTCCGGCGCCCCACAGCTTCTCGGCGGTATCTGTGATATGCCTCTTATCCTTGGCAGTTATGCGCTCAAACAATGTGCATACAAGCTTTTTGCCTTTCCTCTGCCATTTGCCTATCACTTTTCCATGCAGGAGAATTGAGGGCAGCACTATTCCCGTAAGCGTGTATATTCCGCGCAGGCGTTCGAGTGGTAAAAAGGGGCTGTCAGTTTTCTCATAGCCAAGCATTAGAGGGTCAAAGCCTGCTAAGAATATGCACGCGGGTATGTCGTGGTCATAGCTATTGCCGCTATCTATGTAGTAATAGGTCTTGTTGCTGCAATTTACTATTTCGACAGGCAGCTTTCTTAGCCATTCCTTTATTTTAGCTTGCGGCTTTTTGAAAAAATACGCGGCGTCCTTAAGCGTAACCGGTGCATAGTGCGTGAAATACCGCCTTGCAATTTCTAATTGCGCTTCGTCGCTTTTCATTGGCATATAGGGCTTAACTAATTTATACTTTTTTGCCTGCTCCGCTGTGTAGCTCATAATTCCCGAATCGCAAAGCGCGTGCGTAAGCCCTCCCCAAGGGTCGAAAACGCTTTTTGCCTCGCCAGCCGTCATTCCCAAAGCAAAGCAGCGTTGCTTTATCATTTCGCGCTCGTTTACGCCCTGCTTAATGCTGTCAATTATTATATCCGCGAAGTATTTTTTACGCTCTGCGCTTATGTGTTCATCACCCTCAAGAGTATCACGCAAGCGCACGAACCTATATTGCGCGTCATGCTTGAAAAGCGGCAGGTCTTCCTCTAACAACAGGTGCATTGTGCCGCGAAGTGTCCAGTTTCGCACAAGTCCGTCGGCGAATGTGGCTTCGTTGAAATCATTTGCGCGTATTTTTACAGCGTGAACTGAATACGAAAAGAACTGCGCCTGTATTCCGCAAAGATTCTTTACCACTTCATATTTGCTTGAAGGCTGTATGAGGTATTGCTCTGTAAGCCTGCGAAGCTTCAGCTCATCAAACGTCATTCCGTATCCCCTTCGCTCTTAGCTTTTTCTTTATGAAAAAACGCATACACCTTTTCTGCCGCAGGGCGCGTCATTCCCTTTACTTCTAAAAGCTGCTCTACCGTTGCCTGCTTGATTGCGTCTATCGTGATGAACTTATCGAATAGCGCGCGCTTTCGCTTTTCGCCTATGCCCTCGATATTATCTAAAACGGAATACAGCGCCGATTTCGACCTTAAATTCCTGTGATATGTTATTGCGAACCTGTGCGCTTCATCTCGTATTCGCTCTATAAGGTGTTGCGGCGCACTGTGCCTGTCTAACGCTAACGGCTTGGGGTTGTCGGGCTGTATTATTTCCTCGTTGCGCTCTGCCAAGCCTATTACGGGTATGTGCTCGAATGAATACTGCTCTAAAACCTCTAATGCTACATTCAGCTGTCCTCTGCCGCCGTCAACTATTATCAGGTCGGGCAATTCAATGAATTTCTCGTCGTTCTTAAGGGCGCGCTCGAATCTGCGTGTGAGCACCTCGCGCATGGCTAAGTAATCGTCGCCGCCCTCCTGCATTTTTATTCTGAAGCGGCGATACCCCTTTTTGTCGGGCTGTCCGTTCGTGAAAACTATCATAGCGCCAACCATGTCGCGCCCGAACAGATGCGAATTGTCGTAGCACTCTATGCGCGTCGGAATATAATCAAGCCCTATCGCCTGCGCTAACTGCATTAAAGCGCCCTCTCCGCGCTCCCAAGCCCTGCGCTGAAGCGCGTGCCTTTTCTCTAAATCCGTCTGGGCGTTTTTAATTGCCATATCTACTAATGCCTTCTTATCGCCCCTTTGCGGCAATACTATGTGCACGCTATGCCCCGACAGCTCCTTGAACCATTCCTCGATCGCCTCGTGCTCGTCGGGCAAAATGCTTAGGAGAATCTCTTTCGGGATATCCGAATTCAATGTATAAAACTGCTTCAGGAATGAGCCTATTACCTCTTGCGGCTCCTCGTCGTCGCCCTTTAAGAAATAGCTTTGAGTGCCTATTACCTTGCCGTCGCGAACGAAAAGCGCGTATATGAGCGAATCGTTCTCAGCCTGATGTACTGCAAAAACATCTCTGCCCACGCCCTTTGAGGTGCTCGCCTGCTGCTTCTCTGCCAAGGCTGATATTGCTATAATTCTGTCGCGATATACCGCTGCTGTTTCAAAGTCTAAATCATCTGACGCTTTTTTCATCTTAGCTTCCAGATCCGCTAATATTTCCGAGGTGTTGCCTTGCAGAAAGTCTATTACATTGCTTACTAACCTATGGTATTCTTCTCTTGAAACATTGCCTGAGCATGGCGCACAGCATTTATGAATGTGGTACATAAGGCAGGGGCGTTCACGCTTGGCTATTGATTTTTCAATATCCTTTTTGCAATGGCGAACGGGAAAATAGTCACGTATGGCTGTCAATGCATCGCGCAATAGGAAAGTGCTGATATATGGACCTAAATATTTCGCCCCGTCATTCTCAAGCCTTTTTACTACCGTGAAAACGGGATAGTCCTTCCTCAAATCCACTCGGATATAGGGGAAGTGCTTATCATCTTTAAGAAGAATATTGTAATGCGGCTGATATTGCTTTATAAGATTGGCTTCTAACGTAAGCGCTTCGGATTCGTTCTTTGTAACCACATACTCAAAATCGTGTATGTGCGAAACCATAGCGCGAACCTTTGTGGTGTTCCTGTCCGTAGGGTTTATTTTGCGGAAATATGTGCGAACGCGGTTGCGCAGGTTCTTAGCCTTGCCGACATATATTATTTTGCCCGATTCGTCGAACATCTTATATACGCCCGGGTCTGTGGGCAGCAGGTTTATCTTGTCCGCTAATCGTGCTTTTATTTTATCGAAATTGGTGGTCATAGTGAGATATTAGCATATTTTTTTCGTGAATGCGAGTTTGCTTTTGTGTGGAATTATTGTGGGCAATAGATATGGCCGCACACAACAAGAGTAAAGCTTTTATTAGCTTTTAATCATCAAAGGACACATCTGCGTCCTGCATCATTTTATTTTTCACCATTCAACACTGTAAACAGCAAAAGAACGCGCAATGCGCAGCTGCAAAATCAAAACGATTTTCAATCAGGCGTAGCGTGTCTTCATTCAGCGTTATTTAACCGCCTGCCTTTTACGCCTCTATACTGCCTTTTTCAAATACTCCATTACCTGTGCCAAGCATTGCTCTAACTGGGACCTGCTCTTATACTCCGCCTTGCCCTGCGCGAAAGTGCCTCTGCCTCCGCCCTTGCCGTTCATGAGCGCGTTTACTGCCTGTATGAGCTCGGAAGCGCTTGGTGTAACGCCCTCGCTGACAGCAGTAACATATTGCACGGAATCCTTAGCGACTGAGCATAGCACCGCGCACGCACGCGTTTTGAGAATATTCTCGGAAAGCACGCGAATGTCTGTCAAGCCCTCGTAATCGCAATAGACAATTATTTTTACGCCGTTCTTTTCGTGTGCGTTGTCAATGAGCGACTTGGCTTCGGCTTGAACATAACGCGCCATTATTAGCTTGAGCGTGCGTTTTGCTTCGCGCAACTCATCGCCTTGACGGACAACCGCATCTAATGCGTCGTCATGGTTAACGCTGAAACTGCGGGCTATTTTATCAATGATATTATGCTTTTTCTGATAATCTGACAGTGCGCGCTTGCCGCACAGGAACCAAATACGCGTGCCTCCCTTGTATTTCTCAGCCTTTTGCAGCTTTACTGCGCCTATTTCGCCTGTGAAATTTACATGAGTGCCGCAGCAGGTGCAGGAATCCACATCGCCTATATACACTATTCTGAATTCGTCTGCCCTGTCCTCCAAGCCCTCAGTTTTTTTGCGTAAGGAAAGCGTTTTTAGGCAGTCTGCGTCAACTATTTCGGTAGTAACGGGCGAATTCTTTATTACCTCGTTGAACGCTTCTGTTTCCAACTCTGCTAATTGCTCATTAGTAAGCTCTATATCAAAATCAAGCGTAGAATACTCCTCCGACATATGAAAGCCGACATTCACAGCGCCGAAAAGCTTCTTAGCAAGCCCCGACAGTATATGCTCGCCGCTGTGCTGAGCAGAGCTGTCCTTGCGCCTGTCTATATCTATGCCGATTTTTACGGTGTCGTTTACTTTTATGCCTGTCGCCTTGCCATCAAGCACATGAATAATCGTGCCGTCGCGTTCATAGGCGCGGAGTATTCTTAACCCGTTCATAAAACCCGTATCGGATATTTGCCCTCCGCTTTCGGGGAAAACTACCGTTTGATCGGTTATAATCTCCGTGCCTTTTTCGGTTTCGCGAACGGATATTACAGTCGCTTCACATTCGTATTGATTGGGGTTTTCAAAAAACAGCTTTTTAGTCATTCCGCATTTCCTATCTTATGATTCTTTTTGAAGGTTATCTTGTTTTCTTTGCCTCGCAAAATGCGCTTTATGTTCTCGGTATGGCGAATTATGAGCAATGCCGCCAATATTATCGATACAACTGCTGTTGCGGGGTCTATATTCGGGTAGGTGAGCGCAAAGCCTAACAAAAGCATGCCGCCCACAAGACTTCCCACAGATACCATAGAAGTAAACACAATTGAGAGCACAGCAACCACAGTTATTATCACTGCAAAAATTGGCGGTATAAGCGCCCACATAACACCTAAGGTTGTAGCTACGCCCTTTCCGCCTCTGAATCCGAAAAATACGGGGAAGTCATGCCCCAGCACCACAAAAAGCCCTGCTATAGCGCCTGCTATTACGCCATCTCCGCCTAAAAAACTGATTAGGAATTTTGCAAGCACAACCGCGAATACGCCTTTTAATAAATCGCATATAAGGGTAATAAGCCCCGCGGTTACTCCATAAACGCGCAGCATATTTGTAGAACCTGCGTTTCCGCTGCCGCGGGTTCGTATATCGGGCTTGCGCAATAGCCTTGACAGTATTATGGCTGACTGCAAATTCCCGAACAAATATCCCAGTATCGCGGCGGAACCGTAATGGAGTGCAGGCATAATACCCCCTTTCAAACTACCTTGCTTTTTGCGCTGTCGTTGCGGCTTCAATAACGTGCATAGCCAGCAGCCTTGCTGTAATACCGCCCACGCCCGCCGGAACAGGCGATATTGCGGTAACGAAAGGCTCTGCTATATCGAACGCCACATCGCCCGAAACATTTCCCTCCTCATCAACATTGAAGCCCACATCGATTATTACTTGACGGTCAGACAAGAATTCCTCATTAACAAGCCTTGCCTTGCCCGCCGCCGCTATCAGAATGTCTGCGCTGCGGCAAATCTCCGCCATGTTCTTGGTCTTTGTATGACATATTGTAACTGTCGCGTCCCTGCACAATAGCATCATTGAAAGCGGTCTGCCTACTACCAGGCTTCTCCCGATAATAACTGCTCTCTTCCCTGCTATGGGAATGTTATAGTGGTCAAGCATCTGTACGCACGCCTGAGCGGTACAGGGTGCAAAGCCCTCTCCCCTGCCTAAGAAAACGCTTGCTATTGAGGCGTCGGTAATACCGTCGATATCCTTTTGGGGTAATAGCTGTTGGCACACGAAGGTTTCGTTCATATGCTTGGGCAGCGGACGGAACATCATAATTCCGTGCACTGTATCGTCATTGTTAAGCTTATGTATAAGCTTTACTAACTCATCCTGCGAAATATCCCTCGGAAGCAAATGCTTCTCAGTAATTATATCCGCCTTGGCGCACACCCTTTCTATGTTGCGCTCATAGCTTTTGTCGTCCTCTCTGTCGCCCAAACGAATCAGCGCCATTTTCGGATGCGTGCCTGCTAATTTCAGCTTGCGGCAACGCGCCTTAACATCTTCCATTATCTTTTCATATACGGGTGCGCCTAATAATATTTCTGCCATACTCTCTCCTTATGAATTTATATCGCAGCACTCTATTTTGCTTACTCTTTTTTCGTGCCTGCCGCCCTCGAATTTCTCATTCAAAAACGCGTCAACAATAGCTTTTGCCATCTCAACGCCTATTATCCTTGCGCCCAACGCCAGCATATTTGCGTCGTTATGCTGCCTTGACAGCCTTGCGCTTACGGGTTCGGAGCACAATGCGCAGCGAATGCCCTTGACCTTATTAGCGCAAATGCTCATGCCAATTCCAGAGCCGCAAATCAGTATTCCGAACTCGTGCGAATTATCCGCAACCGCCTTTGAAGCTAAAAACGCGTAGTCGGGATAATCAACGCTGTCTGCGCTGTTCGTTCCAAAGTCTGTTACCGTGTGCCCTAACTCGATAAGATAGTCAGCAATCCTGTTTTTCAATTCATATCCGCCATGGTCGGCCGCAATCGCTATTTTCATATTCACCTCAACTTATTGTTTACGAACTCGAATGCTTCGTCTGCCATGCTCGAATACTCACGCAGCAAAGCGTCAGTTTCGGCATTCAGCTTTTCTGCTGTTTCTTTATTTTTCATTGCCTTTGTGTTTATAAATACATTCAGACTCGCCGCATACAATGCGCTTTTTGCCATTATGATTCCGCAGCCTACATCGCTTATGGCAAGCATGGAGCTTATGTCCTTTAACCTGTGGTGCAGCTTGATTACCTCCGCAATAACGCGCATTATATTAAGCGGAACCTCTGCCGCTTCCAACAGCACCTGCTCCATAACCTTGTCCCTATGCTCGATTTCCTCGGGAGTGTTTTTGGGAAGCGAATACGCCTTTGCCAATGGCTCGAACACGCGCGCGTCCTCATCGGAGAGGTGAAGAAGCTCAGCACTCAACCTTTGCGCGTCATTCAGAATAGCTGTAAGCTCGCCCTCGTATTCAGCGAATTTCTTTTTGCCAATAGTGAGATTGCACACCATGGAAGCCAATGCAGCACCAAGCGCGCCGCATACCGCCGAAGCGCCGCCGCCGCCGGGAACGGGCTCCTTTGAAGCTAATTTTTCAATGTACTCGCGAATATTCAAATCGTTAAAGCTCATATTATTTCCCTTCTGTTCAGCATACGCCAATATAGAATAATACTACCATGTATGAGGGGGTTTTGGCAAGAGAGGAGAGATATGCGTGTTATGCACGCACAATGAAGACAATGCTTCGGCATTGAATGAAGAACAACCGAATAGCGCAATGCGGCTGACATGAAACGACAGGTGCATTGTGTGCCGAAATGGCAAGGGCAAAGCCCTAAGAATCCCTCTGGTTTATACGCCGAAATAGTAAATTAAAAAAATATCTTGTTCTTTTGTTACTTTTCTTACAAAGAAAAGTAAACGTGCCCTCGTGCCCCGTGCCCTCATGCCCCAAAAAAGCAAAAAGCCGCGAACGGCTTTTTGATGAAAGGAGGTTCAAAAACGAAACAATCAATCAACGCTTAGAACTAATATTCTGTCCTCGCCCAAATAGCCGGGCTCAAGCGTTGCCAAACTCTCATTCAGCCTATGTATGCGACAATTCTTTGACTGCCTCAAAAAATTATCCACGCCATCGAGCATGGGCATAAAATTCTTTGTCTTATAGTGCATGGGAATTACTACTTTCGGCTTCAATAGATTCGCAAGCTCTAATGCCTGCAACGAATTTATTGTGTATGTGCCGCCTATGGGAACCAAAAGCACATCTATCTCCCCTATATCGTTTAATGTTGACTGCGGGGGGATTGCGCCCAAATCGCCGGCGTGCAGCACCCTCATACCGTCTATATAGAATAGATACATACGGTTTTCGCCTCTAAGCGCCCCGTCCTTATCGTCGTGCTTGGTTAAAAAGCCGCGTATCCTTATTCCATTTATATTGAATTCGCCTACTTTATTCACTATTTCGGGCTTGTTCTTTATCGCATGAAGGTAGCTGTGGTCGTGATGCTCATGGGAAATAGTAACTATGTCCGCCTCAACCGGCTCTAATTCCTTGCCTATTGACGGGTCATACGGGTCGGTCAATATGCGTGTGCCGGACTTATCCGTCATCATAAAGCACGAATGCCCTAACCACTTTATATCCATACTATCATCTCCTTTCCCTAATACTAATACTTGCTTATCTGCTGTATAAACAAGTATTATAATATATATTTACATCGAATGCAACTGTTTCTATAAATTGGCTGCCGCGTGCTCTAAGCAGAGCGCGACTAACTTTGCTATATCGCCTATGTAGCCATAGTATTCCTCTCTGTCTATGGCTTCTAAGCATTTTTTTGCGGCGATTCTTAATTTTGTCGCCCTGTCGCCCATATCGTCATTGCAATGTAAGGCTAATAATACCGCCTTGAATATTTTATCGTTCAACAATGCCGCAACATTGTTAGCGGGCTTTGTGCTTAGCATATACATACGCGCTATGGCATATTCATATTCGTTCAAAACCTCAGATATTACATAATCGTCCTTCAAGGGCTTTGCCGATTTCAATACTTCTTTGATGTGCTCATTCATATAAAAGCGCGAAAGCCTGAAATTTATGTAGTAGCCCTCTACCCATGCGCAGTCGTATATGCCGCCCCCTGCTTCATTGAGCCTGCGGGAAGCGACTGCTATGCTTTGCTCTACCGTATGCGTGTAATATGACGCGTGTCCTATTTCTGAGGGACAAATAACCTCCGATTCATCAATTTTCCTGTTCCATGCCTTTGACAAGCTCTCCGCCAATCTCTGCCTAATAGGCGATAATGACAACAGCTTACTCATACTTCCTCCGTTTCTTCTTCCTCTGTGCTTTCTTGTTTTTCAGAATCTTTTGTAGTGTGTTCTGTATTATCTTGAAGGTAATTGGGCAGCTCCTTTGCGAACACAAGCTGTGCACCCTTTGTGTTTTCATACAGCTTGAACCAGCCCAGCGCCTTCAATATTTTCATAGTATCGTTTATTTCGAATATGTCAAAATGAGTCTTCTTTGAAAAAACATCGTATAAAAGCCTGCGCAACAGCGCGCATATGGTCAATGTGATTACAAATATCAATGCGAATACTAAAAACGGGCGTATGGCAGGGTTGAGGAAATCAACCTTGTCTATAATTGCGTCGCGCACACCACGATTGCCAAAAAGAATAATGGTTATGCCCATTATAATTATGCCGATCAGTGCGGGGATCAAATCTACCGCCAAGTAATTGAGCTTGCAGCGCGAGCAGCACGAAATATTTATAGGCAAATATGCGCCTGAGGATATGTGAGAATACTTCTTGTCTTTGCGGTGCTTCGGCTGCTCATGCCCTAAATCAGTCTGCGCATAGCAGGACTTTTTGCGGATATCCTTTTCGTCTGCGCATAATAGGCAGTCTTCACTTTTATACAATGAATCAATGCCTTCATCGGGTAATAGCTTTGCTGTTTCCTTACATACCTCCAACAGCTCCTCTTCCTTTTCGCTTTCGGGAGTGTCAGCGGCTTGACTTTTCAAAAATCTGTAATACCATTCCTCAAAATTATTCGAACCCATAGTATCCTCCACAGCAAAAAGAGCGAAGGGAAGCCCCCTCGCTCAATTGGTTTTATTCTTTTGACGCAGCGGCATCGTCGTCTGTATCCGCTTCGGTTTCAGACAACAGCTTGTCGAAGTCCTCAAGCAATGTGTCAATGTCGGTACTCATCTCTTTGTCTTCATCACTAAAGGTTTCTTGCGACAGATGCCTCATTATCTCCTCATAGCTGCTTATGGGCGGCAGAGTGTCGCTCTTCAGCAGGTCGTCGGGAGTGAAGCCTTCCTCATCGCCAGTCATGGGAACAACGACGGGAGCTGACTTGTGCTGAACTGTTACATCGCGATACCTGCGCAGGCCTAAGCCGGCGGGAATCAGCTTGCCTATTATAATGTTTTCCTTCAAGCCTAACAAGGGGTCAACCTTGCCCTTAATTGCTGCGTCGGCAAGTATCCTTGTGGTTTCTTGGAACGAAGCTGCGGACAGGAACGAATCCGTCGCCAATGCCGCTTTTGTAATACCCAACAGCTTGGGTGAGCACTCTGCGGGCATCATATCCTCTTCCAATACCTTTTCATTTACGCGCATGAAGCGGAAGCGGTCAACCAGCTCACCGGGGAGCATATCGGTATCGCCCGACTTCTCAATCTGCACCTTCTTAAGCATCTGCCTAATTATTATCTCAATGTGCTTATCGGCTATCTCAACGCCCTGTTGACGATAAACCTTCTGCACCTCTCTTAGCATGTAGGACTGAACTTCCTTCATACCGCGAATCTTCAATATTTCGTGCGGATTTATAGGACCGTCTGTAAGCGGCTCGCCCGCCTCTACCGCCTGTCCGTCCTCTACCTTGATTTTCGCGCCGAAGGGTATCTGATATACGCGCGATTCGCTACCGTCAAACGGGGTTATTATAGCTTCGCGCTTCTTGGGGGTAATATCTAATTTTACCGTTCCGGGAATCTCGGTCAATATCGCTTGACCCTTAGGCTTGCGCGCTTCGAAAATTTCCTCTACGCGCGGCAGACCCTGCGTAATATCCTCCGCCGAAGCAACGCCGCCCGTATGGAATGTTCTCATAGTGAGCTGAGTACCGGGCTCGCCTATTGCCTGCGCCGCTATAATGCCTACCGCGTCGCCTATATCAACCTTCTTGCCGGTGGTTAAGTTTACGCCATAGCATTTTGAGCACACGCCATGCTCTGTGCGGCAGTTGAATGCGGTTCTGCACTCTATTTTGGTAATGCCTGCTTCTACAATCCTATCCCTTATTTCATAGGTGATAAGCTCGTTTACGCCTACTATAAGCTCGCCTGTTTCGGGGTGATATACGGGCTCTGAGGTGTATCTGCCCAGAATTCTGTCGCCAAATGGCTCGACCACCTTCTTGTCGTCCATTATTGCGGTTATGGGCATACCCATTATCTGCTTATTGTGCGATACGAAGCAATCGTCCTCACGCACTATAACATCCTGCGCTACATCTACCAAGCGGCGCGTCAGATAACCCGAGTCCGCGGTTCTCAACGCTGTATCCGCCAAGCCCTTTCTTGCACCGTGCGAGGAGATGAAGAACTCAAGCACGTTAAGACCTTCACGGAAGTTCGATTTAATAGGAACCTCAATGATTTGACCTGAGGGGTCAGCCATAAGTCCGCGCATACCTGCAAGCTGTGCAATCTGGCTGTCGCTGCCGCGTGCGCCCGAATGTGCCATCATGTAAATAGGATTGAACTTATCCATTGATGTCTTTTGCACAGCCGCCACCTTTTCGGTTGTGGTCTTCCAAATATCTATAACCTCGCGTTTTCTCTCCTCGTTTGTTATAAGACCGTTCTTGAAGCTATCCTCAATTTCGGCAACCTTTAATTCTGCCTGCTTTATAAGGTCCTTCTTTTCATCGGGAACTATAATATCCTTATAGCCTATTGTTATACCGCCCAAGGTAGCGTACTTAAAGCCTAAGCCCTTTATCCTGTCTGCAACCTCGCTTGTCTTTGCCGGTCCATGCCTGCGGAAGCAGCGGTCGATGATTCTGTTCAGGTCCTTCTTGGTTACTTGCCAGTCAACCTCAAGCTTGAACGCTGATTCGGGGTCTGACCTGTCAACATAACCCAAGTCCTGCGGTATAGCTTCGTTGAATATGAGCCTGCCCACTGTGGTTTCTATGAGCTTACGCTTCTTTTCGCCGTTCACTTCCTTTTCAAGCATTACCTTTATCTTAGCCTGCAAGGAAATCTCGCCTGTTTGATATGCAAGCTGCGCTTCGTTTAATGAAGCGAATATCTTGCCTGCGCCCTTAGCGTCTTCTCTTATGGCTGTTAGGTAATAGCAGCCCAATACCATATCCTGCGTGGGCGAAACAACGGGGCGTCCGTCCTGCGGCTTCAATATGTTGTTTGCAGCTAACATCAAAAAGCGTGCCTCTGCCTGCGCTTCTATTGACAATGGAACATGCACAGCCATTTGGTCGCCGTCGAAGTCTGCGTTATACGCCGTACATACTAAGGGGTGCAGCTTTATAGCTCTGCCCTCAACGAGTACCGGCTCAAATGCCTGAATACCCAATCTGTGCAGCGTGGGCGCACGGTTCAACAGTACGGGATGGTCTTTAATTACCTCTTCAAGCATATCCCATACCTCGCGCGTGGCTCTCTCTAACTTGCTCTTTGCGGCCTTTACATTTTCAACCTTGCCCTTTTCGACAAGCTTCTTTATAACGAACGGGCGGAAAAGCTCTAAGGCCATTTCCTTAGGTATGCCGCATTGATACATTTTCAGTTCGGGACCGACAACGATAACCGATCTGCCCGAGTAGTCAACACGCTTACCTAAAAGGTTCTGACGGAAGCGACCCTGCTTACCCTTTAACAAGTTAGACAATGACTTCAAGGGACGGTTGCCGGGGCCTGTAACGGGGCGCTTATCTCTCCTGCCGTTATCTATAAGCGCGTCAACCGCTTCCTGCAGCATACGCTTTTCGTTTCGTAAAACTATATTGGGCGCACGCAGCTCCATATACTTCTTCAAGCGGTTGTTTCTGTTGATAACACGCCTGTATAAGTCATTCAAGTCGCTGCACGCGAATCTGCCGCCGTCTAACTGTACCATGGGGCGCAAATCCGGCGGAATTACGGGCAGCGCTTCAAGTATAACCCATTCGGGTCTGTTGCCGCTCTTTATAAAGGATTCAATTACATCTAAACGCTTTATAGCATTCGTGCGCTTTTGACCTGTTGAATTAGCGGCCTCCTTCTTCAAATCCTCTGACAGCTTGTTCAGGTCAAGCTTAAGAAGCAGCTCCTTTATTGCCTCAGCGCCTATGCCGACCTTGGGCATTTTAGCGTCCTTATGCTCGGAGCAATACTTCTTGGCAATAAGCATGCCCTCTTGGTAGTCCTCTTCTGTCAACAGCTGCTTCTCGCGCCATACATATTTTTGATCGTCTATCTGCTCTGCCAAGCAGCCGGGATCTATAACTACATATGCCGCAAAGTATATTACCTTTTCTATTGCGCGCGGGGACATATCTAAAAGCAGCTTCAAATAGCAGGGGTTGCCCTTCAAGTACCATATGTGCACAACCGGAGCGGCAAGCTCTATATGCCCTAAGCGCTCACGGCGTACTGATGAACGCGTAACCTCTACGCCGCACTTATCGCATACCATCTTGAAGTTATAGCGTTGATTGTTGCGCTTATAGCGTCCGCAGGAGCACTCATAGTCCTTCACGGGCCCGAATATACGCTCGCAGAACAGACCGTCGCGGTCGGGCTTCAGTGTGCGGTAATTTATTGTTTCTGCTTTTGTAACCTCGCCATGCGACCATTCTCGGATTTTCTCCGGGGAAGCTAAGCTGATTTTAATCGCTTTGAAATTCGTTAAATCAAACATAAACAAACTCCCTTCATCGTTTTTGCCTAAATTTCGCCTACTTATTCGTCGTCATCTTCGAGGTTGTCGCCGCTGAACTCAGCTACGTCGCCCACAAGAAAATCACTCTCAAAATCTTCTTCATCATCGTCCGCAAAGTCGCTGAAATCGTCTGAGAAGCTGTCCGCAGACTGTTCAAATACTGCGCGCTCGTCCTCAGCAGGCACTACGGAAGGCATTGAGTGCACATCTTCGTATGATGATACTACATCCTCAATATGCACCTCTTCATTTTCTTCACTCAATACGCGCACATCTAACGCAAGCGACTGCAGCTCTTTTATCAAGACCTTGAACGACTCAGGCACACCGGGAGCGGGAACATTCTCGCCCTTTATGATAGCCTTGTATGCGTTTGACCTGCCCGAAACATCGTCGCTCTTTACGGTGAGGATTTCCTGCAGGGTGTTGGCCGCACCGTATGCTTCCAATGCCCAAACCTCCATTTCACCGAAGCGCTGTCCGCCGAACTGCGCCTTACCGCCCAAGGGCTGCTGCGTAATCAGCGAATACGGGCCTGTTGAGCGCGCGTGAATCTTATCGTCAACCAGGTGAGCTAATTTCAAGAAGTACATATAGCCCACAGAAATTCTGTTCTCGAAGGGTTCGCCTGTTCTGCCGTCGTACAGAACAGTCTTGCCGTCGGGGTCGAAGCCTGCCTTTAACAGCATTTCCTCTATATCGTCCTCAGCTGCGCCGTCAAATACAGGCGTTGCAATATGCCAGCCAAGCTTGTGCGCAGCCTTACCCAAGTGCAGCTCCAATATCTGACCTATGTTCATACGCGAAGGTACGCCCAAGGGGTTAAGCACTATCTGCAAGGGCGTGCCGTCGGGCAGGAAGGGCATATCCTCAACGGGAAGTATGCGTGAAATAACGCCCTTGTTACCGTGCCTACCCGCCATCTTGTCGCCTACCGAAATCTTGCGCTTCTGAGCCACATATACCCTTACAAGCTCGTTCACTCCCGGAGGCAGCTCGTCTTTATTCTCGCGTGTTGTGAATACCTTTACATCTACTACAATACCGTCCTCACCGTGCGGAACGCGCAATGAGGTGTCGCGCACTTCCTTCGCCTTTTCGCCGAATAAGGCGCGTAACAGCTTTTCTTCGGGGGAGGGGTCGCTCTCGCCCTTAGGTGTTATCTTACCTACCAATATATCGCCTGAATGAACCTCCGCGCCTATGCGTATAATTCCGCGCGAATCAAGATTCTTCAAGGCTTCCTCACCAACGTTCGGTATTTCTGCGGTGATTTCTTCTTTGCCTAATTTGGTGTCTCTTGTGCCTATTTCGTACTTCTCTATATGAATAGAAGTAAATATGTCGTTGCGCACAAGCTCTTCGCTTATCAATACGGCGTCCTCATAGTTGTAGCCCTCCCAAGGCATAAAGCCTATGAGCACATTTCTGCCTAAAGCTATTTCGCCATGGTCTGTTGACGCGCCGTCGGCTATGCACTGACCTGCTTCTACACGATCGCCCACATTAACAAGCGGCTTCTGATTTATGCAGGTGCCTTGGTTTGAAGGCTTAAACTTTATAAGCGAATATGAGCGTATTACGCCATTATCTTCTTTTATATCTATCCTTGCCGCGCCTACATATACAACCTCGCCGGCATTTTTTGCAAGCACTACCACGCCTGAGTCGTGTGCCGCCTTATACTCCATTCCCGTACCGACTATGGGAGCCTCGGTAATGAGCAACGGAACTGCCTGACGCTGCATGTTAGAGCCCATCAGAGCACGGTTCGCGTCGTCATTCTCCAAGAAGGGTATCATAGCTGTCGCGACTGATACTAACTGCTTGGGCGATACATCCATGTATTCAACCTGCGAGGTGTCAACTTCAAGTATCTGGTCCCTATACCTTGCAATAACACGCTTGTTGGCGAACCACAGCTTGCCGTTTTCATCCTTTACAAGCACCTCATTCGCCTGCGCTACATAGAGGTCGTCTTCCTCGTCCGCCGACATATATATAACCTCGTCGGTTACCATGTGGTTCTTTTGGTCAACTCTGCGGTACGGGGTTTCAATAAAGCCGTACTTGTTGATGCGCGCATATGTTGACAATGAGTTTATAAGACCGATATTCGGACCTTCAGGGGTCTCAATGGGGCATATTCTGCCATAGTGCGAATAGTGAACGTCGCGCACGTCGAATGTCGCTCTCTCCCTGTTCAAGCCGCCCGGGCCCAATGCCGACAGCCTGCGCTTTGATGTGATCTCCGCCAAGGGATTTGTTTGGTCCATGAACTGCGACAGCTGAGAGGAACCGAAGAACTCTCTTATAGCCGCCATTACCGGACGCGTATTTATTAAGTTAGAGGGCATTATGGCGTCTAAGTCGTGCGAGCTCATACGCTCTCTTATTGTGCGCTCCAGCCTGCTGAAGCCCTGACGGAGCTGATTCTGCAGCAATTCGCCAACCGAACGCACGCGCCTGTTGCCCAGGTGGTCTATATCGTCTATCTTGCCTATGCCATGGTTCAAGCCCATGAGGTAGTTTACGGAAGCGTATATATCATCGTAAATGATTCTGCGGGGAATAAGGTCGTTGATATTCGCTTTCAGGAAATCCTTTTTCTCATCTAAGCTCATATCCCTGCATTCGCCTAAAAGGTTCATCAATGCAGGATAGTGAACTAACTCGTCAATTCCTATTTCATCGGGGTCGAAATCCAAGTGGCACCTTGCGTCAACAAAGCGGTTGCCTAATACGCGGAACTTTTCCCCGTGCGTATCGAATATGTATAGGCCTTCAATACCCGAATTCTCTATTGCAAGCGCTATTTCGGGTGTTATTGTGTTGCCTTCATCGACTAATATTTCGCCTGTGTTCGGGTCTGTAACCGTTTCTGCGGCAATAAGCCCGCTTATACGCTTTGACAAGCTTAATTTCTTGTTGAACTTATAACGCCCAACAAGCGCCAAGTCATAGCGATGGTCAAAATACAAGCTGGTTAAGAGGTTAAAGCCCGCGTCGTCTGTTGCGGCTTCATCAGGCTTTGTGCGCCTGTATATCTCCATGAGGGCGCTGCTTACGCTGTCTGTCGTATCCTTGCTGAGAGTAGCCAGCAGCCTTTCGTCCTCACCGAACTTCTCAAGAATTTCCGCATTTGAGCCTATGCCCAATGCGCGAAGCAAAACCGTAACGGGTACCTTTGACTGACGGTTCAGCTTAGCGTACATGACTTCGTTTCTGTCGGTTTCGTATTCGAGCCACGAGCCGCGATTGGGTATGATTTGAGCAGAATATAGGCTCTTGCCCAAAGCGTCGTAGCTATGTGAAAAGTAAACGCCGGGGGAACGCACGAGCTGGCTGACAATAACGCGCTCTGCGCCGTTGATTATGAATGTGCCTTGTGGTGTCATAATGGGGAAGTCGCCCATAAAGACTTCCTGCTGCTTTATTTCGCCAGAGGACTTGTTGATAAGCCTTACCATTACCCGCAAGGGGGCGGAATATGTAGCGTCATACGCCTTACATTCCTCAATGGTGTGCTTGGGATTATCGAAATCGATATAGTAATCGACAAATTCCAATACCAAGTTGCCAGAAAAGTCGGTTATAGGTGAAAAATCGTTCAGAACCTCCCTCAAATCATGTTCAGCAAACCTTCGATACGAATTTCTTTGTACTTCGATAAGGTCGGGAATGTCCAGCACCTCGTCGATTCTCGAAAAGCTCATACGCTTGCGCAGACCATACTGAACTTCGTGTACCATCGCATTCAACTCCTCTGTTAAATTTTAGGTGCATGTATATCTTTCCCAAATTTTGTATAAGCTATACTGTTTTGGGAAAAAGCAGACAGAAGCGACATAAAAAACGAAGGCTTATCGCAGGATAAACCATCGTCTGTTAAATAATCACTTCTTCCCCATATTATACATAGCATTAAATCTTAACACACACAATTTAGCTTGTCAAGTACAATCATGCAAAAAAATCGGGGAAAGCAAAATATATTTTTCGCACAAAGGCGTATGCTGTAAGTTAAGCTACACAAAGCATATTCAACCCTCGCACAAGGAATATTATAGCAATAAATTTGTGTAATGCAAGGGGAAATTCTTAGGGCAAACAATCACCTTGAAAACTATTATCGCTTATGCTATAATTATTCAATCACGCTAAGCGGGGAGTTAGCGGTGCCCTGAACCTGCAATCCGCTACAGCAGGGCTGAATTCCCGTTTTGAGGTTGGGAACTGTTGGGTCCTTGGAGTCGATAAGGAGTGTTGATGTCCGAGTCCTGTGCAACTTGCGCTTTCGAACCATGTCAGGTCCTGACGGAAGCAGCATTAAGAAATGTCGCGGGTGTGCCGCGGGGTTGCTTGGAAGGAGCTACCTGTCGGATTTCCGCCAATGGCGACTTAATCGAGAAACGGGTGCGTGATTTACTTTTTCCGCCAATTTTTCACATATTGCACTATGAACTACTACAAACCCTGCAAAGAGCTTGACGAATGCAACAGGCTAATAAAAGAATATTTCGAAAAAGGGCTGTATAAGGAGTGCTTCGAAGGGCACCTAAGGCTTGCCGAGCAGGGCTATGCTTTAGCTGAATGTCAGGTCGGATACTTCTATTACGAAGGCTTGGGCGTTGAGAAAGACGCAAGGAAGGCGTTTTACTGGACGGAGCGCACGGCACTTCACGGTGACAGAGATGCCCAATGCAACCTTGCAGTGCTTTTCTATCTAAATGGCGTTGCAGTAGAAAAGGATTTTGAGAAAGCAAAGGAATGGCTGCTTAAAGCCGCTTTGCAGGGAAACGACTATGCAATAGAGCGCTGCAACGAGCTTAATATTGAAATTCCTGCTGAATAAAATCAATTATTGCATTGTGTATGGCTTAGTAGTAAAATAGTCTTTGCGTGGGGATGTGGCTCAGCTGGTAGAGCGATGCGTTCGCAACGCATAGGCCGGGGGTTCGAGTCCCCTCATCTCCACCAAACTTTTTAACACGAGAACCCAAGTTTCCGTATTTTTCAGTTTTTCCGGAATAAGCTTTAACCATTGAAAAATAAGCGAGTCATGTTAACACTATCAGATTCCGATAATATTAACCGGTATTAAGAAAGCAACCATGATTAAAAGAAATATTAAACGAGCATTTGGAACTGTCTAAGCAGTAGCAGAACACGATAAACTAAAAATATTAGGCTTGACTTCTATAAGTTTAATAGTTAACGGGGGATATGGGAGCAACAAATTACTGCTCTCATATCCCCCACTTTTGAAAGGAGTTAAAAATCGATTGGGAGGGCTGCAACCCTCATATTTGGGCTTAACGCTTTTCGTCGCCCGATACAGTTAGGGAGGAAAACCAACCAACACAAACACCACAACAAACACAGTATTATTATACACACGCCAATTGTAAATTCAATGCGTTTGAGTACGGTTTATCGGCATGAAGCTAGCAAAGCTTACCGCTGATTATGGAGATAGAGAGTAATATTGCTCTCATATCCCCAAGCTGAAAGGCGGTACAGGAAGCAACATAGCTCTGAAAATCCCTGCACCTAAGGGCAATATTTTTTGCCCGAAAAGAAAGGAGACAAGAAACATTTGAACAGCCAAGACAAAGCATATTACACATAAGTTTACTGAATTCAATGCTATTGAGTACGGGTTATGGGAATGAAGCAGCTTCAATATATCTATCATATACCTCTATATTACTTATTGAAAAGGTGAGGCTTTTAGATTATACTTGTTTTGACGGCTTTGCTGTTAAGCGCAAAAAAACATATAATTATACAAATACGAATACATAGTTCCAACCATTGCTAATTGTGTTCGTATAATATTGGAAAGGAGAATGTAATGCCAGCTATCACCCCCCAAATGCTTCCGGCAGTTATAATATTTGTTGCTATATATGTGCTTATGATTTCGCTTACCAAATGGCGCTGGTTGGTTGCCACGGTTGGAGCGATTGTTTTTGTTGCGGCAGGAATTTTACCGCTTGCCAATGTGCTTTCCGCTATAAATTGGAATGTTTTGCTTATGATTGCGGGCACTATGGGCACGGTATCTCTTTTCATATTCTCGAAAATGCCTGCGCGGCTTGCGGATATGATAATAAACCGCGTGCCTAATGAGAAGTGGGCGATTATAGCGCTTTCGGTATTCGCGGGAATAATATCCGCCTTTGTTGACAATGTAGCAACGGTTATTATGGTTGCGCCTATTGCTGTAACTATCAGCAAAAAGTTAGGCACTTCGCCCGTACCAAGCGTTATTGCAATATCAATTGCCTCTAACCTTGAGGGCGCGGCTACTCTGGTAGGCGATACCACTTCGATAATGCTTAGCGGCGCAATGGGCATGAACTTCTTAGACTTTTTCGTTTATGAAGGCAAGCTGGGGCTTTTCTTCATAAATCAATTAGGTTTGGCGCTCGCGACTCTGACGCTTCTATTCTTTCTCAAGAAGTCCAGCAAGCCGCTTGAAAAGCAGCCGCTTACCGAGGTGAAGGACTATGTGCCCACAATACTGCTCACAGGCACTGTGCTGCTGCTTATAGTCGCTTCATTTATGCCCCTTGAAAGCTTTTTGCCGGGCTGGATTGTTAATAATATAAACGGCATAATATGTATATCAATCTGCATAATCGGACTGGTAGTTGAAAGCATTTTGCGCAAAGAAAACAATGTAATTTCCGATACGCTTAAGGAACTGGATTGGCAGACTATACTGCTGCTCGCATCGTTATTCATAGTTATCGCCGGAATAGAGCACGCGGGCGTAATACAGTGGCTTGCAGACGCTATATACTCCTTGGGCGGCGGCAGTGTTTTCAGAATGTATAGCATAATCGTGTGGGCTTCTGTGCTTATATCGGCATTCATCGACAATATACCGTATGTTGCGACTATGCTTCCCGTTATCGCTTCTTTGAGCAGCCTAATGAATGTAAACCCGACAATACTCTATTTCGGACTGCTCTGCGGCGCGACTCTCGGCGGCAACCTGACCCCCATAGGCGCATCTGCGAATATAACAGGCATAGGCATATTGCGCAAGGAAGGCTATGAAGTGAAGAATTCAGAGTTTATGAAGATGAGCGTTCCTTATACATTGGCCGCTGTGTCTTCGGCGTATGTGTTTGTGTGGCTGGTATTCGGGCCGAAATAAAGGCGCTTCGCACATTAAGACAGCGGTATAGCCCCTGAATAAAGACAATGCTTCGCATTAAATGAATACACGCTTCGCGTGAATGAAATCATAGTCTTTTGCTTCTTTTCTTAACATGAAAAGAAGTGGAGCATAGGGCAAAACCCCATAAAAAGCTGATAAAAATAATTTGATAAATGAGGTAAATATGTACGCACTGATAAGCTATGACGGAGTTCAATACCACTCACCCATATTGGCGATGAGGAAGGGCGTTTACGCCAACAGCTATGTTGTGTTAAATTCGGAATATAATGGGCTGATTTGCGTACCCGACTGGAAATGGTATCGCGATACAAGGCAATCTGTGCGTCATGTGTATATATTAGACGCGGACAAGTCTATGTTCGCGAAAAGCAAGGGCTGGCTTGCCATTCCCGAATTCGCTTGTGCAAAAAATGCACTCAGGAAGATAAAGCAGGGGCGCACTACCCAAGAATTGCTCGAAAAAGCGACAGATATGAAAGAAGCAGCTGATATTCCCGAATGGCTTTCAATAAGCAATATAAGCGACATAGAAGCATTCAACCTGCTTATGCGCAGTCCAAGCAGCGCATACTTCGTTTACCAAGCGGATAAGCAGTTAAACGCTGTTGATTTATTTATCGATACATTATGGCAATGCCAAATCCAAATACATTGCACAGATGTTGAGCTTGACGGCATAAAAACCGACTGCCTATATAAAAGCATAAATGTTGAGTTAGAGGATAACCGCGCTGCAATCACTCTTATAAACAGAATAGACAATACAGAGCATAGGCTGACTTGCCGAAGCATAGAATATAAGCTGCTATCAACAGAGCCTTTTGCTAACACAAAATTGATTCTACCCTGCTTCACCGGAGTAACAAAGGGCGAGGTTGAAATAAACGACGAATTTGCAGAATGGCGCTTGGGCGATATGCTTCTTACTATTCATCCGACAATTAACGAACACTATATATCGGTTGAGTACATAATTGGCAATAAAAAGAAGGAATTGGCGCACCTGCAAGCCAGCTTAGGTCGCGAATTCGAAGAGCTTATAAATAAAATCAACGACCCTGACCATGTAATATGCGTCAAAAATCTTTTAGGCATCAAAGAATTCATGGTAATTGAGAAGGAAAAAGCGAAGGAAGGCGCAGGGAGGTATTATTCGATATAGGCTGATATAATATTTGATGTTGAAATAGCATAATTATTTGCATTTGCGCAAGTGAATTGTATATTTTTTCACAAATATGCTACTCCTACTCATATCAAAACCCCAAATTCCAAAAGCAAAATTATAATTTTCGGTTGACAAACATTTTATGTCGCATTACAATATAGTGGCTATAATTGCATATATTATGGTTTGTTCAAGGAAACGGTGGCTTAATAAGTCATTGGCGGGATGTTAAAGCGTAAGCGCACCCGGTGTGCAAACGGTATAGTGCGTCGGTTTTTTTGACGCGGCACCGTGCGGGTGTAGCTCAGTGGCAGAGCGTCGGCTTCCCAAGCCGATAATGTGGGTTCGATTCCCATCACCCGCTCCAGCAAAACCCTTACCTTACCATGCCATAACTATTGCTTTATAGTACTAATTCAAAAAATATTTGGAGGACACAAAAATGGCAAAGGCGAAATTTGAAAGAACCAAGCCGCACGTAAACATTGGTACCATCGGTCACGTTGACCATGGCAAGACCACGCTTACAGCTGCAATCACAATGACTCTTGCTCAAAAGGGTCAAGCAGCAGCAATGCATTATGACGAAATCGACAAGGCTCCCGAAGAGAAAGCTCGCGGAATAACAATCAACACCTCACACGTTGAATATGAAACCGCAAAGCGTCACTATGCGCATGTTGACTGCCCCGGCCACGCTGACTATGTTAAGAACATGATAACCGGCGCAGCACAGATGGACGGCGCTATTCTCGTTGTTTCGGCAGCAGACGGTCCCATGCCTCAGACTCGTGAGCACATACTGCTTGCTCGTCAGGTTGGCGTTCCCTACATCGTTGTTTTCTTGAACAAGGTTGACCAGGTTGACGACGAAGAGCTGTTAGAGCTCGTTGAAATGGAAGTTCGCGAACTGTTGAACGAATACGAGTTCCCAGGAGACGACACACCCATCATTCGTGGTTCGGCACTTCAGGCTTTGGAAGCTCTCACAGCCGGCAAGAACGCTGAAGACGCTCCCGAATGCAAGTCCATTTTCGAGCTTATGGACGCTGTTGACGCTACAATACCCGATCCCGAGCGCGCATCAGACAAGCCCTTCTTGATGCCTGTTGAAGACGTATTCTCAATCACAGGCCGTGGTACAGTTGCTACCGGTAGAGTTGAGCGCGGCACAGTTAAGGTTCAGGATACAGTTGAAATCGTTGGCTTGCGCGAAACCCGTTCAACAGTTGTTACAGGCGTTGAAATGTTCAGAAAGCTTCTTGACCAAGCTATCGCCGGCGACAACATCGGCGCACTGCTTCGTGGTATCACACGCACAGAAATTGAACGCGGTCAAGTTTTAGCAAAGCCCGGTTCAATTAAGCCCCACACAAAGTTCAAGGCTCAGGTTTACGTTTTGACCGCAGCAGAAGGCGGTCGTCATACCCCCTTCTTCTCGGGCTATCGTCCTCAGTTCTATTTCAGAACTACCGACGTTACCGGCGTTATTAAGCTGCCCGACGGCATTGAAATGGTTACACCCGGCGACCATATCGACATGGAAGTTGAGCTCATCACGCCCATAGCTATTGAAGACGGTTTGCGCTTCGCTATCCGCGAAGGCGGCCGCACAGTAGGTTCGGGTGTTGTTGCATCAGTTATCGAATAATTTAAGATAACCCAAGGAACGCTCTGAGAAATCAGGGCGTTTTTACTTTTGGGAATTTACTTAGAAAGTATCGCAGATGGCACTTAGGCTATTATTCACAAAAGACCGCGCAGAGTATCTATTACACTCACCATATTCTTATTGCCGCTGAATATTTCTAAATGATATAAACGCTTTTGCTAATAATTATCTTCTAAAAACGGAAAATTCTTCAAATTCCTATTGATATTTCTGTTTCATAAGCGTATTATATAAATATTATATCAAAGAGAGGAAATAAAATGGAAGACATATTACTCAAGAAGTATAATGCCGCGCGTCGGAATCTTTTGATTACAGTCGCATTTACATTTGTAAACTGTCTGTTGATAGTGTCTAAAAGCAGTGTGACCTTTCTGTTCTCAACCACAACGCCTCAATTGCTTTTTGTGCTCGCGCCATTCCTTAAACAAGAATACATGATTGGTGCTTATGTAATTGCAGTAGTATTCATTGCCATACTTGTTTTATGCTATTTCTCTTCAAAGGACACCAACAGGTACGGCTGGCTGATAGCCGCCACAGTGCTTGTGGTACTCGATGCGCTGTTTACACTCTACCTTATTGTTAAGGGAAACTCTGAGGAGCTCCGCTCGCTATACATAAACATAGTATTCGACTTGGTAATTGTTTCCTTAGTGATTCAAGGCGTATTTGCCGGCATAAAATTCAACAAGCACATGTTAGAGAAAAGCAATGAATTCTTTGCGCAGCAAACAGGCACAAACCCGAGCTTCACAGAAAACCCGAACCAATATACAACACAATACGCGCAGCCTATAAGCAATGCGACGCAGATTCAGGCCGAGGAGCAAACGGATATTGAAGAAACGGATAATGAGCAATAGCCTTCGGTTGTAAAATATCGCACCACGCGCAACATTTTGATGATAGCAGGACGCATTTACGCGTCCTCATTTTTTATCACTTGCACTTTGTGCTTCGTTTTTAATAATTTCAAACCACAAACACAAAACTTCACACTCCACACTCCACACTCCACACTCCACACTATTATATCAATCATCATTTTCCATTGCTAAACACAAAAAATGTTGTATAATAAAGTAGTTTATTAGTGGCTGCTTGGCAGTCAAATTTGTAATTATAAGGAGTTTAATTTGGAATTATTCGATGATATTAAGAATGTTGAGTATATCAAGCAGACTATTGATGCGGGAATATACCCCTATTTTCACGCGCTTGAAACTGCTCAGGACACAGAGGTTGTAATAGACGGCAAACGCACGATAATGTTAGGCTCAAACAACTACATGGGCTTAACCAATGACCCGCGCACAATCAAAGCGGCTATGGAGGCGTTGCAAAGGTACGGCACAGGCTGTTCGGGTTCGCGTTTTTTGAACGGCACACTCGTTCTACATGAAGAGCTGGAGCGCGAGCTTGCGGATTTCTTCGGAAAAGAAGCCGCGCTGACATTCTCGACAGGCTTCCAGACGAATTTGGGAATCATCACAGCACTTGTTGACAGACACACATACATTATCAACGACTCTGAAAATCACGCAAGCATAATAGACGCCTGCCGCTTGAGCTTCGCGAAGAAGGTTTTCAAGTATGAGCATTCGAACATGGATTCCTTGCGCGAACGCTTGGAGTTCATTCCCGCAGACGCGCCGAAGCTGATTATAACAGACGGTGTGTTCTCAATGAGCGGCGACATTGCGAAGCTTCCTGAAATTATAGAGCTGAAAAAGAAGTACAAGGCCGCATTGATGGTTGACGACGCGCATGGCGTTGGAATGATTGGCGATTGCGGCAGAGGCACAGCGAACTACTATGGCGTTACCGATGATGTGGACATAATTATGACCACATTCTCGAAGTCGCTGGCTTCGCTTGGCGGCTGTGTTGCGGCAAGCAATGAGGTGCTGTTCTACGCAAAGCATAAGTCGCGTCCGTTTATTTTCAGCGCGTCAATTCCTCCTGCGAATGCTGCGGCTGCTTTGGCGGCTCTCAGGATATTGAAGTCCGAGCCCGACAGAGTGAAGCGTTTAGCTGATATCGCCGAATATTACAGGAAGGGCTTAGAAAGCAACGGAGTGCCTGTGCTGCCGAGTCAAACCGCTATCGTTCCCATATTGACCGAAACTCAGGAGCGCACATTGGTTATAGCTAAGAAGCTGTTGCACGAAGGCGTGTACGTTAACCCCGTACTGCCGCCCGCTGTTCCCGAAGGAATGTGCCTGCTGCGCACAAGCCTTACCGCAACCCACACCAAAGAGCAGATGGACAGAGCGGTGGAGATTATCGCAAGGGTTATTAAGAATTCATAAGCTGAAGGGGCGCAAGCCCCTTTATTATTTCTGTGCATAATTTTAGGGCATTGCCCCAAGCCCCGCCAAAGGGCTAAGCCCTTCGGAATCCCAACACTATCGAAGCAAAAGTAATATTGCGCTAAGTGCAATATTACCACCTATTATAATAATTTCACGCCTCAAGCGCCCACTCTACCATTAACTTCATTCGGCAACGCAACCGCAGTCTTATTCACGCAAAGAGTGTCTTCATGGCGCAAGCCCTTTCCCTTCCCCTGCTTTCTCCTTCAACAGATACACAAATCGCTTTTGCGCTGATTGCATCTGATATATCGCAAGCTCAATCATCTTGGGGTCGGTGGCTGTGTTGAAGCGTGTTCGCGCCGCCTGCCACTCATCAAGCGCGTTCTTTATGCTTAGATTTTCGTAGTATGAATCGGTTTGATTAAACATATATACCTCCATATATTCTGTGAGTATAGTATTGACAGAAGATTATACGATAAACCGGTTTCGATAAAATTTGCATGAAGTCATATAAAATGCTATCATTATACAAGATATTCCAACAAGCGAAGGAGTTATTATGAGCGAATTCGAAAAGTTAAAAAGGGCGAGAATGTATATTCATAAATTAGCTAATGGAATAGACCCGATTAGCAACACATGTATAGAGCAGGATTCAATACTTAATAATATTCGAATATCAAGATGTTTCTTCTACGTTGTGGAAGTGTTAGACCAACTGATTGCAAACAGCGGTGTTATTGGGAAGAATAAAACTTCAATACCGTTTTTCATCACTGAGGAGCAGAAAGCGAAGATTCTGCCAATAGAGCGCAAGGTCTTAGTTGGTCAAATAACTGATAAAATAAATGCAGTAACAGCGGAAAACAACTGCAAAAAATTCAACGCTGTGTGGATTACTAACTGGCTTTTAGAACATGGATATTTAGAAATTAAAAGGGATGCAAGAGGGCGTAACAAAAGATTTGCCACATTAAAGGGCTATGAAATAGGAATCGCTGTTGAATCTCGTAACGGCATATACGGCGTATTTAATGTAAACACATACAATGAAAACGCGCAAAAATTCATAGTGGATAATCTTGATTTGATAATCAGGCATGCTCAGGAACCAAAATTGAAAATAACCAACACACAAGCAAATTCGCCGCAGACTTCGGCTGAAAAAGTATGGACTGAGGCTCAAGACATTACGCTATTAGATTTATATAATAAAGATGTTCCACTTTACGAAATCGCTGTAACATGTAAATGCAGCATAGATGAAGTAAAGAACCGCTTGAGAACGCTTGGTGTGGATATTAGGGAGTAATATGGCACTTATAGCTTGTCCTGAATGTAAGAATATGATTTCTGATAGGGCAAATGCTTGCCCACACTGCGGTTTGCCTGCGGAGTACTTTTATGAAACAAGCAACCGACCTATCGAAATTGATTATGCCAATATCGGCAATGTACTTATTTCTTTTGATAAAGATTATTTAAGCTTATTCAAGCAAAGCTACATATCATCAAAGAAGAAGGAACACCTAATAAATACATATTCAGCATACTTCGAGAAGCTAAATAACAGCTCAGTGCTGCATCGCATTAAAAAGAATGTACTCAAATATAGAGTAAATATAGAAGATTTGGAAAGGTTTATTCACAGATACAGCACTCTTGAAGAGGATATAGCTGTTCATAATTCCAATTATGTTGAACAGGAGTTAGAACGCGAAAAAGAGTATTTTGATAACATGCTAAAAAGCATCGACCCAAATATTGTATTAGATGATGAGCAACGCAGAGCGGTTATAATAGACGATGACTATTGCTTGTTAGTTGCAGGCGCCGGAGCAGGAAAGACTACTACAATGGCAGCCAAAGTAAAATATCTTGTAGAAAAAAAGCACATAAACCCCGAAGAGATAATCGTTATTTCATATACTAACAAAGCTATTGAAGAATTAAAGGAACGAATAAATCAGGGATTAGGAATACCTGTTAAGATTTGCACATTTCATAAGCTTGCATTTGACTTGGTAAGGGATTTCAGTTCTCAGCCGCCTGATGTTAACATAAATTATACAAAAATAATACTTGATATATTGGAAAAAACGATTTTCGACAATAAACCCTTGCTGCAGAATTTAGTATTGTTCTTAGGCTATTATTTTAATATTCCTGAGGAAGTTTTTTGCAAAGATTTCAGCTCACTGAATCAATATCACGAATACAAAGCAGCAATGGATTATAAAACACTGAAGAGCGACTTAGGCGAATACATCAAGAAAGTAGAGTATCAGCGCACAAGAAGGGCTAAGACACTAACAGGCGAACACTTGCGTTCAGCTCAAGAAGTGCAAATCGCTAACTTTTTGTACCTGAACGGCATAGATTACGAATATGAAGCTGAATATCCCTGCAGCTTTAACTCAAAAAAGAAGTACACACCTGATTTCACTATAAGACAGGGTGAGCATGTCGCATATTTAGAACATTATGCTTTAACCGAAAACGGCAAGAACAATAGGTTCACCCCCAAGCAGCTTGCGAAATACAAAAAAAGCATAAACGACAAAATTCGATTGCACAAAGCATTAGGTACCACTCTGCTAAATACATGGTCAGCATATAATGACAACAGACCCTTAATTGAGCACTTGAAAGAGATATTGGAGAATGAGGGATTCATACTAAAGCAACGCAATTTTGAGGAAGTCTATGAAAAAATCGTTGAGACTAGTAAAGACAAATACATATTCCAATTCATAAACTTCCTGAAAGAGTTCATTGAGCATTATAAGACCCTAGGATACCATAGCGCAGACGGTTTTGAGCTTTTGCGTAAAAAAACAGATAATCCGCGAACACTACTGTTCCTTGACATTGCTGAGCAAGTTTATAATTACTATCAATCCGAGCTTAAACGCACCAACAAAATTGATTTCGCGGATATGATTAACGACGCGAATTTTTACTTGCGGCAGATAAAGAATCAACACATTGAGCTATCCTATAAATACATAATAATTGACGAGTTTCAAGACATCGCCCGCCAGCGATTTGACTTTACAAAGCGGCTATCAGAAATAACCAAGGCGAAGGTTGTGGCTGTAGGCGATGACTGGCAATCGATATTCGCGTTCGCCGGCTCGGACATAAGTCTTTTCACAAAGTTTATAGAGCTTATGGGGTCAGGAATAGAGCTGAAAATCACTCACACATACCGCAATTCACAGCAGCTCATAGACATTGCGGGCAACTTCGTGCAGAAGAATTCTTCACAGATAAAGAAGCAGCTGATTTCTCCCAAACGCCTTGAAAACCCCGTTCAAATTATTGCCTATAACGACACAAACAAGCCTATGAAAGCACATGCAGAAAAAGTTGAAGAGGCGATAGGCAAAATCATTGATAAATTTGGTATAGAATCCTCTATTCTTTTATTGGGCAGATTTAATTTTGACTTTGATAATCTTGTGAGAACCCAATTATTCGAAGAACTGCCTAACAGGCGGATTAGAAGCGTAAAATATCCCAATGCAAATATTCACTTTATGACTGCTCACAGCTCTAAAGGGCTCGGCTATGATAATGTAGTAATGCTGAATATTATAGAGGATAAGTTTGGATTCCCTTGTCAAATAGAGGACGACCCGATTATGAAGTTAGTGGTTCATGAAGATACTACTATACCTTTTGCTGAAGAACGCCGACTGTTTTATGTAGCACTTACCCGCACAAAAAACTATGTTTATATTATAACATCCGAAAACCGCCCCTCAAGATTTCTCATAGAATTGATTAAAGACGCTAACATTCCATATCCTGACAACCTAAAGTTTCATATCAAAGAGAAATTCCGCCTTCGTTGTCCTGTATGCAACTATCCGCTAAAACAGGAGTTTAACAAAAACTACGGCTTGATGCTATTTATGTGCACCAATGAGCCTGAGATATGCGATTTTATGACTAACAGCCGCGACAATATGTATGATATTTTTAAGTGTCCAAAGTGCGCAGATGGCTACATGATTGTTAGAATGAATCAAAGCAATGGAGAAGTTTTTTATGGATGCACAAATTTCAACAATGAGGCAATAAAATGCAACCATACGCAAAAGATAACTACCACCAGCAAAAAAGCAAGTATATAGAAAAACTCCCGTATATACAGTTATAGTGACAACCCAACATAAGCAAATAGTACTCCAAATATGCTATCCTAAAAAAGAGAATGAAGAAAAACTTATGATTCATAATCAATATTGATCTCATGACATTTCATTACACTTCAACAGAGTAATACCAAATTCTTAATTTCATGGTGAATTATTGTACTGAATTTCGGAAAATTCACCGAAACAGCACTTGACAGCTATATATTATTGTGCGACACTACACTTGCATAGTTAAATGCACACCATAAAGAGTGGCGGTAGGGACAGCCCCGTTAAACGCCCAGCAACCTGCGGTGAGCCGCAAGGTGCTAATGGCTGAGTCTATGGGTGGTAGAATACTTGCAATTTGCAATATGTCTATTACACCACCCATCGACGACGATGGGTTTTTCTATATCCGTCTCTCGAAAACGAGAGGAGGATTTAATATGGCAAGTCTGTTTTTCATGTCTAACATGGGTCATAGTCCATATAAATAAGCCTATGTTATCGGTTTTCCCATGCAACATATGCAACATTTTATTTTTTAGGAGGTAAAAGTATGGCTGCGGTTAATGTAATTCGCGATTTCCACGAAAGCATATTAGGCAAAATCGAAACGGACAGCAGCGGCAACAAGGTCGTGAAGGACTTTCATGGCCGCATATTAGGCAGATACGACAATGCCCTTGATGTAACGCGCGACGTTTACGGCAGGATAGTCGCTCGCGGGGACACGGCGGTGGGACTGTTGTATAAAGACGGAGATAAGCAGCGATACGCCAAAGCCTCGTATATTGCACGCATTTGCGAGGCGTATTACTCAGCAGTATTCAGGACAAATACAACAACAGGAGGCATAACATGAGGAAATTCAAGACATACGATACATTCGATGAATCAGTTGCAAGGCTGACAGAGCGTTTCGAGAAAGGTGATATGGCAATATTCCTGCCCATACTTGACGAACAAATGGAGCACATTGCGAAGCACTATGCAGGATTAGCGGAAATCGAAACAGGCAGCATCTTATCGCTTAAGGTCAATCCGTTCAATGATGAGGAAACCAAGCAGGTGATTGTTTTCCTTGCATATGAAAAAAACGCGAAATGGGCGCTTGACTTAGCCACAGCATTAGCGGAAGAATATCGCGTGGATATTGAGATTCGCCACAAAACCACGAAAGAAACCCTGAACGAGCTGGTTTTAAGTGAGGATTTTCGGATACATAGCAATTCTACAAGGAATTACTCATCTGTTTCTGCATACTATTCCTCAAATCTTTTCAAGAATCGCTTGAGGAAATACGGTAAAGAAGTGCTAAAAGAATGGTGCAGGCCCAATAAGTACAGAGAGGACAGCAGAGAAGACGGTTATTTATTGGGCCCCTCCTTTATGAGTAAAGGCAATACGCCTGAGGAGGACTGCGAGATAAGATTATCAGAGCATTATGAACGGAATCACGCGATGGCTTTCATAAGCGCGTTTAGAATTGGAGATAAGGCGTTACCGTCAACCACTTCCGCCGATGAGCCGGTTAATCTCACGGACATAAATGTTATTAACACCATGAAGATTGACACCGCCCACTTCGCCATGGGCTATGACGAAATTCGAAACAGCTTTGACGGCGCTGCGCAAATATACGAAAAACTCAATCAAAGCGCATTGCTGGTGTATGCTCCGAAGGTCTATGCGGAAAGCCTGCGAAAGTTCGCAATATCATTGAGTAAAGAGTATAAACAGTCTACGATATTGCTGATTTATCCGAACGGCACAGCCTATTGGGTATATACGCAAGTTACATATAAGCACAGTATAGGCGACACGGAGTATTTCGGAAGATGCCCAAGCCTCAATCAAGTGTTCGAGGGAATCAGAAAGAAAAATATTCAGAAATTCAGCTTGCAGGAGAAGATGGTATATATGCGGAACAAGAAAAACCAGCGCTCAACGCAGGAAAAGTTTATTATTGCATCAAGCAATAGATTCCATGGGGATTCTTCATCACTTATTGATATGTCAATTATAAATCTTAGAGAACGCAATATCGAAGACTTTGGCGAGGATTGCGTGAAATACTATCACGAGTGGTGGAAAAATGTTAATCCCGCATTAACCCCATATTTTGAAACGGTATTGGGCAAGTAAAGAAAAATATGTAACAGATCAATAATCGCATTCTTCTCTCAAGGCAGGGAAAAAGCATTTGTCAATTCTACCTGTTTGCACATATTCTGCGTGTCTTGCCGCGTTACACTTCTTTGCAGCCAAATCGCAGTTCACGGTTGCATGAAGCAGTTCTTGCTGTACCTGCCTTGGGTGTTTGTACCCGATATAAAAATCAAACTCGCTTGTCTGCGCTTAACAAATCCTGTTGCCTGTGCTTACAGATTTAGCAGCAGCTCCGCGCCTATATTGGGGTCGTCAATATCCAGCACGCGCTTTTCCATAGGGCAGAGGTCGTTGCCGGCCCTGTTTTTAATAAAAGGCACTTGCTTATTATAAAAATAGCTTATGCCGGCGTTCTCTAATACGGGAATGGCGCGCGAGCTGATGATTTCCGCATATGCTTCCTTCACTCCCGAATACAAAAGAAGCATGGCAGCTGCCTTGCCTACGATTTTGTCAGCCACAGACGCACCGCGGAGAATTTCGGGCGTGTTTTTTACAATATCTATAAGCGGTTTCAGCCCCGTATTATCGGAGGATAGCTCCACAGCCCCGTTTACCACCACCAAGGCGCAACCCGTATCATGCAGCTTTTTTACCGCCCTTTCAAGTGAGTCTGTCATATTTCAAATCTCTACTTTCTTTTCATTTGCCAATCAGATTAACCCGCTTGCTTAGGAATCCTTTTGCGCCGAATCAAAATTGTCTATGACCCGTAGCTTTTGCAGCAGATAAACCATCGCAGGTATGAATACAATCTGAATTACTATTCCGATAATGCCAGCAGTTACCGCTTCCCACGCGGCTATGGGGCCGACTTTCGCGATGTCCAGTAAATCAGCCGCAACAAATAATGAAAGGGCATACACCAGCCTTCCAAATATCATAGCGCATACAAGCGAGAGGATTACACCGAATCTAAATCTGCGTAAATTGAGGGTCTTGTATAACAGTCCGCTCATGAATCCGTATGCCGCCAGCTCAAGCACCATAAATCCAAGTCTTTCAAACGGGGGCATATTGGTTAACAGGCTGCTTAAAATAGGAGAAACAGCACCGACTATAAGCCCGAGAAACGGACCTAAAGCATAGCCGCTCAGCATTACCGGTATGTGCATGGGAAGCAATGCTCTGCCTAAATCGGCCGCACCAAACAGGTGGATTGCCTGCGGGAGCATTACAGACAATGCTATAAACAATCCTCCCAGCGCTATTCTCCTGCTTAATTTCATGTTCGTTTTCATTTAGAGCTTGCTTTCAGGGATTCTACCACGCTATCCAATTCCTTTTGCAGACGGCTCAAATCCTCGCGTATATTGATGTTCTGAGGGCATACCTCCTCGCATTGACCGCACGATACACAGTTTTTCGCCTTTCTCTTGTCGTCAATATTATTTTTCCATTGCCAAGCGGCTATCCTCTTGTTCTGATACATACCGTATTCATTCCAAATACTGAAATTCTTAGGAATATTTACTCCGGCAGGACAGGGCAAGCAATATTTGCAGCCGGTACAGCCGTTATTCATCTTGCTTCTGAGGGCTTCGGACAGCCTGCGAATCATCTGCTGTTCTTCGTCGCTAAGCGGCTTAAAGTCGCTGTAAATGCTTAGATTGTCCTCTAACTGCTCCATTGCCGACATTCCGCTGAGAACTACTTTGACATTCGGCAGACTGCCTATCCACCTTAGTCCCCATGAGGCTATGGAGGCGTTCGGATTGGCTTTTCTCAGCTCCGCGGTTATATCTTCGGGTAAGGAAGCGAGCATTCCGCCTTTCAATGGCTCCATTATCACAAGCGGTACTCCTAATCTTTCGGCAAGCTCATACCCTTTCATTCCCGCTTGGTGCTCTATGTCCATAAAGTTGAGCTGTATCTGGCAGAAATCCCATTCCCTGCTTGTTAAAATTTCTTCAAACACCTTGTATTCATCATGAAATGAAAAGCCTAAGTACTTGATTTTACCCTGCTTTTTCAGATTTTCGCAGAACTCCGGAACGCAAATTTCCACCATCTTGTCCCAGCTTTGCTTGCCCAATGAGTGAAGCAGGTAGAAATCGATATAGTCGGTTTGCAGTCTTTGTAACTGTTCGTTGAATATGCGTTGCGCGTCATCAAGCGAGTTTATCATCCAGCAGGGAAGCTTGTCCGCGATATAGTAGCTGCTCCTTTCATATTTAGAAAGAACCTTGCCTACAAATTCCTCACTTTTGCCGGAATGATACACATAGGCGGTATCAAAATAGTTAATGCCCTTGCTATACGCCAAATCAAGCATCTTTTCCGCTTCGGCGGAGTTTATTTCTCCACCTTTTGTTGTGGGAAATCTCATACAGCCAAACCCCAGCAGCGACGCCGACACATTTGTTTTTCCAAGCTTTCTGTAATCCATATACAGCCCTCCTTTATAACATAAAACAATTATAATATAAAGGGATAGATTATTAAATGGGAAATATAGTATGGGGGAGTGCAAACAAAAAGCCCCGCAGGTTTTATTTGCAAGGCTTGTGTTAGTTATGTACGCTCAGAATACTTACTTTTCTCCTTTTTGGAGTGAAGTATAATGTAGCGAAACAATCCCTATAAAAAGAGAAACCAAATTATCCTGTTTATGCGAATAAAAAGTATTCTCATATAAACATATAATAACGCTACCATATTCAATACAGATAACAGTAGAACACTGTTAATAAGCCATAATAGTAGTAATCACAGTTAGTGAAAATATTGCGTTCGCTATAGTGATACACATAAGGCAAATGTATTAAATAACTCCCATAGCATAAGGCTTTTTACAAGCCATAGTGAACTATTGAGTGGGAGTGAGAGGTATTGTTTCGCTACATAAAAAGATACTATATCAGTTCAGTTCAAAACAAAAAGCCTCGCAGGTTTTATTTGCAAGGCTTGTGTTAGTTATGTACGCTCAGGATACTTATTTTTCTCCTTTTTGGAGTGAAGCATAATGTAGCGAAACATAGAGTCAGCCTTGCAAACAAAATTATAGCATTAAAATAAGCTTTTTTCAATTATTTTTTACTGATTAAGTAAAAAGCCCCAGAAATGGTTGACAAACCCGATAAACTGTGTTACAATGCAATTACCATGAAGAGTGGCGGTAGGGACAGCCCCGTTAATCGCCCAGCAACCTGCGTTTTGTAAGGTGCTAAAGGCTGAGCCGATGTGTAATATTTTGCTTTATTACTCATCGGCAACGATGAGTTTTTCTTTTCATGGGTCTTTTATGGAATTATGAAAGGAGAAAAAACATGTTCAATACCGATAAGCAAGAACTGCTCGTCTTTTTATCCTATCTCAAAAGGAAAGACGAAATTATCATTGACCCGTATGTTGTACGGACTCCCTATCGCCCAAAGCTCAACCTCTCAGAGCTTGTTTGGCAACCCACTCGATATATAGCCATACCTACAGCCATAGAACCGTAACAAAAAGGCTTGTGGCAATTCTATCCGCATCTAATAATGTTTCGGCTATGTTGCGAATTTTTTAATCATATGGATTTGAAAGAATTCCTGTTGGGTATTATGGGCATAGGTT